>DGHQ01000044.1:0-88588 GCA_002392915.1 Bacteroidales bacterium UBA3844 | reverse complement strand
CCTACGGCTCGCACGTGGGGAGGGGGTTAGGACGTTCCGTCCTTAACAATCCTCATTTATGACACTCCAACTATCATTTTTCTCCTATTTTTAATTTCGTCGAATTGACGTTAAATATATGTTCTCATCTTTGTTTTGTGCTGGTAGATGGAAGGGTCATTTCTCCCTTAATAATCCTCAAAAATCAATCATGATATCCCAGATGCCTCCCTCCAGTTGCACAACTCGCAAAAAAGTCGTTACTTTGCATAATTATAGAATGAAATTTAGAAAACATGAAGTTTGATCTTCAATATACTGATCCGAATAGCAAAGCACGTGCGGGTGTGATCACAACAGATCACGGCACTATTGAGACTCCAATCTTTATGCCGGTGGGTACGCTTGGCTCTGTAAAAGGTGTGCATACCCGTGAATTGCGTGACGATATCAAAGCACAGATCATTTTGGGTAACACTTATCATCTTTATCTACGTCCCGGTCTGGATGTGCTTCGTAAAGCAGGTGGCTTGCATAAGTTTAACGGATGGGATCGCCCGATCCTTACTGACAGTGGCGGATTTCAGGTGTTTTCTCTTTCTGGTCAAAGAAAATTGACGGAGGAGGGATGTATCTTCCGTTCGCATATTGATGGCTCCAAACATATATTCACTCCGGAAAATGTTGTCGACACTCAACGTATAATTGGAGCAGATATCATTATGGCTCTCGACGAGTGTACTCCCGGCACTGCCGACTACAACTATGCCAAGAAGAGTCTTGACATGACACTGCGTTGGCTCGACCGTGGACTAAAACATTTTGATGAGACAGAACCGCTTTATGGCTACAGCCAAACTTTCTTCCCAATAGTGCAGGGTTGTACCTATAAAGATCTACGTGAAAAAGCGGCAGAAACGGTGGCTTCCAAAAACCGTGAAGGCTATGCTATCGGAGGGCTTGCTGTTGGAGAGCCAGCTGAGGTGATGTATGAGATGATTGAGGTGGTCAACAAAATATTGCCGACTGACAAACCTCGCTACTTGATGGGTGTGGGTACTCCTACAAACTTGCTTGAAGCTATAGAGCGTGGTGTGGATATGTTCGACTGTGTGATGCCTACAAGAAACGGACGCAACGGATGGCTGTTTACCGCCAACGGCACAATGAATATGAAAAACCAAAAGTGGAAAGACGACTTTACACCGCTTGATCCTGAAAGCGACTGCTTCGTCGACCAGGTCTACACGAAAGCCTATCTTCGACACTTGTTTGTGAGTGATGAACTTCTGGCTATGCAAATCGCGTCTATCCATAATCTTGCCTTTTATCTGCGTCTTGTGAAAATGGCACGCCAGCATATTATTGACGGTGATTTCTCCACATGGAAGGTGGAAATGGTTAAGAAATTAAGTGTCAGACTGTAAAAACAGAATAGATTATGAGTAATTTGCCTTTTGTCTCGTCGCCTTGGCTTAAAAAGCTCGATCTTTATATTATCAAGAAGGTTCTGGGAGCATATTTTTTGATGATTATCCTGCTCGTCAGCGTTGCTATTGTGTTCGACATATCTGAAAAGATCGATACGCTGGCAGATGCCACATTAAAGGAGATTGTTTTCGACTACTATGTTAATTTCGCATGGTATTTCTCTAATTTGCTTTCTCCTTTGATTACCTTTATCGCTGTCATTTTTATAACATCCCAACTTGCTAATAATTCGGAAATTATAGCCACGTTCGCATCTGGAATCAGTTTCCATAGAGTGATGGTGCCTTATTGGATTTCAGCGGCGGTGATTGCGGTAATGACATACATATTGTCGAGTTTTGTCATCCCTCCTGCTAATGAGGTGCGACTTGATTTTTTGGCGAAATATAAAAATGCGTATAAACGAGAGACTAATGCCACTAATGTGCAACTTGAGGTGGAAAAAGGAGTGATCCTTTACATTGGTACGTATGAGAAGAGTCTGAAACGAGCATATAGGATGACACTTGAGAAGTTTGATGGCAAGACTCTTGTTTCCCGCACAACAGCCCAGTTCGCCGACTATGATACTCTCGGACATTTTGAGCTTCGCAAGTGGGTGACACGTGATTTTGTGGGCATGCAGGAGACAATGACTTCTGGAGAACGCAAGGATACGACTTTGAATGTAGATACAGAAGATTTCTTTGTCTATCGAGAGATGCAGCAGCAGATGACCAACGCCCAGCTCGAACATTATATAGAAAAGCAGCGCAGACGAGGAGTGGGAAGTATCCAGGAGTTTGAGATTGAATATGAAAAGCGTCATTCACAACCGTTTGCTGCCTTTATTCTTACCACGATAGGATTCGCATTGGCAAGTAAGAAGGTGAAGGGAGGAATGGGAATGAACCTCGGTATAGGTTTGGCATTGAGCTTTTCATACATCTTGTTTGATACTATTTCGGCCACATTCGCGATAAGTGGAGGCCTGAGCCCACGAATAGCGGTTTGGATTCCAAATTTCTTATTCCTGCTTATCGCCATATTCCTGTATAGGCGTGCACCTAAATGATGCTACTCCATAAATGTATTAGAAATTGCATATGAAAGAGAAGATCACAGAATTAGAAAGCAGACGTGAGAGGGCTTTAATGTGTGGTGGAGAGGCGGCAATTGAAAAACGACATGCCAAAGGATTGCTTACCGCTCGAGAAAGAATAGATATATTGGTAGACGCTGGCACATTCCGTGAGACTGATATGTTTGTCCACAAAGATGGCGATGATGCTCCTGGAGACGGAGTCGTGTGTGGAGTTGCCAAGATTGGTGGAAAAGACGTGTGTGTGTTTGCACAGGATTTCACTGTGCTTGGAGGAAGCCTCGGACTGCGTCATGCGAGGAAAATAACAAAGATACAGGATTTGGCGGCGAAAATGCGTTGCCCTATAATAGGCATCAACGATTCTGGCGGAGCGCGTATTCAGGATGGAGTGGATTCGTTGTGTGGCTATGGAGAGATATTCTATCGCAACACTCAGTTGTCCGGTCTTGTGCCTCAGATCTCAGTGGTGATGGGGCCATGTGCAGGTGGAGCCGCTTATTCTCCTGCGTTGACGGATTTTGTGTTTATGGTCGACGGAATATCAAAGATGTTCCTCACGGGGCCTACAGTCGTGGAGACGGTAATGGGAGAAACTATATCTCAGGAAGATTTGGGAGGAGCCCGAGTCCATGCGGAAAAAGCTGGTACAGCCCATTTCTTCGCTAAAAATGAGAAGGATTGCCTCGCTCAGGTGCGACGTCTTCTTGATTATCTTCCGCAAAGTGCTGATGTGAAGCCGGAAACAAAAAAGTCGGTGGATTCGCCTAAAAACATATCTATTGAGTCGATTCTTCCTTCTGATGGCAAAGAGCCGTATGATGTGCGTGAGGTTGTGAAATGTCTGGCGGATAAGGATTCTTTCTTTGAGGTACATGAATTGTTCGCTCCTAATATTATATGTGGATTTGTCAGAATGGATGGAGCGACGGTGGGAGTTGTGGCAAACCAGCCTAATTACCTTGCAGGTGCATTGGATGCGGATGCTGCTGACAAAGCTTCCCGATTCATTCGTTTCTGCGACGCATTCAATATTCCACTGTTGACCTTGATGGATGTGCCTGGATGTCTTCCCGGTGTGGAAGGAGAGCATTCCGGAGCTGTGCGTCATGGAGCAAAACTATTCTATGCCTATGCTGAGGCTACAATTCCTATGGTCACAGTTGTGCTTAGAAAAGCATACGGAGGCGGATATGTGTCTTTGGGCAGCCGACATATTGGAGCTGATTATGTTTTCTGTCTGCCTACCGCTGAAATCGCAGTCATGGGTCCGGAGAGTGCGGTCTCGGTGCTATATCATAAAGAGATAAAGGCTATTGTAGAGAATGGCGGTGATGTGGAGGCGTTCAAGAAGGAGAAGGCGGAAGAGTACCGTCGCGAATACGCTAATCCTTACGAGGCTGGAGCCAAAGGTTATATCGACGATGTTGTGGAGCCGCAGGATGTACGCGGACGTGTGATTGATGCGTTCGCTTCTCTTAGTGGAAAGACGGTGGATCGTCCGAATAAGAAGCATGGGCTAACACCGGCGTAATTTGAATCATAGCTTATGAAGCAGATTGAGATAGAAATTGACGGAATAAAATATAAGACTTTCGTAAGGGAGGATAGGTTTCGTGCGTCGTGTTATAACTCGATGAACGAAACCCATGCAACAGAGGTTTTCCCACCCATCGCAGGCAAAGTGATAGATATTATTCCCGTCGGCACAAAAATAAAGAAGGGCGACGTGTTGGCTACGATTGAGGCAATGAAGATGTATAACAGAATCTTTTCTCCTGTCAAAGGAATAGTGAAAGAGGTCCATTATTCTGTCGGTGACAATGCCGTCCGTTCAACGTCTCTTGTCGTTATTGAAAAAAATTAACGGCAACGTTGTAGGGCAGACCATGTGTCTTTCCTATTGTAAAAGATAAAATCAGACATTTCATCAGACAAGCTCTATGAAAAATTTACTTAGTATTATATTGTTATTAAATTGGTTTGTTATGACTGCACAAGTAAATGAGAATGAATTGATCAAGAAGTGGACAGTGTTCGACACTCCTCACCAGACATTGAAATTTTCCCAATATCCTACGTCTGAATATCTTCAGGCTATGCGACTTGCAATGAAGGAGCATAAAAAGGAGATTGAAAAGATAAAGAATAATCCTGAAGCACCTACTTTTGAAAACACTATTGTCGCTTTGGAAGAGTCGGGCGACATGCTGTCGAGAATACAATATTGTTTCTATAACCTGTTGAGCGCGGAAACCAACGATGAAATGGACAATATCGCTGGCGAAATATCTCCTGAGGAGACGGAGCACACCAACGTCATTTATCAGGATGCGACACTTTTCGCACGTGTGAAAGCAATCTATGATAAGAAGGAAACGCTTAATCTTACAATTGAAGAGAAGAAACTTCTTGAAGAGACATACGAGTCGTTTGAGAATATGGGAGCGACACTTCCAGCCGACAAACAGAAAGAGTTTTCAGAACTCAGCAAACAGCTTTCAGCCCTTACATTACAGTTTCAGCAGAATGTATTGAAATCCACAAACGAATACAAACTGAAGGTTGCGGATATTGCTCAATTAAGCGGTCTTCCTCAGGCAATTTTGGATGCGGCTAAGGAGGAGGCTAAGAAGGATACGTTCGAAGGATACGTCTTCACATTAAAAGCTCCGTCGTATGTGCCGTTTATGAAATACGCCGACAACCGTGAGTTGAGAAAGACGATTTATTTGGCATATAATTCACGTTCCACTTCAGGAGATAGCAACAATATCGAAGTGCTCAGAAAAATCACTGAAACACGCCTTAAAATAGCAAATTTGCTAGGATATAAGTGTCATGCCGACAAAATATTGCGTCACCGCATGGCTGAGAATAAAGAGAACGTATATAAATTGCTGGAAGAGCTTCTTGCGGCGTACAAGCCGACAGCTTTGAAAGAGGTTGAGGCTGTGAAGGATTTTGCGGCTTCATATTCTATTCCTGTAGCGAAGACAGATTTCCAGCCATGGGATTGGAGCTACTATTCTGAGAAATTGCGTGAGAAGGAGTACTCTATTAATGATGAACAGATCAAGCCTTATCTTGAACTTGAAAATGTGAAGAAGGGAGTGTTTGGTTTGGCGACGCGATTGTATGGACTGCAATTTGTGAAAAATGATAAGATAGAGGTTTATCATCCAGAAGTGGAGGCATTCGACGTGATTGATAAGGACGGCAAATATCTTGCTGTGCTTTACACTGATTTCCATCCGCGTGAAGGAAAGAGTGGTGGAGCGTGGATGACAGAGTTTAAGCCACAGTGGATAGAGAAAGACGGTACAAATTCCCGTCCACATATCTCTATTGTGATGAATTTCACTCGTCCTACGGAGAATGAACCGTCGCTACTGACATTTGACGAGCTTACGACATTCCTTCATGAATTTGGTCATTCAATCCATGGAATGGTTGCCAACTCGCGTTTTGCATCGTTGTCGGGCACAAATGTGTATAGAGATTTTGTGGAGCTGCCATCACAGTTGATGGAAAATTGGGCTCTTGAAAAAGAGTATCTTGATTCGTTTGCAAAGCATTATAAGACGGGAGAGAAGATCCCAGCGGAGTTGATTGAGAAGATCCGTAAGGCTGCCAATTTCAACACTGGTTATTTCACATTGCGTCAGCTATCATTTGGCTACCTTGATATGGCATGGCATACACTTGAGACTCCATACACAGGAGATGTTAAGCAGTTTGAGGAACAGGCATGGGCGAAGACACAGTTGTTGAACTCAGTACCGTCGGCATTGATGAGTGCCAATTTCACACATATCTTCTCAGGAGGATATTCAGCCGGCTACTATGGTTACAAATGGGCAGAGGTGCTTGATGCTGATGCGTTTGCGGCATTCCAGGCAGAAGGAATCTTCAACCAGCAGACAGCGGAGAGATTCCGTCGTGAAGTGTTGGAGAAGGGTGGCAGCGAGCATCCGATGACACTTTATAAGAGATTCCGTGGTCAGGAACCAACTATCGACGCTCTGTTGAAGAGAAACGGAGTGAAATAGAATACTGAATGCAGAATTGTAGAGGGTGTATCAAAACTCAATTTATCAAAAATCAAACTATCAAAATGTAAGTTGATTTTTAAATTCTCCAAAAATATAGCTGTTTCAGAGACTTAACTATAATTTTTAAGCTCTGAAACGGCTTTGTTCATATAAAAAGTGACAAAATGTAAGTTCGAAAAACTTGATTTTACATTTTGATACACCCTCTTATTTTTAATTATAGAATTTTATTCACACGGTTTCTTTGAAACGTAATCATAAAAACAAATACTGATTCATATTGTTAAACTATATTCATCTATTTATGCGTGGATATTTTTCACAACCCATTTAGTGCAATTCAACAGACCTCCTTCTTGTGCGATATCATTATAGTTGATTGTTTCGATGTGTTTGTTTGGAAACGTTTTTTGAATAATGTCAACAACTTGTTTGTCTTCTTCTCTATCGAAGATCGGCAATACGATTAAGTTATTGACTTCCAAATAATTCACATATATCCCGATAGCACTGTCTGGGTGCTTTGGATCTTTTTTGTTGATGAAGAATGGAACGTCTATATATTTTAGACCATATCGCTTGATGACATTTTGCATCCCCTTTTGAATATATTGGTATTCGTCGGACAATTTGTTTCCTAAAATAGTGTTTTTATCCACAAATCTAACCATACCATCTGCGTGTCCTGTATAATCTGCTTTTATGGAAGGAATTATTATAATTTCACATTCCAGCAATTTGGACAATTCATTTATTAGAGTCTCTTTCTCATAACTTGGATTTTCATCAAAAATTCTATCCGTTAGTATTGCTCGACCTTCGCAGATAAGAACATTGCCACCATCTAAATTTATATTTGAATATGTGGCTTCGATGTTGTTCAATTTGCAAATTTCTTTTACATTGGAGCGGGAATCCTCCCATGCCTTTTTACCTTTCAAATAGCTTGGGTTGTATGTGAATTGGATGAATTTGCCAGATTCTGTTTGTATTGGCATATAATCACGACACCAGATGTCCTTGGTGTTTGTAAGTAGTCGATGGTCTATTTTGTGGTCCCTGAGTATTTTGTCAATGCTTTTATATAATATTGGATATTTTTTCGGCAACAAATCCGAGAAGAATACTGTATGGGTTTGTATATTGGTGGTCATGATTTTTTATTTTTAAATCTATTATAGTATCTTTTTTTACGTATCAAATCACCTGTTTTATAATTCCAAACATCTGTTTCCGAAGCTTCTTGCCAATTCAATGGGGTGTTATTGTCATTATATTGATATTGGGTGACGAAGAAACATAATTCCATATTCTTTTCTTTTTCAAATTCTTGAGCCTCTTTGTTGACACCAAATCTAAGATCAGATTTTATTGTTTTATCATCATAACCAAGAGAATGGTCATTTTTAATAATAGGCAACTCTTTCTCGCACGAATTAAGCATTAAATTAGCACAAAACAATGGACCTGTATGCAGTGCCATATATTTACCATTATTATCTACTTCTATAAGACTTCTAATTAGAATTCCTCCAAATTCATTTTTATCACTTTGGAAACATATATCTACTCCGCTGTAATGAAAAAACAATTTTCCTGCATCCTTCTCCTCACGATAGTATGTTGTCGTATTCCATTCGCTTTCCCAAACGCCCTTCTTGTAGTAATAGAATTCTATTTCTGCAAGTCGAAAAATTTTATCTCCACATTTAATGCTATAATCGTTAAATATCTTTTGGGCTATTTGTCTAAATTTATTTTGTATTTCTACTAAGGAGATGTCTTTGTCTGTATCTTTTAATGGATTAGTCAATAAATTTTTTAGTTCTTCCATAATCTTTAATTTTTTGATTCTGGAGCAAAAGTAAATCAAAGAATTTCAAATCAGCAGAAAAAGATGTTAAAAAAGGTTAATGTTTTGGGAAGAATAAATAATGTAATCAATTTATTTATAAATACTTAAATTAATAAAAATATATATTGGCTTCCAACAGAACACAAATAAAGGGGGTCATGAACAATCATGAACCCCTCTTGTGTTTAATAAATTATATACAAACTCTTATAAGTCTTCTCCTACTGGAGCTTTCTTCCCGTTAGACACCTCACCTTTGATGGTAAGTTTAGTTTCACCAGCGTTAGACTTGACTGTGATAGTCTTGTTGAAAGCACCTGGACGGCCAGTTGCGTTGTATGTCGCTTTGACAACACCTGTCTTGCCTGGTGCGACTGGAGTCTTTGTCCACTCTGGAGTTGTACAGCCACAACTTGCCTTTACTTCTTGTAGCACTAATGGCGCAGAGCCTGTGTTAGTAAACTTGAATTCGCAAGTTACTTTTCCTTTTGACTCATCAAATGTGCCAAAATTGTGTACTATTTCGTCGAACTTTATACCAGCACCGGCTGCAAATGAAACTGCTGCCATCAAAGCTGTGCATAAAGTAATAATTAGTCTTTTCATACTTCTATTTTATTAGAATATTAATAAATCCGTTCTCTAATGCAAATATAATAGTCTTTTGCTCTTATAACAAGTAATCAATATAGAAAAACACTCGCAAATAACATTTTTTAGGTTTAAATTCTAATTTTTGTTATAGGAGTATTTGCCCCTAAGAGTCAAGTGCTCAGGTTAAGTAAAAGAATGATGATTGGGGTTCTATCTTGTTTTATAATTGATTTTCCTCTCATTCTCTCACAAAAGTTGTAGTCTTTATCTGGAAATTTCTATTCTCTTTGGTTTTATATATACTCGCCTTCGGCTCGCAATAGAGAGGAGGGGTTAGGAAGTTCCGCCCTTAACAATCCTCTTATTTATTCTCGTCTTAACCTTTAGTCAAGTACATAATAAAAAAGAGACGCGATTGTTCGCGTCTCCTTGATCGTGGGTGGGCCCAACTGGGCTTGAACCAGTGACCCACGGGTTATGAGTCCGTTGCTCTAACCAACTGAGCTATAGGCCCGAAACCAACTATTGAAAAGTCAGTTTTTGAAATCGAGTGCAAAAGTAGGAAACTTTTGTTTCAAAACCAAAATTTTCCTTGATTTTTTATGCTGACGACTTGTATTTTATTTACACATTGAATCTAAAGTGCATCAAATCACCATCTTGGCAGACATATTCTTTTCCTTCGATTGAAATCTTGCCAGCCTCACGACATGCAGCCTCGCTTCCAAGAGCTACGAAATCGTCGTACTTGATGACCTCAGCACGGATAAATCCTTTCTCAAAATCTGAGTGGATGATTCCTGCACATTGTGGGGCTTTTGATCCACGGATGAATGTCCATGCTCTTACCTCCTGTACTCCTGCTGTGAAGTATGTCTGAAGATCCAAAAGTTTGTAGGCCGACTTAATCAAACGAACAACACCAGATTCTTTCAAACCTGCTGCTTCAAGAAACTCCTGACGCTCCTCAAATGTCTCAAGTTCGTTGATGTCTGCCTCTGTCGCTGCGGCAACGATAAGCATCTCTGCATTTTCGTCTTTGATAGCCTCTTTCACAGCCTCAGTATACTTGTTTCCGTTTACAGCGCTTTCTTCGTCTACGTTGCAAACATACAAGACTGGCTTTGTTGTTAGAAGATACAAGTCTTTTACCAACTCTTTCTCCTCTTTTGTAAGCTCTGTTGCTCTTGCTGATCTTCCCTCAAGCAATGTGGCTCTATATTTTTCAAGCACTTCACATGTTGCTTTCGCTACTTTGTCTCCTCCTGTCTGCGCCTGCTTTTTAAGCTTTGTCAATCGGCTCTCTACAGTCTCAAGATCCTTAAGCTGAAGCTCGGTGTCGATGATCTCCTTGTCGCGCACTGGATCTACACTTCCGTCTACGTGAGTGACATTGTCGTTGTCGAAGCAGCGAAGAACGTGTAGGATAGCGTCTGTCTCACGGATATTTGCCAAAAACTTGTTTCCAAGTCCTTCGCCTTTACTTGCTCCCTTCACCAATCCGGCGATGTCTACGATTTCAACTGTTGTAGGGACAACACGCTGCGGGTGAACAAGGTTTTCCAAAGTCACCAAACGATCATCTGGTACAGTAATGACTCCGACGTTAGGTTCGATAGTACAGAATGGAAAGTTTGCTGCCTGTGCCTTTGCGTTCGACAAGCAGTTGAAAAGAGTCGATTTGCCTACATTTGGCAAGCCGACAATACCGCATTGAAGTGCCATTTTATATAATCTTTTTAGTTTTTTTACAAAAGTAATCAAAATTGTCGATTTGCGAAAATGTGGCGATAATTATAAATTTGCAAAACTGTTTGGGCTTACCCTTGTGGTCGCTCTTTAATGATGTGTTGAAATTCAATATATATGGATATATCAGATCATAAGGTCTTTGTTTTCGACCTTGGCATGGTGCTTGTGAGCCTTTATCGCAAGGAGTGTGTGGAGAATTTCCGCTTGCTTGGAATAGAGGATGCGGCGGCTATGATTGGCAATTGTTCGCAAGATGGTCCTTTCGGAGCTTTGGAATATGGATTGATTTCTGTGGAGAAATTCTGCGATGAATTGGCTCAAATTTCAAGTAAAAAGATCACTGAAAAGGATATTTTGAATGCGTGGAATTCGATGATTGGCGAGACTCCCGTCGACTTGCTTAATATGATTTACCGGCTCCGCCATGAGTTTGGCAAGACGGTGTGTATGCTCAGCAACGTCAACCAACCGCATATCGACAATGTGATGCAGAATCATTTCCGTCAGGTGGAGGGACGTGATATCCATGATTATTTTGATGCCCTTTATTTATCTCATGAGCTTCATCTTAAAAAGCCAGAACCAAAAATTTTTGAGACGGTGGGGCAGAGCATCCACGAAAAATTCGGATTCAGTGGCAGTGATATCATCTTTTTTGACGATAGCCACGACAATGTGGATATGGCTATCCGATATGGATGGGATAGCGTCGTCATCGCTAATACGGATGAGACTATGGAGATGCTTAGAAAAATGATGGATTCAAAATGCTGAAAAAGGAGACGTGCGGTTAAAAGATGCACGTCAGTCTCTACATGTTTTCATCCTGATATTTCCTTCTCGCAATTTTCACCTTTTCACGAGAGTAGGATAGTGGGATCGCCTCTTCTTTTTGCGTGAAAGAGGCGTCTTCAGGAAACGATTCGAAAATCTTTTTCAATTTTTTGTATTCACTCTCTTTCAACACATTCTCTTCTTTGATCATGCCTTTTTCCACAAAGCTGGCGATGTCGTCAGCGATCACTGTCGGTGGTTCTTTCAGTCTCACCGCTATATCTGTGAGTGGCATATTGTCCGCGAAGAGAGTTTTGGCTGAGTTACGACGCTCATTGGTTGACAATCTGTTTGCCACGGCATTATTTTTTTCTTTGCTTTTCCAGAAATAGTAGATGTCGACGATAGGCATTGACACTCTTTCTTTAATCTCCTTACGTAAATCGTGGATCGATATGTCTGTTTTTTTCGACAACACTTTGTCAATCATATTGAGTTGGGATTCATCTATTACATCTTCTGCCTTCAGTTCACAGTTGTAAACCAGTTTTGTAAGATGGTTTTCGATAGTGCCGAGAGAAAGAGCCCTCTCGTCGACAATCTCCTGAATGGATTTTCCTTCTTTGAAAAGGATCAAAGTTTTTTGATATGTGTCAGGCTCCGACGACTTAGATGATTTTGAAGATTTTGTTTTTTTAGAAGATGCTTTTGTCATCAACTCTTTTTCTTCATCTGTCAGTTTGTTGTCTCTTTTATCTGCGATGAATTGTCGTACGATTTTGACGATTTCATCGCCATATTTGGTTATTCTCTTGGTTCCTAGTCCAGGGATTGTTTTCATGTCCTCCGTGCTCTTAGGAAGACGGGCGGCGATTTCCTGCAAGGTCTTCATATTCATAACGTAGGCAAGAGGACCGCCGTCGGCTTTGTCGGATCTCCATATAGTCAGACGGTGTTGAAGTACAGGATCGACGCCAGCTACAGTCATATCTGCCTTAGTACGTTCAAGTTTGCCCATCTCAATATCCAGAGTGGCTTTAGCGCGTGCTTCAAGAAATGAAGTTGTGGTGAAAGGTTGTTCCTTGAAAGCTGACAGTAAAGCGGTTTTTATTCGTACAAGTTTGACGAATTCAGCTGTTTGGGCATTATAAGCGTCTTCCACTGAGCGATTGTCGAGCTCGATGTCTTCATTATAGATGTCAATGTCGATGTCTGCCAGTTTGCCGAGAAAATAGCCTACGGCGGCCTTAATACGCTGTTGGAGATGTTCATCTGTGTATATGTTGCTTGCAGCGTCTACCAAGGCAGTATATTGGTTTCTGAATTTGTTTGCCACATCCACAATGTCAGTGGTCATAGAGTAGTATTCGGCGCTTATAAGTTCACACAATTTAGGCATTTGGGTATTCAATTGGTTGCCTGTCTGAGCCATGTTGAACACACGTCCGAAGATCTGGTGAATGTCTGTAAAATCGAACATTTCGTTGAGAAGCACTATCATGTATCGCTTCTGTAGTTGAGGCAGTGCTTCTTCGATATTAGCAGCTCGTTCTCCTTCATACTGCATATAACGCGTGACGTTTAAGTCGGTGATGATGGATTCAAGTTTGATAGGTGATTTTAGCACCATTCCATCGAGACTTTTGCATCTGCTCAATGCCACATACACTTGTCCGTGAGAGAATGAGGCAATGGCGTCGATGATGGCTCTGTCGAAAGTCAGACCTTGGCTTTTATGGATTGTGATTGCCCAAGCAAGACGGAGTGGAAATTGGGAAAACGAGCCTACCACTTCTTCATACTGATCTTTCGACTCTTTGTCTATTTTTATTTCAGTGTTTTCCCACGTTTCTCGCTCTGCCACAATCGGAAAAGCGTCTTCTTTGCATTTTATAGTGATTTTATGTTCAGAAAGATCAATGATTGTGCCAATTTTGCCATTATAATAGTTTGCTTCTCTGTTGTTGCGGGTGAACATCACCTGAGCACCAATTTTGAGCTCAAGAGATTCATCTACGGGATACATTGATTCCGGGAACCTGTCTTTGATTATGGCATTGTAGATATTGGACTCTTCTTCCAGTTCATTTAATTTTTTCTCGTTGAATGCGTCTGCTATTTTATTGTGGGTGGTCAGGAATATTTCGCCCTCCTTAGGCTCATATTCTGGCAGATAATGTTTGTTTAGCTCGTTGAGCGACTCCATTGAGAGATGGTTGTTGCGAACTTCGTTGAGTATGCTGATAAACTTTTCATCTGCCTGACGGTAGATCTTTTTCAGTTCGATAGTGACATAGGAAGACTCTTGCAATGCTTTGCTGCTGAAAAAGAAAGGCGTGGAGTAGTGCTTCTGCATCAAAGCCCAGTCTTCGTCCCTTACAACAGGGGGAAGCTGTTGCAAATCTCCGATGAAAAGGCACTGAACGCCACCAAATGGAGAATATTTTTGCTTGCGGTACTCTCTGAGCCTGTCGTCGATAGCATCCAACAGGTCGGCACGAACCATACTGATCTCGTCGATCACCAGCAAATCGATGGTTCGAAAAATGTTGATTTTATCCTTTTTTATTTGTCCTTTCTCTTTCTTGTATTCCGGAAGAAAAGGAGTGAAAGGGAGCTGGAAAAACGAGTGGATGGTCTGACCTTTGGCATTGATAGCAGCCACACCAGTAGGGGCAAGCACTACCATTCGTTTGGCGGTCTGTGTCCTTAACAGATTCAGAAAGGTCGTTTTGCCAGTACCTGCATTACCTGTCAGGAACACATTCTCGTTAGTTGTCTCAATCAGCTTTTTAGCCAATTGCATCTCTTTGTTAATCTCAATCGCCATAATCTGGATAGTTTGTCTGTTACTATTTTAAATATGTATTATACTGTTTTATTTATTATTTTCTCTTTTATGTTTCCATCTGCGATGTGTCCAAAGCCAGTCGGATGGATATTCCTGGATGCTTTTTTCAAGTAGACGGGCATATTTCTCTGTCGCCGCATATTCTTCCTCTTCTGCCACGTTGACGGAAAGTACCGTCAAACGATATTTATAGTATCCGCGCTTAATGCGTACCACGTCGGCATACACGTAGGCTGATTTGAACATCCTTGCCATTCTTTCAGGGCCGGATAGAAAAGGAGTGTCTTGATGAAGAAATTCTGTCCAGTAATCGATGTTTTTTATACTTGGAGTTTGGTCGGCAAGTAGTCCAAGACCAAATGTTTTTTCTCCTTTCCTATATTTGAGAAGAGGACGGATGATGTCGTTTTTGTCTACCAATTCCATACCCAAACGGTTGCGGATGCTCTTTAAAAATGCGTTTATATATGGGTTTTTAGCCGGACGGTTGACCTCTACACCGACAAGATTAGGGCAGTCAAGTTGCCAATAAAGAGCGGGCATCCATTCCCAATTGCCTTTGTGGGAAGAGGCGAACATCATGTTCCTACCCTCTTTAATAAGGTTTGCCATTGCGTCACGGTTCTCAAATTCCACGTGTCTAAGGATGTCGTCGTAGCTCATTCTGTAGGTTTTGATCCATTCCACAATCATATCGCAGAAATGGTGGTAGAATTGCTTTTCAATGGTTCTCCTTTCGTCTTCACTCTTTTCAGGAAATGAGTTTGCAAGATTCTCTTTGACCACTTTTCTACGGTATCTCACGATATATCTGACAACATAGTAAAGCATGTCAGAAATAAAATACAACACGCAGAATGGAAGCAAACTGAGCGACGCAATTGCTCCACGCATCAAATAATACGCCAGTTTATTTTTTATATCCTGCAATTTCTCTTTCATTATAACGTCTTTTGAAACTGTCTTTGTTTTTATCTAAATTGTTATATCATTGAATTTAATCAGCTAAACTGAAAAAAAGGTTGCCGTTTTGCTCATTCTTTCCAATTTGCAGAAAAGAAGGAGGTCTGGACGTTACATCCTTTATAATATCCTCATTTTCAATAGCCAAAACTCTGTGTCGAGAGTTGACTCCTGACACAGAGTATAAATTGCACTTATTGTTCGTAAATTGAGAATGTCACGCGTCTGTTTTTAGCTTTGCCTTCGTCGGTGCCGCTCACGTCAACAGGCTCTTTATCCTTCATATCCTTGACATCAAGCTGGTCAGCCGCTGTACCCTTGTCTTTAAGTATGTCACGGATGAAGAACGCGCGCTCGATTCCGATAGCATTATTGTAATCCATTTCCATCTTATCAGCATGACCCTTAATCAAAAGACCCTTGCTAGGCTGTAGACGAAGAAGCACTTTCATGTCTTCAAATGCCACTTCCATATCTTCTGTAGACGTGAATCCGCTTTCATTGAATGGGAATGTGAACATTGTGTTCATCTCTTCACTTAACATTTTGATGGCATCTTCAGCGTTAAGCGCATATTCAGCAAATTTAAGATGACGACGCTCGTTCCAAGTGATGTCAAGTTTTTCAAATGATGTCAGAGTGTCGTAGGCGGTTATAGTGTTTCTATACTTAACCTTCTTTTCTTCAGTGACATTTTCAATTTCGCCAAGTTGGGAAATCAATTTCTTCACTTTTGCCACCTCTTCACGAGAGTATCGTATGTAGATCAAAGAATCAGGCAGGTGATGTATGCTGTCTCGAGCGAGCAAAGCCTCTTTCACCTCTGGAGCAATCATTGGCTCTTCGGAAGGAATTTCCTTATTCTCTGGCATCTCATGTTTTTTCTTTACCTTGTCTGTAGGAAGAGTGACTGCCATTTTGAATCCTGCAGCAATTGTTCCGACCTTGGTGATCTGATCGCTTTCCAGCATGGTCGTATAAACACCTTCTGGAGAGAACAATTTTTTGTCTGATTTGGCATCAACGATATCAGTGAATCCATAATTTACATACAAACCAGCGTACAATCCAAGTTTTGATGAGAACCATTTTGTCAAACCAAAATCAAGGAAGAAAGAGCAGGTTGTCTTTTTGGTTGTGATATCACCCTCGAAATCGAGTAGAGAATAGTCAGTTTCAAGATCTTTTGTTGTGTTAGATTCCTGTAAGTACAAGGAACGGGATAAACTTCCTTCTGTGACTTCATAGGTATGACGGACAGGGAATCCGACTTTCACACCGAACCCAGTCAAGAAATCTACACTGTATGTGATATTGTTACGATAGTAAAAACCGATAGGAATTTCAAGTTGAGCATATTTTTGTTTCTCTTCCCAACTTTGGAAATGAGTGGCAAGAATGTCTCCATTCGCATCTGTATTCTTTTCGTCGTATGAACTGATTTTTCCGTAGCTGTTGAAGAAAGCGACTCCAAAGCCTGTACCAAAACCAATATAGTCGTTGAAGAAATGACGATAGTTAAAAGAAGTTCCACCGCCAAGATTAGCTTGGTTTTTTAATGCAACTGAATATGCATCATACATCAATCCATGCACACCTCCATTGACTTGAAGTTCAATTTGGTTGTGTGCGTATTGTGCGTTAGCTCCTGCTGCCACGCAAAGTCCTAATAAAATCCCTGCCGTTTTTCTTTTCATACAAAAAACTTACATAAATCACTTGACCATTCAATTCTCAAAGATATAATTTATTTTAGGAAATTATAACTTTATGAATAAAAAATTGTATGTTTGCAAAAGAGATTTGAAAATAACAGAAAAAAACAATAAAAATTTCAAGGAGGTCTTATGGTCTTATTAATGATTTGTCTGTTTGTCCTTGGCTATGTGGCTATAGCGACAGAACATCAGATTCACGTCAACAAAGCGGCTAGTGCTTTGATTTTGTGTTCATTGCTTTGGACAATCTACATTTTTTATGCACCAGCGCTTAACACACCGGTTGGTGTTCAAAAGACAACAGATTATGTGACAAAGGTTGAGCTTATCGAAGGTGTTGGTGAGGTTGCGGAAATTCTGTTCTTCCTAATGGGAGCGATGACAATCGTGGAATTGATAGATGTACACGGTGGATTCAATATAATCACAAGACGAATCACGACAAAAAATAAGAAAACCCTTCTTTTTATCCTTACAGGCATCACTTTTGTAATGTCAGCGGTGCTTGATAATCTTACTACTACAATCGTTATTGTGATGCTGCTAAGAAAATTGGTGCAGGATCAGAAAGAACGCTGGTATTTTGCGGCGGTAGTTATTTTGGCCGCTAATGCTGGAGGAGCTTTCTCTCCAATCGGAGATGTCACTACAATCATGCTTTGGGTGAAGGGTAATGTTACGACATCCCATTTGATTCCTGAACTAATTCTGCCATCTATTGTTGCAGCAGCATTGCCTATGATTATAATGTCGAGAAAACTACATGGATCTTTGGAAGAATCAACGGATGTTGTTGATGCAGAGTCACATGAACTATCTGTTGCAGAAATGGTGACAAATAGGGAACGTAATATCATTTTCTATTTGGGTATTGGAGCTTTGGTGTTTGTCCCTATCTTTAAGGCAATCACACATCTTCCTCCTTATTTGGGAGTCTCTCTTGGACTTGGAGTTTTGTGGGTATACACGGAACTTATGTATCATGAGAAGGGGGATTCCATAAAAGAAGAGAAGAAGGCTCGTATCCAGAAGGTTGTCAAGAGAATAGATATGACAACAATTCTGTTCTTCTTAGGTATTTTGATGGCGGTGAATGCGTTGTCATTTGCGGGAATTCTACGTGAGTTGAGTGTATGGCTAGACGAAAGTGTCGGAAACATTTATGCAATCAATATTATTATTGGTGTCCTTTCTTCGATTGTCGACAATGTGCCTCTAGTGGCTGGTGCCATGAAGATGTATGAAGTAGATCCTACAACAGCTTATTTTGCAGTCGACGGTGCATTCTGGTTGTTCCTTGCATATTGTGCTGGAGTAGGTGGAAGTATCTTGATTGTAGGCTCAGCAGCCGGAGTAGTTGTTATGGGACTTGAGAAGGTAAGTTTCGGATGGTATTTGAAGGAGGTCTCATTGATAGCATTGCTTGGATATTTGGCAGGAGCTTTGATGTTCATCATACAAGACACATACATTGTGCCATTGTTTAATTAAACAATAGAATTCTGATATATGCACTGGAGATCTGTATTTTTATATATTGCATTATGCAGTATTTCACTAACTGCGTGTGATAAAGAAAAAGAAGAACAAAATTCATCTTCGGATTCGTTCAGCAATGAGAAATATGCTATATATATGGCATTTGTTTATGACAGTATACCTTCTGCATCGTCGAAGAACATTACATGTTCTGGAATATGGTCTAATGCAAAATATAGTGCAGAATCTCCGTCTATACATAAATTGTCTCCGGGACGAGATGAAGGTGTTGAGGTTTTTGATATTTGTGTGACGGAAGACAAAAATGTCTATGCGGCAGGATGTTTTGGAAATGCGGCTGTATATTGGGAGAATGACAAGGAAGTCGAGTTGCCAGAAGGACGAGTTGCAATGGGAATAGGAGTTGATCCTAAAGGAATAGTCTACACTTGTGGATTTCAAAAAGAGGGATATGATGAATCTGCAAAGATGTGGATAGGTACTAATCCTAAGGTTTTGAAAAATGGTACGAGAGCTCAAAAATTGAGTTTTTATAATGGCAGATGTTATATTGCAGGATATGGCAATAATGAAGAAAATGAAGTTGAGGAGGCTCGTATTTGGATAGACGGACAGGCATATAATAAATTGTCACAAGATAATGATGACAAAAATAAAAATGGAGATTATCCTGCTTTGGCTAATGATATAGCTTCTGATGGAGATAATTGGTGGTGTGTTGGACAGGAGAGAAATTCAGGAGTAGGATATTTGCCTAAGGTTTGGATCAATCGTTCCAACAACAATTTGAAACGAGAAGGTCCTGCATCTTCTCTTACTTGTATAAAATATGAGAATGGAACGTTCTATATTGGAGGAAATGATGGTTATCATGCTATGTATTGGAGCGCTACTCAGAAAAGCAGTAAGGAAAACAGAATAAATAATTGTCAGGAGTACGATTTGTCATCAGGAACAACACAGGCGAAGGTAGATGATATAGACGTTTTGAACGGAATAGTTGTGTGTTGTGGGTACGAAAGGTCTGCAGTAGGATCAAATATTCCAAAGTTGTGGATAAATGGTTCCGAATATCCTCTTGGAGAGCAATTAAACAATTACAGCAATGTAAGACCTTGTGCTGTTGCAATAGTAAAAAGATAAAAAATTAGAGCCATAGAATGGACTTAAGTATATCAGTACCATATTTCTGCTTTATGGCCATACTTGTGATGTTGGTATTTGTAGAGTTTAATCTACAAAACCATAATCACAGAACTAAATATGTTTTTATATTTTCGCTATTTTTGTTCACCCTATTTGTAGGATTGAAGGGATGGACAGGAATGGATGTAATGATGTATTATGAGAATTATCAAGAAGCCCCGACGTTGGGAGAATTCGTTTTAGGACGTTATTCCAAGGATTGGTATACAGATTTTGAAATAGGATTTAATCTGTTTGAAGTTCTTGCAAAAACGCTTGGGATGAGCTATTGGCAGTTTCAATTTGTATATGTCTTGATAGATTCAATCATACTATTCTATTTTTTCAGGCGCGAAACCAATTATTGCGTTTTGGCATTGCTTATTTATTTCATATGGTGGGGATGGGTATTCCATGCGGAGCAATTGCGTAATGCAAATTCTGTATTGTTGTTTATGATGTCATTGAAATATGTTAGGAACAAGCAGGTATTCTCTTATGTCTTGCTAAATCTTTTGGGAATGACATTTCATACGACATCTCTATTTTATATAATGGCATATCCACTTTTGAGAATCACGTTGACAAAGAATCAGTTGTTGTGGATATTTACGGTGGTCATGTTGATTTTCATATTTAGAATTAAATTTATCAATATCGTATTGACTGGACTATACACTTATGGAGGTCAACATATAGCGTCGAAAATACAGAAATACTATATTAATATAGTTTATGCAGATTCTTATTATAATATAGGTATGAGAAAGATAATTGTTTGTTTTGCATACATAATGTTCTTTTTCGCACCTAATTATTTCAAGGTCAGTAAAAACATAGATAATGTCACAAAGAATGTTTTTGTTATTTATTTTATTCTTGTCTTTTCTCTTTGTGAGATTAGGGTATTACAGGATAGAGCATCTTCTTTATTCTGTATTGGATTGATAATGTTATTCGTGCAATATTATGCAGATTTGAAGGCTCGTTTACACAAGCAGCTTTATATTCTATGTGTTATAGGAATCATGTTCATCACAGGATTCAAGTACTTTAGTGTTGAATCATATCGTTACCGAACATCCTTTACTGCGGATGCAGACTATGCTCGTTATGATGACGAGTTAGAGAAACGTAAGCTTGAAGAGTATCTTGATGCTGTCAAGCGAAATAAGGATGTGAAGAAAGAAAAAAACGATCAATTGAGGGATTTTGATAGAATTCGTGCTGAACAAGGAATTGAGAAAGTGAAGGATCAAAAGTTGCATCGCCAGAAACCTGTTAAGAAAAAGTCAAAAACAAAGAAAAATCTTGATGATGAATTTGAAGATTATGAGGAGGAAGAATTATATAAGCTAGAGAAGGAATTGGGAAATCGTAAATCATATAAAGATACTGACAATAAGACTCGAAATGAATCTGAAGAAGATATAGATGGAGAAGATAAAGATGATGATGAAGAGTCGATTGGGAATGACAATACTCGTCGCACGGGACATAAAGAATCATCTACTAAGAATAGATTAAATAGACGATGAAATGGCGGAAAATCAGATAGAATTTCGACAAAAGGAGATTGTAAGAGTAACTTTAATAGGAACAGTGATAAATGCTATCCTTATAGTATTAAAGTTTACTGCGGGGATATTGGGTAATTCAGCGGCAATGATAGCAGATGGAGTCCATTCGCTCAGTGATTTTCTAACAGATTTTGTAGTTATTGTGATGTTAAGGATTAGCAGTAAACCTTCTGATGAAGATCATGCATTTGGACATGGCAAATACGAAACGCTAGCAACCACGATTATTGGTTTGCTTTTGATTCTTGTGGGTGGAGGCATCTTATGGAGTGGCTCAGTAAAAATATATTATTTTTTGATTAATGGAGAGAAACTTGTGTCGCCGGGATGGTTTGCGTTTGGGGCAGCAATAGCTAGTATTCTTATGAAAGAGGGAATCTATCAGTATACCATAATAAAGAGTAAGAATCTTAATAGTGAGGCTCTGGTGGCGAATGCCTGGCATCACCGTAGTGATGCTCTTTCATCTATTGGTACTGCAATAGGTATCGGTGCAGCTTGTTTACTTGGTTCACAATGGGCGATTCTTGATCCATTGGCAGCAGTAATAGTTAGTTTTTTTGTATTCAAGGTGGCTATTCAACTTATAAGAAGCAGCGTGAACCAGCTACTCGAGAGTAGTTTGCCAATAGAAGTTGAAAAAGAGATTGAGAAGATTGTCTGTTCTTATCCTGGTGTTACAGAAATGCACAATCTACGTACTCGTCAGATTGGAGTAAACTATGCCATAACAATGCATGTGAGAATGGATGGAAACATTTCTCTATATGAATCTCATGAAAAAGTAGATCAAATCGAGAAAGAGTTGAAAGAAAGGTTCGGTTATCAGACAATTATCAGTATACATGTGGAACCGTGGAAGATGAATACAAGATCCGAGTAACTAAAAAAAGACATAATATTTTAGTCTAATGAATGGATTTCATTAAAATACATTATTTTTGAATTTGAAATTACAAACTTTAATCTAAATGAAACTATGGGATTATTTGGTGATATTTTGTCTACAGTTGGCAAAGTGGCTGTGGATGCGGTAAAAAGTGGAAAGGCAGAAGAGATAATCAAATCAATGGCTGGAGGAGCAAATGGAAATGGAGGTTTTGATGTCGGTACAGGTTTGAAGGCGGCCCTTAAGGTTGGAATTGAGACTGCAGCAAAAAATCTTGGTGCAGAAGATGGTTATCTTGCAGACGCTGCTGTACGTATAGGTTTACCGAAAGAAGCAATCACGACATTTAACGCTGTGCAGCAAGTTTCTAGCAATCCAACGTTTAATTCAATGCTAAATGCATCAGGTTTGTCTATTCCTGATTCTGACACAATAATCAAACTGTTCAACCGTGCAGCAGAAAACGCGGCTCCAAAGTCTATTGACATTTTTACGAATGCAATCACAAACATTTCGTTTGCTGATGCGGAACAGTTGTTGTTTGGAGCTGATAATGCAGCGACTCAGTATCTTCATAAAAACACGTTCAATCAGCTGACGGAGGCATTTGTGCCGTCTATCACAGACTCTTTGAATACTATTAAGGTGGCGAATGTAACTCCAACTGCAGCTTGGAACACGTATGCTACATACAACAACAAGCTGGTAGAGTTGCTTGATAACAACACAGCAAAGATGGCTCTTGAAATGGTACGCAAACTTGGAGTTGTGCCTGATGAGATTTTTGAAAAATTGAGAACAATCAACCAAGTAAATCCGGATTTGTCTGGTTACATCACAGGTGAAGCATTGAATGGCTTGTTCACCAAGGTTTCAGAGAAGGAATACGATATCCGCCACAATGCTAGTGCTCGTGTTTCTGATGTACTTCAGAGTGTGTTCGGAAGACTTGACAAATAATATTCTTTATTACTTAAAAATGCCGTGAATTTACATACACGGCATTTTTTGCAAGTATGTATGATATTTTGAAATTTTCATTTCTATGTAAAAAAAGAACATGAATATGTTGAACAATATATTTTTTTGTAATTTTGCAGTTGAGTTGAGTGCATTGGCTTCGTTTATTTCATAGATTTATGAAATGATTTGACATAAGATAAGGACGATATTTAGTTATAAGTGAAGGTGTCGTAAAACGTTATTATTGTTTTTATCATATGAAAATTTAAAATGAGCATTTTAAGGTTAGAAGATGAGTAAATACACATCTGAAAATAAAAGAATTGCAAAAAATACGTTAGCATTATACGCACGTACTATCATTGTGATGGTAGTTTCGCTTTATGTGTCTCGTGTATTGCTCGACAAATTAGGAGTAGACGATTATGGTGTCTACAATGTTGTAGGCAGTATTGTCGTATTGTTTTCTTTCTTAAATAATGCACTTACATCAGCATCGCAACGATTTTTAACGGTTGCTCTTGGAGAAGGAGACAATGCTAAAATGATCAGAGTGTTTAATACGTCTGTCTCTATTCAGTTCTTATTAGTTGCGGTGGCTATTGTACTTTTTGAGATTGTTGGAACATGGTTTTTGAACAACCGTCTTAATATTCCTGATGAAAGATTAGAAGCGGCAAATTACGCTTATCAGTTTTCTATTCTTACTTTTTGTTTTCATTTCATTCGTGTGCCATATTCGGCAAGTGTTGTTGCTTATGAAAGATTAGATTTTTTTGCATATGCAAGTATTATAGATGCGATTCTTAAACTTGTTATCGCATATATGATAGGTGTTTCAGGAGTAGACAAACTTGTAACATATGCCTTTTTACTTGCATTAGAGAGTTTTTTCTTATTGTTAATATATAAGGTGTTTTGCACTCGTACTTTTGAAACTTGTACCTATAAGAAATTTTTAGATAAGTCAGTTTTCAGGGAAATGTTTATGTTTTCTGGATGGACGTTGCTTGGTGGGTTCAGTAATGTAGCAACACAGAATGGATTCCTCTTCATGTTGAATGTTTTTTGTGGAGTAATTGCTAATGCGGCAATGGGTATAGCCAACCAGGTATGGACAGCTTTAGTAACATTTGTAGGAAGTTTCCAAACTTCATTTCAGCCTCAGATTGTAAAATCGTATGCACAAGGAGAAATTAATCGTATGCATAGTTTAATTAACAGCACCTCTAAGTTTTCTTTTGCATTGATGTTTTTGCCTGCAAGTTTATTGATAATCAACATAGATCTGATTTTAGAACTTTGGCTTAAAAATGTTCCAGAAAATGCTGGATATTTTTGCCAATTTTTGATAGTTTGTTCTATAGTAGATGCTGTCACGGGACCGTTCAATTGTGCAATTACGGCAACAGGGAAAATTGCTAAATATCAGATTCTTATCAGTATAAGTTTTTTGCTTGACCTAATTATTTCATTTTTTTTATTTGAGATAGGAATGGAGCCATATTTGATTTTGGTGTCTAGAATAATTACAAGAGGATTTTTAAATGGTATTATAGGATTACGTTTATTAAAAACACTTATTGGTTTTTATGTGAATACATATTTACAAAAAACAGTAATTCCTATCTTGTTGAATTTGATAATAATAACACCTATTGCATATGTAATCTATGTAAATTTTGAAGGATTCAAATTGTTATTGATCTCAGTGCCTGTTATAGTGTTAACTTTTTTATTTACATGCTACTATATACTATTAGTACAATCGGAGAGAGATTATATAAAATCGTTAACTAAAAAAATCATAAAACGTGGGTAAATATAATTTTGTTTTCTTTCTGGAAGATTTTTTTGAGTTTAACAAAATAATTTTTGAAGAAATAGGCAAACGTGAAAATGTAAGGTCTATTTTAGGATTTGTACCTAAAAATAGATTTTTGAGGATATTGTTCAAGCTTCAGCATTCTAAAACTACAAATAAATACTTTAGTTTACCGTTCAAGTCATTGTGGTATAATACATACTTTAAAAATAATTTTGCGGATCAAAGAAAACCTATTGTGTTCATATTCAACGCAAGATTGATGGAGTATGATTATATGCGTGAATATGTAGTATGGTTGAGAAAAAAATATCCAAGATGTAAGTTGGTTGTCAACTATTGGGATATAGTAGCCACATGGAAAGAGGATGCGTCTCCAGATGCTATCAGAGGTTTGTTTGATATGTTGATATCTTATGATAGAGATGACGCTAAAAAATATAATATGTATTATCACCCAACTGTATATGCAGAAACTAAAATATCAAAACCTAACAATACACCGGAAACTGATGTTTTTTTTGTCGGAGCTGCTAAAAATCGTATGAAAAATATCCTTGAAACTTATGATATTTTGGAAGGTGCGGGTCTTAATTGTTATTTTTATGTGATGGATGCTAAACCACCATATAATCAAGAGCGACGAGGAATTCATTATGTAGATAAAGATGTATGGCTTTCTTACGAAAAGTGCATTCAATTCGTACAGCATTCAAAATGTGTATTGGAAATTATACAACAAGGTGCAAGAGGGGAAACTTTGCGTGTTTGGGAAGCAATTACATATGGAAAAATGTTGCTGACCAATAATGCATTTATTCGAGAATCGAGATTCTATGATCCAGATTATGTCTCAATAATTTCTGAAAATAAAGAAATAGATACTCAACGTATCAAGGATTATGTTTGTAAACCAAATCCATTTAAAGATCAGATTACACCTGAAAATCTTCTTAGATATATTGAAGAAAATCTATGAATTATATACCAGCAATATATTTCGGAATATTGACGCTATACCTATTTAAAATACGTGGTATAGCCCCAAGCACATATATATCTTTTTTATATACGGCAACATCCGTGTTTGCTGTTGGTATAGATGTGATGGGATTAAGTCCAAATCTTGTCTCTTTTGCATCTTTGCTACCAACAATATTATATTGTCTGCTGCTGACATTATTTATTATGCCTGCAGTTTTAGTAGACTTTAATTCGTACGATGCCATAGCATATCGTAGTAAAAAAATAATAAGATGGCTTATCTATATTTATTTTTTCTCTTTTGTAAGTTACTCTCTTGCATATTATGGGGACTTGAAATTTATACTTTCTTATGGCGATTTTGCGGAACTTAAAAATTATGTATATGAAGGAGATGGTTATCAGCTGAAAACATATCCGGCAGTAATAGAGTTAGTTCTATATCCCGTACGAGTCATTGTTAATTCTAGTGTGGTTATGATATTTGTATTTTTGTACAGTATCACGTTTTTGAAAGAAAAATGGTGGATTAATGCAATGGCCCTCATTGGATCAACTACTGTCATAATTGTTGGAATGTTGCAAGTTGACAGATCTGCTACCTTTTTTTGGGTTCTTATTTTAGGTTTAGCTGTTTCAATGTTTTGGAATCAAATGTCTGCTAAGATAAAAAGTACTGCAATAGGATTTAGTACTTTGTTGATTCTTGGTGCTGCTTCTTATGCTTTCTCTGTGACAAAAGATCGCTTTGAAGAAAGAGACGGAGGTTCAGGAGGTGGAATTGTAAATTATTTAGGACAACCGTATTATCATTTTTGTGAAGTATGGGATTATTATCCTGCTCCAGATGGAGTAACAACGAAGTCCCTTTTTACCGCATTTCATAAATTTGTTCTTCATGATTTTGAAGGTACGGTAAGATATCAAGTAGAAATGGGATTAAAAAGTAATATGGATTTAGGCGTGTTCTATACTCATTTAGGTTCATTTATGCTGTCTGCTGGAAAAATCGGACCATTTATGATTACCTGTGTATATTTGACATTATTTTATTTTCTATTTAAGGAGAAAAAGAATTTGCAAACTTCAAAAAAAACAGATATAAACTGTTTGCCTTTTGAAAAACTTATGGTAGTGTTTTTTCTTCTTTGTATTCCTACTGTAGGATGCATTTGTTATTACTATGAAAACTATTACTTAGAGGTTCTCGCATATACAATAATTGCCGCAATATTTTTTTTCAGGGAAGATGATGTGCAGATTATAAATATGCGTAAAGGAAGGAAGTAAATGTAATTCTATATTTGTGTTTGAAATAAAATAACATTATGAAAAGAATATTGTTAATCACTGAGCATTTGGGTCCAGGTGGGGCAGAACGTCAAATATGCGGATTGGCTTTGATGCTAACTAATGCTGGCTATCCATGCAGATTGATCACTTATATAAATGACCAGTTTTATGAACCTTTTCTTCGTCAAAATAACGTTGATTATGAGTTTTTGCCAGATTTAGTAAATAAGAAGACTCGTGTATGGCGTATGGCCAAATATGTTCGTCAGTATAATCCAGATGTGGTTATATCATATTTACCATCAGTCAACAAGGCTATGTGTCTTGCAAAATTGTTTTTTAAGGCTAAATTGATTGTGTCAGAACGTAATAATAATACGTGCATCACAACACAAGACAAAATTCAGTTTAATCTCTATAGATTGGCTGATTCTATTGTGCCCAATAGTAATAGTCAGGGAAAATTTATTTGTACAAATTTTCCTTTTCTTAGTGAGAAAGTTTATCCCATTATTAACTTTGTGGATGTAAATCGTTTTACACCAGCATCGGAATATGTGGAAAATGAAACTTTGCGTATAGTGACGGTAGCCCGTTATACAGAGCAAAAGAATATGTTAGCCTATTTAAAGGCAATACGTAAGGTAAAAGATTTGGGTTTGAATGTACATTTCGACTGGTATGGTGATAAAAATGATAATCCTAGCTATTATGCAGAGGTAGAAAAAGAATATCAGCGGTTGGATATTGCAGATTATCTTATTCTCCATGAAGCCAATAGAAAAATTGAAGAGGAATACCGAAAATCTGATGTCTTTTGTCTTCCTAGTTTATACGAAGGATATCCTAATGTTGTTGCAGAAGCAATGTCTTGTGAATTGCCGGTTATATGCAGCAATTTATATGAGAATCCATACATTGTGGAGGAGGGTGTCAATGGATACTTGTTTGATCCAGAGAATGTTGATGATATGGTAAGGGCAATTCAAAAAGTTGTCTCTATATCTGCAGAAGATCGTCGTAAAATGGGAGCCCTTAATCGTCAGTTATGCCTAAAACGTAATACTGAGGAAGCATTTTTAAAATCGTATATTAAGTTAATTGAGTCATTATAAATAAACTAGTTAAGTGTGACCTGTCCTTTTGTTCTATAAGAGGATAATTCAGGATGATTTTTTATGGTAAAATACAATGTATCTCTTGAAGGAAAGACGGTGCTTGTCACGGGTGCGGCAGGCTTCGTCGGTTCAAACTTGGTGAAACGTCTGTTTCGTGACTTTAAGAATATTCGTGTGGTAGGGCTAGATTCGATTACAGACTATTATGATGTGAATATCAAATATGAGCGACTTAAGGAGATTGAGAATCTTGGTCGTGATTGGAGGTTTGTGAAAGCCAACCTTGCGGATAAGACTGTCGTAGATCAACTTTTTGCTGAGGAAAAATTCGCTGTCGTGGTGAATCTTGCGGCACAGGCGGGTGTGAGATATTCAATCACCAATCCTGGTGCTTACATTGAATCAAACCTTATCGGTTTTTACAATATCCTCGAGGCTTGCCGTCATAATGAGGTGGAGCATCTTGTCTACGCTTCGTCTTCAAGTGTCTATGGATCAAATAAAAAAGTGCCATATTCCACAGACGACAAGGTGGACAATCCCGTCTCCCTATATGCTGCCACAAAGAAGAGCAACGAGCTGATGGCTCACGCATATTCGAAGCTTTATAATATTCCGTCGACGGGATTGCGATTCTTCACTGTCTATGGCCCGGCTGGACGTCCTGATATGGCATATTTTGGATTTACAAATAAGCTTCGTGAGGGCAAGACAATACAGATCTTCAACTATGGCAACTGCAAACGTGACTTCACATACGTTGACGATATCGTGGAGGGTGTGGTTCGTGTGATGCAGCATGCACCGGAGAAGGAGAATGGTGAGGACGGATTGCCTATTCCGCCTTACAAAGTGTATAATATCGGAAACAACTCACCTGAGAACCTTCTTGATTTTGTGACGATCCTTCAGGAGGAGCTGATAGCAGCCAAAGTGCTTCCTGCCGACTACGATTTCGAATCACATAAGGAGCTTGTTCCGATGCAGGCTGGTGATGTGCCAGTGACATTTGCAGACACCACTCCATTGGAGCAGGATTTCGGTTTCAAGCCAAGCACGAGCCTTCGTGACGGATTGAGAGCGTTCGCGAAGTGGTATGCGGGGTATTATGGGACATTGTAGGATCTTATGCCCTTCCTGACCTCCCTAAAAGGTAGGAATTTTGACAGGTGCTATGAAACAAATGTATTATGTGTTGATCAAATGTCGCGAATAATCTTAGTGAGTTCATGAAACGGAGTCAGGCTATCATTACAGATTTTATGATTTTGGTCTGGATGATGTGGTAGAAAAGACTTATATGGGAATATTTTAGGAGAGATTGTGCGTTTTTTTAGATAAAACAAATGTTTTTCCTCGATGAGTAATTTTTTTTATTTAGATATATTATCTTTGTTTTATGTGTATCATATTTTAAATATTCAATTAAGAAATAGTGTCAAGAACGTGATGTCCAGAGAACATTCTAATGAAAATATTAGAATGGATCTTAGATTGAAAAACGAAAGACATTAGAATATTTGAATTTGTCAGTATTTATTAGTTAGTTTTAATGATGAGAAAATTGTTAGCAAAGATTCTATATCTAATTTTCTATAAGAAGATAGTAAAGTCTTCATTAAGACAGGATGCAATATTGTCGATATATGGTCATGACCAACAAAAAGAACCATTTGAGAAGTTAATAGCTTGGCTTGTGAATCATGACTATGTTTTTATCACTCCTGAAAAAGTTTATTCTCTAATTTTAGGGAATGAACCATTGGATAAAAAGTATGTATGGCTGAGTTTTGATGACGGATGGAAGAGTGGTTACGATAATGTATTGCCTGTTCTTGAAAAATATCAAATTCCAGCAACATTCTTTATTGCGTCGAAGGGAATAGAAGATGGCTATTATTGGTATTCCAGAGCATTTCAAAATCGTGAATCTGATTTATATAAAGAAGTCGACGAGTTATGGAAAATTCCGAATGTGGAAAGATCCAAAGTAATAGACAAACTTCCTGCATATAAAGGTCCAAGGATCACGATGAATGAGGAGGAACTAAAGAAGTTGAAGAGAAGTGGATTTGCAAATTTTGGCAACCACACTCATGATCATGTTATGAGCGACAAGTGTACGAAGCAAGAATTGTCTGTTGAGATAGATAAATGTTCTTTGATAATGAAGAATATCACAGGGGATGATTGTTCATTTATTTATTCATATCCTAATGGTAATTTGGATGTGAATTCTGTAGAGGTTATAAAAGAGAAAGGCTTCAAGCTTGCTGCCACTGTTAAAATAGGATGGATTAATTTAGGCGACAATCCATTTGATTTACGTCGCAACGAGTTTAATAATGGGTGCTTGGAAGAAAATTTGATGCAAATCTATGGACTATGGACTCCTTTTTTTAATAGAATTAAACGACTGTTAGGAGTAAAGAATCATAAATGATCTATGATTAAATAGTCCTCAAAAAAGAATTTGAATGCTTTAGCATTAAGAATTTTTTATTTTTTTGTTTCTCTAAAACATTTTATATAATTTTCCGCTGATTATCAGTGAAAAATATTAAATGGTGGTTGTTATTAATTATTACACTTAATTGTCTATATAATTTAATGATCACATTAAAGAAAGTGCTTTTGAGGGAAAATATAGCCTTTTAAAAGTGCTTGAAAATAGATATAGATTAATAAACAAAGAATTCCATATGAGATATAAAGTTTCAATAATAGGGTATTTAGCTAAGGAAAAACCGCTTTTTGATGGTCAAACTGTCAAGACAAAACAGTTGGCAAGCGTGCTTCATGATCAACTCCCTGAGAATGAGATCGGAGAATTAGATATGCAAAGTATGCGTAAATCCCCAGTCTCTTTTTTCTGGAACTACCTTAAACTATGTAGGAACAGCGATAATGTGATAATACTTCCTGCTCATGGAGCTCTGTTACTTTTTCCATTACTTTGTGTCTTATTCCGTGGAAAGGGCACTAAACTTATATATGATGTGATAGGAGGTTGGCTTTCCAATTATATAGAGAAGTATTCTTATTTGAAACCTATATTGAAAAGATTCGATCAAATTTGGGTTGAGACGACGGTGATGAAGAAAGCTTTGGAAGAAAAGGGCTTTAATAATCTCACAATTGTGCCAAACTTTAAGAATCTCTCTATCTTAAAAGAAGAGGAATTGAACATGAAAGTCTCTTCTCCTATCCGTCTTTGTATTTTCTCCCGAATTATGGAGATGAAGGGAATAGATGATGCGGTCAATGCTGTGATAGAAACAACAAATAAAGAGTCAAATTATTTTTCTTTGGATATTTATGGCCAGATTGATCCGTCATATGTTGAGCATTTTTCTGAATTACAGAAACATTTTCCGGAAAACATATGTTATCGTGGTTGTGTCGATGCGACTAAGAGCACGGAAGTCTTGCGTGAATATGATGCACTTCTGTTTCCAACAAAATTTCCTACAGAAGGACTTCCAGGTACATTAATCGACGCATATTCAGCGGGTTTGCCTGTTATATCTGCTAAATGGAATAGCTTTCCTGATTTTGTGGAGGATGGTAAAACAGGTATTGGTTATACACAGTGCAATTACGGTGAATTGGTATCGACTTTACGGAGAATCCAAGAGAACCCATCATTGTTGATAAATATGAAGAAAAATTGTCTGAATAAGGCAAACGAATATTCGGCGGCAACTGTCGGGAAAGAGATTTTTGCATTACTTAATTTAGTTTAGTCTTCATTTAAGACAGTATTAGAATCGTCGGACATTTTAAAATATATGATCGACTTTGCCAAAAAAATATAAAGTTGTAATTTTGTAGTTTAAAATGCGAATTATGAAGAGAACAAAAAAAATATTTAACGTACTACTATGTATATCGTGGTTTTTAGGTGTGAGCGCTGAAGTTCATATCACGGAAATCATGACTAACAATGTGTCTACTATTGTCAGTGAAAAGTATAATTATGATGGTTATATAGAATTTTATAATGATGGTAGTAGCACTGATCTTAAGGGTTGGACGGTAACAAACATCAAAGAAGGCAATGAAAATTGGCGTGTTAAGTTAGATTCCTCGCACGTTTTGCCCAATGGATATTCTCTTTTGTTTTTTGGCAAGACCGAAACAAGTAGTCAATTTGCATCGAAATTCCAAAGTAATTATGTAGGAAGAGTAGGCAATAAACTATCGACTGACGAGGGCTCAATATGCTTTGAGAAAGACGGAAGAAAAATAGAGTTGACATATCCAAATCAATATCCTCACATTTCATATTGTCAGGATGGTTTTATGATTCCGACTCCTGGGAAAGAGAATAATAAGTTAGTTACTTCCATATCTAATCGCGTCGCGACTCCTTCATTCATATCTGGCACTCCGGGATTGTATGAGAATGGTTTGAACGTAGAATTAAGTTGTGCTACGGAAGGAGCTAAAATCTATTATACTATAAATGGTGATATTCCAACTCCAGAAAGTGGAAAAATTTATACAGATGTCATAAGAATAGATAAAACAACGTCTCTGCGAGCAAGAGCCTACAAAGACGGAATGCTATTCAGTGAGATTTTGACGGGAAGCTTTATCCTTCCAGACAAATACCACAATGCTTGTCAAAATAATGGAGAAAGACTTCCTGTTGTTTCTATTTCAGCAAACTACAAAGATATCTATGATGACATGTTAGGTATTTATGTTGAGGGAAAAAATGGAATAGAAAATTCATGTACGCCTGTTGCCAACTATAATCAGGATTGGTCTCGTTCCGCCAACTTTGAATATATTCTAGGCGGAAAGGTCGTTGATTGTCAGGAAGTAGAAATAGGAGTATATGGAGGATGCACAAGAATACATGTGGGCAAAAGCTTGAAAATCAAGGCGAACAAACGTTCGGGAAAGAATAAAATGAATTACAATTCATTTTTCACTAATCGTTCATACAAAAAATACAAAAGTCTTGCATTACGAAATGGCGGTAATGGATATTCTTATGTACAGCCACGTTGGAGAGATATGTTTATCCAAAATCTTGCTGACGGTATGAATATCGACAAACAAGCTGCACAACCAGTATCTTTCTACCTTAATGGCGAGTATTATGGAATGATGATCCTTACAGAGAGAACAGATGAGGATTTCGTCTACCACAATTATGGACTTGATGAGGAAGATATAGATTTGCTTAAAGGTAATGGTAGTTATATTTGTGAAAAAGGAACTCGTGAAGCATATGACAATATGATCGATTATGTTAGTAAGAGTTATTCTGATGACGATTTTTATGATAAACTCAATGTCCATATGGATATTGATGAGTATGTCGATTATCAGATTATAGAGCAATATATTGGTAACACTGATTGGGTGACAAACAATATAAAGTTGTGGAGAAAACACGATGGAGGAAGGTTCCGATGGATTTTGTATGATACAGATTTGGGCTTATCTTCTAGATCATCAGCGTTAGACACATGTATGCTTGATTTCACAACAAAGCCAATCAAGACAAAGTCTACGAAACCTTTAATTTTAATGCAATCGTGCATGAAAAATGAGGATTTCCGTTGGAAATTTCTTGATCAATATTTAGACAGGATAGAAAATCAGTTTACAGATGAAAGAATCGACACTAAGATTGATTCTCTATTGGATATGACCGATTTCGAGATGTGTGCGACTATTAAGCATAGTGACCTGTTGGATTGTCCAGGCAGTTTTGATAAATATCACAGTGAGATTGAGTCAATGCGATCTTTTGCAAAGGAGAGAAAAAAATATGTTGTCGACCAATTGAAAAAAGAATATGGATTGGGAGATGATGTTGTTAGTGTCAAGGTCAGAGCCGTTTTCCCAGAGAATGAGACCCCTGATTTCAAATTCTTACTCAATAAAAGAGAATTCAGCGGTGTCAAATATAATACATCTCGCTATTCAAACGAACGAGTAAAGATAGAACCTATCATACCTTACGGGTACAAAATTTTGAGATGGGAGGTTAACAATGAGACTGTCAGAACAGCCAATAACAGTAAATACACAGAAAAGTATTTGACAAAAGTTGCAGAATCGGGTGAGTTGAAAATAAGTATTTATTTTGAGCATGACTCTAATTGTAAACTTCCAGAAAATTTATATTTGAATGAGATTTGTTCGTCTAATCAATCATTGTTGGATGAAAACGGAGAGTCTTCGGATTGGATAGAACTTTACAATGGAAGCGGACAGGATGTAGATATCGCAGGAATGACCATTGAAAATGTGACAAAAGCAATTAAATGTACGATTCCTTCTGACGATAAGGTTATAGTTCCTGCATATGGTTATAGACTTCTGTGGGCAGACAAAAATACAGAATTAGGTCCTCTACACTTGAATTTTAAGTTAAGTGTTGCTGTGCCAGAAACAATAGTGCTTCGTAAATATTTTCTTGACAAAGACGTTGAGATAAGCAGAATAACCTCTACGCCTCATAATCCAGATGAATCATATGGTAGAGAGAAAGACGGAGTTTCTTCTATGAAACTTTTTGCAAAATGCATAAATGATGAAGGAAATGAAGTTATCACATCGACTCCTTTATCTGCAAATGGAAGTGTTGTATGTCAGAGCGCTGGAGTGAAAGATACTAAAATTTCCAAAGACAGTAAACAAGTGTTTGCTAAAGGAAAGAATATATATGTGCAAAATGCTAAAGACTGTGAGGTACGAGTATATTCCATATTAGGAAAAGTAGTCTTTAACAAAAAGGCAGATTCTGATGTGTTTAGCATAACTATGCCGGTTTCTGATGTATACTTAGTAAAGATAGACTCTGAGTGCTGGAAAATAGTTGTTGAATAATAATTAGTAAATTAATACAAACATATAAACGATGGGAAACTCATCAAAAAAGAGTAAGACAGACAAGGTAAAAAAATTTTTGTCACAATGCTTAAAGAAATGGCCATTATTTGTGGTCTCATTATTCTTAAGCGTATTTTTTGCCGTCTACTATCTGTATACTGCACAACCACAATTCACAAGAGAAACACAGTTGTTGATCAAGGAAGAGTCGAAGAACAATAAAGTGTCAGTTTCCGACCTAACAGAAGATTTTGGTACGTTTTCTGGAAATACAAACGTCAACAATGAACTTTCAAGAATACAAAGCCCAACTTTGATTGGCAATGTAGTGAAGAAACTTCATCTTGATGTGGAGTTTAAAAGAATTTCTCCATTCAGAAAAAGGGTTATTTATGGTGCCGAAAATCCAATAAATATCGAAATTTTGGGATTGGAGGAAAATGATTTTTGTGAATTCGACATAACTTTGGATTCTACATCAATGATCGCTTATGCAAGGAAAGATATGAATGATGAGGAGTTGAAGGATTCAACACAAATGATACAACAGAAGTCGAATGATGTTAAACCTAAATTTGAAATAACTTCTCTTAAATTTGGAAAAGATGATATAGAAGGTTCTTGGAATGGAAGGTTAGAGACATCGATTGTCTTGTATAAAAAACTCAGAGTCCTTGTTACATATAACAGTGAATATAAGAGTTATGGTAAGGACCGCTCAAAAAACAACTTCCCAGAAAAAATTCATGTGACGAAAAATGGTCTGGTGAAGAGCGTGGAATATTATAAACAGAAGCTTCAGGTAAGCCTTATTGATAAGAAATCAAGTATTCTTAATTTGAGTTTTAGTGATGCTGATCCCAAAAGAGCGGAAAATATTTTGATTGCTTTAATAGAGGCTTATAATGAAAATCTTCTTGAAGGAAAGAATAAGATTGCACTTAGCACTAGCCAGTTCATCAATGATCGTTTATCATTGATTGAGCGTGAACTTGGTAGTGTAGATGAAAATATCAGTACATATAAAAGTCGAAATCTTACTCCGGATGTAGATGAAGTAGCAAGACTTCATTTGGATAAAGCCAGTCAGGCACAGGATAAAGTTTCTGAACTTGACGCGCAGTTGGCAATGCTTGAATACATTAGAGACTTTATTGCAAACAACCATGAGAAGCAGTTTTTACCTGCAGTGACAAATATTACAAACTCTGTGATTGAAAAAAGCATTGAGGAATACAATTCTTTACTTTTGAAACGTAATGATCTTTTGTCAAATAGTAGTATCAAGAACCCAATGGTTGTTAGTTATGATAAAAACTTGGCAGATATGGAAAAGTCCATTCTTGTCAATATAGATAGTCAAATAGATGCGATAGACAGCCAAATTCTAAATTTACGAAAGACGGAGGCAAAGAGTAAAGCTAAAATTGCAAGTAGCCCGACACAGACTAAATATTTGCTTGGTGTTGAACGTCAGCAAAAAGTAAAGGAAACGTTGTATCTCTTCCTGCTTCAAAAACGTGAGGAAAATGAGCTGAGTCAAGCATATAGTGCTTACAACAACCAAATCATAACACAACCCAATGGTAAACTTGAGCCGACAAGCCCTATTAAGAAAAACATTCTTATAGTGGCTCTGATGCTTGGTATTCTAATTCCAGCTGGTCTTGTTTTTCTTTGGGAGTCAATAAAAGGAAAGGTCGAAAATTTGGATGACTTAGCTGATCTCCCTGTTCATCTTTTGACAGAGTTACCTTATAAGGAAGATAAAATTGTGGTTAGTGCAAACACCCAAAATGACGAAAATAAGGCATTTAGGAATTTGAGAACTTATTTGGAATCAAGTTTCGAGGATGATACAAAGACTGTCATGATCACTGATCTACATGCTAATAGTGGAAAGAGTTATGTGACAGCCAATTTAGCTAAAGTGTTTGCATTAAAGCAAAAAAGGGTGGCGTTAATTAATTTTGATGAAGATGACAAAATGCTCCGCAGTTTTCTTGATAAGAATGAATCTGGTGTATACGACTATCTTTCAGATAAAGACGGCTCTTGGCAGAATTATATTCATCAGAGCAAAAACGACGATAATTTGTTCGTTATGCCAGCAGGAAATATTCCGTCAAATCCTTCTGATTTGTTAAATGAAAACAAGTTGCAGACTCTTATTGCCTTTTTGAAGTCAGGTTTTGATATTGTGGTTGTTAATTGTCCAACATCTGTAGATGAATCGGCTACAGTATTGATTGGAAAACTTATGGATAAATCAATTTTTGTGTTGAATACTGATACATCTGATGCAAAATCTGTTTCCCTTCTAAACAATTATGCCGCTGAAGAAAAATTCAAAGACATATCTGTTGTTTTGAACTGCAAAAAAGTATGAGAGAAACAATTCGCAAATTTGTTATAAAGTATCACACAAAATTATCTGAAATCTTCATGAGAGATTTTGTGACTAATTCTGTATGAATCCATTTGAGAAAAAAGAGTCAAATCTTATGGGGATTTAAAAACTTCAATTAGACAATCAACGAAAAAATCGTTTTGCTAGTTTAACAAACATATATTATATTTTAAAATTTAAGATAAAATTGTGAAAGGCATTTGTTAAGTGGGCTATTTCGCAATTGCCAAATATTTAAACATGCATGGAAAATAATATTTTAGGGTGGATCTACTATAATCATGCAGTAATTACGACTACTGCTCCTCATGAAGAGCCGAATCTTAAGCCTCTTTTAGATGGTAGCATTTGGAATCTTAAATCTTCTAAGGGAGACAAACCATTACTTGCTCGATATACAACAGATTTCGATTGTGGAAATGATACTGGATTTTGGTTTATTATAAAAGATGCTCCATTTAAAATGGAGGATTTAAGTAAAAAATATCAAAAGCATATTTTGAAGGCATTAGAGCGTTGTGAAGTTAGACTCATAAATGCGGTGTCTGAGTTTGAGGATATTTATGAAGTATATAAGTCGGCTGTAGAAAATTATCAAAATGTAGACAACATAGTATCCAAAGAAGGGTTGCGAGAAGGTGTTAAAAGGGATGGCTTGGAGTATTGGGGAGCTTATGATAAAAAAACTGGCAAAATGGCCGGGTGGATGTCTTGTTCTAATAATGGGGACTGGACTGAAACAATCAGTGCTAAATATCATCCCGAATATTTCTCTTATACAAGGCCAAGTGATGCTATTCACTACACAATCTTGAATCATTATCTAAATGAACTAGGACAAAAATATATCTGTTCCGGAAGTAGAAGTTTGAATCATAAAACTAACGTACAGGATTATAAAATACATAATTGGAAATTTAGACAGGCATTTTGTAAGTTGCATATTGTGTATAGAAAAGATATTAGTATACTTATCAAATTGATTTATCCATTTAGAAATTTGCTAAAGAAATTAGATAATATAACAGCCGTCCACCAAGTAAATAGTGTCCTAAAGATGGAGGAAATAGCAAGAGGTGACACAAGTATCTAATGATATTTATGGAGATGTTTTTGATTTTAAGATTACAAGAATTTGTTGTTGATGTGTGTAAGTAAACAATAATGGATTCTTTACATTAAGTCTGAATAACAGCCTGCCCTCTTCCGCAGTGTTCGGAGGGGGGCAGGTTTTATTTTGAATTTATTTATTGCACTATCTTTATCGCTAGTCCTTCGAAATATGCGATGAATATGCCTTTGGGAAGTTTGTCTAACATGATCTCATTCTCAACCTTTGAGATTTTGATTCTGTCGACGACGATTCCATTCAAACTGATAATTTGTAAGATACCGTCTTTTTTTGTTTTCACATGTAGTTTGTTTTCTGATTGTATATAGTAAATGATTGTTTTGTCGTCGTATGAAGTGACGTCATTGAATTCTGATGCCGGACACTCTCCGAATGTGGCTTTCTTTGACTCTTTCTCCCAGGCATCTACTATTTTCTTGCCCCATTCACAAGATTTTCCACTTGCCGTCTGCACTGATAAACCTGGTGCTGCGGATGCATCATCTACTAGGTCGAGATATTGCACAGGATTTCCGTTGCCATACCATGACCATGCCAGCCATCCTACATTCTTCTCTTGACAGTAGGAGAGAATTTGGTCTTCATCCACGTCTCCATCACTGTGATACCAGCCGAACTCTCCGATGCAAAGTGCTAATCCTTGGTTGATCACACCGTCGATATTGCTTTTCACTCGGCTTTTATTTCCTGCTGTCCCATACATGTGTATGGAGAATATGACGTTGTTTTCCGGATCTGCCGCCAGAACTTCCTTGCCATAAGTGTGTATCGTGGCTGCACTTTGTCCGTATCCTCCTGCGTCGACCATGATGCAGTGTCGCAGACCAGCCCTACGGATGATAGGAATGGCTTTTACATATCCATCTTTCCAGTTTGCTGCAGAGGACGAATTGTGCCATTCATTAGCGATATTTATTATCACGTAGGTCTCTGTTCCCTTCAGTGTGCTTGCAAGGTCTGCAAAATATTTTGTGGCACTTTCCAGATCGCTGATTTTGTCGCTTCCGGTCACATCGTGTACCTCAAGGATTGCTACCATGCCAAATTCCTTGCAGGCTTCTATAAGTTTCTTGACGGACGACGCATCGTCTGCTGGCGTTCCATAAGCTGTCCCGTTGGTCAGAACTATGCGTACTGCGTTTGCATTGTGATCCTTAATCGCTTTTAATTGATCGTAGGCCGAACTTTTGTACCATGTATAGGCAAGATTGACTCCTCTCATCACAAATTCTTGATCACAATGGTCAAGCAATTTATTGCCCTTTACTTTAAACCCATCCACATCGGAGATTTTGAACTCATATTCTTGACTTTTATTGTCTTTCTCAATGCGAACATAGTCGACGACCGCCCATGTCCAGATAGGGGTGATTTTTACGGTGTTATTACCTGCGGCGAATTCAAACGAACCTACAAGAGTCTCACTTCTTTTGTCCACACTTTCATCGTCTGATGATAATCCTAGATTGGCGGTTCCGCTTACTCCGTTGACAGCACAGTCGACCTGCTTGAATCCATAGACAGAGTTGTAGCCTACATATACTTTATATAATCCTTTCTCAGATAAAGGTATATTGATATTGACATAGTCTGTCTCTTCTTTAAGGTTCAGCACGCCTGTTCCCGACATGTCTGATGGTGTTTCTAATGTGGCAACGTAGTCTGATGAACATTCCACTTCGAATATATTCTTTTGTGCCGACTTTTCGCAAACAGTGGTGTCAATTTCCTGTTTGCTTCCACATTTGTTGGTGTATTTGCGGAAGAAATCCCATAAAGCCTTTGTTGTGTGAAAATCGTCATTTTTCAATTCGTGCCAACGGTATTTTACGGAATATAGGATAACTTCTGTTCCACAATCTCCCTCCTTATAGTGGGTTTTGGTGCAAATATCCGACACTTGAGTCACTTCAGGGGTCGGATCACAGTTATCTTTGTTGGCGAATCCTTTCATAATGGCAGGGACTCCATTATAATCCACAAAAGAGTCTTCCTTTCCGTGTATGTGGCAAATTGGCACAGGACGTGAACATTTGAAGTTGGCTCCCCAAAGGTTATAACCGGAAATCGGTCCGAAAGCTGCAAACTTGTCCGCCACGTTATTGATGATATGGTAGGTCAGCATTCCTCCCATCGAGAAACCTGTCATATAAACGCGACTTTCGTCGATCTTATACTCTTCTGACATTTTTTTTATAATATCCAACATGAAATTTATGTCGGTCATTCCATTGATGTCCCATTGTGAGCCATCACCTTGTGGATAGACAATGGCAAAATTGGCAGTGTCAGCGACCAGTTCCCATTGCGACAGACTTTTATGGTTGTTGATATTGTCACCCATTCCGTGTGCGGATATAACCAACGGACGGTTTTCTGTCAGGCAATCTGGCACATAGATGAATGCCTCCCTCCATTTTCCGCCTGTCTGGATACGGGTGACTTGACTGTATTTGGCAGCCATTGTAGTCATGCTGAACAGTAGCATAAATGCATATAAAAACAATTTTTTCATTGGAGTAAAAATTAGAAGTAAATAAATATTGGTTATCTGGCTATCTTCAATGTGATGTTGTCGAAGATTACGATGTAGACACCAGCAGACAATTTGTCTAACGGGATGATATTCCGATCAGTGGTGATGTTAATTAATTCTATAGTTGTGCCGTTGATGTCGACGATGCTAACAATCCCATTTTTATTTGAATTCACATACAGCGTTTTTTCTGATTGTGAATAATAGATTATTGTATTGCCGTCATAATGTGAGACATTGTTGTAGTCTGTCCATTGACATTTTTCTAATACAGCTGTTTTTGCCTCGTTTTTCCAGGCATCTGTTATTAATTTCCCCCATTCACACGACTTGCCGGAAGAGGATTGAGTTGCCAGTATCGGATTCTCGGAAGCGTCTTTCACAATATCGAGGTATTGTACGGGATTTCCGTTGCCATACCACGACCATGCAAGCCATCCTACATTTTTCTCTTTGCAGTAGGATAGGATTTTCGCTTCGTCTACATCTCCGTCGCTATGATACCATCCGAATTCTCCGATGCATAGAGCAAGCCCTTGATTAATCACACCATCAATGTTTGAGGCTATTCTGTTGCTGTTGCCTGCGGATCCATACATATGGATGAAGAAAATCACGTTGTTCTCTTCATCTGCCGCTAACACCTCTTTGCCGTAGGAGTGAATGGTTGATGCGTTTTGCCCATAACCGCCAGCGTCGACCATGATACAGTGTCTGAGTCCAGCTTTTCGAATGATAGGAATTGCTTTCTTGTACCCATCTCTCCAATTGGTTGACGAAGAGGAGTTGTGCCATTCGTTGGCAATATTGATGATCACGTATGCTTCTGTCCCTTTCAGTATCGACGCAAGGTTGGCGAAATAACGTGCTGCGTCCTCCAAGTCGCTGATTTTGTCGCTTCCTGTCTCATCATGCACTTCGAGAATGGCTGCCATATTGTATTCACGGCAGGTTTCTATAAGCTTTTTTACGGAAGATGCGTCGTCAGCGGGAACTCCATACGCTTTTCCGTCGGTCAGCACGATACGCACAGCATTAGCTCCATGATTGTGTATGGCCTTTAATTGATCGTAGGCCGAACTTTTATACCATGTGTAAGCCATGCTGACACCTCTCATAATAAACTCATTATCACATGCGTCTAGAAGTTTATTCCCGTCGACGTGAAATCCATCAATGTCAGAAACATTATGATTATGTGATGAAGTGTCGTTATCCAATTCTATGCGGACATAGTCTATCGGAACCCAAGTCCAGACAGGGGTTATGGCCACGGTGTTGTCTCCTTTCTTAAATGCAAAAGAGCCTACAAGCACTTCTTTTTTTGCGTCTTCCCCCTCTGCGTCACTACTGTAGTCGAAGTCCACTGTCCCGGACACCCCATTGACACTGCATAGAGCCTGTTTATAGCCGTATATGGTGTTGTATCCCACGTAAACCTTATAGTTTGCCGCCGTTTCAACATTGAAGGTGAAATTGATGTAATCATCCTCGTCGGGAAGGTTGACAACACCTTTCCCCGATTGATTGACAAGAGTAAGCATCGTTCCATTGTAGTCGGCACATTCCGCTTCTTTCTTTAAATCTGTTTCATACTTCTCACATTCGTTGCCAGGTAAATCGTTAGGCCCATCATTCAATATTTTAAGCATCTGATCAGCATACCTTTTCCCAAGTTTACGATAGCTTTCAGCTGAAAAATGCACGTTGTCTCCTTGATGACCTAATCCTTCGGCGGATATGACGTATGAGTTTGGAATTGTGGAAGGCACTTTTGCAATCACGTCATTGTGTCTTCCACATGATCCTCCTTGCTCGGTGCGAACCACCTCACCTACCAAAAGAGGAACATCTTTTCCATCCAAATTCAGATCATTAAGAATATTTTCATAGACCTTTTTTACTTTCCCCGGCCAACTGTAATCGCCAGTGTTTGTCTCTCCTTGATGTAAAAGGATTCCTTTTATTACGCCAGCTTCTTGAGCCTTCTTTGCACAGTCGATGAGTCTGCCGTATGGATTGCCTCCATAAGCATGAATGATCTCTTTCATGTAATCCTCGACATTATATGAATAACTTAAATAGTTATCTTTATCAAAAAGTTTGATGTCGCAACCTCCAACTGCGACAACAACAACTCCTACTTTTATTTCTGGCGACAAATTGTCAACCATAGTTCTTCCAAAATAATCGGCTGGCCCCAATTGCTTGTAACAGCCGGCCAAAGGAGGAACGGCAGAATACCATTTATACAGTTCTCGTGATCCACATGACTGAGTGGACATCATTTTAAAACGATCGCTGACAATTCTGTCTTGATTCTCTATTCTTCCCTGACCTTCCATGTTCGACTGCCCGAAACATAGATAAATGTGGAAATTAGGGTCGGGTGCTGCTAGAGAGACCGTAAACTGTAGAGATAAGAGTATCTCAGTAAAAAAAAGAATAAATTTGTTTTTCATACGCTATTAGATTTAATGTTGCCGTCTCTACAATGAAAAAGAATAAGCAGATGGCAAACGGATTTGATATGCCGCAAATTTCGATAAATAAAGGGTTCGGGTGGTTATCTGTCTGTTGCAAAAAGATATACATTTGTTGCTCAGTCAAAAGCAGTGATGTGTTTATGTTGCAAAGGGATGTAATTTTGGTGCAAATTTTTATTTTATGTTTTGCTATTTGCGATGAAAAGGAGGGAAATTAGCGGTTGATATTAGGCGACAGGAAGGCCATCAGTTTTTGAAATCAAAAGAAAAAAATTATTTTTGTTGGGTTCTTTTTTAGATTATGTGGTTGAATTTGTCCATATTTTTTACAATACTATTCTCTTGCAGTGTTTTATGTGCAAGTGAGCACCTTTGTTTTGATCATTATCGGACGCAGGATGGCTTGTGCTGTGATTACGTGCTGGGAGTGGGGCAGGACTCTAATGGCTTTATTTGGATCACGACACAAGATGGTGTGAGTAGGTTTGATGGCTTTAATTTCAGAAATTACACGAAGGATCGTGGGGGATTGATGAGAAAAAATGTGGCCTGCCTTACTAAAATTTCTTCAGGAGAACTCATTTTAGGAGGTGACAATGGTATGCTTCAAACCTATGATCTCTCAACCGATTCTTTCCTTTGCAGACGTTTCCCGGAATTGATGGAGAAATATGTCAAATCCGTATCTGGATTTTGTAAGTTACGTGACGGAAGGGATCTGTTGCTGTCAACAAGTGGAGTTTTCCCCTATGATACGTTAAAAGGTAGTTTTGCTAAAGATTCGTTGTTGACAAATATCACAGAACAGTTGTTTGTCGAGACGTTTTATCAGGATAGATTTGGAAATTATTGGGTAGGTACTTTTGATGGGCTTCACATCTTTTCTTCTCAAGGGGAAAAACTTGGTTCGTACTCGCTTTCTAAGGATAATGCTCCGGCGTCGTCAATTATAGAGCTTGATTCCGCCCATATCTTGGTGTCGACTAATATGGGAGGGGTTTGGCTTTTTGATGTGTCAGAAAAGGAAGCTCCTGCATGTAGGGCGTTGGATATCCCATTTAAAAATGTCTCTGTGATGCTGAAAGACAAGAAGGGCAGAATATGGTTTGGCACATGGGGAAATGGATTGTGGAGAATGGATCACTTTGGAAATTATGTGGAGATAAAAACGTTTGGTGGAGATGATGATCTGAAGAAGGTCCATGCGCTATTTGAGGCTTCCGACCAGAGCATTTGGGTCGGCACACAGGTTAATGGATTGTTCCGTTGTCAAGCGGACAATAATTCAAAAATACTGCACTCTTCTGAATTGGGATATCCAAATGTGGATGCCTCATGTTTTTTGGAACGTCCTGACGGCAATATATATGTAGGTACGGATGGAACGGGTGCATATTTGGTGACGGGAGAAGGCAAATTTGTGCAGCCGATGAAGAGTTTCTCTAGTTTGGGAGGAAGTATCCTTTCCTTCTCTCCGTGGAAAAAAGACACGTCATTAGTCTCTTCATGGTTCGGTGGCATCGGCACGGTGTCGGCGGATGGGAAAGTGGCATCGATTCCGTATGATACCTTGGAAAATACGGTCAAAAGTTCCAAATGTGTCCGTTTCATGAGTAATGGTGAGATATGGGTGGCCACGCAAGGAGATGGTGCCTATGTGAGACGTAATGACGGGACATGGGAGAAAATCACATTCAAGATAAACGCAGACCTTACAGACAAATGGATAGAGGATATAGAGGAGACTCCTGATGGTTCTAAATGGTTGGTTTCTCCTTTTAATGTTTGGCATTGCGACAGTGTCAAAATGCGTATGTCTTCGCTAAAAGGAAAGGAGGAAGCTTCCGACCCTTGTATTTTGATAGACGGTGCTTGTGATGAAGATGGTAATCTATATGTTGCGTCAATTTGCGGTGTCCAACTTGTATCCAGAGAGACGGGAGAACAGAAAGTGTTGGATTTTTTACCCGTCGCCAGCTATTTTTCTGTCTGTTTTGACAAACAGGGTTTTTTATGGTGCGACGGTACTGCCGGCATATATCGTGTGAATCTAAAGAAACAGACATTCAGAAGGATTCCTTTGCCCGCAGAAAAATATGGAAAACTGTTTTTCCAACCACGTGCTATATATGAAAGTCCCGCTGGTAATATGTTTTTCGGATGCTCCAACGGCTTTATAGTCTTGAATTATGAAGATATGGATTCATCTGGACGTGTCGAGTACTTGGCATGGAGTAAAGTGATGGCAAAGAAAGATGACGACGACTGGTCAGTCTTGCCTTTCAAGGAAAATAGGATCATTTTGGATGGGGATAATGAAGAGACTCGCATATCGTTTGATCTTGTCTCATTTTCTGGAATAGACATTGTATGCCGCTATAGGCTGAAAGGATCCGACAGCACGTGGACAGACTTGGATGGAAAACGTGAAATCATGTTGAGCCATCTTTCTCCAGGCAATTACGAATTGCAATTGTCGGTGTGCCGGGAAGGTCAAGAAAAAGATGCATCTCAGCTGTGTATGGCAGTGACGGTATCTTCTGTATGGTGGCAAACGTGGTGGTTTGCAGTTATTGTCGTTCTTGTTGTGTTAATGACGTTATACGGATTAAGGATAAGGTTGAAACGGAAGAGGAGCAGTGAAGATAAAGTGACGGAATCAACTGTAGACCCATTCTTGCAACAGGTGATGGATATAATAGAGCAAAACTACAAAAATCCGGAATTTTCAGTTGAGGATCTCGCTAAAGAATTGGGCACCAGTAAGTCCACGCTGATTCGTAGGTTGAAGCCACTGACAGACTTTACTCCTGTGGAGCTTATAGGCGTCTATCGGTTAAAAAAAGCAGATGATATGTTGCGAACTACGAATGCACCCGTTAAGGAGGTTGCGTTTATGACGGGCTTCAGTAGCCAATACTATTTCAGCCGTAAGTATAAGGAGTATTTCGGCTATCCTCCTTCTCAGAATAAGGAACGTGAATAACGGTGACACATCTCGATTTTGGAATTGCCAGAAAAGGCAAAATTTGCTTTCAAGTCTGCTATGTGATTAATTATTTAGTGAGATAAAACTCATAAATTTATAACTGGTCATTCTTGCGAATCCACAAAAGAGAATAGGGTAAGGGCCAATGCCGATCATACGGAAACCCTTGACAATCCTCATTTCAGTTATGAAATTATTTATTAAACGGCATTTTAACAGCCATTTTTACATTTGAAACAGCAATTTTGACAGCTTGTCTGATGCTATCTCTCTATTGTTCTTTTTAGTGTTGTTGCTTGCTGTGACTACAGTCATCCTGTCTACGCATTCAGACACCATCACGTCTTCTGAATCTGTTCCTGAAATAGGGTGAATTCCATATTTGCCTGATACTTGTCCGCCGGCGTAACTTCTTACTACACCTCCAAACTCAAGCATTCCGACGATTCCCCCTGCCACATATCCGGATGCGGTAACGTTTCCTACAAAATGACAGTCGGCAACTCCTCCGTAGCTCGCACAACCTACTATTCCTCCCACGTAGGAATCTCCTTTTACATGTCCGCTTGCCTTACAGTCTGAGATGCATGTGCGATATGCATATCCACACACAACACCCACATTGCGCTGTCCTGTGACTTGCTCAGTGACAATTGTCACACTTTTGATTGTTGAGTTTTTCGCATATCCGAATAATCCCACATTGTCGGCATTCTCTGTCTTGCCAATACCACAACATGTGATAGTATGGCCATTGCCGTCGAATGTGCCGATGAATGGAAATTCTTCCGAACCGATGGGCGAAAGGTGATCACTAACGATGGATATGTCGTTATCCAGAGTCACTACAAGTGGAGATATCAATGAGTCATTGATATGAAATTTTCCGCTATTATAATCATTAACAAAAGAAGTAAACTCTTCTGAATTTGAGATTTTTAAGATCATTTCAGAATTAGTCTCCTTTTTATTGCTGCAATTTTGCGTCACTAACGCAAACGCCACTAGAAGCATTGCTAAAAATCCCCTATTAATCATTATCAAGATAATTAAATGCCTATACTAAATACTAAATTAATCCATTCATCATTGTCATAATGCTGTACCCATAAAAGCCCATTGTAAAGCCAAATGCATAAGCTGAAGCAAAACTTATGAATGAAACTTTTCTATAATACATCAGGAAAAATCCTAATGCACCTAACAAAAGTAATAAAAATGCTACAACATACAAGATATTATCAAAGAAAAATACAAGCGCTGTCCATTCAATCATCAAATGTAGTGTGTTCCCAAGCAAAAAGGCAAGCCCTACTGTGGTGCTGCTTATATATATTCGGTTGTCGAACGCCATCTTGTTTGCCATAGCTAAAATTGATAGCATTATGTATGTTATGGCTGTCATCAGTACTCCAAGCTGATAGAATTTGGGTACATAAATGATATTCAACAAGAATACTAAAATCAGTATGGCGCAACTGTAGAATATGTTCTGGACTACCATGTTGTCTTTCGACATGATTTTGGAGACTCCCCAATATATTAAAGTTACAATCAGTGCCCATCCGATGAGTGTTGAGTAGACGGCTATTTGCAAAAATTGTGGGTAATAGGTCTCCGCAATGGTCAGACAGATTTGTGACCATCCTCCAATCAGCGCGATATGGCGAGCTATTTTATGACGCCATGACAGGCTTATAATGACAACCCAAAATAGGTTGATTAGAATGGGAGAAATATATGCTTCCATTATTTCTAAATTTCTTTTCTAAATTGTGCTTTTGGAATACCTAGTTGATCGCGATATTTGGCGATCGTACGTCGTGCAAGAGAGAATCCTTTCTCTTTCATGTAGTCGACTATCTGTTGGTCGGACAAAGGCTTTCTCTTGTCTTCCTCCTCGATGCATTTCAAGAATAAATTCTTCAGTTTTGCCATGCTGTGGACCTCTCCTTGGTCGGTCTCGACAGATTCAGTGAAGAAGTGTTTCAGAGGGAATACTCCAAAATCAGTTTGCACATATTTGTTGTTGCATACACGTGAGACGGTGCTGATGTCAAAACCTGTGTCATCGGCGATAGTCTTCATTATCATCGGCTTGAGCTCCTCGTCGTCGCCGGTTTTAAAGAATACTTCCTGACGCTTGATTATGGCGGTCATCACCTTGGTCATTGTTTCTGTGCGTTGCTGTACTGCGGAAATGAACCATTTTGCAGCGTCGACTTTCTGCTTGATGAAAAGGGCGGCGTCTTTCTGTGCGCGGGTCTGGTTTTTCCTGTTGTTGGCATATTCCTCGAGCACAGTGGCGTAATGACTGTTGAGCTGAAGGGTAGGGGTGTTGGCTTGATTGAGTGTCAACACCAACTCTCCATCCTCGTCGTGCACATTGAAATCCGGGACAATCATAACGGAATTGTCCATAAGGATGTCGCTCGTGTAGCATGGCTGTGGATTGAGTTTTTTCAATTCCGCTACTGCGTCCTGCACCTCTTCTTCTGTCACGCCAAGAGCTTTCTGTATTTTGTCGAATCTCTTGTCTTCAATCGCTGTATAGCACTCTTCCAATATTCTTGTTGCCAGAAGTACGGCATCCGAAGGATTGTCTATTCTTTTGAGCTGGAGAATCAGACATTCTCGGATATTTCTTGCCCCCACTCCTGCTGGCTCAAGTGACTGTACCACGGAAATGGCTTCTTCCACTTGCTCTTCAGTCACTACTTTCGACGCTATGAATATGAAATCATCGACAATTGTTTCTGTGTCTCGCTCCAGATAACCTTTGGGATTAAGGCATCCGATGACGTAGAGAGCTATGTTTTTTATGTCTTCGGAAATGTGCGGCAGGAGATTGAGTTGCGCGCGAAGATCTTCAAGCACAGTCTCGCTTGCCTGATAATTCATCTCTGGGCGTTGCTCCTGTTCCGTCATGTCATTATATTGGTAAGACGGAATATCGTCTGAGCTCACGTAATCTCCTAAAGTGAAGTCGTCGTTGTTTCCATCGTCGTAATCAAGCCCGTTGTCGTCGTCGCCTCCGAGATTTTCGTTGTCGTCGTCGCCGAAATCATCTTTGTCGGATTTTTTATCATGGTCATATTCAAAATCGTCGTCAACTTCAAGTGCAGGGTTCTCCTCTATCTCCTGCTCCACACGCTCGTTGAACTCAAGCGTGGATTGCGTGAGAAGTTTCATCACCTGAATCTGTAGAGGTGACAGTTTGAGCTGCTGCTGCTGCTGTATGGTTAACGACTGACCTGACATAGTGTCAAAGATTTTCTGCTAAATACTTTTGTGTGTTGTCCCACAATTGCGACCATTCCTCTTTTGTGTACATGTCTGCAGGGAATTGTTCTATTTTGCAGTCATGGTATACCATTCCTGTGGTCTGTGGACGGTTTGTCAGCAAGTAGAGTGCTGTCTCTGCTCCTTTTTCTGGAGTGCGGATAAAGGGGCTTAGAAATATGTCTGCTATACCTTCAAACCATTTGCCTTTCGTGATCATTACCGTGTTGACGATGCCTGGATCTACCGCGTAGACGGAGATGCTTGAGTTGTCGTACTTGCGTGCCAAGTGCTGGGTGTAGGCGTAGAGAGCGAGTTTGGAACTTGCGTATCTGCGGAATCTGTTGAACTTCTCTTCCGGGTGGAAGGGGTCGCCGGATATCGTGCCCCAGCGTATTGACGACACCATGTTCAGTATTTTTGCATCGTGGGCCAATGATCGCTGTAAACGTTCAATCAGACGGACATTTCCAAGATAGTTGACTGCCATCGACATATCCACCTCTTCCTTGCTCTGACTCTCATACTGACACAATATGCCAGCATTGCAAACAAGCTCATTGACGATGTAGCATTTCTGCTCGATTATTTCAGCGAACTTGTTGATGGAGCGTTTGTCGGCAAGATCAAGCATTATAGATTCGATAGTGCTGTGTGGGTAGGCAGACTTGAGTTCACCTAGCAGGACTTTGGATTTAGCCAGACTTCTGCATGCAATGATCAAATGTTTGCCCTGTCGTGCGATCTCTTCAGCCACTACTTTGCCGATTTTTCCTGTCGCACCAGTAACTATGCTCACTCTACTACTCATTTACAACGCTGATTAATAGTCTTTTGTAGATATTCTTCACTTGCAACGTCTTCAATGTCGTCTTTCATGAATGTTATTCTTGCGAATTTAGCTAACTTTTCGGCAAAATCGTCAATGCGGATAAATGTTTTTGAGCATAATAATGTATTAAATGTTAAAATGAAAAGGGATGAACTTCCGTCCATCCCTTCAAAAATTAATATTTGCCACCGATTATTCTTTTAACCATGTCACAGATTTACATTTGTTGAAGGCATCTCTTCCAACATTTACGTTGTCTTTAGAATTATCGATTACAACTTCAAGATTTGTACAATATTTAAAAGCCTCAATTCCAATGTTTGTCACATTTTTTGGAATATCTATGCTTGTCAAGCTACTACAGCTTTCAAAAGCAAAGTTTTCGATGTTTGTCACACTCTCTGGGATATTTATGTTTGTCAAATTGCCACAGCGTGAAAAAGCAAAATTTCCAATGGTTATCACCCCTGCAGGAAGATCTACACTCGTCAAACTGTTGCATTCTTGAAAAGCATATTTTCCGATGCTTGTCACTCCCGAAGGGATATCTATCCTTGTCAAATTGTCACAATAACTAAAAGCGCCGTCATTGATGCTTGTCACTCCTGAAGGGATTGTCACTTCCGTGCATTTTTCTCTATCCCCCATCCAGCCATAGCATTTTGTCCCATTATCGTAGATCAATAATTTTGGCTCCAAACCGTTACAGCTTGAAAATGCACTTGATCCAATACTCGTAACTCCCTCGGGAATATTTATGGTTGCCAAACTGCTGCAATCTTGAAAAGCAAAATCTCCAATCTCCTTTACACTTTCCGGAATAACTATGTTTGTCAAGCTACTACATTTATAAAAGGCACTTTGCTTGATGCTTGTCACTCCTGAAGGGATTATCACTTCCGTGCATTTTTCTTTATCTCCTATCCAACCGTAACATTTTCTACCATTGTCGTGGATCAATAATTTTGGTTCCAGACTATTGCACTCCTCAAATGCAAATATTCCGATACTTGTCACATTCTCTGGAATATTAATGTTTGTCAAACTGCTGCATCCCTTAAAAGCATGTCCTCCAATGCTTGTCATACTCTTTGGGATTTCTATATTCGTTAAACTGTTACATCCATAAAAAGCCCCATCTCCGATACTTGTCACGCCCTCTGGAATATCTATGCTTATCAAACCGCTACTAGAAAAAGCGTCTATTCCGATGCTTTTCACACTCTCTGGGATTTTAATGCTTGTCAAACTGCTGCACTTCCTAAATGCCTCTTCCCCGATGCTTTTCACACTTTCTGGAATTTTAATGTTTGTCAAACTGCTGCAGCTCTTAAATACAGCTTCCCCGATGCTTTTTACTCCTTCTGGAATAATTACGCTCGTCAAATTACTACAGCTTTCAAAAGCATATTTTTTGATGCTTGTGACTCCTGAAGGGATTATCACTTCCGTGCATTTTTCATTATCCCCTATCCAGCCGTAGCATTTTGTGCCATTATCGTAGATCAATAATTTGGACTCCAAGCTTTTGCTATAAAAAAAAGCAAAATCCCCGATGTCCGATACACTTTCAGGAATATTTATGCTTTTCAAACTGCTACAACTAGCAAATGCATAATCTCCTATGCTTGTCACTCGCTCAGGAATATCTATGTTTGTCAAACTACTACATTTATAAAAAGCATCTTTCCCAATACTTGTCACCGTATATAGGTTTCCATCTATTCTCACCTTTTCTGGTATAGTAATGGAATCATGTCCCAGATATGAAGGTTTCCAATTACCACTTTTGTCTCTTGTCACTTCCACTGTGGAGTCCGATAAAATATTAAATAATAGAAATGTTTCTGATGCGTCGATCACAGAAGAATCATCTTGAATACCGTCTTCCTCAAAGAAAACCTCTTCCACATCCGCCACATTGATTTTCCACTCCTCTCCGTTTCTCTGCTTCACAATCATCTCCGTCGCCAAAACAGTAACGCACAATACAAATGCCACGATTGATACAAGTAGTTTTTTTGCCATATCTGTATAATTCTATTACAATTCAAATATCAATGCTGCCATAAATGGCACATTGTTGCAAAATTATGAATAAATCATACGACAATAAAAATAACGATGTTACAAAATCATGAATAAATTATACAACGGCAAAAATTCCAAATAAACAATCCGTCGAATTACCATGGCACGCACGTCCGTGTGTTTACGAGAGGAGGATTCCCCAGATGTGTGGATTTCCCCACAATTATGCATTATGCATTATGAATTGACCCCATTTCGTCCACGGTTGGAAAAAATATCAACGAAAAAAGGGATGAACCGTCGTCCATCCCTTAATTTATTTTATCTTATGAATCCTTTATCTCAGGTATTTCACAGATTCATGTTTGTTGAAGGCATTAATTTTTACGTATGAACTTAAATGACTGTCTTCCAACAGTTATTATGTAGACTCCTGCCTTGCTAGGTATTTTGACTGTGGCTTTTCCTTCAGCATCAGTTTTTGTTTGTGATGCCATAACTCCGTTTATAGCTGTAATGACGATGCCTGAGTTTGGTTGTCCATTCTGCACTTCGATAGTCTCGTTGTCTATCCAAACAAGTCTCAATTCATTTGCATTAAGTGCATCGACTCCAGAATCGTTTGATTCGGTGAAGTGGTAGTTTTTAACATCATCGAAAGAGTAGGTTGTTTTTGTATCGTTGTTGACCACAAGACTACCGTTTTGGTAAGTGATGACTGGATTGTCTGCCAAAAGGAAAGAGATCCGGGATCCGTTCACCATTTCGATTGTCATATACTTGGCTTCTGCGTAAGCACCTAAAGCCAAACAAATCAAAGATAAGGTTGTAATTAATCTTTTTATCATAATTTTTTTATTTAGTTCAATGAAGAATAGTCAAAAATATTACTTTTCACTCGGCTGTAAAGGCCGAATGGAAAAATAAAAGTCTTACATGACAAATATTTTGCTAAAATAAATAAAATTTTTTTGAAAACAAAAAATGAAATAATAATTATTATCCCCTTTGCTTTTGTGACGGTGCTACATTGGCAAACATGACCATGTCACCAATTTTTCCGTGGAAGCAGCAATGTGGAGATGCACATATATTAACATTTCGCATTTATAATTTCATAAAAAAGGCAGACCGTTAAGCCTGCCTTTATCAAGTATATTTCAAGTGTTGACTACATCTTTCTCAATGCCACGCAACCGTTGTGACCACCGAATCCCAATGATGTTGAGAATGCGATGTTGACGTCTGCCTTTACAGCTACGTTTGGAGTGTAGTTAAGATCACACTCTGGATCTGCCTCCTTAAGGTTGATTGTTGGAGGAATGATGCCGTTCTTCAATGTAAGAACGGAAACGATCAACTCCAATGCTCCGGCTGCTCCCAAGCAGTGTCCCATCATCGACTTGCTTGATGAGATGTGTGCCTTGCGTGCTGCTTCCTCTCCTAACGCAAGCTTGAATGCTGCAGTCTCACCCTTATCGTTAAGAGGTGTTCCTGTACCATGTGCGTTGATGTATAGGCAATCTTTTGCAGCGTCGAAATTAGACTCCTCTAGAGCCAACTTGATTGCCTTGCTTGCAGGCACTCCGTCTGGTTTTGGAGCTGTGTAGTGATATGCGTCACATGTGTTGCCGTAACCAGTCACCTCTGCATAGATCTTAGCTCCACGAGCCTTTGCGTGCTCATATTCCTCTAGAACTAGGACACCACATCCTTCTCCCATCACGAATCCTGCGCGACGCTTATCGAATGGAAGTGATGCTTCGTTAGGATCTGTAGCCTTAGAAAGTGCTTTTGAGTTGGCGAAACCACCGATTGCAAGTGGGTTGATTGCAGCCTCACTACCTCCTGCTACGATTGCGTCTGCATAACCGTGCTTGATTGCATGGAATGCCTCACCTACTGCGTGAGTAGACGTTGCACATGCTGTGACTACTGGAATACATGGTCCCTCAAGATGGTGCGCGATTGCTACCTGTCCTGATGCCATGTTGGCGATTAGCATAGGGATGAATAGAGGGGAAATACGGTTCATTCCCTCATTGATTAGTTTCTCACACTCTGTTGTGAAGACGTGCATACCTCCGATACCAGATCCGATGTATGTTCCGAATCTGTCGGCTGCGATGTTCTCACCGCTCTTCAAACCAGAATCTGCGATAGCCTGGTTGGCTGCTGCAAGTGCAAACTGTGCGAAACGGTCAGACTTGCGGGCCATACCCTTGTCTACACCGAAATCCTCTGCCTTGAAGTCTTTCACCTCTGCAGCTAGTTTTACGGGATGGTCTCCAGTCTCATACTGTGTGATTGGTCCGATTCCGCAAACACCTTTAATTAGACTATCCCAATATGCGTCTATATTGTTACCGATAGGCGAAATAACGCCCATACCTGTAATTACGACTCTTTTCATTTCAATTCTGTTTTTATATTAAGCCAAACGGCTGTTCGCAGCCTTAAGTAGTTCTTCACACTTGTTAGCCATTCCTTCAACGATCTCTTTGCAAGACTTCTTCTCGTTGATCATACCAGCGATCTCTCCTGCCATGAAGCTTCCTTCCTTCAAATTACCGTCTTTAACGGCCTTGCGAAGTGAGCCTGCGCCAAACTGAAGCAATTCTTCTGAAGTGACGTTTGGATCGTTCTCCATCTTTGCGAAGCTCTTAGAGAATGGAGTGCGCACTGTACGTACTGGATGACCAAGTTTCTTACCTGTTACGATTGTGTCGTTGTCGCCAGCCTTCAATACTTTCTCTTTATATACCTCGTGTACAGTACATTCGTCTGCCACCAAGAAGCATGTTCCACACTGAACAGCCTCTGCTCCCAACATGAATGCGGCTGCCATACCACGTCCGTCGCCGATACCGCCGGCAGCGATCACTGGCACGTTGACAGCGTCTACAATCTGAGGAACAAGAGGCAATGTGTTGGCTTCACCTGTGTGTCCGCCACTCTCCGCACCTTCAGCGATAATTGCGTCTACTCCCATTCTCTCGATACGAAGAGCCAACGCTACACTTGCTACAACTGGAATGACCTTGATTCCTGCTGCCTTCCACATCTCCATGAATGGAGCAGGAGAGCCAGCTCCTGTAGTAAGTATCTTAACTCCTTCTTCAACAACGATCTGCGCGATTTTCTCTACCTCTGGAGCCTGCAGCATGATGTTAACGCCGAAAGGCTTGTCTGTCATCTGCTTGCACTTTCTGATTTCTTCTCTTACGATGTCTGGAGGACAAGCACCTGTGATGATACCCAAACCACCTGCATTACTTACAGCGGCAGCCAAACTAGCGTCGGCAACCCATGCCATACCACCCTGAATAATTGGATATTTGATACCCAATAGGTCGCAAATCTTACTTTTTATCATGTTGTATGTAATTTTCTAATAAATTCTTAACTGTCTTTTACTTGTTCCAACGAACTACGCATGCAGATGTCTGGAATCCCGCGCCAAACGCGCTGAACACCAAAATGTCGCCCTTCGACAACTTGCCTTCCTTGTTCAACCTGTCGAGCAGGATAGGAATACATGCCGACGACATATTTCCTGTGTTCTCAATTGTAGTTGGGAATTTCTCTTCTGGCTCATCCAAGAAGTGGCGGATCGACTCGATGATTCTTATGTTTGCTTGGTGAAGCACGAAATATTTCACCTGGCTGGACGTGATGTTTGCCTCTTCCATCACAGCCTTTATGTCGTCCTGTGAGTTTGACACTGCCATTCTGAACACTTCACGTCCGTTCATCACCAACGGAACATTTCCTTCGATCTCGCCGACGAATGGAGTCTTCTCCATCGCTCTTTTGCTATATAGCACGATTGGAGCGGATGTTGTTGTCGAACGCATAGCAAGCACGTCGTCGCCATCAGCACTGACGATGACAGCTCCCGCACCGTCTCCAAACAAGACGCTTGTGCTTCTGTCTGTCCAAGTTGGGATTCTTGATGGCTCTTCCGCAGCCACAATCAAAATCTTTTTCGCAACTCCAGTCTTAATGAACGATTCCGCAATTTGCATTCCATATAGAAAACCTGCGCATGCGGCATTGATGTCAATGCTTGGGCAAGTGGCTCCAATGTGACCCTGCAATACACAACCCAAACCTGGAGTGATATACTCATTCACTGTGTTGGAACAGATGATGTAGTCTAAATCCTTTGCTGTTATGCCAGCATCTTTTAGGGCATTCTCGATCGCCTCGACGCCGATTTCCTCCAACTCCTGATTTACCAAGAGATGACGGCGCTTGATTCCAGTGCGAGTGGAAATCCACTCATCGCTTGTATCCATCACTTCGGACAACATCTGGTTCGTAGCGACGAATTTTGGCAATGCACTGCCGGTTCCGATAATTCTCATGTTATAAAAATAATTCTGCAATTTTAGAATATGCTTGCAAATTAAAACATAAAACTCCTAATATGCAATTTTTTGATTGCCTTTTGCATTTTTTGACCTCCTTATGAGTTGAAAATGGAGCTTTGGTTGAAAAAATTTGCTCTGTCTTATTAATGGCTGTTTTTTATCATTCCCTCTCAAAAGTAGTCGTAGACTTTCTCTGAGGACTCCTATTCTCTGTTTTATTGTCGATCGCCCTTTCTGACTTGCAATGATGGAATCAATGGTTCCGCCTTTTGCATACCTCATTTTTCCTGCAAAAAAATGGGATGAACCATCGTCCATCCCATTTTGATTTATCATTTTGCAATGATTCTTATTTTGTAAATTTCACAGATTTGACATCTTTGTAAAAGCTTTTATCGATATTCACATTCTCTTCTGAGTTGTGGATTATGACATCAAGTTTTTTGCAGTTGTAGAATCCGTAGTTGATCTGAGTCACACTCTCAGGAATCTCTATTTTAGTCAAACTAGAACATTCGCTGAATGCTGAAGTACCTAACGATATCACAGTATTAGGTATTGTTACGCTTGTCAAATTTTTTAAACTGTAGAAAGCAGCATCACCTATCTCTTTCACACCTGTTGGAATCTCAACTGTTTTACATACAGATCTGTTTCCTACCCAGCCATAGCATTTTGTGCCATTGTTGTATACCAATATTCTTGGCTCCAATCCAGTGCAATCGTAAAGTGCCCAGTTGTCGATTTTTGTGATACTTTCTGGAATCTCTATACTTGATAGACCTTTACACTCACGGAATGCTTCGTATCCGATGCTTGTGACTTTGTATACAACGTTGTCGATTCTAACTTTAGTAGGAATCTTGATTGAATCTGGAAAATCAGTGAGTTTGTACGAATTGTCTTTTGTTACTTCTGCCGTTGAATCCGACAATATTTTGAATTTAAGTGGGGTCTCCGATGCATCAACAATGGATGTGTCTTCAAGAACTATTCTTTGGTACACAACCTCTTCAACGTCTTCTACGTTAATCTTCCACTCATTTCCGTTTTTTTGTTTTACAATCATGTTTGTAGTCACCAAGTCTATTGCCAACATTGGTATGCATAGTGCTAATGAAGCACCTAAGGCCAGTAGTTTCTTTTTCATATTTTTGAATTTTATTTTAATTTTTTCATAAATGATGCCATGGATCTCTGTAATCGGTGAAACATCTGTTTCAACTACCATGTTGCTTTTTAATTGTCGATAATGACATCATTCTTTCTCCTTCTACATCAAATTAACGATTTTTCCATTTTGTCTTACTACTATGTTAATCGTTGTTATTATTGGTTCACATAGTGCCCCACATTATCAACGTAAGAAGTTTTGACCGTACGTTCTAGATTTAACAATTCAAAAAAATTGTTGTCTCTATAATTACGACGACGAATATAGATAATTTATATAATACAAAAATTTCAAAATAAATATTCTGCGGTTTTCTGATTTTTTTATCAGTTTGGTGATCGTTTAGGAGACAATTCAGATCCACTTGATGTGCGAGATTGGCTTCTTGATCTATTCAATCGCAATCAATTTAATCTTTTTCTTTTAACCATGTGACTGATTTGCAACCGAGGAAAGTATTTCTTCCAACTTCTACATTATCTTCCGAATTGTCAATCGTGACATCAAGATTCGAGCAACCACTAAAAGCATAATTACCGATAGAAGTAACGCTCTCAGGAATATCTATGCTTTTCAAACTGCGACAAAATCTAAAAGCATGTTCCCCGATGTTTGTCAATCCTTCCGGAATGCTGATGCTTTTCAAACTGCCACAACCCTCAAAAGTCGAAGACCCGATAGAAGTTATACCCTCAGGGATGCTGATGCTGGTCAGACTGCTACAAACCATAAAAGCCTCAGCACCGATAAAAGTAACGCTCTCAGGGATGTTGATGCTGGTCAGACTGCCACATTCATAAAAAGCCGAAGACCCGATAGAAGTGACACCCTCAGGGATGTAGATGCTGGTCAGACTGCTACATTTATAAAAAGCCGAGGACCCGATAGAAGTGACACCCTCAGGGATGTAGATGCTGGTCAGACTGCTACATTCTCTAAAAGCTAAATCACCGATAGAAGTGACACCCTCAGGGATGCTGATGCTGGTCAGACCACTACAGCCCCAAAAAGCATAATGCGCTATAGAAGTGACACCCTCAGGGATGCTGATGCTGGTCAGACTCCTACAGTTAAGAAAAGCTGAAGTCCCGATAGAAGTGACACCCTCAGGGATGCTGATGCTGGTCAGATTGCTACAGCCCCCAAAAGCCGAAGACTCGATAGAAGTGACACTCTTAGGGATATTGATACTTTTCAAACTGCCACAGCCCTTAAAAGCCGAAGCCCCGATAGAAGTGACACCCTCAGGGATGTTAATGCTTGTCAATCCGGGGCATTTATAAAAAGCCGAAGAGCCAATGGATGTGACATTATATTTTTTGCCCTCAATTTGTATTTCCGCTGGGATGGAGATAGAATCTAGATTTTGATGTTGATGACAAGTGTGGAAACTAGACACTTCCGCAGTGGAATCAGATGTGATACTGAATGCTAAAGGTAATACAGTGCTATCTGTCGATGTTGTATCTCCTATGGAAGAAGTGTCTTCCCCTATTTCAAATTCGACTTTTTCGATAATGCTCATTTCATGTATTTCGATATTGCCATCTTTAAGTTTTATTCGCATTAAGTCTATTGCAGTTGTACTTCCTTCTAAGTTGACTTCTTCGATAATGTCCACTTCATATTTTTCAATACAGCCATATTTAAACTTAATACGCATGAAATCTGTCGCAAAAGTCAGCATACACAAAATGAGCATCACTGATAAAGTAAATATTTTTTTCATATCTCTAAATTTTAATGATTTATTTTTTGCATCGTTGACGGAAGATAAATTTAATTCGTAATTGTTGGAAAATGCTACCCATAATGGCGATCCCTTGTGGTCGTCCTTAAGAAAATGTCGACTTTATTTCAGGTATGTCACAGATTTGCAAAGATTAAATACACCATATCCAAGTGTTATATTATCTTTTGAATTGTCAATCGTGACATCAAGATTTGAGCAATTACTAAAAGCATAATTACCGATAGAAGTGACTCTTTCAGGAATTTTGACGCTAATCAAACTGCTACATTTATAAAAAGCAAAATTCTCGATAGAAGTGACACTTTTAGGAATGCTGATGCTGATCAAATTGCTACAATTAGAAAAAGCACGATAATCGATGGATGTGACCCCTTCAGGAATTTCAATGGCAATACATTTCGTTATATCACCTATCCAGCCATGGCATTTAGTTCCCTTATCATATACTAATAATTTTGGATCTAACTTGTTACAGTCCCTAAAAGCACCTTCCTCGATGGTTGTCACACTCTCAGGGATGTTGACGTTGGTCAAACTCCTACAGCTCGCAAAAGCAGAATATCCAATAAAAGTGAGACTCTTAGGGATGTTGATGCTGGTTAACCCAATACAATAACCAAAAGCCGAAGACCCGATAGAAGTGACACCCTCAGGGATGTCGATGCTGGTCAAACTCATACAGTCAAAAAAAGCTGAAGACCCGATAGAAGTGACACCCTCAGGGATGTAGATGCTGGTCAAACTTTGGCAGTAAGAAAAAGCACCTTTCCCGATAGAAGAGACACTATTAGGGATTTTGATGCTGATCAAGCCGTTACAGTCTCTAAAAGCATGATCACCAATGGATATTACATTATATGTTTTGCCTTCAATTCGTACCTTGGCAGGTATCGTAATGGATTCAGGGAATGCATCTTCTCTATATGAGTCGTCATTTATCACTTCAACCGTAGAATCAGATAAAATTTTGAATTTAAGTGGCGTTACTGATGTATCCAGAATTGCCGAATCTTCGGGAATTGATTCGTCAAAAATAATCTCTTCCACCTCATTTACATTAATTCTCCAATTCTCTCCATTCTTCTGTTTCACAACCATCTCCGTCGCCAAAACAGTAACGCACAACACAAATGCCACGATTGATACAAGTAGTTTTTTTGCCATATCTGTATAATTCTATTACAATTCAAATATCAATGCTGCCATAAATGGCACATTGTTGCGAAATTATGAATAAATCATACGACAATAAAAATAACGATGTTACAAAATCATGAATAAATTATACAACGGCAAAAATTCCAAATAAACAATCCGTCGAATTACCATGGCACGCACGTCCGTGTGTTTACGAGAGGATGATTCCCCAGATGTGTGGATTCCCCCACAATTATGCATAATGCATTATGAATTGATCCCATTCCGTCCACGGTTGGAAAAAATATCGACGAAAAAAGGGATGAACCGTCGTCCATCCCTTTAATAATTTATATTTGCTACCGATTATTCTTTTAACCATGTCACAGATTTGTAATTGGTTGAAGAAAAATGATACCTTTGTATCTGGTAATATTAATAGGATAAAAATATAGGGCATGAAAATACTTATAATTGAAGACGACCAGGGAATGCAAGAGGTGATAAGTCAATCTCTTATTAAGGCTCGCTACGTGGTGGAGACGGCATCCACCTTGGATGAGGCTCGCTCCAAACTTCTTCTCTATGAATACGACTGTGTGCTGCTGGATATCATGTTGCCGGATGGCAATGGACTTAGTCTGCTTAAAGAATTGGCAGAAAAGAAAATCAATCGCAACGTCATCATACTTTCCGCCCGCGATTCTGTCGATGATAAAATTGAAGGCCTTGAACTTGGGGCTGACGACTATCTTCCAAAACCTTTTCACCTGGCGGAACTTCATGCACGCATCAGAAGCCTTATGCGTCGTCGACGGGATGGTGAACAGACGATTTGCCTTGGAAATATAGAGCTGAATCCCGACCTGTTCTCTGTCAAAGTGGGAGGCAAAACTTTGGACGTGAGTCGTAAGGAGTTCGACATCTTGCATTATCTTATCAGCCGCCCCGACAGAGTCGTGAGCAAGGAGGCGTTGGCAGAAGCGGTGTGGGGCGACTATATAGACCAGTCGGACAATTTCGATTTCATCTATGCCCACATGAAAAACTTGCGTAAGCGTCTGAAGGCTGCTTCTGCGGATATCGAACTGAAAACTGTCTATGGATTCGGCTACAAAATCACTACGCCATGAAACTGCTGCATCATATCTCTCTGCGTCTTTCTGTGCTGATGGCACTGCTAATCATATTTTGGAGCATCCCTTTCTATTACGCTCTGATTGATGAGGTGAATGATGAGACCGACGACTCTCTTGAGGAGATGTCGGAGATTATCATAAAGCGTACGTTAGCGGGCGAAGAGCTGGAGGAGGCATTTATTTCCAATAACAATCAATTCACCATACGTGATGTCAGCGCGGAGTATGCAGCCTCTCATGATCATATCAGATATGAGGACCGTGAGGTTTATGTGAAGGAAATGAGGGAATACGAGTCTGCCCGTATGCTGACCACTATCTATTGTGATGACGACGGAAATTTCCACGAACTGGAGGTCTACACCCCTCACATTGAAAAAGATGATCTGCGTGAGACTATTTTCAAGTGGATGCTCACGCTGGCTTTGATCCTGCTGTTTGGAACGATGCTTCTCAACACTCTTTCGATGCGTCAGACCATGAAACCCCTCTATAATCTGCTGCGTTGGACGGAGCTGTTCCGTCTGCACAAAAAACCGTCTAAACTTGTAAATCCTACAAATATTGATGAATTCCGACAGCTGAATGAGACGGTGGAGCAATCTATGCTGAGAAGCCAAAAACAGTATGAGATACAAAAAAACTTCATCGGCAATGCCTCTCACGAGCTTCAAACCCCTCTGGCTGTTTGCATGAACCAGTTGGAATTGTTGATGGAAGACCCTGCTTTGGGTGAGGAGCAGATTGTGGAGATTGGCAAAGTGATCCGTAAACTTCGGAATATGGTGCAGCTCAACCGCACTCTGCTCAACCTTTCCCGCATCGAAAACGGTCAATTCACCAAAAGCGAACTAGTCAGTTTTCAGAATCTGACTGAGCGGATCTTGCCCGATCTGCAATCCATCTTCACGGCAATGCAAATCCACGTCGAAATGCGATCTTCTTCCGATTTCCAGCATGTAATGGATCCCACTCTGGCGACGATGTTGCTCACCAACCTGCTGAAAAATGCATTTGTCCACAATAAGCAAGGTGGACTTGTTATAGTGGAAAGTACGGCCGACCACTTGCGGGTCTTAAATAGTGGAATAGAAGAGGCTTTGCCAGACAATCAGATTTTCGTGCCTTTCTACCATACTCCAGGCAAACAGAATTCCACAGGACTTGGTCTTCCAATTTCACAAGCCATCTGCAGACAGAGCGGACTCTACATAAAATATAAGTTTTCCGACGCTATGCATTGTTTTGAGATAGGGAAGGAGACTTCTGACATTTAGGGGTACACCTGTAATCGTAGGGGCAGGTTTCAAACCTGTCCGCAAAGTGATGAATAGCTCGTTCTTGCTTGAACTCGTTAAAAAATGTATTGCCTTTCAGGCAAGTTTTATGATGTTGTCGCAATCCCCCGAGACTTCGTCCCGGGTTAGTCTCGCTTCGCTCAATAGCGTCTTCCAGACGCCAAATATGATGAAAAATATATAGCTCGTTCTTGCTTGAACTCGTAAAAAAATGTATTGCCTTTCAGGCAAGGTTTTTGATGTTGTCGCTACCCCCGAGACTTCGTCCCGGCTTAGTCTCGCTTCGCTCAATAGCGTCTTCCAGACGCCAAATATGATGAAAAATAGATAGCTCGTTCTTGCTCAAACTCGCAGAAGAGATGGGGGAGGGACAACAATTATCAAACTCTAAAACCAAAATTTTTAATTAAATTTTAAGCAGTTCACAAATTTTCAGATTCTTTTCAGATTTGGGCTTTTACTTTGCAATTGAAATCAAAAATCAATCATTGTTTAACTAAAAAAGTAAAGGACATGAAAAGGTTAATGAAATTATTCGCAGTAGGTTGTGCATTGAGTGCCCAGACATTAGTTTTTGCAGGACAGGACAAACCAATCAAGATTGAGCAGTTGCCTGCAAACGCGCAACAGATCATCAATAATCATTTTGCTGGTCAGAAGGTGGCTTTGGCAAAAGTCGACTCAGAGTTGTTCGGAAAGACTTACGACGTCATCTTTACAAACGGAGACAAGCTGGAGTTTGACAGCAAGGGCGACTGGATTGAGGTGGAGTGCAAGAAGAGCCAGGTGCCGGCAGCCCTCGTCCCTGAATCCATTTCAAAGTTTGTGGCAGACTCTTATCCTCAGACAAAGATTCTGGAGATCGACCGTGATCGCAGAGGGTACGACGTAAAGCTTTCCAGCCATATTGAACTTAAGTTTGACGGCCAATTCCAGTTGGTGGGTATTGACGACTGATTTTGAGAGAAAAGCAAAAAATTGTTTAACTAAAAAAGAAAACGACGATGAAGAGGAGAATTTTCATAACAACATTCTTCCTGGCAGCTCTCTTTAATTTTGTGTCATGTGACGACGATAAGGACTTGGCTTCCAGTGATGTGCCAAAAGCGGTAGAGCAAACATTCAGTAGTATGTTTGAAGGTGTGTATCCACAGTGGGAATTGGAGAACAAACTATATAAGGCTGAATTTTTCCAGGATGGGCATGAAATGGAAGCTTGGTTCAAGTCTGATGGCTCGTGGACTCACACCTATACAGATATTTATCAGAATGAGTTGCCGGAAAAGGTGACGAGTTATGTGAGTGCCAAATATGCTGGCTACCGCATCGACGATTCAAAATTTGTGAAGACACCGTCGACGGAATATTATCAGCTGGAGCTGGAGAAAAATGGCAAACGAGACAAGTTCCTGCATCTTACTGCTGACGGGCAGGAGCTATAAACAGTTGATGTGTCGGAAAAATGACATGTATTATATTCGTATGACAACTATGATGAAACGCACGGACGTATGACACGCATGTCCGTGCGTTTTTTATATTATCGGTTCGACGTGAATAGATCTTAATTTCGTTGCCGGTTCGATACCGTTCTTCACATGAAAACAGGGGTTATCACCCCTGCCTATAAGATACCGTCCCTTCGGGACTTGCGAATATTCACTTGCAAAATTTGAGTAAATTGTCCTATTGCTGATGCCCCTACGATCATGGAATGATTGACTAGTGGAAAATTGTCTATTTTTCTCATAAAAAGTAGTAGACTTTCTCCGTGATTTTTGTTCCTCTGTGGTTTTATTCAGTGAGAGCCGAAGGCGAGAACATATAGATAGAATAAACACAGAGACTCAGAGTTTGGTACTAAATATGATGAGTGATTGATGGTTATTCATTCTGTATTTAGAATGGATTCTTGTTTAACGGTTTAGAGATGCGAATGGTTTGTTTATATATTCAAAATTACCATTCGCACATATAAATTTAACACTTGAAGATTCGAGGAGTTGCGTCTATACATCATCAAATCACACAAAAAAACAGGGCAAGGATTTTTATTCCTTACCCTGTCTTATATCCGGTAGGTTTCAAACCTGCCCGCAATAGATTATCCCATGATAACCTCTACGTTGCAACCGTTAGATAGCATGTCTGCTGGCACTACATTGCCAGTTACAGCCTTACCGTCGACAGTGATGCTCTTGACACCCTTCTCAACCTTGTTAGGGTTCTTGACAACGATATTGATGATATTGCCACGGAAACGACGTGTTGCCTTGAAGCCTTCCCATGCTGGGATACATGGATCAATTAGCAATCCGTTGTAGTCTGGACGAATACCAAGGATGTACTGAGCTGCTGTGAAGTATGCCCAAGATGCTGTACCCGACAACCATGGACAACGGCTCTGACCTGCGCGCATGTTGTAAGTTGAGCAAGTTGTCTGCGCATATACGTATGGCTCAATCTGACGAACCTCAGCACGTGTGTTGTAGTTTGCAGGAAGATAGTTCTTGTAGTTCTTGAATGCACGCTTACCGTGACCTAGAATACAGTCTGCCATGATTCCCCAACCCTGTGTGTGCTGGAATACAGCAGCGTTCTCCTTCATACCCTTGATGAACAAAGGAGCCTTGATTACGCTTGCCTCTGTCTTCTCGAAAGGAGGATCGCAAAGCACTAGTCCGTATTCGATCGCAAGATGCTTTTCCACTGAGTTCATCACTGTCTCTGCTCTCTCGCCAGTAGCCTGACCTGAGATGATAGCCCACGACTGTGGGTTAAGCCAGATATTACCCTCCTTGATTGGGTTCTTGCTTGTTCCGAACACATATCCGTCTTCCTTGATAGCACGTACGTACCACTCGCCATCCCATGCTGCCTTGTCGATGTTAGCAGAAAGAGTTGTCAGATGACCCTCTGCCCACTTAACCTCGTCGAACTTAGACAGACGTGTACAGATATCGATATATACTGTAAGAGCGTAACGAAGCTGCATAGCCACGAATACTGTCTCTCCCTTAGCACCAAGCACCAAGCAGTCGTTCCAGTCTGCCTTCAATCCGCATGGAAGACCATTCTTGCCAAGACGATCAAGGTTGAACTGGATAGCGCGACGTAGGTGATCAAGCACTGTGCCCTCTCCTTTGTCTGAGTAAGGAAGCACCTTGTTGTAGTAGTCGATATTACCAATCTCCTTTACGTATGTTGGTACTGTGTTGAACAGCCACATACAGTCGTCTGAACGGAACTCGTTCTCTGGAGTTGGAGCCTCGTGACCTGGATTGTGAGCGAAAGGCTTAACGACTGGCATTGCACCACCGTTTGAGTTCTGACCTGTCAACATAAGCTCAAGTCTTTCCACAACCTCTTCTGGAATATTGTGAATGACACCAAGCATATCCTGGATTGTGTCACGGTAGCCCATACCATCACGCTCACCACGGTAGATCAAAGAAGCAGCGCGGCTCCATGCGTATGTGATAAGGTTGTTGAATGGATTCCACATGTTGATCATCGAGTTGAAATCAGCGTCTGGTGTCTCAGCTGAAAGACCCTCGATACGTCCGTGCCAGTAGTCAACGACTTTCTTGTACTCAGCCTCAACCTTTGCTGGAGACGCTACGATCTCAGCAGCTTTCTTACCTTCTACCCAAGCCTTACCGATACCAAGAACTACTGTGAATTCCTTAGTCTCGCCAGCCTCAAGTGTCAAATCCACCTGAAGTGTACCACATCCGTTGTCTCCCTCAGTCACTGTGTTGCCACACTGACCCTTAACGACAGACTCTGGATTAGCGTAAGTATGGTAAAGGCCGATAAACTTGTCACGGTCTGAATCATAACCAGTGACAGGCTGACCTACGACACCGATGAAAGAGTGACGAGCCTGGTCCTTATTCTGGAAATTATCTGGCTCCTCCGGCATGTAAAGGTTGTTACCGTGATCGATAAAACCATCAGCGTAAGAAGTCTTGATGATATACTGAGTGTACTGCAAGTTGTTGCTATCATCGTGCATGTTCCAGTTAGAAGCGAACTCTGCGTAAGTGAAAGCACGTAGGTTTCTCTTCTTGCCTGAATTGTTAGTCACCTTCACTCTCCAAACCTCAAACTCCTGGCCAAGTGGCACGAAGTAAAGAGTCTCCGTCTTGATTCCCTCATACTCAGAAGAGATGATTGTGTAGGCTGAACCGTGGCGGCACTCGCTCTTGTACTTGTCAAGAGGCTTGCCAACTGGCTGCCAGCTACCACTCCAGAAATCCTTAGAATCACGGTCGTGAAGATAGATGTAGCGACCTGGCTGATCATTAGGAACTGTATTAAACTTTAGGCGAAGGAAACAACCCTGCACTGATGAACGGTAGAAAGAGTATCCACCTGCGTTGTTTGTGATGATTGCGCCGTAACGAGTGTCACCAAGATAGTTGCTCCATGATTTAGGAGTAGCCGGATTGGTCACAACATACTCTTTACGCTTGTCATCGAAATGTCCGAACTGCATAAATTATTAATGTTTTTATTATTTCTTTCAAGTCCTATTACCTCAAAATAAGATAACATTGGCAAAAATAAGCAATAAAAATGAAGAATTGGAAAGACGTGGGTATGTTTTTCAATAAAGTTTTTGGCTTATAGGCGTAAAAAATTGGTTAGACGGGATATGCCTCGTCTAATTGGTTGTCGTATTCATAAGCGACTGAGCTCAAAAGTGCTCAAACACGTATTGCCGAAGTCGATTTGAGCACTTTATACATTAAATTTATCTGTTTGATTATGATTTCTGCGTACAGGTTTGAAACCTGCCCCTACAATCATGGAATCGATTAAGTGTTTGTGAAATGTCCATTTTTCTAATATCGATACTGTGTTGGTTTTGTCGGCATCACGTCAATATCTCCTCACATGAAGGGTCGTAGACCCTTTATCGCTTGCGACGGTAGCCGATTCCATAATGATTCCGGTCGCCAGACCGGAATCATTATGGAATCGGTTTAATCGATTATGGGATTTAACGATTAATGATTAACGATTTTGCATCTCGTATTTATAATTTCGAATTCACAAAAAAGGGCGACGCATCACTGCATCGCCCCCAAGAAACAAATTATTATGCTGCCTATCTTTTTACTTATAAGCCTGATTATGTACACTCTTCACAGCTCTACCAGATGGGTCATTCATGTTCTTGAACGCTTCATCCCACTCAAGCGCGATAGCTGTGGAACATGCCACACTCTTCTCGCTTGGCACTGTCTGCGCTGCTGTCTGACTTGGAAAATGCTCCTCGAAGATGCTACGATAGTAGTATTCCTCTTTTGTCATAGGTGGGTTGATTGGGAATCTTTCTGCCGCATGAGACATCTGCTCGTCTGTGACCTGCTGCGACGTGAGTTCTTTCAAAGTATCAATCCAGCTGTAGCCGACACCGTCTGAGAACTGCTCTTTCTGTCGCCATGCCACCTCTTCTGGCAAGTAGTCCTCGAATGCCTTACGAAGGATCCATTTCTCTATTCTGCCGACGGTGCCGCTCAACTTGTCTTTTGGATTCAATCGCATCGCCACATCCATAAATTCTTTATCCAGGAATGGCACACGTCCCTCGACACCCCATGCAGAAAGGCTCTTGTTGGCTCGCAAGCAGTCGTACATGTGGAGCTTTGAAAGTTTACGCACCGTCTCCTTATGCAATTCTTCCGCATTTGGAGCCTTATGGAAATACAGGTATCCGCCAAAGATTTCGTCGGCTCCTTCTCCGGAAAGTACCATCTTTATTCCCATGCTCTTGATGACGCGGGCAAGAAGATACATCGGTGTGCTTGCTCTTACCGTTGTCACATCGTATGTCTCAATATGATAGATGACGTCGCGCACCGCGTCCAATCCTTCCTGCACTGTGAAGTTGATTTCGTGGTGCACAGTGCCGATATGGTCGGCTACTTTCTTTGCCGCAAGTAAGTCTGGAGCTCCCTTCAATCCTACTGCGAATGAGTGCAACTGTGGCCACCATGCTCCCTGCTTGTCGCCACTCTCCACACGCTGAGATGCGAATTTCTTGGCAATTGCAGAGACGATGGATGAGTCGAGTCCACCAGAAAGAAGCACTCCGTATGGCACATCCGTCATCAACTGACGTTTGACTGCGCTTTCAAGTGCACTGCGGAGTTCATCTATATTTGATGTGTTGTCCTTGACTGCGTCGTATTCCATCCAGTCTCGCTTATACCACGTCTTCAACTCTCCATCTTTAGAGTAGAAATATTGTCCTGGAGGAAAAGATTTGATTGTCTCGCAAAATCCTTCAAGGGCTTTCATTTCAGAAGCGACGTAGAAAGTTCCGTTATGATCCCATCCCATATATAGAGGAATAATACCTTCATGGTCGCGAGCGATCAAATAGACATCATTCTCAATATCGTAGAGCACGAAAGCAAAAATTCCGTTCAGGTCTTCAATAAAATTGATTCCTTTCTCACGGTAGAGCGAGAGGATCACCTCACAGTCACTCTTAGTGAGAAACTCGTATGACCCAGCCTGACGGTCGCGGATGCTCTGATGGTTGTAGATTTCTCCGTTTACGGCAAGCACAAGTTTGCCATCTTTGCTATATAATGGCTGCTGACCGCTTTGAGGGTCGACAATAGCAAGTCTTTCGTGAGCAAGTATCGCTTTATCGTCACAAAATATTCCCGACCAATCTGGTCCACGGTGACGAATTCTTTTGGACATTTCAAGGAGTTGAGGACGCAACTCCTGTGCTGATTTCTTTAGGTCGAACGCACAAACTATACCACACATATTCAGTTCGAATTAAGAGTTAATAATGAAGAATTAAAAAATTCGCAGTCTTAAAAGATATTTGCGAATAGAAACGAATCATAATGGCTTTCAACTTGAAGGTTTTACCCTCCAAGTCGCGCCATTCTTAATTCTTACTTTTTAATTCCATTTACGTAAGCGTCAATCTGCTCTGCCACCTTACGGCCAGAAGCGATCGCGCGCACAACAAGGCTCGCGCCGGAAGCAGCGTCGCCAACCAGAAATACATTATCCGCATATTTCGGATGCTCTGGCTTGATGAATCCCATGGCAAGAAGCACCATATCGCAATCGATGACCTCTTTCTTTCCGTCGAGTTTCATGATCGGACGACCTCCATCTGGATTTGGCTCCCAGATCACTCCTTCCACCTCAACACCGACAAGTTTTCCATCTTTGCCGATGAATCTGTTAGAGTTGAGAAGCCATCTTCTTTCGCATCCCTCTTTATGTGAAGACGTGGTCTTCTTGATATTAGGCCAGTTTGGCCATGGTGTGGTAGGGTTGTAGCCTACAGGTGGCTCCGGCATGATCTCAATCTGAGTCACACTCACTGCACCCTGACGGTGAGCTGTGCCTATACAGTCGGAACCAGTATCACCACCACCGATCACAAGCACTTTTTTACCTTTCGCATTAACGAGCTCGGAATCTTTGAATTTCATTCCGGCAAGCACTCTGTTCTGCTGGGAAAGCATTTCAAGAGCAAGGTAAATTCCCTTCAACTCACGTCCTTCTATCTTCAGGTCGCGGGCAGTCGGAGTGCCTGTGCAGACGGCATATGCGTCGAATCCTTCAGGAAGTTTTGTGCAGTCGATATTCTGGTTGTATAGGAATTTGATTCCCTCTTTCTCCATAATCGCGATTCTGCGGTCGATCACAGACTTGTTGAGCTTGAAGTTTGGAATACCATAGCGAAGTAGTCCGCCTGCAGCCTCATTTTTCTCAAAGATAGTCACTTCATAACCCTTCTTATTCAACTGTGCCGCTACGGAAAGTCCGGCAGGACCTGAACCGATCACTGCTATTTTCTTGCCATTGCGAGCGTATGAGTGGACTGGAACATAACCCTCCATGAACGCACGCTCGATGATAGCACGTTCATTCTCACGGCATGTTGTAGGCTCACCGATTGTAAGGTTGAGCACACAACTCTTCTCGCAAAGCGCTGGGCAGATACGACCTGTAAACTCAGGGAAGTCGTTTGTGGTTGAAAGAATCTTGTAAGCCTCTTCCCACTTGCCTTTATATAGAGCGTCTTGCCATTCTGGCTGTTTATTGCCAAGCGGACAAGCCCAGTGGCAGAAAGGGACACCACAATCCATGCAGCGAGATGCCTGCTCTTGTCTGTCTTTTGAATTCAATGTTTGCTCCACCTCACCGAAATCACGAATACGGTCTTGGACGGGGCGATATCCGGCCTCCTTACGAGGCACTGTTAGGAATGCTTTAGGATTTCCCATATTATTCAATTCTTAATTTATAATGCATATTCATAATTGTGAACCACACATTACTACATTGATAAATAATTTAGCACTTAGCATTTAGCATTATGCATTTTTTATTCTGCTTTGATGTCAGCTATCTTATTTTGTAGCTTCTTCAACTGCTCCTCCTGAAGCACTCTCTTGTACTCAATTGGAACAACCTGGATAAACTGTTCTACGTAGTGATTCCAATCATCGAGCATTGTACGTGCAAGATTTGAACCTGTGTACAACCAATGCTTGCGAATCAACTCGTGAAGTTCTTTACGGTAGCTCGCCTCCTCAATCAGGCTCAATTCCACCATATCCATGTTGCAGAAGTAGTCGAAATTATGGTTTTTATCCCATACATAAGCGACACCACCAGACATTCCGGCTGCGAAGTTTCTTCCCGTCTCACCTAGGACAACCACACGTCCGCCTGTCATATACTCACAACAGTGGTCGCCGGCACCCTCGATTACGGCGATGGCTCCTGAGTTACGAACTGCAAAACGCTCTCCTACACGTCCATTGACGTAAAGCTCTCCCGTCGTCGCACCATACAAGCCTGTGTTTCCTGCGATGATGTTCTTGTCTGCCTCGAAACTGCTCCTTACTGGAGGTAGAATTGCTATGCGTCCTCCTGAAAGACCCTTGCCGAAGTAGTCGTTTGTCTCACCCTCTAGTTTGAAGTTTATGCCCTTTGCAAGGAAAGCTCCGAACGATTGACCGGCAGAACCCTTGAACTTAATATTGATTGTGGAATCAGCAAGACCATTCTCCCCATATTTCTGTGCGATCGCTCCTGAAAGCATTGTGCCGACAGCACGATCTGTATTCTTAATGGCGAAATCAAGGTTGACCTCCTGTTTCTTTTCAATTGCATCCTTAGCCTGAGCAAGGATCTCGAAATCCTTAACGCCTTCAACCTTTGTGAATGCTCTGTGATCCCAGCATAGCGACTCTTTGCTGTCTACTCGCGCAAGTAGACGTGAGAAATCCAAAGTTTTGTGCTTGTCGCTGTCCATTGCCTTGATTTCGATCAATTCGGTATGACCGATGATGTCCTCAAACTTCTTGAATCCCATTTCAGCAAGATACTCACGGACCTCCTGGGCCAAGAATGTGAAGTAGTTCACCAAATATTCTGAACGGCCTCTGAATCTTTCTCGCAGTTTAGGATCCTGAGTGGCGACTCCTACAGGACATGTGTTTGTGTTACATTTTCTCATCATCACACATCCTAACACAATCAAAGGAAGTGTTCCGAAGCTAAACTCGTCTGCTCCAAGAAGCGCTGTAAGAATCACATCACGACCTGTCTTCAACTGGCCATCTGTCTGCAGACGGACACGTCCACGAAGTCCATTCAACACCAAAGTCTGCTGTGTCTCGGCAAGACCAATTTCAGGCGAGATTCCTGCGAATCTCATTGAAGACGCTGGAGACGCTCCTGTTCCTCCCTCTGCACCTGAGATGACAATCAAATCTGCGTTTGCCTTAGCCACTCCTGTTGCGATTGTTCCCACACCGCTCTCAGCCACAAGTTTGACTGACACAGCTGCTGTAGGATTGATATTCTTCAAGTCGAAGATCAGTTGTGCAAGGTCCTCGATTGAGTAGATGTCGTGATGAGGCGGAGGTGAGATAAGTGAGATGCCTGGTATTGAGTTACGTGTCTTGGCGATAACCTCATTTACCTTGAATCCAGGCAACTGACCACCTTCTCCTGGTTTTGCTCCCTGAGCCACCTTGATCTGAATCTCCTCAGCGTTCACAAGATACTCGGCAGTGACACCAAAACGACCTGATGCGATCTGCTTTGTTTTTGATGATAGGCTCACACCTTCTACACTGGAATGATAACGAGCGTTGTCCTCACCACCTTCACCTGTGTTTGAACGGGTTCCAAGCTTGTTCATCGCAAGTGCGATAGCCTCGTGAGCCTCAATTGATATGGCTCCAAACGACATGGCTCCTGTCACAAAATGCTTGACGATGCTTTCCACTGGCTCAACCTCGTCGATTGAGATTGGTTTGCCAGCTTTCTTAAAATCGAAGAAGTCACGGATGAAAATCTGCTTGTCTTTGTTGTCCACGTAATTTGTGAACTCCTTGTATTTCTTGTATGAACCCATACGAGTGGCAATCTGCAGTGTGGAGATTGTCTCTGGATTCCAAGCGTGTGCGATACCATCCTTTCTGTAGGCAAACAGACCAGAATCAGGAATCATGTCTTCGTCTGTGGCCTTCATTGCTATATCATGGAGCTTGATTGCGTCGTCTGCAATCTGCTTTAGACCGATACCTCCGATAGTGGAGATCTCTGTTCCGAAATAAGATCTCAACAAACTCTCGCTCAAACCGATGCTCTCGAAAATCTTGGCTCCACGGTAAGAACGGATAGTAGAGATTCCCATCTTCGACATGATCTTGTAAAGACCCTTGCAGACAGCCTTTATATAGTTGTGCTCGGCTGTAGGGTAGTCCTCTTGAATCTCTTTGTTCTTCACAAGCTCTTCTAGAACAGCGAATGTCATATATGGATTCAATGCGGAAGCTCCATAACCAAGGAGCAATGCGGCGTGCATCACCTCACGAATCTCTCCAGACTCGACAATCAGTGCCGTCTGCACTCGTTTGCCGACGTTGATCAAATAATGGTGGACGGCTGAGACCGCCAACAGACATGGAATGACCGCATGTTTCTCGTCGACATCCCTGTCGGAAAGGATGATATAGTTGATACCCTTGTCGACGCTCTCCTCAGCTCTCTTACATAGATCGTCGAGTGCCTCTTTCAATCCCTCTTCTCCCTTGCTCGCCTCGAACAGCAAAGGAAGTTTAGTAGTGACGAATCCCTTGTAACGGATGTTGCAAAGAATGTCAAGTTCCGCATTTGAAAGGATCGGATGAGGAAGACGAACCATCTTACAATTGCTCTCATCTGGATTCAAAATACCAGGTCCTACCTTACCGATATACTCAGTCAGACTCATCACAAGCTCCTCACGGATAGGGTCGATGGCTGGGTTTGTGACTTGGGCGAACTGCTGGCGGAAGTAGTTGAAGAAAATCTGTGGACGATCGGAGATGACAGCTAATGGAGTGTCGTTACCCATCGCTGCGACTGGTTCCGCACCGTTGACTGCCATAGGAATGATTGTCTTTTCGATATCTTCTTTGGCAAATCCGAAGTTCAAAAGCTTGCTCTTATAGTTGGCGACGGAATTAGAAACCTTACGTCCGCTTTTCAACTTCTCAAGCTGGATACGGTTGGTGTGCAACCAGTCTCTATATGGATGTTCAGCGGCAAGCTGAGCTTTCAAATCTCCATCATAGTAGATCTTTCCCTCTTCTGTATCGATCATCAGGATCTTACCTGGCTGAAGTCTTCCTTTTTGCTTGATCTCACTCGGATCAAAATCAAGGACTCCCACCTCAGAAGCGACAACCATCATGTCGTTGTTTGTGATCAAATATCTTGAAGGACGCAGACCGTTTCTGTCGAGCATACCTCCAGCGTATCGGCCGTCTGAGAACATCAAAGCTGCGGGTCCGTCCCAAGGCTCCATCAAAATTGAGTGATACTCATAGAATGCCTTTAGATCGTCGCTGATAGGATTCTTGTCGTTGAAACTCTCTGGCACAAGCAAAGCCATCGCGTGAGGCAAAGAGAGTCCACTCATCACGAAAAACTCAAACACGTTGTCCAACGACGCAGAGTCGCTCATGTTAGGCTGCACTATCGGACGGATGCTTGATATATCACCAAGCAGACCAGAATTAAGCACCGACTCACGGGCCTTCATCCAGTTTCGGTTTCCTCTTACAGTATTGATCTCACCGTTGTGGCAAAGCAAACGGAAAGGCTGGGCAAGCGACCATGTAGGGAATGTGTTTGTAGAGAAACGGGAGTGTACCAAAGCAAGACCAGAAGTAAAATATGTGTCACGAAGGTCGTCGAAATAGTCGCGCACTTGCATAGACGAAAGCATACCCTTGTAGATGATATTCTTGCTCGACAATGATACAATATAGAAATCTTTATGATTTACCTGATTCTCTATTTTCTTACGGATTACGTAGAGTTTTCTCTCAAGGTTTGGGGCATCCTCATTAGAGACGCCGGTGATAAACACCTGTTTGATGTCTGGCTCACTCTCAAGAGCCACCTTGCCAAGACACGCAGGATTTGTAGGCACGTCACGAAGCTTCATCAAATTCAAACCTTCTGCCTCGATCACCTCAATCATCACTTTAAGAATCTTGTCTTGCTCTGTCTTGTCTTTTGGTAAAAAGACGAGACCTGTACCATACTTACCCTTTTCTGGAACTGGAATTCCCTTCAACAAAATAAACTCGTGTGGTATCTGTACCATAATACCGGCACCATCTCCACTCTTACCGTCGGCACCCTCAGCACCACGATGCATCATGTTCTCCAAGACTTTAAGAGCGGAATCCACAAGCTCATGACTCTTGTTGCCATGTATGTTTACCACCATACCGACACCACAAGCATCATGCTCATTCGCTGGAGTGTAAAGTCCTTTAGTGAAATTGTTTTGCATAATTTTGTTTCTTTTCGTCGTTTTATATCTAATTATCCAAGTCGGCAATCCCATTTGGATTACCGATGCAAAATTACGCACAATGAAAATTTCTAATCGTTTTTATGATGTATTTGCTAAAAACAGATTGTAACAACTAACAATTTGTATATACAAAATCGAAAAATGGTATCAAATTGTAAGGTTGGTGATGTTTGCTGCTTACAATTTAAAACTTGCTAAAATTGAAATTGATTTTTATATATTACAAAATGTGATGCGATAAGACGTTTTTTTTAAACAAAAGATGCGAAAATTCATTCTAAACTATTATAATTGTCGGTTTCACTCTCTTTTATTGACATTTTGATATTATAACAAAACAGATGTTTGCCAAAATTGTAGGGGCAGGTTTCCTGTTTCCTGCCCTGCACATCCTACGCTACGCTTCGAATGGACGGGGTTATGCAAACATCGTCTTCCAGACGGATTTGTCTGGATCATGTCTATAGCTAATACAACGTGGATTCGATGAAATTAAAATAGGTAGAAAGTGATAGTTGGAGTGTCATAAATGAGGATTGTTAAGGGCCCATGTTTGATAGATATTGGCCCTAACCCCTTCCAAGTGCGAGCCGTAGGCGAGCACATAATAAATAACATGATATTGACTAAACCACATGATATTATGAAAAATAGACAATTCCCAAATAGTCAATCAATACCATGATCGTAGGGGCAGGTTTCAAACCTGCCCGCAATAGAAATCATAATTAAACAGAAAACAATGTTTGATATTATCGGTTGACGCTTGGAGAAGTCACCAGCAAGTTTGTGAAAAAAACAACGGAAACGGGAACATGTGAAAACTGTACGTGTCTTCTTTCGTTTTATGTTTTCCTCTCCTTTGACAAACCCCGCACATTCTACGCTTCGCTTCGAATGTACGGGGTTATGCAAATATCGTCTTCCAGACGAATTTGTCAGAATCACGTCTATAATAGATGTCTAACATGGATAAATACTTTACACAATAAAAAATCGTCTGTTACGTTATTAAAGTAGATTAACAATACATCAATGAAATTATTTTTTTCAGCAATGCGTCCGTATTGTACATGTTTTCTTTTTGTTTTCCTCTCTTTATGTACAAATAATTGTATTATTCCAACAAGTCCTTAAACATCAATCTAGTTTCAAGTTGACGAGGATTATTCATTCGTTCTAATTTCTCCAAATCGTCTTTAGGAGGTTTAGTGTAAATATCTTCTTGTATTTCTTTCTTGAAGAGTTGGTTGAACCCATTTTTCTCATAGAAACGAATCACTTCTGGAGTGTTCTTAGCATCAACGATCAGAAAACGACATCCCGTGCGGTTCATTGGATCTATAAACATTTGAGAAATAATTTCAATGCATTCCGAACCAACTCCTTTTCCTGCAAAGTGTTTATTCACGGCAAAACGTCCAATCAAAACACCTGGATAACGTTTCAATAGCTTTTCATGATGTGTGCAACCCCACATTTTATTTCGTGGTGAACTGGGAAGATCATAAATCCGTATGCTGTCGTTTGAAAGTGTGAATAGGCAAACAATCTCTGAAGGATCTTCATCTAAAGAGAAATAATATGCCTTGCTCATCAATCCGTGATTATAGTCAAAGACATCTTTACGGAAAAATTCATCCATATCTTCATCTTTTCCGCATGTAAAAGGCTTACAATTTTCAATGATATCTTCAGTAAATAACCCTATTGTACATTTGTCTGCTAAAAATCCCACAATTTTCTGTTATTATAAAATTCCACCCTTGCGAAGAATCTCGCGTACAGCAATCACCTTCGGATCTTTATTTAAGTCGCGTTTTGGACGCTTGTTATTTCTACGCTCTACCTCATCAGCTCTTTCTCGAAAATCACGAGCTTCTGCACCATAAAGTGTAGGTATCGCTTTTACTGCTATTGCCATATATTTATGATTAAATTGACTTTTATATATGTCTAAAAAGATTAAATTCGGAACATCCTTTTTCTGTCTGCTACCATATCAAAATAATCTTTTTTGCAAATGTAATTAATTTTTGTATTCGGATTTGAAATTCCATTGTCTTTTTTCGTTTTCTGTTTCCTCTCCTTTGACAAACCCCGCACATTCTACGCTTCGCTTCGAATGTACGGGGTTATGCAAATATCGTCTTCCAGACGAATTTGTCCGGATCACGTCTTTAGATGTTTAATATTGGTAGACGCGTTATCCCCACGTCTCCCCAATTACGAATTATGCATTATAAATTTCGCATTGCTTTCACCATCTCACGGAACAAGACCTTAAGATTGTCTTTTGCGATATTGGTGTTGCGCTGCACCTCCTCGTGGTTTGTCTCTATACCATTCAACGCGTCTCCTAACGCATTCGACACGATCGACACTCCAAAACACTTGATGCCTGCCCAGTGAGCAACGATGATCTCCGGCACTGTGCTCATTCCACATGTGTCTCCTCCTATCAAACGGAAATATTTGTATTCCGCAACAGTCTCGAATGTTGGGCCCTGTGTGCCGACATACACTCCTTTCTTATATGGTATGTTGTTAGACGCTGCAACTTTTTCAGCCAACGAGATCAAATCACGGTTGTATGCGTTGTTCATGTCTGGGAAACGTGTGCCGATGGAATCTTCGTTCTTGCCTCTCAACGGATGCTCAGGGAACAGGTTGATGTGGTCTGTGATCAACATGATGTCGCCTGCCTTGAATTCCGGATTCAATCCTCCTGCTGCGTTGCTCACCATCAAGTATTTGATTCCCATACCTTTCATTACCACCTCCGGATATGTGACATCCTTCATAGGGTATCCCTCATAAAAGTGGAATCTTCCCTGCATCGCCATCACTGGCACTCCTGCGATCGTTCCGAATATCAATTTTCCTGAGTGTCCAGCCACTGTGCTCTGCACAAATCCTGGAATCTGTGAATATGGTATCTCTTTCTCTACGCTGATCTCTTCTGTCAGACCGCCCAAACCAGTGCCAAGAATAATGGCGATTTCCGGACGCAATTCAGTCTGGCTTTTAAGATATGCGCATGTAGCTTCTATTCTTTGTAACATAGTTGATAATTAAATTGTTGAACGACTCTTCATCCTTCAGGAATTTTATGTTCATCGGGATATAATAGATGTATTCTTTAAGTGCCGACGGGAATGTCTCATCATTCATCATCTTGACAGCGTCTTTCTCCGTGGTAAGGATGAGTTTTTTGCTGTTTTCGATTTCTGCGAACATCTCCGTCACCTTATTATAATCTTTCAATGTCAGTTTGTGATGGTCGGCAAAATTGACTGCCTTGATTCCGTTTGCCAGACTTCTCACATGCTCTTCAAATGTTGCTGGCGACGCGATTCCCGTAAGCGACAATACCGTCGTCTCCTTCAACAGATCCGGATCCACCGTCGCCTTTGCACATGGGAACACTGGCTTCAGATCGCCATACTCCATATATGAGAAGAAAAGCGTCTGATAAGGATAAAGCTTAAGATTCATCGTGATCACACGCAATTCCATCGGCGTGATATCCTTCGGACACTTTGTCACGATCACAATCGATGCCTTGTCTTTCGCCTTAAGTGGCTCTCTCAATGTACCCAATGGAAGCAATTGGTCGTTATAGATAAGATTGTTGTAGTCCACAAGAAGAATAGGAATGTCCGGCGTGACGTAGCGGTGCTGGTATGCGTCGTCGAGCACAAACACCTCCGGACGGTACGACCCTTCGTCGCTCAATTTCTTGATCGCCCTCACACGCTTCTCGTCTACCGCCAGAATTAGCTCCGGAAATTTGCGTTTGATCTGGTATGGCTCATCGCCAATCTGATCCGGGGTGCTCTTTTCATCCGCAATGATGAATCCGCTCGTCTTACGCTTATATCCTCGGCTCACCACCGCTGTGCGGAACTTTTCAGAGAGAAGCCGTACAAGATATTCTGTGACAGGCGTTTTCCCTGTGCCTCCCACAGTGATGTTGCCTACAACAATCACAGGAATGTCAAATTTTGTGGATTTCAGCAAACCGACGTCAAACATGAAATTTCGCACTACTACAATAAGCCCGTAAATCCAGGACAGCGGCGCCATTAAAATATCTTTGAATAGTGATTTTGTAGTCATAGTTCTTCTCACTTAGTTTCCTTTTTGTGTTTATACATTCAAGTGCATTTCCACCCCGCCATAGCCAATTGTGGGAAAATTGTATTTCTCACCTGACATAAGCATCCCAAATATAGAAGTTTACAATGGAAAATGCAAATAAATCCTAACAACTTGCCGTCCTTTTATTATATTTGTGTTGTCTAATATAAAAAAATGCCGAAAATGATGGAATGGAATAAACTGATTTGCACTATCCGCCTGGGATTGGAAAACTATCACGACCCCAAAGAGCAGGACCGTACGGAGTTTCAACGCGACTACGACCGCCTTGTGTTTTCAGCCCCATTCCGACGTTTGCAGAACAAGACCCAGGTGTTCCCGCTTCCCAACACAATTTTCGTGCACAACCGTCTCACCCACTCGCTGGAGGTGAGTTGTGTGGGACGCTCCATCGGCAACCGTGTCTCAAAATTCCTTAAAGAGAAATACGGAGATTCTATTTCCACCCACGTCGACGATCTCGGATCCATCGTATCTGCTGCATGCCTCGCCCACGATATGGGCAATCCTCCGTTCGGACACAGCGGAGAAACCGCCATTTCATCGTACTTTTCCGAAGGTGCCGGAATGGAATTGAAAGAGAAATACGGCATCACGGACGAGCAATGGGCTGATTTCACCCATTTCGACGGCAACGCCAACGCATTCCGTCTGCTCACCCACCGTTTCGAGGGGCGACGTGAGGGCGGATTCGTGCTCACATACCCGACTCTGCTTTCGATCGTGAAATATCCGTATCTATCCGCTGAGGTGAAAGGCAAGAAAAACAAGTTCGGATTCTTCCAATCCGATTTCGAGACCTATAGGAAAATCGCCGATTATTTGGGCATAAAAAAGAAAGCCGACGGGAGATATTCGCGTCATCCCCTCGTCTACCTTGTGGAGGCAGCTGATGATATCTGCTATGAGATAATGGATATTGAAGACGCGTTGAAGATGCGTCTGCTCGATAAAGACGAGACTTTCAATCTGCTTCTCGGATTCTTCTCGGAGGAGAAGCAGGAGCGACGGAGGGAAAGGATGTCGTTTGTCGACGACGTGAATGAGCAGGTGGCATACTTGCGTTCCAGCGTCATCGGAGTGTTGATAGAGGAGTGTGCCGACGTCTTCATAAAGAATGAGGAGAAAATTTTGGCTGGAGAGTTTGAAGGCTCGCTGATCGACTATGTGTCGGAGAGAGTGGGCAACGCCTACAAAGAGTGCCAGAGAGTGTCGGCGAAGAAAATATACAAGAGCAAGGAGGTGGTCGACATCGAGATCGCCGGCTACAACATCATCTACACATTGATAGAAAAAGAGATCGATGCAGTGTTCAACGCCGACAAAGCATATTCAAAACAGCTGTTGGCACGCATTCCGTCTCAATTCGCAGTGTCGAGCGAATCACCTTATGAAAGGATTCTCGCTGTGCTCGACTATGTCTCTGGAATGACCGACGTCTACGCTCTCGACCTTTACAGAAAGATCAAAGGCATCTCATTGGGAAATTAAAAATTATAAATGCGAAATGAGAAATGAATAATCGTTAATCATTAATCATAAAATCCGATCCCAATAATCGATTAAATCGATTCCAATAATCATTTAAACCGACACCATAATCATTTCGGTCGGCAGACCTCAATCATTATGGAATCGGCTACCGTCGCAAGCGATAAAGGGTCTACGACCCTTCTTGTGGGGGCTCAGCGTGTGTCGGCAGGTCCGTAGGGGCAGGTTTCAAACCTGCCCGCATGTTTAATTATACAAAATAATCATTAATCATCAATCGTTAATCATTCATCATCCGTCATATTTGGCATTGAAATTTTTATCTTCCATAAAATATGTCTAATTTTGTGGTGTTGCCATAATTGCGACAACGTTTGAAAATGTGAAAAATATAAATTGGAAAGAAATATGAAAAAAGGATTACTTGCATTAGGTGCTTTATTCACCATATGTCTCTCTATGTTGGCGACCGACATGATCGTGAAGCAGAAAAACGGAGAGGATTGGAAGATTAATGTGGATGATGTGGAAGAGGTTTTCTTTGAGGAGAATGCAATCATTCCTGAAGATTCGACGGTGGTGGATGCGTCGGAAACATTTCTGCTATTTAATATTTTGTCTGATTCGACGGCGGAGGTAATTAGAGATGATAGTGGTGATGAGCGTTCATACCTTGGTCATGATTCTATTACCATACCAGAAAAAGTGCGAATAGGGGGAAATGTGTATGCGGTAACAAGTATCGGAGAATATGCTTTTAATCACTGTTACAGTTTGACAAGCATAAAAATTCCAGATGGAGTGACGAAAATCGAAGATTTTGCTTTTGCTGGATGTAGTGGTTTGACAAGCATTGATATTCCAGAGAAAGTGACGAACATCGGAACAGGGGCTTTTTCTGGTTGCAACAGTTTGGAGCCAAGGTTATGGGTCTATGATAACGGCACGAAATGTTATGGCTGGATAGGGGATAGAGAAAAATGCACAGAGGTTGTAATTCCAGAAGGAGTGACAAGCATCGGTGCAGGAGCTTTTTCTAGTTGCAGTTTGACAAGCATAAATATTCCAAAGGGAGTGACATGCATCGAAAAAAATACTTTTATGTACTGTATCAGTTTGACAAACATAAATATGCCAGAAGTTGTGACGAGCATCGATGAATATGCTTTTTATTATTGCAGTAATTTGACAAGCATAAATATACCTGAAGGCGTGACGAAAATCGGGAATTCTGCTTTTGAGGGTTGTAGTAGTTTGACGAGTTTAGATATTCCAAAGGGAGTGACAAGCATCGGATATTCTGCTTTTCGTGAATGTAAAAGCTTGAAAAGCATAACCATCCCTGAGAGTGTGACAAGCATCGGATCTTATGCTTTTCGTCAATGTTATAGTCTTGATGTAGTGATTGACAATTCGGAAGGCAATATCGAAATTGGAAAGGATGCTTTCAGAAATTGCAATTCTGTGACATGGTTAAAAGATTAATCTATTGCATATCCACGATCGTAGGTGCAGGTTTCAAACCTCCCCGCAATAGGACAAATTATTCAAATTTTACAAGTCCCGAAGGGACGGTATCTTATAGGCAGGGGTGATAACCCCTGTATAACGGGCATTTTGGGGTGATTAAAAGCCTCGATGAGGCGACACCTCCATTATAATGTCACCATTTTGTTTCACCCCTTCGGGGTTGCCGTCATGTGCACCGTCCACAAAACAGGGGTTGAAACCCCTGCCTAAGAGGTGACGCCCATTTTGGGCTACAATTTCCACGGTTTGTAGGGGCAGATTTCAAATCTGCCCGCAATATTAAAAATGCGGATTGTTAAGGACACATGTTTGATAGATATTGGCTCTAACCCCTCCTTCCTAATGCGAGCACACAGAATTTACAAAACCACAGAGGCACAAGTTCACAGAGAAAGGCTACGCCTTTTTAATGAGAAAAAGAGCTGAGAATTCAATCAAAAAGTTGTATTGCCTTTCAGGCAAGGTTTTGATGTCGTTGCTATCCCCGAGACTTCGTCCCGGGTTATTCTCGCTCCGCTCTGTAACGTCTTTCAGACGTATTAAAAAGAAACTTCAAATTTGGAGATTACAACATGCCCACATCACAAAAATAAAAAAATACGAAAACATTCACATGGAAATTTTTAATTTCTGTAATTTATTCCTTATTTTGCAATGATATTGTCATAATAGTAACGACGATTTTTTGAAAATGTGAAAAATATAAATTGGAAAGAAATATGAAAAAAGGATTACTTGCTATAGGTGCTTTATTCGCAATATGCCTCTCTATGTTGGCGACCGACATGGTAGTGAAGCAGAAAAACGGAGAGGATTGGAAGATTAATGTGGATGATGTGGAAGAGGTTTTCTTTGAGGAAAATGCAATCATTCCTGAAGATTCGACGGTGGTGGATGTGTCGGAAACATTTCTGCGATTCAATATTTTATCCGATTCGACAGTGGAGGTGACTAGAGATGATAGTGATGATGAATGTTCATACCTTGGTCATGACTCCATCATCATACCAGAAAAAGTGCGAATAGATGGAAAAGTTTATACGGTGACAAGTATCGGGGCAAGCGCTTTTATATTCAATAATAACCTAAAAAGCATAGACATCCCTGAAGGAGTGACAAGTATTGGAGCAAGGGCTTTTTATGGTTGCTTTAGTTTGGCAAGTATAGATATTCCAGAAAGTGTGACAAACATCGGAGACTTGGCTTTTTCTCGTTGCAAAAGTTTGGCAAGTATAGATATTCCAGAAAATGTGACGAGCATTGGAGATAATGCTTTTGAATATTGCAGCAGTTTGACCAGCATTAAGATTCCTGAGGAAGTGACAAGCATCGGATATTGGGCTTTTGAGGGATGCGACAATTTGGAGCCAAAGTTACTGATCTATGATAAAGGCACTAAATGCTATGGATGGGTAGGAGATAAGAAAAAGTGCACGGATGTCTTGATCCCAGAAGGAGTGACAAGCATCGGATATGAGGCTTTTTATGGATGCAGCTGTTTGACCAGCATAGATATTCCAGAGGAAGTGACCTGCATCGGAGATAATGCTTTTTATAAATGTAGTAGTTTGGCAAGTATAGATATTCCAGAAAGTGTGACCAGCATCGGAGATCTTGCTTTTGATGGCTGCAATAGTTTGGAGCCAAAGTTGTTAATCTATGATAAAGACACAAAATGCTACGGATGGGTAGGGAATAGGGAAAAATGCACGGATGTCTTGATCCCAGAAGGAGTGACCAGCATCGGAGATTATGCTTTTTATGGCTGTGAGAGATTGACAAACGTAAATATCCCAGAAGGAGTGACCAGCATAGGAAGTTCTGCCTTTAGAGACTGTAGTAGTTTGGCAAGTATAGATATTCCAGAAAGTGTGACAAGCATCGAAAGTTTCGCTTTTGAAGGATGCTACAATTTGACTAGCATAGATATTCCAGAGGGAGTGACAAGCATCGAGTTTTTTGCTTTTGATGGCTGTAACGGTTTGGAGCCAAGATTATTGGTCTACGATAAAGGTACAAAATGTTATGGATGGATTGGAGATAAGACAAAATGTGCAACTGTCGTGATCCCAGAGGATGTGACAAGCATCAATTCTAATGCTTTTGAAGACTGTAGCAATTTGACGAGCATTAAAATTCCAGAGAAAGTAACAAATATCGGAACTGCTGCTTTTCGGAACTGTAACAGTTTGACGAGTATAGATATTCCAGAAGGCGTGACAAGTATCGGAAATTTTGCTTTTTCACGCTGTGGCAGTTTGACAAACATAAATATCCCAGAGAGTTTGACAAACATCGAAAACTTTGCTTTTGAAAGCTGTAGTAGCTTGACAAGCATAGATATTCCAAAAAATGTGACAAACATTGGAATTGAGGCTTTTAAATATTGTACAAAACTTGATGTTGTGATCGACAATTCGGAAAAGAATGTGAAAGTTGGAGCAGATGCTTTCAGAAAATGCAAGTCTGTGACATGGTTAAAAGATTAATCTATTGCATATCCACGATCGTAGGTGCAGGTTTCAAACCTCCTCGCAATAGGACAAATTATTCAAATTTTACAAGTCCCGAAGGGACGGTATCTTATAGGCAGGGGTGATAACCCCTGTATAACGGGCATTTGGGGGTGATTAAAAGCCTCGATGAGGCGACACCTCCATTATAATGTCACCATTTTGTTTCACCCCTTCGGGGTTGCCGTCGTGTGCACCGTCCACAAAACAGGGGTTGAACCCCCTGCCTAAGAGGTGACGCCCATTCTGGGCTACAATTCCCACGATCGTAGGGGCAGGTTTCAAATCTGCCCGCAATAGGAGAGAAACTTAAAATTCTAAATGCGGAATGAATAATCATTCATCATATTTGACAATGAATTTTTACACATTCATTAAAATATTTTTTATTTTTGTGACGTTATTATAACGACAACATAATTTTAAAATGTAAATAGAAAGAAATATGGCGAAAAAACTACTTGCGTCTGTTATGGCATTTGCCCTATGTCAATTTATGTTGGCAACAGACATGATCGTGAAGCAGAAAAACGGAGAGATTAAAAAATTTAATGTGGAAGATGTGGAAGAGGTCATCTTTAATGAAAACTCCAACATTCCAAACGATTCGACAGTGGTAGACGCATCGGAATCCCCACTGAATTTCTCCATCAAACCCGATTCGACGGTGGAAGTGACAGGGGTTAATAAGGACTCTGAATCTATAGAAATACCATCCAAAGTAAAGATTGATGGCAAAGTATATACAGTCAACAGCATCAAATATTCAGCATTTAGCTGGAAACGTAGTTTAACAACACTTGAAATCCCTTCAAGTATAACAAGTATCGCTGAATCATCAGTTTTTAGCGGAAGTTCAAAATTGAAAAGCATCAACGTCGCTAGCGACAATCCGAACTATTCATCAGTAGATGGTGTCTTGTATAACAAAGACAAAACAAAGATAATCTGTGTTCCAGGAGGAATAAGAGGCGATTTCACAATTCCATCAAGCGTCAATTGTATCGGATATTCAGCCTTTGAAGATGATAGTCTGACAAGTGTCAAGATTCCTTCAAGTGTTACAAAGATTGGCATCTACGCATTTTGTGGTTGTCGAATTATGAAAAGCATTGATATCCCTGCCAGTGTCACAGAAATAGAAGACGGTGCATTTGCCCGCTGTTCAAATATGACAAACATAAATATCGCAAGTGATAATCCAAATTTTATCACTGTGGATGGAGTGTTGTATAATAAAGACACAACAGAACTTATCTCAGTGCCTGCCGGAATAGAGGGTAAATTTGTTGTACCTTCAACAGTCACAAGCATCAGAGGATGGTCTTTTTGGGGTTCAGGCTTGGATCTAATAAACGTTCCATCAAGTGTGACCAACATAGGAGACGGTGCATTTTGGAATTGTATGAATATTGTCATAGACAATTCAAGCAAAAACGTCACAACAGGAGAATATACATTCACTAACTGTTTTTCAGTCAGATTTACGAAAAATACTCCAGTTGTCGCAGGCAATCCAGACCTTTCCGTAGTAATGGACACATCAGACATTAGAGCTGTGATCTTCAAAACATTATCTGATTCAACAGCTGAGGTTTCACATTATCGTGGAGCTATCGACTCCTTCTATATCCCAGCCAAGATCAGAATTGACGGTAAAATATACACAGTCACAGAAATCGCAAATGGTGCATTTTATATTGTAGGCGGAGGAAGTTTAGAAGGCATAAAGCTCCCTTCTACGATCACAAGCATTGGAGAAGAAGCTTTTGAATGGTGTGAAATGGAATCAATAGAAATTCCATCAAGTGTGACGAGTATAGGAGAAAAGGCATTCTCGTATTGCCAGAATTTGAGAAGCGTAAAAATCCCTTCGAATGTCACTAGCATTGGAAATGGAGCATTTCAGTGTTGTTGGTATCTTGACATTGTAATTGATAATTCCAAAGACAATGTGAAGGTTGGAGAGGATGTGTTCGGTGGCTGCAAGTCAGTGACATGGTTGAAAGAGTAAATGGATTCTGATCGAATAAATCATTAAGGGATGGACGACGGTTCATCCCTTTTTCAATTAAAATTATAAATAACGTGAGTTCGTATTCTATGATCAAATCCAAATGA
>DGHQ01000026.1:8811-29102 GCA_002392915.1 Bacteroidales bacterium UBA3844 | reverse complement strand
AGAAGGATTCGTTTTTGACTGTGGCGGAAAAGAACTCTTTTGTGGTTGATGCAAAAACAGCAGAAACACGTGCTATTTATACTGGCACTGCGTATCAATTACTATCAGAGAGTACAATTGGTCCATTGCTCAATGTAACTTGGGATCAGACATATCCTTATAACATGTATGTGGACAAAAAATGTGATTATACGATTGCTTATAGAGACAAAGCACCAACAGGTTGTGTGGCTACGGCAACAGCTCAAATTATGTCGTACTGGAAATATCCGTCGACGCTGAACCAGTATGCTATGAATTGGAACAATATGTGTTTAGCTCCAATACCTGAGACATCATCTAATCAGAGTAATATAGCGCGACTGATGAGAGAAATTGGAAGAGAGGTGAATATGGATTATGAGTGTGACGGAAGTTCTGCAAAAAGTTCCGACGCATATAATTTGTTGGGACGCCTCGGATATATCAAGGCATTTTCAAAAGGGTTCAATTCTTCTGATGTCAGAAACGCAATGGAATTGAGACGTCCTCTCCTTGCAAGGGGTTGTTCAAAAAAGACAACAACAGGTAAGCTATGGTGGAAAAAAACACATTACTCTGATTGCCATGCATGGGTGATTGATGGTTGCAAGACACTTCATTATAGGCAGGAAAACTATAGAATCAACACGAGCACTGGAGAATACACAAGTACATTCTCATACTACGATGAAAACTATTTCCACCATAATTGGGGCTGGGGCAGCAATGGTAATGGCTATTTTGCTGCAGGATGCTTTAATTTACAGGATGCTTACAGTTATGATGGAGATAATAATTCTACTTATGATTTCCATTACGAAAATGAAATATACTGTGTGTACAGATAAAAAAATTTAGAAAATGATCCGATTGTTTGAACACATTGGATTATTAAGAGGATAAATGTATTTAATCAGAAAGACTGTTGCGTTGCAACAGCCTTTTTATTTTTGGGTAGAGTCGCACGGTCGTGCGTCTCAATTACATATTTACATTTCCGATTCCTTCAATCGTTCTGCGTTTTCAGCGATGATAAGCTGGTCTATGATTCCCTGGATATCTCCGCCTACGATTGCTGCCAAGTTGTATAGCGTCAGTCCGATACGGTGGTCTGTCACACGACCCTGAGGATAGTTGTAGGTGCGGATCTTTGCCGAACGGTCGCCCGTGCTGACCATTGTCTTACGGCGCGACGCAATGTCGTCCATATATTTCTGATGCTCCTGGTCGTAGATCTTTGTGCGCAGACGAGACAATGCACGCTCTTTGTTCTTTGGCTGGTCTCGCGTCTCTGTACACTCAATAAGGATCTCTTCCACCACTCCTGTGTTCGGATTCTTCCATGGGTAACGTAAACGAACTCCAGACTCCACCTTGTTCACATTCTGTCCACCGGCTCCACCGCTTCGGAATGTATCCCACTTGATCAGTCCTTCCTGAATCTCCACATCAAACTCGTCTGCTTCTGGCAACACTGCCACCGTGGCTGCTGATGTATGTACACGGCCCTGAGTCTCAGTCTCTGGCACACGCTGCACACGGTGCACTCCACTCTCATACTTCAGTATGCCATACACACCGTCGCCCGACACATTGAAGATGATTTCCTTGAATCCTCCAGCTGTGCCCTCTGTGAATGATGATACGCTGACGCTCCAACCTTTCGACTCGCAGTACTTGCTGTACATTTTAAACAAGTCTCCGGCAAAGATGGCAGCTTCGTCGCCACCCGTACCACCACGGATTTCGACAATGGCATTCTTCCCGTCTTCTGGATCGGAAGGGATAAGCATAAGCTTGATAGCCTCCTCCATCTCAGGAAGTTTGGGCTCAAGTTCGTCAAGCTCAGCCTTAGCCATCTCCTTCATGTCGGGATCATCCTCAGTCTGGAGAATCTCCTTGGCCTCTGCTATATTTTTGAGTGTGGTTTCATATTCATTCTTTGTTTTCATGATTCTTTCAAGGTCGCTATACTCCTTGTTGAGCTTCACGAAACGTTTCATATCGGCGATCACTGCCGGGTCTGTGATAAGGGTGCTGATCTCCTTGAATTTGATTTCAAGACCCTCAAGTTTCTGTAGTAGTGTATTCTCTGCCATATTAAAATATTGATTGCTTTAGTGGTAGAACCGAAAAGCGGTTGCAAAATTAGCAAAAAAATTGGAAAATTTGAGTAAATGAATAATTGATCATTAAGTATCCTCATTATTCACTTGCAGAACTTGATAGATTGGAGTATACATAATAATGGAAAAGAAAAAATCAGAAATGAATGTTAAAATAGGTTAATATTACTCGAATAGTTGCAGATAACATCTTTTTTTGATGTATCTTTGTGGCGTTATTAAGTTTAGTGAAGATTGAGAGACAAAATAAATTAATGCGTCTGGCGAAAAATCACTAACGGAGAAATACTTATGACAACAACTAAAATTGATTTCAGATGAAAAAGCTTTTCAGACAAATCGTGAGGTATGTGGGTTTAATCTCGATACTTGCGTTCGCAGGCTCATGCGATGAAAATGAGGATGAAAAAAAGGAGAGAGAATCTACAGAGTATGCGGAACATTGTATTAGATACTATGTTGTGCCAGATACTTTGGTGTTGAGTGAATATTGGCAGTATAATTCGGAACCTGGAATAGTTCTTGAAATTAATGGAACACATATAGAAGAAAGATCAAACAAAGAAGAATATGAGGCTTTGACTAAAAAATATGGTGATGTTGGATATAACTACTATAGAGCGATAGGAGCAGATGGGGCTATATCTGTTGCTATTGATTCGATTTCTGTAATATCAGATACTGATGTTGATGAATTTCATCCTAAAGGAACCGAACTTTCAGACATTGTAAAATTGTATACTCGAAATTACTATGATTACATAAAAAGTGGTTATACGGAAGAAGGTGGGCGACGTTCTGAAAAAGACAAATTTATTTCAGAATATACAAAAGAAGATTTTACCTTATTGTATAATAAACATGGTTTAGGATTTCATTTTGACAGCACTAAGGTAATCAAAGGAACACAAAATTTAACTATTACTATCTATTTTGAGGATGGAAGGAATTTATCTACTATACAAACTGTAAATTTTGATTAAAAATGGTAAAGAAAGTTTATTTATTAGCGACTGTTCTGCTTATGAATGTATTGTAAAGTTGTAAAGATGATGTTGAAGAAGGTGATTATTGGGACTCTGTAAATAGGAAACATGTTGAAGGAATTAATTTGAGACCGTTGTTTTCTGAGCATCACGTTATTCCAATAAGTGAGGCAAGTGAAATTGCCATCAAAGCTACAGAACTATTTGCTGATGAATGTACCCGTACAAACAACTTTAATCCCAAAGTCATCGAAAGTGTTGGTGTTTATGGCAGAACAAACTCTTCTCTCAGGTCTGTTAGTACGAATGAAGACTCTTTGATTTATGTTTTTAATTTTGCAGACAATAGAGGATTTGCTATTGTTGCTGCGGATGATCGTATTCCGACCCAAATTTTAGCATATATCGATGATGGTTCTCTTGAAAATGAGGTAGATAATCCAGGATTGCAGTATGCATTGGAACTGATGCAGGATTATGTGGAATCTTCAATAGACAATTTTGAGATGACAAAAGACTCTCTATTAGATTAGCTGTGGTAGACAAAAACTCTTTTATTGTTGATGCAAAGACATCTGAAACTCGTGCGGTTTACACAGGTACTTCATATCACCTTTTTTTGGAGTCTACAATTGGTCCTTTGCTAAAAGTGACTTGGGATCAAACATATCCTTACAATAAGTACGTTCAAAAAGAATGTCCATATACAACAAGTTATAATGGTAAAGCACCGGTAGGATGTGTGGCTACAGCCACAGCTCAAATTATGTCATATTGGCAGTATCCGTCAATAGTGAATAATCATGTAATGCATTGGGACAAAATGTGTTCTTCTAAAATTCCATCATCGTCTGACCAAAGTGAAGATATTGCAATATTGATGGAAAAAATAGGATATGAGGTGGATATGGAGTATGATTGTGCAGAAAGTGGAGCTCTGTCTTCTGATGCATATGAATTTTTGGGTAATATTGGATATAAAAAGTATTTTTCAAAAATTTTTAATTCTTCTGATGCTGATGATGCAATACGATACCATCGTCCTATTTTATTAGCCGGTTGTAGAACAAAAATAACTCAAAAAGTGTTGTGGTGGAAGAAAAATCCTGTTTATAAGAATTGTCATGCATGGGTTATCGATGGTTGCAAAATATTTTATTATGAACAGGAGAACTATAGAATTAATACAAGCACAGGAGAATATACAAGCACCTCCTCTATTGTGACAGAAAACTATTTCCATAATAATTGGGGATGGGGAGGTGATGGTAATGGGTATTTTGCGGTTGGTTGTTTTAATTTGTTGACTCCTTTAAGTTATGATAAAGAAGATTATTCTGAGCAAAGAGACTATCGTTACAAAAATGAAATGTACTGTGTATACAGATAATGAATATGAATTTTATCAATAATAAGTGATTAAATCATACGTTAAGGTATGAGATAAATTCAAGTAATATTAAAGCCGTTTTAGAAACTAAATGTCTGAAACGGCTTTTATTTTTCTTTATAATTTAGAATGGTAGATTCCGTTTGGTCTGTGGAAAAAGTAAGTTAGTTTTGGTCTGGAAACAAGAAAAAATGGCGACGGAATTCCTCCCATCGCCATTTTTTTAATGAAATTAAAAATTAAAATTTAAGAATTAAAAATTAATTTTTATTTAGCATTTAGCATTTAGCATTTAGCATTTAGCATTTAGCATTTAGCATTTAGCTAACTCCTCCACCTCCTCAATCCATATTTTGCTGCATGCGTCGCTTGGCATTCTCAAATCGCCGCGTGGAGAGAGACTGACACTTCCGACTTTCGGTCCGTCCGGCATACAGCTTCTCTTAAACTGTTGTGCGAAGAAACGCCAGTAGAATGTACGCATCCATTTTAGGATTGTTGCTTTGTCGTATTGCCCGTCAAACGCTTTTTGAGCCATGAAAAATATCTTTGTTGGTGAGAATCCGAAGCGGAGAGTGTAGTAGATGAAGAAATCGTGGAGCTCGTACGGACCAACCAAATCCTCTGTCTTTTGTGAAATCTCACCTTTGTCGTCGGCTGGAAGAAGCTCTGGGCTGACGGGAGTGTCGCAGACATCAAGCAACGTCTCTTTTGCCGCTTCGTCCATCTCATACAGAGCAGCGTATTTCACCATGTATCTCACTAATGTCTTAGGAATAGACGTGTTGACGGCATACATGCTCATGTGGTCGCCGTTGTATGTGGCCCAACCAAGCACAAGCTCCGACAAATCTCCTGTTCCGACCACCAGTCCACCGATCTTATTGGCATAATCCATCAGAATCTGGGTCCTCTCGCGAGCCTGAGTGTTCTCGTAGCTGACGTCGAGGATGGAAAGATCATGGTCGATATCCTTCAAGTGTTGCAGACAGGCTGGTTTGATGTCCACCTCTTTGATTGTCACACCCAGACTCTTCATCATGTTGAGTGAGTTGTTGTAGGTGCGGCCAGTAGTGCCGAATCCAGGCATTGTTATTCCGACTATGTTTTCACGAGGAAGACCAAGCTTGTCGAATGTCTTCACCATCACAAGAAGTGCGAGGGTAGAGTCGAGACCACCACTGATTCCCACGACTGCTTTTTTGATTCCAGTGTGGAACAATCGCGTCGCCAAACCTCCGACTTGGATTGAGAAAATCTCGTTGCATCGCGTCGTCATCTCGTCTTCTGGAGGAACGAAAGGATGAGGGGCGAATGTGCGGGTCACATCCGATGGCTCGGAATAAATATTGTTTGCTCCAAGGTCGTTGAGGCTGATGGTTTCAAACTCATTCTTCTTGTTTGGATTCTGGTTGCCGATGATGAATGCGGAGTTGCGCAGACGGTCTGCCTGCAATCTTTGCACGTCGATGTCGGCTATGATCAATTGTTCTTTGAAAGAGAATCGTTCCGACGTGGCGAGCTGGCTTCCATTTTCGGCTATGATGGCAGTCCCAGAGAATACGAGGTCGGTGCTGCTTTCTCCGAATCCTGATCCTGTGTAGACGTATGCGCATGCGTTGGTGGCGGATTTCTGTCTCACTAGTTGGCGACGGTAGGCCTCCTTGCCGATCAACTCGTCGCTGGCGGAGAGGTTGAAGATGACTTCTGCTCCAGCCAGACACATCTCATCGCTTGGTGATGCCGGCATCCACAAGTCTTCGCAGATCTCGATGCCGAATTTTATTCCGTCGACTTCAAAAATCTGCTTTTTTTCTCCGAATCCTGGAGTAAACCAACGTTTTTCGTAAAACTCATTATTGCTTGGCAGATACTGTTTGTCTACCTCCGTGTCGAAGAAAATTGAGCCGGAGCCAGCTACAAAAGCAGCATTATATAGTTTGCCATCACGGTAGTATGGAGCCCCCACAAGGGCAAAGATGCCGAGCTTGCTTGCCTCATCATTCACTCTGCATAGTTGTCTTCTCGTCTCCTCGATTAAAGTGCGTTGGTAAAACAGGTCGGCGCAAGTGTAGCCGGTCAGACAAAGTTCGGGAAAACATACTATTTTTACATTTTCCTTAGCGGCTTTCTCTAGAAGGGCGATTATTCTGTCCGCATTCACTTTAGGGTTTGCAATCTCCACCACAGGAATAGCACTGGCGACGCGGACGAATCCAAGATTTTCTTTTTTCATAATGATTATATGTATATTTCAGTTTCTGCAAAATTACTTTTTTTGATCAAGAAGCTGTTTACGTTTAATTAAAATATTTTGTTATAGAAGATCATTCTGCATTAAAGAGGATTCCAAAGGCGGAATGTCCTTCCCCCACTGCTAAAGTGCGACCTGAAGACGAGCACATAGAATTAAATAAAACCACAGAGACACAAGGTTCATAGAGATAGGCTACGCCTTTTTATGAGAAAAAGAGATAAGAAGTCTCTCTGAAAGTGGTAGTGAGAGTGATTATACTACATTTTTTGATGATCGCAGTCAAACATTGTCATTTCTGTAGCAGTCTGACTTCTGCGTTTGCGAAAGACTCTATCTCTTTATATGAGCAATTAGCGTTTGCGGCAAACATGTTTCTTGCAAATTGTCCGTGAGTGACGACGATAATGTTATCATCTGGATATAGTTCAGACAGTTTGGCTATTGCCATCTTTGCTCTTTGCAGGATTTGATCTTCGGTTTCGGCAGGGTGTTCCGCCAAAGGAAAATCCCATTTGCCGTTTTTGTAAAATTTGTCTCTTGCCTCGCTGAGTGGTGTGCCTGTATATGATCCCCAGTTGCGTTCACGGAGCATTGTCATAGGGACGACGGGCAGATTGAGTCTGTCTGCGATTATTTTGGCAGAATCCATCGCACGTTTCAAATCGCTTGATACGATACATTTAAATCGTATGTTTCTGTTGGCGAGATCCTCGGCAGTCTTGCGTATTTGGTCTTTTCCCAATTCAGTCAAATTTCCAGGCATATGGCCTTGCAGCATACGAATAACGTTTTCTTTAGTCTGTCCATGGCGTACAATGTATAATGTCATTTTATTTAGATTAGAATTTTATTTCCCGACCAGAAACTGCGTCAACACATCCCTGACGGCGATTATGTGGCAGATGGATCCCAGAAGGACGAAGACGTGGAAGACAGTGTGCAGGTATGGCTTCTTGTAGAGAGCATAGAACACTGCACCAGTGATGTACATCACACCTTCCGCTATAATCCAATAGGTTGCGATTGGTCCGGCGGACTTCCAAAGAGGTCCGAAGGCGACTACGACAGTCAGCCCCATCAGCACATAGCAGACTGTCTCAAAATGGCTGTGCTGTTTTAACTTTACGAAGCTGAAGATGGTGCCGACGATGGCAGCGATCCAGATGAAGCAAAACATGTAAATGCCCCATACCGGGTATTTTTGCATTATTGCAAGCAGAGTGATGGGGGAGTAGCTTCCTGCGATATGCCAATAGATGGCTGCGTGGTCGAATTTCCTCAACACTTGTTTGGCATGGCTGTCTTGTGGCAGAGCATGGTAGAGAGTCGATGCAATGTATGAGCCCAGCATTCCGAAAAGATAAAGCCCAATTGACCATTCAGCCCAGGCGTTACCTCCTTTTACACTCATTACTATAAAAATCACACCAATAACGACTCCCATCAGGATGCCCACTGCATGGGTTGATGTGTTTGCTATCTCCTCTCCTTTGGAATATCTAGCTGTCATAACGGGAAAAACTAAAAAATTCGACTATCGATCATTCATTATTTTTACAGGTGGTCTCCTAAAGTAAAGCTTACTATCTCTCTCTGATTAAGCAGGTCTTCTTGTTTCGTTTTAGAGTCTCCTATTACAATGATTTCTTTTCGCTAAAAAAAGAATATTTTGTGCTATGAACGATTTTATGCCAAAGATAGTGGTAATATTTCATATTGCCAAATGTAGGAAGATAAGAGTAGAATGAAAAAAACAAGGACCTACTATATAAGTCGGCCCTTGCGATTTTCAAATTTATTTTACGATGGATTTAATGAGAATTTTTTACAGTTTGATGCCATATTTTACGATGCCTTCAGAAAGCATACCGTCTGGCATATATGATTTTAGCGTGTCGACGATGGTGTTGAGCATACGTTGACGTATATAGTCTTCTTTGATGTAGAGCGACACACGACGCTGAGACAAGTGGTCTCCTTCTATCTTCCTGACATTCTGTCGCTGCTTCTCTGTCAAAAAAGGAAGATGCATTTCAGGGATGATGGTATAGCCTCCATTCTCGTCTACAATGCGTATGAGTGTCTCTATGCTTCCAGCCTCGTAGATGCGATGTCCTTTAGCATGTGCTTTGCAGAAGGAGAAGGCACTGTCTCTGAGACATTGCGCCTCTTTCATGATCCACATACTTTCGTGCTCAAGGGTTTCGGGGTTGAAAACGGGCAGTTTTCGCCAGCAACTTTCAGCAAGATATACGTAGAACTTTTCGGTGTAAAGCGGAATTTCAAGAATGCCTTGTCGCAGATTTTCGCTGATGGCGATACCAGCGTCGATCTCGCCGCGCAGCAAAGCGTCAAGCATGAATTCTACTTTGAGCTCTTCGATGGAGAGGTCGACTGTTGGGTATAGTTTTCTGTAGTGCATGATGAATTTTGGAAGAATGTAAGGGGCGACGGTAGGGCCGACGGAAAGGTTGAGCCTTCCACCTATCAGACCTTTGTCTTCCGACAGAATCTCACTTATCCTGTCTACTTCCATCAATACACTTTCAGCTTGACGTATGATTTTCAGTCCGGCATTGGTTGGAGTGACCGACTTGTTGGTGCGTTCAAATATGCGGAGATCTAGCTCCTCTTCAAGTTTCACAATCATCGCACTCAATGTAGGCTGGGTCACATTGCAGGCATCTGCAGCTTTCGCAAAATTACGGAACCTATTGACGGCTATTATATATCTAAGTTGCTGTAAATTCATAAGCTAATTTTGTACTCTTGGAAAAATTCTTCTCCCCCATGGTATAGGGGGAGAAAAAATGTTTAAAAGTTGTCGACGTGTACTTCAAAGTACGATTGCGGGTGAGCGCAAGTAGGGCATAGCTCAGGAGCCTTTGTGCCGACTACGATATGTCCACAGTTGCGGCATTCCCATACTTTGACTTCTGATTTCTCAAACACCTGAGCCATTTCGATGTTCTTCAAAAGAGCACGGTAACGCTCCTCATGACGCTTTTCGATTGCGGCTACAAGACGAAACTTGGCAGCAAGTTCCTTGAACCCTTCTTCTTCTGCTGTTTTGGCGAAGTTCTCATACATGTCTGTCCACTCATAGTTCTCTCCTTCTGCTGCGTCAAGAAGGTTCTCTGGAGTTGAAGGCATGCCGTCGTGAAGCTCCTTGAACCATAGTTTTGCGTGTTCTTTCTCGTTGTCAGCAGTCTGCTGGAAGATGGCTGCGATCTGTTCGAAACCGTCTTTCTTTGCGCGAGATGCGTAATAAGTGTACTTGTTGCGTGCCTGCGACTCGCCAGCGAACGCTGCTTGAAGATTCTTTTCTGTCTGAGTTCCAGAATACTTGCTTTTTGCCATAGTTTTGCTTTTTAAGTGTTTATAATAAAGTAATTCAAATATCCAAATGAGTTTAAGAAACTAGTTTGTTGAATTATTGGGCCTTTTCTAAACGTGAACGTCTTGAAATATGCAGACGGAGAAACTTGTTGCCAATTTGTCCCAACTCCGTCTGTCTAAATTCAAGATGAGAATGTCAGAACCTATTTTATGAGTGCTGAGCAATTATGCTCTTCAATTCATTCAGAGTCTGGGCTCCGCTCTGTCGCCAAACGACTTCGCCTTTTTTGAAGATCATCAGTGTTGGCACCGACTGTATGTTATACTGCATTGAGAAATCCTCATTCTCGTCTACATCCAACTTGATGATGCGGATGCTGTCGCCAAGATCTTTTTTCAGTTGCTCAAGCACAGGGTGCATCATCTTGCAAGGTCCACACCATGTAGCGAAGAAATCCACCAATGTAAGCTTTTCTCCTTTGATAATGTCGTTGAAGTTTTCCATAATTGTAAGTTTTTAATGTTCAACTTTCGTTTTATCTGATGCAAATGTATGTTTTTATTTATAGATGAACGAACAATTTCTTCTATGAATAAATAGATGATATCTATTGATAGAGGGATCGCTTAGATGCTGTCTATAAAAAATGTCTCGATTCCTATAGTCAAGGAATGAGACATTAGTTTAATCTTTAACTTCAGAAAATTGATCTTTCCCTACAGAGCATAGAGGACATTCAAAGTCTTCCGGAACATTTTCCCATGGAGTGCCTGGCTCGATTCCCGCTTCAGGAACCCCAGCTTCTGGATCATACTCCCATCCGCATACGTCGCAAACATATTTAGCCATAATTGTAAATTTAATTGTTGATACTCGATATTGTTATTTCTGATGCAAATGTATGTTTTTTATTGTTGCCCAACGAATGATTCTATCTATGCAGATATAGAAAAAGTCTATGTCTAAATATTCGATATATCTATAAACGAGGTCCCTTAACAATCCTCAAATCCTATCGCCAAATTGTTTAATTAAAGATTAACAGCTTCTTAGTCTTCACACAAAATTTTAGCTTCATCGAATCCCTGTTTGATACGGTCGCCAATACCGATTCCATCACGAAGATTGCCGGCAATGCGAAGGGTAGGATATTGCTTTTGTATTTTTTCCACAGCGGCAAGTCGGGCGTCGGACGAAGCCTCATACTGTGGTATGGCGCGTTCATGGCGGAAGACTCTTATTTCATCTGCCTTTTTGTTTTTGTCGTATTTGAGCATTTCGCTGAGAGACTCGTTCACCAGGTCGACTAATTCCTCATCTGTCTTGTTTAGCATCTCTGGATGACGTCTTCCTCCAATGAAATACGCCATTGCGGCACCTTGTTTAGGACAACGACCTTCGAAACATGCTGATGGAAAAAGGATTCCGAGCATCTGTTTTTTCTCTTTTGAAGGCACCAATCCTCCGAAAGCGAGCCATTGGTTGTCGCCGCAGTCTTTGATTCCGACTCCGACCTGTACGACGGGGGCGTAAAAGAGGTTGCTTAGATCATCCATCGTCGCCTTATCTACGAATGGCAACAAATCTGGAAGAGAATATGCTCCACAAGTGGTGACAACTTTGTCGGCATTGATCTGCTGTTGCTCGCCATTTTTGTTGTATGTGATTTTCCAACCGTCGCCTTCTGGCATTATTTTGATATCTAAAGCACTGGTGATCAGATGCTCGTGGCCGATAGCGTCAGCAAGAGCGTTGACAAGATTTGTAAATCCACCACGGGCTGAGAACACTTTTTTCGTGGCTTTACGGTCGCGTTCTGTCTTAGGTAGTTTTGCCTTGGCAATGGCTCCTCTGATGAAAGAACCGTAGTCTTGCTCAAGATTATATAGTTTTGGAAGGGCTAGACGAGCAGGCAGTTTGTATGGGTCACCTGCGTAGACACCGGATAAAAATGGGTCGACGGCATACTCGACATATGATTTGCCCAAACGACGTTCCGCCAATGAACCTATTGATTCATACGGATCATTGCCTTTCTTACGCCATGGTTCACCTAGAATGCGGAATTTGTCATGCCATGTGAACAATGGAGTCTTCAGCGCGCTTCCAAGGCTTGACGGCAATGCGTGGAAACGGTCGCCTTTCCAGATGAGTCGACGTTTGCTTGACTCGAGAGCAGTCTCCAGTTCACAAGCGTCTCCTAGCTGCTCAAACAATTCCGCCACTTCAGGATGCTTCACCACACCTGTGTTAGGACCGGATTCAAAGATGAAGTCTCCGATGTGTTGTGATTGGATTTGCCCTCCTATACGGTCTTTGCATTCAAGCACAGTGACATCACCTCCACGTCTTTTGATTTGATATGCGCATGTCAAGCCTGTTATTCCTGCACCTATGACTACTATATTGCTCATTGCTATGGTCTTATAATTATATGGGTTTTGAAAATTTCTTATCTGTGTTTTGCATCAGTGGGTCGAGTGCCGCAGCGACATTTCTAACGAATGGATGTCCATCTGGGGTCATTGCGATTCCATCAGAAGTCAGCTCGACAATGCCGTCGGCTTCCATCTCTTTCAATTGGCTTTCATCGTAATGCAGAGCTGTTTTCAAATCATCAGTTGTGATGGCGAGAGTGTCTGTGATCTCATGCCAATTGATCCGGTAGTTGCACATCAGACGTTCGATCACCTCTTTGGCAATTCGTTCTTTAGGAGAAAGTTTGTATCCTTTTTTGACGGAGATGTTTCCAGACATTGTGATGTCGACATACTCTTCAATGTCTTTTGTGTTTTGCGCGTATGTGGAGTCGAGCTGGCTGATTCCGGTCGCTCCGAAAGCGTACACCTGTCCTGTTGTGCGGCGTGTGCAGTAGCCTTGGAAATTACGGTGTAGTAATCCCTGTTCGAGTGCCTTGTATAGCTCATCCTCTGGCAATACAAAATGGTCGAGTCCGATCGACTTGTATCCGGCTTCATGCAATAGTGAGGCCGCATTGTCGTACATCTGTTGTTTTATTTCAGGCTGTGGCAAACCGTGTTTCTCGAGAATCTGCTGACGCTTGAAAACCCAAGGCACGTGTCCGTAGCTGAATGTGACAAGACGGTCGGGATGCAGAGCGATTGCACGCTCAATATTTTTTGCGAATGATTCAGGAGTCTGGTATGGCAATCCGAAAAGGAAATCCATGTTGATCGTCGCTCCTGCATTGCGGAGAATGCCGATAATGGTTTCTAATGGCAGATTCGACGGAGTTCTGCCAACTGTTTTCAGAACTTTCTCATCAAGATCCTGGATGCCAATAGAAAAACGGTTGAAGTGGCTGTTGGTGAGATTAATCCAGTCTTCCTCTGTGAGATAGCCAGGGTGACATTCAATTGCGATTTCTGGCTTGTCGATAGTTGGGAAAAGAGACAGAAGATGCTCGTTTATCTCTTTCAAGACGGAAGAAGGCATAGCTGTTGGGCTGCCACCGCCGAAATGAATCTGACTGATAGGGCGTGACTTGTCGATATGGGTAGTCTCAATGTCTATCTCCTTATGTATCGCGTCGATGTATTTTGCAACAGTGTCGCCTGATGACGGCATGATGTAGGAGTTGCAACCACAGTAGTGGCATAGGCGTTTGCAGAAGGGCATGTGCAGATAGAATGAGAGCTTCTTTGTGCCCTCCTCGTTTGAACGGACAACCGCCTCTAAGTAGTCAGAAGCTTCTAATTCGTGAAAATAGTTTGCTGGTGGATAACTCGTATATCGAGGCACCGACACGTTGTATTTGTCAATTATGTTGCTCATCAACCCCGTTTTTTTGTTTAGCCGATGTCTTTTTATTTGTAGTGACATCTTAATTCGCAAAATTACTGAATTTTTTTGAGCATATCTAAGACCTGCGGAAACAAAATTGTCCGAAATGTCCTTAGATGGTGATACATAATCAGTCAAAAAGTAGCATCAGCGATTGTTGACGTTGGTTATGGCGCAGATAAACTTGTCAAGTATCGGTATTAGCTTTTGCAGTTCGTCGACACTTATTCCATTATCGACAATTTTTTGCGCAAGACAGTTTGGAACGTTCTTCATTTTCTCTTCCAAACGCTTGCCTTCTCCAGTCAGGGAAATTATGCGTTGACGGGAATCTGCCTGACTTTTCTGTCGGACAATTAGCCCCTGTTTCTCCATGCGTTGGAGCAGAGGCGTGACGGTGTTTGTCTCAAGGTTAAGACGCTCCGTTATCTCACTGATTATGCGGTTGTCCTGTTCCCAAAGCAACATCAGCACAAGGTATTGCGGATAAGTTATGCCAAACTCCTTGAAATATGGAGTGTAAGAAGCAGTTACCAATCGTGCCGCCGTGTATAAACGGAAGCACAATTGGTTGTCTAATTTTAATTGAGGAAATGCCATATTATCTTTTAAATTTTAAGAGTCAATCGCCAACAGCCATCAGCCTTTTAGATTGTATTTCTCACATACCACCGCTCTCTCTTCATCTGAAAGCGATTTCATGTATCCTTTCCAGCCTGGGCAGAAATTGATGTGCCAACGCCAGAAACGTCCCAATAAAGATTTTGGATCTTTGTCGTACTTGGCGCGAAACTTACAGTTTGCGCATGGTTTTTCGTTTTGCTTTTCCATATGGGGTTATATTTTATGATTTGTTTTTTCGTTCTTTCCAATAGTTTTTGATCCGTTTCACTCCTTCCACACCGATTATGGACAATCCTCCGTATTGGAATGTTTTAGCCATACCAAAGAAGATAAACCATAATACACCTTTCATCGCGTTGCTTATTGGAAGAGCCATCTGAGCAAGCGAGATAATGTAGCAAGGAATGCACAATATTAGAACTATCATTCCTGTGCGAAATGAGAATCTGCTGAGGTATTTTTGAATTTTTTCTTTCATTATCCGTATAGTTCTTTTATGTCTTTTTGTGACCTTATCCATATCGTGTACGATTTAAGATGTAGGTGTCGTCGGTTAAGACCGAACACTTAACTCCTTTCGCACGGTGCAAATATACAATTATTTTTAATATATCGTACACGATGTATTAAAAGTATTTTTTTGTTTTATGAGATTATGTTGACAATAAAAAACTACAGAGATACAAAGTAAACAGATAAAAAACTACTCTTTTATGAGAAAAAGAGGTAATAAATAGATCATAAATTGGAAAAACTTTCTTTTATGATTGTTTGTTATTGTGAATTTGCATATTAAAATTCGCCTCTATGTTCGCAAAAATCAACGAACTCACGTTAATATGATTGTGAATATAAAAACATGGATTGATGTCATAAAATAGGGCAACCATTTATGAGTTGCCCTATTTCACTATAATTTCTCTATTTCTTCTAAAGAAAGTTTTGTCATTTTGACAATTAATGCCAAATCCAGGCCTTCTTTTTTCATATCAGTTGCAATTTGGATGGCTTTGTCATGTTCTCCTTCTCTGCGTCCTTCCTCCATGCCGATCTTGTATCCGAGCTCCTCCATGTCAACTTCATCCTCAAGGCGTTTCATGCTGGCCTCGTAGACGTCTCTCTCCTCATCGGTGAGTGCGGCCACTTTTGCCTTCTCCAGCAGACGAAGCAATCCCTCGTCTGCTCGCTCATATACTGATTTGTGTATCTTGTCCATATCTCCTAGGTTTTTGAAGAAGTTAATCCAGATGTCTTTCGTTGTGATGTTTTCGGCATCAAACTTGAATTTCGGCAAATTTATGAAATATTTTCGATGTCTGTCCCAAAATATCTCGCCGGTTTTCACATTACATTCCGCCGTGCATGTGATCGCATCGTCCAGACCAGCCAAACCGTCTCCCATAATGAAGTTGCCGATGATTCTTGTGATGTCATTTTCCATCTTACCCCATTCTATTCCACGTCTAATCTTCTTACTCATAAGATTGAAAATGTAGAAATTGGCACGTGTCTTGAAAAACTTCTGGTAAGAGTTCTGCATCTCTATCAGGATCGTGTCGCCGGTTTCAGTGGTGCAGTGGAGGTCGAACGTCACGCCTCGCTGATTAATTGTGTCCCGTGGCATCTCCACGTTTTCAAATGTCACACTTGTGATTTTCTCCACGTCTCCCTCTAAGAGAGCATTCAAAAATGATTTCATGATGATCGGGTCTGACATGCAATACTTAAACCCGAAATCGCATCGTAGATCAATGTATTTTCCCATTTTGATTTTTTATTAATTTGTACTGTTTTGTGCAATCTGTTAGACCAAACAAAACATTTTCGGATGTAAAGATATAAAAAAAATCAAAACCTGACATCGTAATTTTAACTTCATTTTTGGTGATAGTAAATTTCTTTAGATGTAAAGAATATCTTCTCTTGTCTCCTCACTGTTCTCTTATCTCTTTAGTGATATCCATGTATTCGCGTCTCCCTTCTATATATTCGGCATACAATTTTTCCGCATCCTTTCCTTTTAGAATATGGCATTTCCCGCAGGACGGACAATGGTTGAGACATTGCCATTGCTCTTGGACAAACGCAAGTCGTTCTTCACGGGTAGCGTTGGTGATGCCTGGGATTTTCGTCATGCAAATAAAAAGTTTAGTCGTGATAATCTTCGTCTTTCCATTCAAACTTGATTGTCTCGGGGACGTAAAACTTGTCTATTTTATAATCTATATTCGCTTTGTGTGCCTGGCTGAGCTGATATTTGCGGTGGATCCTATACGTCTTGCCATCTTTGATGAAATATGCTCCTGTCTGATGAAAACGGAATGGCACTCCTGCCTTTATACACTGCTCACGAATGTCAAGGATCCAGTCGTAGTCACATGGTCTTGCCTCTACTCCCGATTCTCCACTGACTGCGACTTCCTCTATTGTGTCGTCGAGATATGCGGATAAGTCGACGGGGCCGATGATCGGTGCCACCATGATGCTCTTGTGTTTGATGGGCATGGATTTGAATATGGGAAGACGGTAGTCCGCCATCTGTTGGTTTTCGACGGTGCAGCCGACAAGCACGTTGTCATAGCCGTCGCCCCAATCGTTTGGCACGCAATCCATGAATCTGTCGATGCGTTTGGTGAAGAAGTAAAACCAAAGGTCGTTTCGCGTTTTCATCATCTGCCAGCATTCTCCCCTCCATTCGTCGGCATCCTTGATCAGAAAATCGGAGGTGAAACAGGTGAACACGACTTTGCCGCTCTCTATTTTCCACGACTTGTCTCGTCTGCGTTTGATAGGCAGGTTGAAGTTTCCGGTCTTGCGGCACTCGCTGCTAGAGACCTCACTTCCATACATCTCATCCTGTCTGTAGACGTAGCAATATTTACAGCCGGCACTGATTTTGGTGCATCCGTGCCACGGGTTCCAGTCGGCGTATATATTCCAGTTTTCTGCCATAGGAAAGAAGTGTTTTCTTTTATGGTTTAGTTTCCACTAGTTTGCAAAGTTTGTCATCCCTTATTATTTTAGGGAGGGCTTTGCCTGCAAGTATAAGTATCTTTTTATTATTACGGTAGATGTGCAGTTGACGAGATCGAACGACAGCGGTCAGCCCATCGTCGCCCTGCATAGCTTCCCAAATATGATGATATTCCCCTGTCGGCTCAAACAGTTTTGCCTGGAGGTGGGAACACATGTTTGTGGAGTCGATCGTCAACATGGTTATAAACGAGTTATTTCCGTGAATCTGTTGAACGTTTTGCCGTCTCTTGTGACATTCTCAAAAAACATTTTTTCTGGTCTCACCCAATAAGCCTGATCTCCGTAGAGGGCCTGGTAGACGACCATTCTTTCCTGTGTCTCGGAGTCGAAGGCGGTTCTGACAAATCTGTATTTGCCTCCTTTGAAATGTTGGAAGAAACGCTCTTCTGGTTTCTTGAACGTCATCAGCATCTTTTCGATGAGTGGCACATACCAAGTCTTGACCTCGTTTGCAGTAGGGGTGTGGGCACCTGGAAAATGGAATGTTTTGCTGTAATATTTCAGGAATAAAGGTTCAAAGTGAGCCAAAGTGTCCTGCTCTCCGAATATTCCCCATATTTTGTCTGTGTAATAGGGAGTGGTGCAGCTGAATTGCGTCTTCTCAACGTTCTCAAACTCTTTTATCAGTGTCTCGTCTATGACGAAATCCTGATTCCCGTCGGCACGTGGGCTTTTATATTGATGATTGCCAATTCTTTCTTTCAAAAATTCGGTCATCTTGAAGTGCGGGTTGCCAAGCAATGCCGGAGCCCCGACCATTGGGGCGAGTATCTGTGCATAGAAAGAACCACAACTGTTGCCAACAATCAGGTCGGGATTCTCTTTGTCGCATATCTTATGTATGAATTCCAAAGCCTCTTTTGGGTGCATTGGCAGGTCTGGAGTCAACACTCTGGCTTTTCCCCAGAATGCCTCTTTCAATGCGTTGGCTGGCTCACAACTTCCGCTGGCAAAAAATCCGTGTAAGAATAGAATTGTCTTCATCCTTTTTCAAATTTGTTTTCAAGTATGAATGTATGTCAAAAATACGCTATTTTCTCAACTTGATAAAGAAATTGATGAATTTATGAAAAATATGTTTTTGTTTAATTCCATTCTTTGCGATTCTTAATTTTTATATCTTTGAATTGTCGATCAAAATTATTTGATATTGACGGCGGACAATAAACCAACGGAGTATGATTTTACTGATAACAGGAGCGTCTCATACGGGAAAAACACTTTTGTCTCAGCGACTGCTTGAAAAATATGGGTTCCCTTATCTCTCCATAGATCATTTGAAGATGGGGCTGATTCGTAGTGGATACACAAGCCTCACCCCTGAAGATGACGAGCAGCTTACCACGTATCTTTGGCCTATTGTCCGTGAAATGGTGAAGACTGCGATTGAGAACGGGCAACACTTGATTGTTGAGGGTTGTTATATTCCGTCCGATTGGCGGAAAGACTTCAGTGAGGAGTATTTGGAGAAGATTCGGCTGATATGTCTTGCCATGGCAGATGAATATATTGATGCTCATTTCGACAAAATAAGGTCGTATGCGTCGGCGATCGAAATACGTGTGGATGACAGCTGTTGCTCCATTGATTCTGTAAAAAAAGACAATGCAGATTCTATCAGACGTTTCTCCGCAAGTGGGGAAGAAATAGTGGTGATTGACGATGATTATGAGATGGTGATCGACGGAATTGTGGAGAAATGCGGAGAGATGATTAATTGTAAACTTAATAAAGATGATGTCACAATCTGCGGAAGATCAAATTGAATGCCTTTTGGAAAAATCATTTTGGGTGGTCGACTTTTTGCCGGAGCAAGTTTCAGCGGATCGTTCCAAACAATATTTTGCAGTGGAGAATTTCTGCTGTAATAGTCGGTATATTAATCAATTGTATCAAAAATTCGCATATTTGGTTATAAAACTCAGCTGTTATTTCGACATCGACGGCAATCCATCTCCCAAGTATATTTTTGATCAGGTGACAGAGTGCACGACGAGGGGGTATGTGAATTTTCTTTTTGCAGACGAAGATGTTCTCGTCACTTTGAACGGAGGTGATTTATATATGGCTGTTTATAATCCAAACGAAAGGTTTTTGCAATTGTTGAGGAGTATTGTAGCGTCGGAAGGACTTTTTTTAAGAAAATCATAAGGGCTGGTATTAAACCTGTCCGAAAATAAATAACGTGAATTCGATGAATTAAAAAGAAGGAGAAAAAGAGATAGTTGGAATGTCATAAATGAGGATTCCAAAGGGCGGAACGCCCTTCCCCCTGTTAAAGTGCGAGCCGTAGGCGAGCACATATAAAAAACACAGAGGAAAGATGTTGCCAGAGAAAGTCTACGACTTTTTATGAGAAAAAGAGACGGGGAATCAGTCGTAAACTAGGACACAACCAAAACAATAAAACGAAAATACGTAGAAGCTGGTTTCAAACCAGCCCGATAATGACGAAAGATTATTATTATGGATCGTAGTTCACAAATTATTCGCACCAGTTGGATAGGCATCGTCGCCAACGTGCTTTTAGCGGCATTTAAGGCCGGAGTAGGTATAATATCAAACAGTGTGGCAATCGTGATGGATGCAGTCAACAACCTCAGCGACGCACTGTCGAGTGTGATCACTATCGTCGGCACCAAGCTATCACAACGTCCTGCCGACCGCAAACATCCGTTTGGATTCGGACGCATCGAGTATTTCAGCG
>DGHQ01000026.1:0-8778 GCA_002392915.1 Bacteroidales bacterium UBA3844 | reverse complement strand
AGTATTTCAGCGCCATCATCATTGCTGTCATCGTGCTTTCTGCCGGCATCACATCATTGATAGAATCAGTCAAGAAAATATTCGACCCCACAGAACCGAGCTATACGAAAGTGACATTGATAGTCATCGTTGTGGCGATTGTGGTGAAGCTTGTGCTTGGATACTATGTCAAAAGGAAAGGAGAGCAATTGAACAGTGATGCCCTGATAGCATCAGGTTCTGACGCACTGTTTGACGCCGTCATCACTTTGGCGACACTTATTTCAGCGGGAGTGATGTTGATGTGGAATGTGTCGCTCGACGGAATTTTAGGAGCGTTGATTTCCGTGGTGATCATCAAAGCAGGAATCGAGATGTTGGCCTCGCCAATCAATGAGTTGTTGGGCACTAGCATTTCGGCTGAGTTCGCCAGTCAGATAAAAGAAGAGGTTTCCGAGTTCGACGGAGTGCATGGCGTGTTCGACCTCATTCTCCATAATTACGGACCTGATGTGAAGATCGGATCATTGCACATCAATGTCTACGACACGATGTCGGCGCATGATATCCATGGGTTGACGCGAAAGATATCCATGCAGATGTTTGAACGACACGGAATCATCATGACTGTCGGAGTGTATGCCGTCGCCACGGGAGATAATAAGCAGGCCGAGCTGCAGAAAGAGGTGTTGCATATCATCGCGTCGCATAAAGAGATAATCCAGGTGCACGGACTTTATTACTCAGAGGCAGACAACATGTTCTCCGTTGATATCATCCCAGACGAATCAGTTAAGGATGACGCTGGAATAAGCCTACAACTTGTCGAAGAGATACAGCCATTGGTGCCAGGAGTGAACGTGTTTGTTGTGGTGGATCATAATTATAGTGAATAGAGACAATGACAGTTATTCGAGAAATCCGTTCAGAAGAGATACCTGTGTTGGACGACTTCTTGTATGAAGCCATTTTCATTCCGAAGGGAGTGGCGCCGCCTCCACGTTCCATCATCGAGCAAGAAGATCTGCAGGTGTATGTGCGAGGATTTGGCGAAGAACCCCATGATCATTGTTTGGTGGCGGAAGTAGACGGGAAGATTGCCGGAGCGGTGTGGGTGAGAATCATGAACGATTATGGGCATGTCGACGATCAGACACCATCATTGGCAATCTCCCTTTATCCAGAGTATCGAGGACAAGGGATTGGCACACAACTGCTTAACCAGATGTTGGATATGCTTCGTCGGAAAGGATATCCCCAAGTCTCACTGTCGGTGCAAAAAGAAAATTATGCACTCCGCATGTATCAGAAAGCAGGATTTGAGACGGTGGAGGAGAGAGGCGAAGAGGTGTTGATGGTTGTGAGGATGTGAAGAAAAATAGTGGCGATTTTGAGCATTGATGCAACATCCCCAAAAATGGTTATTTTACCGTAAAAACAGATACGTTATGAATGATTAACAATGTGTAACTTGCGGTCATTATGATTATTCCTGGAGCCTCCCACGTCGACCTTTATGATGATGAGGCTGGTGTTGTCCCGTATGATAAAATAGAGGATTTTTTTAAGACAAATCTGAAATGAGATAGGAGCGTCTGTTAATGAGACGACGGAAAATGTCCTGAAAAGTTTGTGAATCCACAATTTTTCAGGACATTTTTATAGCTTCATACGTGTTTTTTGCGTCTGAATTTTAGAATCTTTCAGCCAATTTGACAATATCTTTAGGGTTGATGGCAAACTGTTCGTATCCGTCACGAGTCAGTGTCAATTGAGAAAGCGCGATCTCCTTCATGCTGTTGGCTTGGCCGAAAAGTCGTAGCAGAGGATAGAATGGGAGAAACAGATATTGCATCGTCTGAATATGTTTCTGACCTTTTGCCCATTTCATAATTGCCGGACGAAGGGCGAAAGCGCGACGGAATCCTTTCTCCTGAATGTCGTGCTCTGTTTTGCTTTTCACTTGTTGCCAAAATTGTCTTCCTTTGTCGGTTGTGCCGGCTCCACTCAAGTAGATGAATGTCATCTTTTCCTTGTCGGGCATGATGTCGGCGAAGTGCAGAGGAATTTCTTGAGATATGCGCACATACACATCTTGTGGAGTGCCCACTGAAGTTATGCCGGCTATGAAAAACACAGCGTCGTAGCCTTTGAAATGTTCGTCGTCGGCTGCCAGTTGCATAAAGTCGGGGACTATATACTCCTCAAGTTTCGGATGCGCAATCCCCGTCGGCTTACGGCTGACTGACAAAACTTTATCCACTGAGTCTATTTTCAAAAGCTCAAGCAGTGTGCCTTCGCCCACATATCCCGTCGCTCCAGTCAATATAATTTTCATTGTGTTATTTCAATTGTTTGCCATCAGCGAAGGCGTTGCCTACAGTATTTCCCAGCTGGATGTAAGTGTGGTGGACAGGATCATATGTGATGAGGTCCATTTTTTCAACGTCTGGGTTACCGTCGGCAGCAAGGTATTTTTCGTCGCACAGGATATTGACGATTTCAGCCACAAGGTTGTAACCCTCAGGGCTTTCTCCGATTTTCTCTTTCACACGGCATTCGAGAGTCATTGGAAACTCGCCGAACACAGGGGCGTTCACGTTAGGAGCTTTTGAGATAGTCCAGCCAGTTTTCTCCATCTTGTCTGGAGTTTTTCTTCCGCTGGCGATGCCCACGTAGTCGGCTGCCACCAAAGTCTTTGCAGTTGCGAATGTGACGGTGAAGTCAGAGTTTGCTGCCAGATTGTCTGTTGTCTGGTGCGAGCCAAGCGAGATCATGATTTCGTGTGCGTCCCACTGTCCGCCCCAAGCGGCGTTCATTGCGTTGGGTTTGCCATTCTTGTCGTATGTGCCGATGATGAGCACAGGTTGTGGCAGAAGCCACGAGCTAGATTTGAAACTTTTCATAATTTTTATTTTTAATTCGTTTTAGCGAAAATATGAAAAAAACGTCGGAATCAGATGGAAAGATTGTAATTTTCTGTTTTGCTGACGATTTTGTCAATCTCCCTTTATTTTATCCAAAGAGTCGTGGACAATAGAATTTGTTTATCATCCTACCTGCCCGTCAATTTATATCCCAGCCAATGGGCGAACGCAAGATTTGCCACCATCGCCACTATGCCGATTGCTCCGTAGAGAAGCAATTCCGTCGAATTGAAATTTTCACAGATATTTCGCATGCCAGTGTAGGCGTATGGGAGTATTAAGACGCTCGTGATGAGCCCTGGCACATACCCTCTCATTATTATTCCTTGTCCGACGTGGATCAGCAAATGTATGGAGAATGCCATGAACATTATCTCCCAAACTTCTGTGGCGAAGGGAATGTCCGCCACTACACATGCTGAGGCTATTAGGATGAGTGCCAGCTCCTCCAGCACTGCTATTGTGAATGCCTTTGTGCTCAATCCCGACAAATGTTCCACCATCGGTTTGGCGAATGGGAATCTATGGACCAGCGTCTCTTTATGAGTCAGCATCCATTTATGCTGCGTTGCGATCTCCTCGCCGTCATGGATGATGAAGGCGAGCGGAAAGAGCAGAATTATGTATATGGATATGGCGGACATCAGACGGGAGTTTATTTCTTGTTCCACCTTTTCAACACTTGTGCAGCGATACTTCCGGAGAAGTTATGCCAAACGGAGAAGATGGCTCCTGGCACGGCAGCCAACGGAAAGATGGCGAAGTGTGTGGCTGCCAACGACGTGGCGAGTCCGGAATTCTGCATTCCCACTTCAATGCTTATGGCTGTACGTTTTTCAGGAGGCAGACCCATTAGCATGCTGGCGACATAACCGAGAGATAATCCAAGCAGGTTGTGAAGAATCACAGCCACAGCCACAAGCAGACTGCATTCCATTATGTTTTGAGCATTGTGTGATACTATGATTCCGATTATTGCAGCGATGGCAAGAGTTGAAAACATAGGCATATAAGGAGTCACCTTCTGTGTGAGATTCTGGAAATAATGGTTGACGGCGAGCCCCACTACGATAGGCAGGATCACCACCTGTACGATGCTTATGAACATGCCAAAGACATCCACGTCCACCGTCTCTCCAGCAAGGAGAAGTACGAGTGCTGGAGTTGCAAAAGGAGCGAGTAGGGTAGATACACCAGTCATGGCGACGCTGAGAGCAACGTCGCCTTTGGCAAGATAGCAAATCACATTGCTTGCCGTCCCACCGGGGCAACATCCCACAAGAATCACGCCAAGTGCGAGTTCGGGAGAAAGGTTAAGAAGACGGCATAGCATCCACGCCACAAAAGGCATGATGATGAATTGTGCCAGTTCGCCAATCACGATTTCCTTCGGATGCATCAGCACAGGTTTGAAATCCGACGGTTTAAGAGTCAGTCCCATACCGAACATCACCACGCCAAGCATAGGTGTGATGGCACTAGTGCCGATCCATAAGAAAGAAGACGGTGCAAACAGTGCGACCACTGTCACAGCCACGACAATGAGCGTGATATGGGATGCAATCCAAGAAGGTATTTTGTTGTCCATAATGATTCGCATGAAAATTCATCTGCAAAGATACTCATTTTGTTTCAAAACCTGTTGATGCATCTTCGTCTAAGAGTGCACCGCGTCTGAGAATCATTGGCTATAATACCCCTTTTACCCTCTCAACAATCTTTTCTGCTGTAATTCCCAACGTTTCAAGTAGATGCTGAGGATTGTAACGGTCGTAAAATTTCTTTTCAAGACCAAGATTGATCACCTTCATATCCGACGAACCATAGAACGACGCTATCTTTCCACCGAAACCGCCGTCCACAATGCCGTCTTCCAATGTGATGATAAGACTGTGACGTGATTTCAGATTCTCCAGAAGTTCTTTGTCCAAACCACTGCCAAACCGAGGATTGACAAGCGTCGGCTTGAATCCAAGTTCCTTCTCGATGGCTGCGGCTGCCTCTTCGCCTTTCTGATAGAAATCGCCAAGGGCAATGATGGCAACCTTCTCGCCTTGCTGTTCCACCTTGTATTTGTTGATGTCGCCGAACGATTTGTCCGCAGCACGGTGTGTCACCGCATTGCCTGGAATCAGAATCAAGACAGGGTGTTCCTTTTGTTCGATTGACCAGTCGAGCATATTGACGTATTCTTCAGCACTCGACGGGCAGAGCACTACCAAATTAGGTATGTTTGTGAAGGCTGCCAAACCGAAGATTCCGAGGTGAGTAACGTCTGTGAGTCCGTCGAAAGCGGTGTAATTCATCAGCATTGTTATGGGTGCATTGTTGATGCAAACGTCCTGCGAAATCTGGTCGTAGGCACGTTGAAGGAACGTCATATTGGTGACAACCAAAGGTTTGGCACCGTTAGTGGCAATGCCCGACGCAATGGCAACGGCGGCTTCTTCGGCAATACCCGTGTCGATATACTGACGGCCGAGTTGCTTGCGTTCCTCAATACCCAAACCAACCGACATAGGCATAGCGGGTGTCACAACAATGAAATCCTTGTCTTTTTGAGCCTTGTCTAGAATGTACTTTGCGGTGATGCTTGTGTATGATTCGCCATTGCCGAAATCAATTGTCGGCTTGCCCGTAGCACGGTCGAAAGGCAGACACCAGTGCCAAGCCTCGCGGTTTTCCTCAGCCAGACGATAACCTTTGCCTTTTTGCGTATGTATATGTACGACAACGGGTTGCGTTGAGTCTTTCACTTTCTCGAACACCTTGATGAGTGATGCGATGTCGTTGCCGTTTTCTTCATATATATAATCCAGTCCGAACGCACGGAACCAGTTGTTTTGTGCCTTGCCGTTGCTTTCTCGCAATTCTTGGAGATTCTGATAGATGCCTCCGTGGTTCTCAGCAATTGCCTGTTCGTTATCGTTGACAATGATGATGAAATTGCTGCCAAGTTCCGACCCCGCCACGTTGAGGGCTTCCATTGCCTCACCGCCAGAGAGCGAACCGTCGCCAATGACAGCCACGATATTCTCTTTACGACCAAGAATGTCGCGACCTTTTGCAAGTCCAAGTGCGAGAGCCACCGACGTAGACGTATGTCCGATGTTGAAGAAATCGTGTTTGCTTTCCTCGGGGTTGCTATATCCCGAATCCTCAGCAAAGCGAGCGTCGTCGATATAGCCCGCCTTACGTCCAGTCAGGATTTTGTGGGTATAACTTTGGTGCGAAACGTCGAAAACGAATTTGTCTGTCGGAGAGTTGAACACATAGTGCATTGCTATGGTAGCCTCGACAAAGCCGAAGTTAGGGCCGAAGTGTCCGCCGATTTTAGTCAGACGGTTGAATAAAGCCTCGCGAATTTCGTCAGCAAGACAATTCATATCATTGACCGACAGATTTTTAACGTCGGCAGGTGAGTTGATTTTGTCTAATATCATATTATATAAGAATTAACCACGACGGTGGATTAGTTTAATACATTTTACTATACGCAAAAGTACTATTTGATTTTCATTCGTGTTGAAAACATAATTCGGGAAAAATTACCAATATTTCGGATGTGGATGGCTTTGAATCACCTCACCTTCCCATACTCTTCCTCACTCACCGCTTCCAGCCACTCGTTGGTCGGGTTAGGTTGCAGGTTTTTGTGATATGTAAGATGTTGCAGCCACGAGCCTTTGGCGGCACCGTGCCAGTGTTTCACACCTTCGGGTACCTCAATCACCACGCCTTCCTTGAGTTCCACTGCGGGCTTGCCCCATTCCTGATACCAGCCGTGACCATAGACGCATATCAGCACCTGAACTGCTCCGTGATGCACGTGCCAGTTGTTGCGGCAGCCAGGCTCAAACGTCACATTCACAACGCTTTCACCGTAAGGTGACACGTAGCTGCGTCCAGTGAAGTATTGCGCGTATGCGTCGTTCGGGTTGCCACGACGCCAATACGATTTCAGGTCAACTTGGTCGTACTCGCTGCGGCTGTTGTCCTCAACGCCCAAAACCGCGTTCACGGTCTTCAACGCCCTCGATGCGGCTGCCTTGCAACCATTCGCCGCCAACGCCACAGGAATCTGTTGCAGTTGCTCGTCGGTAACGCCCATATTGCGTGCCCCACGGACGTGAGCATTCAGTTGTGGTTCAACGCCTTCCAGTCCTGCAAGGGCACTCACAGTAACCAACTCGCGGTCGGCGTGGGTGAGAATGTCGCGGGCAAAGATGTCGCCGAACAGATGAGCTTTCAGGTAATAATCCTCGGCAGGGCAGAAATCGTAGTTGAACGGCTGTCCAGTGAGTTGGGTCTGCACCTCGGTGCCCTGTTTCAGCGCGTCGTAATCCTTTGGCAGATCCGATGCCTCTTTGCCAGCCAGCACTTTCACGCCCTTCGCTTCCCTGTCGCCGACCACACGTTGCAGCACACCCAGCGCATTGAGCGAACGTGGAAAGCCAGTGTAGGCATAGAGTTGAGAAAGAGCCTCTTTAATCTGACTTACTGTCAGTTCGGCTTCCAAACCATTGTGGATGGCCGATTCGAGCGACACAAGGTCACCCTGTGCCTCATTGCAGGCGATGGCCGACATACAAGCCGCCTGTTTCTCATTGAATGTCAGTGTGTTCATATCCTTGGATTCTGATTGTTTGCTATTTCCGCAAGCCGACAGCATGGCAAGCATTGCTATTGGAATTATTTGCTTGATATTCATAAAATTACATTTAGTTATTTATCACTATGCAAAAATACGACACACTTTCTTCTTGAAGAAGCATTTATTTCGGAAAGAATTACCAATTTTTCGGTATAGAAGTTCGAAGTTTACCTTGCAATTCACTTTTATCTCGCAAATAAAATGGTTACTTCTTCATTGTTGACATAAACCACTTGGTGATTTCGGGGTTGTGGTGGCTGGGCATTATTACGGGCTCGCCAGTGTCGAGTTTTAGGATTGCGTCCATATCGTCTTGCGAAAGTTTGAAGTCAAAGATGTTCAAGTTTTTTGCCATTCGCTCTTTGCGACTCGATTTTGGAATGATTATTACGCCACGGTCAATCAGGTAACGTAGTGCAACTTGTGGGCCTGTCTTGCCGTATTTTTCACCAATTGAAATCAAGGTCTCGTTGGTGAAGAAACCGTTTTTGCCCTCTGCCAATGGCCCCCACGACATGTGGGCGATACCGAGTTCGTCCATGTACTTACGGCTTTCGCTTTGCTGTTGGAACACGTGGGTTTCGATTTGGTTGACAGCCGGCACAACGTCAAAATGTGCGCATAGGTCGATGTAATGGTCGGGATAGAAATTCGACACGCCGATTGCCCTCACCTTGCCCTCCTTGTAGGCCTCTTGCAATGCACGGTATGCGCCGTAACGGTCGCCGTAAGGCTGATGGAGCAGCATCAGGTCGATGTAGTCGGTTTGAAGTTTGCGGAGGCTCTCGTCGATGCTCTTTTTTGCGGCGGCGTACTCGTAGTTGGTGAACCAAATTTTTGATACGAGAAAGATTTCGTCGCGGCTGATACCGCTTTTCTTGACAGCGTTGCCAACGCCCTCCTCATTTTGATAGATTTGTGCGGTGTCAATCATTCTGTAACCTACCGAAAGTGCGTCTGCAACGCATCTTTCACATTCTTGTGGGCTTACCTGAAACACTCCGTAGCCCATCTGAGGCATTTCTACGCCGTTGTTTAATCTAATTGTTTGCATAATTTATCTGTTTTTGATATTGCAAATATACGGCGGTTGTTTCGATTGTGTGTTTCACAAAAAGAGTTGTTGTTTTCACTTTTTGCACAATATTTCCATGCTGTCAAAAAAAAGCGGGCTATCAACCCGCTATTGTAAAATAACGTCAGTTCGATGAAATATAA
>DGHQ01000052.1:19693-21852 GCA_002392915.1 Bacteroidales bacterium UBA3844 | reverse complement strand
GGGTCCAACCTCATTGAGGTTGGACTCTCTTTTTTGTTTATGCGGGGGCAATGACCGTAGAGACGTTGCGCGCAACGTCTCTACATTTTTGTGTTTGTGGCTCCATCGTCATGATGATTTCTTTCCCTACCTTAAAAAGATTCCTCATTGCTGTCTCAAAGATGTCGGCTCCTTCCTCATTGTCTTCTTCGAGCATATTGTCTTCAAAGCAGTTGTCGCTCCAAAGTTTTTCAGGGGTAGCTCCGTTCATGTAGCAATCGAGATTGACGGAAACACGGATTGAAATGAGCCTTTCTGATAATCCGAATCTTTCCAACACACGTGCCACAGCGATATCTTCCATGTCCGACACCAAATACTCATCCGGACAATCGTAGTATTTGTTGATTTTTTTGGCGATATTATGCCCTTCCTCGCCTTTCCAGTAGTTGTCTGATGTGATGAATGATCCTTTTAAGACGCGAGGGTAGACGCGATGATTTGCGTCTACATTTCGCTTCATAAATGCGATAGTCTTTTCTGTAGTGTCGAGCTGGATATCTTTTATCTGCTCGTAGACGGAATTGATTCTATTCTGATCTGGTTTGACGCACCCATATTCACACAACCCACTGTCTGGAAACCATGTGAGTTTGCCATCCGATCCAATCACCTGATGACCTAAGTCGTAGTCTGCGTATGAGCTTGCCAACACTACATCACCCATCGTAGTGCATTCATAGTTGGTGCCTGCACATCCTACCGACAATGTCAGCATCTGGCTGCAATCGAATCTGGGATCCGTGAGTATAGCCATCAGAGTGGCGGTCGTATTCACTTTGCCGGCATGTGTAAGCGTGAGTGCAATTCCGTCTTTTACATATAATTTTTCGCCTGGAAAGAGCCCCGTCAACTCATATTCAGTTCCTCCTTCCACATATTCTTTATAGAAAAGTTCTCCCTCTCCACAAATTCCATTGCCGAGTGGTCCGATGTCGAATTTCGGAAGAATAAGGATGCGGATTTTCATTAATTCAAAATTCTAAATTATGTGGTAAGACGCACGTCAGTGCGTCTCTACTATTTAGGCGTCGTGAAATGCTTTTCCGTTGACGTCTTGTCTTTCCAACATCTTGTATTCGCAGCAGAATTCATTTTTTAATCTGCCGATATATCTTTTGGCTTCCCACTTTGCCATAGGAAGGTCGTGAAGAAGATAGTTGCCACAAGCGTCCGGAGTCGTGCCTGGCACCACATCGTTGAAATCGACTACAAACTGCATCGCGTCTATCATAAGCTGACGGATTTCTTGGCAGTCGTATGCTCCTTTCACGATAAGATAATTCCCTGTCAGACAGCCCATCGGACCCCAATAGATGATATTCTGCTTCCATCCGTCAAGATTACGCAGATATGTTGCCACAAGATGTTCTATAGTGTGGATTGCGGCTGGTGCGATTGCAGGCTCTTGGTTTGGAGCGGTCATGCGGATATCATAAGTGGTGAATACCACGTTGTCTGAAAAATCCTGACGTGAAATATATATTCCTGGTTTTAGACCAGTATGATCAACCTGAAATGACGGTATTACTTCCATTTTATTATTTTTATTAAATACGCTACAAAGATACTCATTACGTTACAAGCAACAAAGATAGATTATCTCATAGTCTTGTGAAATCGCATATTATAGTTATTTTTTTTTGACTCGTTCCTATTTTAAGAGACAAAAAAAGGTTGCCCCTTTTGGGAGCAACCAATTTTTACGGTTTTGTCTCAAATTACTTGATCTCTGCGAAGTACTTGATTGTACGAACCATCTGAGAAGTGTATGAGTTCTCATTGTCGTACCAAGAAACAACCTGTACCTGGTATGTATCGTCGTTGATCTTAGAAACCATAGTCTGAGTTGCATCGAACAATGAACCGAACTTCATACCGATGATGTCTGAAGAAACGATTTCATCCTCAGTGTAACCGAAAGACTCGTTAGAAGCAGCCTTCATAGCAGCGTTGATACCCTCCTTAGTGATATCCTTACCCTTAACAACAGCAACTAGGATAGTTGTAGAACCTGTTGGAGTAGGAACACGCTGTGCAGAACCGATAAGCTTACCGTTCAACTCAGGAATTACAAGACCGATAGCCTTAGCAGCACCTGTTGAGTTAGGAACGATGTT
>DGHQ01000052.1:0-19571 GCA_002392915.1 Bacteroidales bacterium UBA3844 | reverse complement strand
TCACCTGTGTAAGCGTGGATTGTGCTCATGATACCGCTCTGGATAGCAGCGTACTTGTTAAGAGCGTCTGCCATAGGAGCAAGACAGTTAGTAGTACAAGAAGCAGCTGAGATAACTGTATCAGAAGCCTTTAGAGTCTTGTGGTTAGTGTTGAATACGATTGTAGGAAGATCGTTACCTGCAGGAGCAGAGATAACAACTTTCTTTGCACCAGCTGTAAGGTGAGCAGAAGCCTTCTCCTTTGAAGTGTAGAAACCTGTACACTCAAGAACTACGTCTACACCGTACTTAGCCCATGGGCACTCAGCAGCGTTAGCGCAAGCAGAGATCTTGATCTCCTTTCCGTCTACGATGATTGAATCCTCAGTAGCAGAAACTGTGTGCTTACCCTCACCGAACTTGCCAGCGAAACCACCCTGTGCAGTATCATACTTCAAAAGGTGAGCCAACATCTTTGGAGAAGTCAAATCGTTGATTGCAACTACTTCGTAACCATCTGCCTCAAACATCTGACGGAATGCAAGGCGTCCAATACGGCCAAAACCGTTAATAGCAACTTTTACCATTGTTTATTAAAATTAAAAAAATGTTTTATTTCTTTTATAAATCTCAACTTCATGCCTTATCTATATCATATGTCTCCATCTGATTTCCATAAGGGTCTCCATGACAATTGCATCCAGACTTACATCCGAATAATGACATCAGTGCCATTGCTGCCATGAAAAGTGCAATAATTGTTTTTTTCATCCGTTGAGGTTCTTGGTCGAATTAATCAAGCGTTCTGCTCAACTTCTGCATTCTCTACTTCACCATATCCAGGGCAAGTCTGTGTCTTGCACGACTCAAGAAACAATGCTACTGCGAATGCAGCCAAAATTAACTTAATAGCTTTCATATAATTAAAATTTATCGTTATTGGAGCAAGTTCGTTCTTGCCTAACTCGTGAGCAAAATTACTAATTTTCTAAATATAATGTCAATATTATCAAAAAAAATGCACCTAAGTTTTCAACATTTTGCACTCGCCACCTACAAAATGTCACTTTGTGTATGACGTTGTGGCTGTATGCTGATTTTGTTGTCTGACAAAAAAGAGCTGCTTCCCAGCAACTCTTTTTGTGAACATTTTAGAAAAAGATTATTAGTTGTAAGATAGTTATTTTTATGTAACATATTAAAAATCATTCATATAAATTTGCTTTGTAAAATTCAACGCAACAAAATCGCAACAAAATCGAATAATAACCGACTTTTAACACACTGGAAACACTGGCGTTGCATCCAGTTTCTATGATGGATATATAGGGCGGTTCTTGGTTGGTTGCTTGTTGTTTGTTATTCGCTTGTCGTTTGTTTGTTGTTCGCTTGCCGTTTGTGTTCTGCATCATCTCGCATCTTTTGAGCCTCACCACTGCTGTTTATGACAGATTGCGAAATGTTCGTGGCGGTGTCGCTTGCAGTTTCATTGAGGCTATGGAGACACTAAACAAAAAAAGGCTTTCCACTCTCCCGTGAAAAGCCAAATAAAGAATATGGTTATTTGAATAAATTAAATATGCGATTGCCTCAAAGCCTCAACTTTTTTTCTTATTGATTGTTTAGCCTTGTTTTCAACATACGCCATCATACTATCTGTATGTATCATAGTGTATTTACCAACACGGGAAAACGTTATTTCGCCACGGCTACACAAACAATATAAAGTTCTTTTGCTTAACCCCGTAAACTCTGCCATTTCATCAACACGCATATATTTTTTTTCTTCTCTCTTCTTTTGCTGTGCAGAAATAACAAAGCTTTCTATCACCTCAATTTTTTTCAATATGATTTGCAAACTTTCTTCTATGCCCATAGCCTCAACATTTACAACATAATACAAAATTCTTTCATAGTCAAACGATTTTTGTTGGTTACAAAATACTATCGTTGCCTAACGTGCCTAGATTTTCCCTAATGTTATCAAGCAAAAGCAATTCCAGTTCCTTTTGTGCGTCAATAAATTTTATGGAAAATTGTTCTAGTACAATATCGGTTTGTACTCCTCCATACATTTCTTCCAAAGTGTCGGCTACTTCCGCATATAGTTTGTTAGCCATAATGCAACAATGCACTAATTTTGCGGTTTGTTCGCTTACCGCATAAGCATTATTAATTTTTATTTCCATAGTGTATAAATTGAACAAAAAAAGCCGTCGGTTGCTTTTGTTCGTGGTATACACTCCACCCTATGCCCATAACAGACATAAGAAAGCACCTAACGGCAAAATATGCGTTTATGTTTTACCCCTATTGCTTTTATGCAATAAGTGTAAGTGTATAAATTTGAACACTGCAAAGATATTGCAAAAGTTTTGTTTTGTCTCGCTGTGTCTATTATTAAATTCAAAATTCGCTATCTCTCAATCGTATAGAAAAATAATCAATAAACTGCTTTGTTGCTTTTTACCATTTCCCTAAATGCGTTATATATTGCCCCTTTGGGGTCTTCTTCTGTCTCCTTATATTTTTCATTTACTTTTTTCAATTTCTCTCTAAATCGGTTTCTTTCAACTTTATTGCTACATAAAGAAAGTGCGTTATCTATGATTTTTTGCCGTTGCGTTGCCTTTACCGCACTTTGCAACATCACAAAACACACATCAAACAAATCTGTCGCCGTGTCGACTGGATTAAAAAACAAACTGCCTGGCGTCTGGTCAATTGATAGAAACGAATTTTCCCACACATCGCACATCTTACAATAAAAACCGCTATTGTATAATTTATCAAGCGAAACATTTTTATAATTCGTTTGTTTCTCAATATTTTTCAATATCCTAACCTCTGCCCTTATCCAGTCGCCACCCTCTAAAATTTTGGGTATCGGTGTTTTCGTCACTTTTGCCCATAGTGTTTTATTGTATATAACCATTTGTTTTTGTGTGTTGCCCCAATAAATGCCGTTTTTCCCACTTTCCCACCTCTTGCACCGGGAAACGCACCCCAATACATTTTGCAACGTTTCTATTTTTTCAGTCGCTGGCATAATTGTTGCAACGTCTAAACGTGTCACCTTAAAATCCTTTGGAGGTATTCCCAAAAACTCGCATAACTCTAAAATGGCGGTTTTGGTGGTTTTTCTGTCTATTGTTCCAAAGTTATCGCCAAATGCAAAACGGCTTAAACTGCCCTCTATTGTCAACCTATGGGAAAGCGAAAGAAATATTTTTATATTTCTATATTCTGCCTTATAACCTTTATGCACTCCATTAGCATCTATATTTGGCACAAAGTCGACATTGACAAGCTTTGTTTTCTCTGCCAAATCGCCAATATAATATGCTTTTATAGTATCGAACAAGGTTTTTAGACTATTGTGATTTGTGAATATAGGGCGGTTGTTGGCTGTATATACAACCCATATTTTTAAACGTGTGCGCGTGGGGTGTGTTTAATTTGTTTATTTTTATATTCCCCCAAACCCCAAAAAATTTCACGTGCGAAAAAAAAGGTGTGGCGGGGGGTTTAGCTTGGTGGGGGTATGTTTAAAAAATATGCCCCCCATTTCAAAACAAAAAACAAATGCGTCATTGTTATTCATCTGTTCGTGTTCTGTGTACAACTGCAATACATCCTTTGTCGCCATTGGCTTGGCGTGTTGTGTCTTCCATATCCGCAAACATAGCATCAATAAATTTGCCATCATCATCTGGAATGTCAAATTGTCGTTGCTCCACAATTTCCAATCTGTCAAGCATCACACTAACCATACTGCAAACAACTTCACATTCGTTTTTGAAATGGTTTCTTTTAGCAAACAATGATAGTTTTGCAAATGTGTCATTGGTTATGCTTAGATTTAGCCTTTTTCTTTTATCTGTCATCGTATGGCTTTGTTTTTGGGTGCATACAGACTACACACGAATTAGTAATTATAAAATGGCTTTGCGTTCTGTCTTATCAATTCCAGTTGCTCCCATTGAGTATTATTATTGATTAAGTCGGTTGCAATGGCTTGAATAAAATGTCGACTATTGGAATAAACCAACATTTCCAAATATTGCATACTTGAATGTAACAACACTATAAAGCCATCATTTCCAAATGTTTTTAATGGGTTGGCTTTTCTTCCCTTCCAAATGGTGTCACCATTTGGGGGCGTTCCCGTTCCCACATAATAACCATTATGCAAATGCGTGTCTACCAAATGAATGCTTGACAAATTAAGATTGCCGTTTGCCTTTAATGCAAACGCGCCTCTCTTTGCCTCGCTAACCTTTACAAAATTGTGGGTGTCTGCCAAAGTAAGTTTAAATTGCCCCGCTCCTTTTCCTCTTTTCGTCACAAGAAAATCAACCCCACCCCAACACATAGCCGACATTGTACAATCAACCCTTTTTTCTTTTGCATCTGGCTTAATGCCGTGCTTTTCTTTTAGAAACTGGGGTAAATCCTCAAAAAGATAATAAGCCGTTATTGTAGCCATTTTTTTCTCTTTTTTTGTTAGACACTATTTTTTCAACCTCTTTTTCTTCTTCTTCCTTTGTTTTAACTTTACCCGCCAATAACCACTCTGTTATTTCGCTTTTTTTAAACAATAGCAATTTTCCCTTTTTGTAATGTGGTATTGTTCGCTGGCTTGTCATCTTGTACAGAAAACCACGGGAAAAACCAGTAAACGCCATACATTGTTTTAAGTTTAGAATTTCCCTACCTGCTTGGAAAATCTCAATTTGTTCTTTCTTTTCCATATTGTTCTATTTTTTTCGACAAATATCTATATGGTAGAAACCACGTGCAACACACAAATTTTATTAATACAAAAAGCCTTTTTTTCTCATAAACAACCAATATTGTTTATATTTAAGCCGAATTTGTTTATATTCTCGCCTTAAAAACGGCAAAAAATATAAATGTGACTTTTAATATTTGTACTAGTTTGTAGGTTTTTATAGTTAATTTTTTTGTTTCAAACTTTCGCATCACCGAAAACCAGTGCCTTTTTACTGCTGGATATATAGGGCGTTTTTGCTTGCCGTTTTGTGTTCTGCATCACCTCGCATCTTTTGAGCCTCACCATTGCTGTTTATGATGGATAGAGAAACATTCCTGGCGGTGACACACTGGAAAGCCTCAACGTTTGCCACTGGTGTTGCATCCAGTTTCTATGATGGATATATAGGGCGGTTCTTGGTTGGTTGCTTGTTGTTTGTTGGTCGTTTGTTGGTTCTGCATCACCTCGCATCTTTTGAGCCTCACCACTGCTGTTTATTGCAGACAATCCCACGCAAGCAAGGTTTCAAATTTTGTATACTTTGGCGGGTAGATACATAACCGCCATTTCGCATTTTTGCATCACCGAAAACCAGTGCTTTTTTCTGCTGTCTTTCGTCGACAATTCCACGCAAGCAAGGTTTCAAATTTTGTATACTTTGGCGGGTAGATACATAACCGCCATTTCGCATTTTTGCATCACCGAAAACCAGTGCCTTTTTTCTGCTGGATATATAGGGCGTTTTTGCTTGCCGTTTGGTGTTCTGCATCACCTCGCATCTTTTGAGCCTCACCACTGCTGTTTATGGTGGATAGAGAAATATTCGTGGCGGTGTTGCTTGCTGTTTGTCGGTTCTTGGCTGGTTTCGTGCGGTTTTAGGCGGTTTTGCTTGCCGTTTGGTTTCTGCATCACCTCGCATCTTTTGAGCCTCACCACTGCTGTTTATGGTGGATAGAGAAATATTCGTGGCGGTGTCGCTTGCCGTTTGTCGGTTCTTGGCTGGTTTCGTGCGGTTTTAGGCGGTTTTTGCTTGCCGTTTTGTGTTCTGCATCACCTCGCATTTTTTGAGCCTCACCACTGCTGTTTATGATGGATAGAGAAACATTCCTGGCGGTTTGTAGATAAACCTAAAAAGAAAAAAGCCGTTTTGGTTTCACAATCAAAACGGCTGTATATCACATATAGTCAAAATTTTCTGTTTGTTATGCAAAGATAATCATTCTTTGTAATCAACAAATAAATTCTTTAACACTTTGTTTAGTCCTTCATCTATCATCTTATAACGTTTAGCATATTTTTGTTTTTGTGGCAAAATGCCCATTTCAAACTCTTGTTTGCTTGTCCTGTCTATGTTTATATCATTAGAGTTGAAAATCTGTTGCAAAAAAATATCATAATCAATATTTTTCTTTCCTCTGTATATATTCAACCCATTTTTTACACATAAATTTGTTGTTCGCCAACATAAATAAGCAAACAATTTAGCATCACCAACCCAAACCGCAACAATATCATCTTTGTAAAACTCCCATTTACAACATATTTTTTTATCTGTAAAGTAGTGGATTATTTCTTTTGCTATAATTTTTTTTATTTGCCCTCTCATTCTCTTAAAATATTTTATCTATCATTTCCGACGCCTCTATTTGCTTTTTCGGCATCATTTCCAAATATATTTGCGTTGTTTTAATGTCTGTATGCCCCAATAGCCGACTTACTGAATATATATCCATCCCACTATGCAACAAATTAACTGCAAATGTGTGTCGTGCCGTGTGGAAAGAAACGTTTTTTTCAATTCCTACTTTTGTAGATGCTACCTTTAACCACTTGTTTGCATTTGACAAATAAGCACCACCAAAGAAAACATTTGAATTTGAATTGTGGTTGCATTCTATCAATGCCAAAGCTTTACTTGACAAATACCCTCTTACAATTTCTTTTGTCTTCTGCATTTCTATAACAAAGTAAGATTTGCCGTTGCTCGCATCTTTTTTTATATTTTCCCATTGGAGATTTACAACATCACTAAATCTTAATCCAGTGTAACACGAAAATAAAAACATCCTTAACCCCTCCCGTTGTTGTGCTGTTTTTCTGGGAAACGCACTCATAAGGCGTTCCAATTCTTCGGGTGTCAAATAATCCCTTTTGGCTTGCTTTGCTTTTGGCTTTTCTTCGGGGGGTAGTTCTGCCACTGGGTTAGATGCTATTATTTTGTCTTTTATTGCTTGCCTCATAGTCGCAGATAATAGGGTGCAATATAATTTTATAGATGCTGGTTTCAAATTGGATAACGTGGAAAGAAACGACACAACCCAATTTTTATCAACTTCATTAATGTTTATATTGGGCGTGTAGTCTTGAATATGTTTTCTTAAATTCATATATCCCCGTCGAGTTTTGTTTGCTCTTTGGGATATATTATTTTTCATTTCTATATAATCACATAATCGAATTTTCTGTTTGCCATTAATAGAGAAATTGACGTCATATTTTCCCGATAAAATTTGTGCGGTTCTGTCTGCTTTCATTTTTTCCACCGCCTTTTTAACAATTCTGTTGCTTTCTTTGTCTATTGGTGAATTGCCATCAACCAACGCCAACCCCGTTGCCTCTTGCTTTCTTATTCCATTTGGTAATCTATAAACCAAAAATAAATAAGTGCCGTTTTTTCTTTTGCGTTCCAATATCTTTACATATTCTTTAACTTTCTTTTTCTTCATACTTTTTGGCTATATGTGTTATTCGTATGTACAAAAGTATGATTAACGCAACAAAAACGCAACATAATTTTATAGAAAAGAATAGAAAAATATAAAACAATATATATACGATATATAAACAATAAATATGCAAATTGTTGATAATAAACAAAAAAACGGCATTGTTTCCCAACAATGCCGTATGTGAACATTTTAGAAAAAGATTATTAGTTGTAAGCACTTTCTCCGTGCTCATATACGTCAAGTCCTTCCTCTTCGATTCTCTTCTCTACTCTCAATCCGTGGATCTTGTTCAAGCTAAAGAAGATTATGAATCCCATCGTCGCAGCCCACAATCCTATTACACCTGCACCTGTTAACTGTACTAGGAACATGTCGATTCCTCCTCCGTAGAACAATCCTCCGTCTACTGCGAATAATCCGGTCAGAATTGTTCCTGTGAAACCACATACTCCATGCACTGAACTTGCTCCTACTGGGTCGTCAATCTTTAGTTTGTGCTCGATAAACTCAACCGAGAAGATCATCAGTGTGCCACAGATCAAACCGATGATCGCTGCTCCAGCTGGCGACACTGCGTCGCATCCTGCTGTGATTCCGACCAATCCTGCCAATATGCCGTTGAGTGTGAATGACAATGATGGCTTCTTATATCTGATCCATGAGATGAACAATGCAGCAAGTCCTCCGATCGCCGCCGCGATGTTTGTGTTGACGAATACCAAAGTAGACGCTGTGGCATCCTCGACTGATGCGATCGCCAATTGTGAACATGGGTTGAATCCGAACCATCCCATCCATAGAATGAACACTCCAAGTGCTGCGATTGTCAAGTTGTGGCCTGGAATGGCATGTGCTTTTCCGTCTTTGCTGAATTTTCCGACACGTGGGCCAAGAATCCATGCTCCCACCAATGCCATCCATCCTCCGACTGAGTGCACAATTGTACTTCCTGCAAAATCATGGAATCCGCCTGTGTATGAGCCGATCTCAAGAGTCGACAACCAACCTCCTCCCCATGTCCAGTGTCCGCTGATAGGGTAGACGATGACGGAAATCAACACTGAGTAGATCATGTACATATAGAATTTTGTACGCTCTGCCATCGCTCCTGATACGATTGTTGCTGCTGTTGCGCAGAACACTGTCTGGAAGATCAAGAATGCATAGTTTGGAATTCCCAGTTCGCTCTTGCAGTCTTTGAAATCGATGCCGAAGAAATTTGGTGCCCCGGCAAAACTGCCTGCTCCGAACATTATTCCGTATCCTAATGCCCAAAATAGGAATGTGCCTGCCATAAAATCAAAGAAGTTCTTCATCAAGATATTGGCGGTGTTCTTGCTTCTTGTAAATCCTGCCTCGACGAGGGAGAATCCGGGCTGCATGAAGAATACCAACATGGCTCCTAATGCCACCCAAAGAGTGTTCAATCCTACTGCTACAGGGTCTACAGACGATGCTTCTTCCGATGGCACTGCCACCGTCGCCTCGACTACTGCAGGGCTCACTGTCTCAACTGCTGCACTTGCCGCCTCAGCGGTCGCTGAATCCTGTGCTGTGGCTGGCATTATAAAGGCTCCAGCTAGAAATATAAGGAGTGCTACGAGAAATTTCAGACCTCTCGTGCTATGAATTTTGCTTTTCATATTTGTTTCGTTTTAATGTGATTTTTGAATTTGTAAACGTAGAATGACAACCGAAATAGATTTTCGAATGTCTATAGAAAAAGAATGCTTAGTTTTCTTGTTCTGCGTTGTATAGAGCGATGTCGCCTCTTTCCCCAGTGCGGATGCGAATTGAATCCTCCACTGGGATGATAAAAATTCGTCCGTCTCCAATCTCTCCCGTCTGCGCGGCTTTAAGCACTGCCTCCACTGTCTTTTCTACGTTTTTGTCTCTTACGATCACTGACACTAGTGTACGCTCGATGCAACTTGTGTCGTAAACCACACCACGGTAGATTCTGCCTTGGCGACTTTTCCCTATACCACGTACGTCATAGTATGAGAACCATTCGATGCCGGCTTCAAGCAAAGCGTCGCGAACCTCGTCGAACTTTGTCTTTCTGATAATAGCTTCAATCTTTTTCATCTTTATCTCGTTTTATGTGTCCTGTAGACGTTGCACATGGTGTCTTGAGTGAACTTGGACGCTCTGTGCCACGTCGTTTTAATATAAATGTATTTGCATCTCTTTAGAATGACAGACCTACCACAAGGTGAGCCCTCTCAGTACGTGGGTTCAGAATCATTTGGGCGTACAGAGGCAATTTGAATCTGTCTGTGATTTCGATGTCCTTGCTGGCTTTCACTCCAATGTTGATCACTCCGAATTTGTCCACTCCGTAGAATGCCGATTCGTTGACGCAGGCTCCGAGTGTGAAATCCCAGTTCACAAAAGAACTCTCCACTGGATAGCCCAACTCGATGTAGGTTGAGAACTCTTCTTTCTCTTCTCCTTCGTCGCCGACCTTCTTGTCGTTCAAAAAGTTGATGTTGGCGGCTATTGTCAATGCGAATTTGTCGCAACATTCTCCAAAGTCCCAGCCAAGGTTTGCCTCAAGCACGTGAGAATTGTCTGCAAAATAGCTGTGATCGTCCCATGATGGAGTGCAGAAATAATCTGTGACTCCGATCGAGAATGCCTTAGCTTGGAACGACGCGTAGAAATCCAACTCTCTTGTCTCTTCATCTCTGAATGAGGCTGATCCCCAAGAACCGAGAGTGAATTTGCCAGCTGTCATCTCGATGCCAGGCTGTACGGCGAAACTGCTTTGGTACATACCTCTCCACACGTATGAGCTCACGACGTCGGCATTTACGCTGAACTCCACTTTCTTCTCTGCCTTCACTTCTGCTGTCTCATCTGCGAAACAAATGCCTGATGCCATTACGCTCATCAAGGCTGCTGCCATAATCTTCAACACTTTCATAGTCCTTTTCGTTTTATGTGTTAATATCAGTTCGTTTGTAATCTTGGGGATATGTAAAAATTTCAGTTCGTTATTATGCGTTTTATATCGTTTTATAATCAGTTTCCCTTTCGATTACATTGCAAAGGTATGATGAATTTATATTCTGAGACGTTAAAGTACTCATTTTGTATGTTGATTTTTGTAATAAGTTGCATTTTGTAAGGCTGAAAATTATAAAAGCTTACATTTTGTAATGTTTAGGGCTTTTGGTGTTTACGAAATGTAAGAGCGTAGATTTTGAGTTGAGCATACATTTGGATGCGATACCAGATATTTTGTTTTTGTTTTGCTTGATTGCTCTGCTTTTGGATGTGCGAAATGTTATTGAATGTGCGAATTTTGCTTTTTTGCATTTGCGGACTTTTGTGCGACCTTGTTTATAGAAAAGAATCTTGAGGATTTAATATTAGTAACAAATTGTATTTTTATGTTAAAAATCACATTCTGCGACTGTTCTATTGCTGAAAATACTATCTTTGCAAACAAACACGACATTATTGATTTATATAGTATCTATTTTACTTTTACAAAACACAACAAGACGATGAATGCTGTAGTTAGAATTTTTTTTATACTTATTGGATTAAGCGCATCATATGTTTTTGGTGCCTGTCCATTTAGCCGATATACTGACGTTGTCACCGCTTGTACTGGTGCCAATGATTTGGGTATTGTATATCCAGCTGGAATTTCACATGAAGAAGTCTCCTTTTTTCCTTTGCGTCCGAACAAACGGACCGGAAAGGGGTATACCCATGGAATTGGTTGTGTTGATGAGACTCCATCTCCTGCTTGGTATGCTATAAAGATAGATCATCCTGGAGAGTTATTGATGAAAATATCACATTCGAATTATGCAGATATAGATTTCGCATGTTGGGGACCTTTTAAGGGAGACTCAAAACAAGCGATGCTTGAAAATGTCTGTGCCAATGCAGATGCATATTTTGTGGATTGTTTGGTGCCTAACACAACGAATGATTGTAAACAAATGCAGTTGGATCAGTGTGAGTCCAAGTTTGCTGTCGGACCTACAGCCACTGCAATACAAAAAATAGAAAGTAAAGAAAAAATATCGGATTGTAAGGAGTCTGTGGAACGTCGTTCCGAATCGGATGTTGAATATGAATGTTTCTATGGAAATCATGATGCTTTTCCAATAGGACAGATGGCGGATTGCAGTTTTTCTAATAGTGCTTCAGAGTCTTGTTTTATCAGTAATGCCCAAAAAGGAGATTGGTATATTATAATGGTGACAAATTTTTCGGGTACAGCAGGAAATATTTGTTTTTCCAAGATCAGTGGTTCGGCATCTACAGATTGCAATGTGATAGTTGATGCTGGTAGTAATTCTCCTGTATGTGAGGGAGAGGATATAAATTTGTATGTAAATAATATGCCTGAATATGCATCATGTAAATGGTGGGGACCAGATGGCTTTGAATCAAATGAAGTTTCTCCCAAAATAGCTAATGTAAAAAAAGCAAATTCAGGCATTTATTATGTACAAATTACCACTCATGATGGCTTGAAATCGGATGAAGTGCCTGTATATGTGAGCGTTATAACAAATACTCCTGTCGACACAACTATAAGGATAGTGGAGGGAACAGTAGCGAAATTTAAGGATGTTGAATTTTCTAAGGCAGGGGATTACAAGTTGACGGCGGAATCTGGACAATGTGCAAAAATTTTCAATGTTAAAGTTGTTGAGGAGCCGTTGTTGCCTGCTTTCATTGAGCAGAACGGACCAATTTGTGAAGGAGATTCTTTGTTCCTTTCAATTGGTGACGCTCCAGATTCTGGAGTGACAGGATACATATGGAGCGGCCCGAATGGTTTTCATTCGACATTGGAATGTCCTGTCGTTTCGAAGATGAATCAGAATAAAGCAGGAGAGTATTCCCTTAAAATAAAAAAAGATGGTTTGATTTATCCCGTCGCTCCAGTCAATGTGACGGTGATACCGAAATTTAAGAATAAGGTTACTCAACATATTCCGTTTGGGGAGTCTTTTGATTTTGGAGGTGAGACGGTTTGTGATAGGGGCGTGTATACTGCAACTTTTGAATCTTCGTATGGATGTGACAGTGTTGTGGAATTGCATCTGATTCCAGATATGCCAAAACTCGAGCCAAGTGATTTTTTTACACCTAATGGAGATGGAGAGAATGATGTTTGGCTTATTAAGAACATTGAATATTATCCTGACGCAATGATCCGAATCTACGACAGATTTGGTAATAATGTTTATGAGGCGACGGAATACGGTCTGGACAACGCATGGAACGGAAAAAACAAAAATGGACGTGACCTTCCATCCACAGATTATTGGTATACTATAGATGTACAGTATTCCGATTTTGTCATTTATGGTCATGTGACGTTGCTGAGATGAAGTTGACGGGCAGATTGCTTTATGCCATAAACAAGGTAATATTGTAGATATTCGACTCTTTATTTGGCTTTTATTGTTTATCTTTGTCGTTTGGAATCAATGAGTAAAGGAATAATATGATCTTAATAACAAACGACGACGGTATTTCTGCCAGTGGTATAAGGGCTCTCACAGAAGTGGCTCGTGAATTCGACCAGGTGATTGTCTTCGCTCCGGATGGCCCACGCTCTGGAATGAGCAACGCTATCTCGTGCAACAAACCGTTGAAATTTGAATGTGTGGGAAGGCTGAGCAACGTCACTCTATACTCTTGTAATGGTACTCCCACAGACTGTGTGAAACTTGCGGTCCAGACTGTCTTCAAGAATGCTGAGCGTCCGCTTGTCTTGTCTGGAATCAACCATGGCTCAAACGCTTCTGTCAATATAATCTACTCCGGCACTATGGGAGCTGCGCTTGAAGCCAATATCATCGGAATCCCATCAATCGGTTTTTCTATCTGCAACCTTGATGAAAATGCCGACCTTGAACCCGCAAAAGATATCGTAAGGTATGTGCTTCAGAAATATTACGACGGTGAGTATGACAGCTATTACGCTGACACATTCTCCGGTCTTCCTGTATGCCTGAATGTGAATATTCCTGATGGCGACGTGAAAGGTGTGATGCTGTGTAATCAGGCGAGAGGCAAGTGGAGCGAGGATTTTGAACTACGTAAGAATGCCGACGGTGAGGATGAGTACTGGCTTCTTGGTGAATTCCACAACCTCGACAAGGATCGTACGGACACGGATCTATACGCGTTGGAAAACAACTATGTGTCGATTGTTCCCGTCACTACAGATATGACTTTGAGATTTTGTCCAGAAAGAAAAAATAATAATTATGATTGAATACAATAAATTCTATATCGATTCGAAAGGCAATATCGGCACAAAGAAAAGTGGCGACAATTTTTTGCTTGGCTTTATCGTCGGACTCGTTTTGCCGGCTATCCTTTTGATGATTCTTGTCTATCGTGAGACTCATTATGCGATGTCGGAATTGGTAGACTATTCGTGGAAGGTGGCGGGAAATGCGATTTTTTATCCCTACATCATAGTCTCGCTTATGCCGAACATGTTTGTGTTCTTCTGGATGTATAAGACGGAACGATGGAAACTGGCACGAGGCTTGGTAGTCGCCACATTCTTTTTGTTCGGACTCTTTGCCGCAAGAGCATTTATAGGTTGATAAGTTAGACAGATGAAGTATTTTATTATAGCAGGAGAAGCTTCGGGAGATCTGCATGCGTCTGGACTTCTGAAAGCGTTGAAAAAGAAGGACCATGAGGCTGAATTCATGGGGCTGGGTGGCGACATGATGCATGATGAGGGTTGCAAACTTGTGAAGCATTACCGTGACATGGCGTATATGGGATTCATCGCCGTCATCACACATCTTGGAAAAATTCTGCAGAACATGAAGGATTGCAAGAATGCGATTGTCGAGTTCAAACCGGACATCGTGATCTTGGTGGACTATCCGAGCTTCAACCTCCAGATTGCGGAATTTGTGAAGAAAAATCTTCCCGGCACTCCCGTACATTATTATATAGCTCCAAAATTATGGGCATGGAAGGAGTACCGTCTGAAAAATATAAAGAAATATGTCGACAGGGTCTATTCGATTCTGCCATTTGAGGTGGATTGGTTTGGAAAACGCGGATATAATGTCGATTATGTAGGCAATCCATGTGCCGACGCGGTGTACAACCGTCCCGACCAAGATGAGACATTCGACTCGTTTGTCACGTCGCAATATCTTGATAATAAGCCGATCATAGCCCTGCTGGCAGGAAGTCGAGTGCAGGAGATCCGCTCGTCGTTGCCGAAGATGTTGGAGGCGACGAAGAATATCGATGGCTATCAGCTTGTGATTGCTGGAGCACCATCGATAGAGGAAACGCTATACGACAAAATTATAGAGGAGTCTGGAGCTAAGGCGATGGTGGTGCATGACGCTACATATCGTCTGCTCACACAGGCGAAAGCTGCGGTCGTATGTTCGGGCACTGCCACTCTGGAGACCGCACTGATTGGCACTCCACAGACTGTAGTCTATCACATCGGAGGTGGCAAGTTGGTTCACGATTTTCTGCGACTGTTCATCCATGTCGACCAAGTGTCGCTTGTTAATCTGATTGCCGACAGAAAGATGGTGAAGGAGTTGATAATTGAAGATTTCACTCCGGAGAAAGTGGAGAAGGAAGTGCGTCGATTGCTTACTGATGAGGCACAGCAAGAGATGAAATCAGATTATGAAGCACTCCGAAAGATTGTCGGGGATGCAGGAGTGGGCGACAGAGCCGCAGCAAAGATTATTGAGGCAATAAAAAAATAATCCCATAGGGATTTTTATTCCGTAGGAATATAATGTTGGTAAAAATATAAAAACAATGAGAGCATTTTTGATAGCATTTTGTCTGTTCAGTTTGGCTTCATGTGTAATGGAAGAAGAGAATGATTGTGTATGCACAACAAAAAGTGGCGAGCAGTATGAAGAGTATGATGTTGAGGGCAGTTGTTCATCATTAAGCACAAACGATGCAAGTTGCAAGGTTAAGTAGGTATGTCCCGACTGTAGCGGTCGGAGTGCTGTTTATCATTTCTGCCATACTCAAGCTGTTGGGTATGGCAGCATTTGAGATGTATCTGTATGAGTTTCAGGTAGTCTCATTTGAGGTTGCCGCAGTGGTGTCTCGTTTGATTATCGCCGCGGAACTGGCGGTCGGCATAGCTTTGTTGGCAAACATCAAGTGGGCTGACTATGTGGCAGGAGCGATGTTGTTGGTGTTTTCCATCTTCCTCATCGTTCAGATACAGCAGGGGCATACGGGCAATTGCCATTGTATGGGAGAAGTGTTTGATCTGCCGCCAGACAAATCGTTGTCGAAGAATTTTCTGATGTTGATGCTCCTGTTTTGGGGACATCGCATGGCAAAATATTTGAAGCAGAGCAAGAAAAATTGGATAATCACAATTGTGGTTGTTTCTCTTGTCTCCGTGGTCTCAGTTTTTGCGATCAACCGACCTGATTTCATGCGACTGGTAAAAGAGAGAGAGTATAGTCAGGAGAAGTTGACGGAGATGTTGCAGGAAAAATTCCCGTCGGCATTGGAAGGAGATAAGGTCATATGTGTGTTGAGCACGCATTGTGGAATGTGCAAGATGGCGGCACGCAAGATGGAAGGAATATTCACACGTTATAAGTGGCAAGACGACGAGATTCTCACCGTCTTCAGCCATACGCATGAGACATCTAAACCAATTGAGGAGAGGATAGATTCATTTTTTGTTGAGACGAAGGTGAAACGCAGAAACGTCATCACGATGGATCAGGACTCTCTGTATGAGGTGGCTCCACGTGTCCCGACCATCTTCTTGCTAAACAATGGAGTGGTGCAGAAGACGTTTGGCTACAGAAATATTTATAGCGGTGATTTTGAGAGGGAATGATAGATTTACTTTTGTTTTATAATTAAAATCAAACAACTTCTGAAAAACGAAAGTAATGTTAAAATAGGTTAATGTCGCTCGAATATTTGCGAGTGACATTTTTTTTTGTTGTATCTTTGTCGTGTTATTTAAGTTTAGTGAAGATTGATAGACAAAATAAGTTAATGCGTCTTGCGAAAAATCACTAACGGAAATACTTATGATAACAACTAAAATAGATTTTATATGGAAAAAAATTTCAGACAAATTGTGAGGTGTGTGGGTTTATTCTCGATACTTGCGTTCGCAAGCTCATGCAAAGAAGATGTTGAAGAAGGATGGGATAGCCCGTATGTTTACGTTGAATCTTATATCCCTTACTATGTGGAACCGGATTCTTTGACTTTGAAAGAAGGTAGGTGGTTAGATATAGAGCCTGGGGTAGCTATTAATGTAAAAGGAAGAGTTATCTATCAGAATCAGGATTCTGACAAGGAACAATACGAGGTTTTGGCAAAAGAGTATGAGGACGTTGGGTACAACAATAAGGCTCCGATAGGACGTGAAGGAGCAATTTCTGTAGCCATAGATTCTATTTCGGTGGTTTCTGATGTGGATATAGATGCATCACATCCAAAAGGAACAGAACTTTCTGATATAGTCAAGTTGAATACTCGTAGCTATTATCTTTTTGTGAAAAGTGGATATAAGGACACCACAGACCAGTATACATATAAAGATAAATTTATATCAGAGTATACGAAAGAAGATTTCACATTATTGCTTAATCGACATGGATTGGGATTTCATTTTGACAACACTAAGGTAGTTAAAGGTACACATAATTTAACAATCTCAATTTATTTTGAGAATGGAAAAAAATTATCAACCACACAGACAGTAAAATTTAATTAAAAAATGAAAAACAAAATTTATTTGTTATCAGCAGTTTTGTTGATGAATGTGCTACAAAGTTGTAATGATGAGGTTGAAGAAAATGATGCTATTGATTCATTCAAACATAAAGCAGTTGAAGGTCTTAATTTGAGAGCCTTGTATTCTGAAAATCACGTTATTTCGGTGAGTGAGGCAAGCGAGATCGCTTTGAAAGCACCTGAAATGTTCGCTGGAGAATTCACCCGTGCTAATGATTTTACTCCAAGGGTTATTGAGAGTGTTGGTGTTTATGGTGGAACTAATCCTTCTCTCAGATCAGCGAGTGCGAGTGGAGATACCTTGGTTTATGTCTTTAATTTTGAAGATAACCGGGGATTTGCAATTGTCGCCGCTGATGATCGTATCCCGACACAACTATTAGCATACGTTGATGAAGGTGTTCTTGAAAATGAAGTGGATAATTCAGGATTGCAATTTGCCTTGGAGCAGATGCAGAATTATGTTGAATTTTCCATAGAGAAATTTGAAGCGACAAAAGACTCTATGTTAGCTATTTCCGAGAAAAACTCTTATGTGGTTGATGGAAAGAGTGCAGAGACACGTGCTATTTATACTGGTACAGCTTATCAGTTATTATCAGAGAGTAGAATAGGTCCTTTGCTGGAGGTCACTTGGAGTCAAGGTTATCCTTATAACATGCATGTTGACAAAATTTGTACAACTGGTAAAGCTCCGGTTGGATGTGTAGCTACGGCAACAGCTCAGATTATGTCGTACTGGAAATATCCGTCAATGCTAAATCAGTATGCTATGAATTGGGATAGTATGAGCTCCGAACCTGAACCTATTACATATTCTAATCAGGAAAATGTTGCTAGACTGATGAGAGAGGTTGGAAGAGAAGTGGGGATGGAATACGGATGCGATGGAAGTGGAGCCGAAACTTCTGACGCATATAATTTGTTGGGACGTCTTGGATATAAGAAGGCATTTTCAAAATCATTCAATTCCTCAGATGTTAGAAATGCAATTGAATTGAGACGCCCTATTTTGGTGGATGGCTTCAGGGTAAAAAGAACAACGGGTAAATTGTGGTGGAAGACAACTCATTATGAAAAAGGTCATGCTTGGGTAATTGATGGGCATTGTACTCCATTATAAGCAAGAGAACTACAGAATTAATACAAGCACGGGAGAATATACAAGTACATTTTCATACTATGATGAAAACTACTTTCACAATAATTGGGGTTACAGCGGTGATGGCAATGGATATTTTGCTGCAGGTTGCTTTAATATGCAGGATGCCTATCTATATGATAATACCCCTTTCTCTGAATTGCGAGATTATCGTTATAAAAACGAAATGTACTGTGTGTACAGATAATACAGAGAAATACTTATGATAACAACTAAAATTAATTTTATATGAAAAAGATTTTCAGACAAATTGTGAGGTGTGTGGGTTTAATCTCGATACTTGCGTTCGCAAGCTCATGTGACAAAAATGAGGATGAAGGAAATAATAATTCAGGAGTTGCTACTGAATATGCGGAGTCTTGTATCCCATACTATGTAGTGCCAGATACTTTGGTGTTGAAAGAAGGCAAGTATCTTGATTCGGAACCTGTGGTAACCATTTGTGTTGAAGGGAAGTGTATCTACCAGAATCATGACTCTGACAAGGCACAATACGAGGCTCTGGCAAAAAAGTATGGGGACATTGGGTACAATAGAAAGACTTCTATAGGACGTGAAGGAGCAATTTCTGTAGCCATAGATTCTATTTCCGTGGTTTCTGATGCGGATATAGATGCATCACATCCAAAAGGAACAGAACTTTCTGATATAGTCAAATTGAATACTCGTAGCCATTATCTATTTATAAAAAGTGGGTACAAGGATACTAATGATCAGTATACAGACAAAGATAAATTTATTTCAGAGTATACGAAGGAAGATTTAACTTTATTGTTTAATAGACATGGTTTGATATTCCATTTGGACAACACGATGGCATTCAAAGGAACACAGAATCTAGCAATCACAATCTATTTTGAGAACGGAAAGATTTTATCAACTACACAAGTTATAAATTTTGATTAAATATGAAAAAGAAAGCTTATTTGTTAGTGTCTGTCTTATTGATGAATGTATTGTCAGGTTGTAAGGACGATATAGAAGAAAATGAAGCACTTGATTCAGTCAAACAGGAATCTGTGGAAGGCCTTAATTTGAGAGCCTTGTATTCTGAAAATCATGTCATTTCTGTGAGCGAGGCAAGCGAGATAGTGTTGAAAGCACCCGAAATATTTGCTAGTGAATTCACCCGTGCCGGTGATCA
>DGHQ01000008.1:1801-2555 GCA_002392915.1 Bacteroidales bacterium UBA3844 | reverse complement strand
TTTGAACCCGTAACGAGTAAGTTTTGTATACAGTGATGTATACTTGCACGCTGAACACCTAAACGCCAAAAGCGCATGGTGATGATGTACTCTGCTCTGCAACTATAATCTAATAACGAAATTGCAGAGACAGGCAGAAATGACCTGTCCCTTTTCATTTTGAAAAGAGTAACAAATGGTGGTCACGTCTTGGATATTCTCTTGAAGACAGTAAAACGATGTCTAAGCTGTCTTCACAATTTGCAGCCATCTCGCCGGGAATGAGTGTAGAAGAATCGACAAATAGCCTTGTCTCCACGATGAAGGCATTTGGAATCGAGGCGGATAGCGTCTTGGATTCTGTCATGAGCAAGGTGAATTATGTGGGAAACAACTTTGCTCTGAGTAATGCGGACGTTATGACCGCACTCAAAAACTCTTCTGCTTCAATGGCAGCTGCAAATGCTACTTTTGAAGAAACAGTCGCATTGATTACGGCTGGTCAAGAAATTGCGCAAGATAGTTCAAAAGTGGGTAGAAATAGTTGCCCAAACATACAGCAATGTATGGCGCGGATTTCCGCGTAGTATCATGGTAAATCGGTCAAAAGCCAGCGGTGGTCGAGACCGAGAAATCGGAAGATTTTGTAACGACTGGAACGACACACATAGCAATATGTGTGTTTCACCTGACATCCCATGCGGATGAATGTACAGTCTGGACTCACGCTATAACCTTAATGAAACGTGAGAGTTAGCCAGAAATGACTAACCGC
>DGHQ01000008.1:0-1722 GCA_002392915.1 Bacteroidales bacterium UBA3844 | reverse complement strand
CGCCATGCTATTGTGTGGTCAGTAGATGTTTATATAGGCATTGAAAGTAACAGAACAAACGCATTAAGAACAATCTCAATGCGCATAAGAGGAATGAATGAAGAGACACAGGAACTTGACGGATCTCTTCAAACAATCGGCGGAGATGTATACGATTTAACTAATGGAAAAGTTTCTATTATGTTGGATCCGGATTAACAAAATAGTCCCCTCATGCGGTGACGTATGAGTGAACAGTTGGCTTAAATCGGTGAAAGTCCAGAAGTGGATAACACCGAGGGTAAGATTTGAATGATAAATAAATATATAAGAGAGGTATGTTTATATAGACGTTAAGATTGGAGATTCTTTTGGTAAATGGACGGTGCTAAAAGAAGACATTGAAAAATTAAACTGCAAAACGAAAGGAAGAAGATATTTTTGCAAATGTGATTGCGGAACAATAAGGAGTGTTTCTAAGAGTAGTCTTGTATCAGGCTCCTCAAAATCGTGTGGATGTGCGTATAACCCACCGAAGAATTTAGATGGAAGGAAATTTGGAAAATTAACAGTTGTCGAAAGTTTGTATAATTACAATAATTCTGGTCGCACCGCATATAGGTGTATATGCGAGTGCGGAAACGAAATGATTGTTAAATGTGAATGCATCAATATAACAAAAAGTTGCGGATGTAGTAAATACGATAAGGCTTACGATGCTGTAGGTAAAAGGTATGGATCGCTTATTGTTGATTCTGTTGAATTTATAAATAAGAAGACGATTGCACATTGTACCTGTGACTGTGGCAACAAAATGTCTGCAAGATTAGACCAGATTAAAAGCGGTAATACACGATCATGTGGCTGTGCTAAATCAAAAGATTTAACTGGCAAGCGTTTTGGAAGGTTGACGGTAATTCATGAAGTAGAAAGTGATATAAAACAAAGAAAATGGCTGTGCAAGTGTGACTGTGGTACTGAAACCATCGTGACAGCACATAAATTAACTTCTGGTCATACTAAATCTTGCGGATGTTTGCGTTCTGAAAAGGTTAGTACATGGGAATTATTTATAGCGGAAAAACTACAATCTTTTGGTATTAAATTTAAAAAGGAACACCCATTTGATGATTGCAGAAATATATACCCACTAAGATTTGATTTTTACATTCCATCAATTAACACATGCATAGAATATGACGGCGAGCAACATTATAAGCCAATAGAATACTTCGGTGGCGAAGAAGCATTTGAACAAAGAATAATAAACGACAATATTAAAACAAAATATTGTGAAGATAACAATATAAGATTGGTAAGAATTTCATCAAAGTCCAAAGATGAAATCGAAGAAATATTATTAAATATCATTCAAAATCCCGTAACGACCACAGTGGCATGAGTAATCATGCTACACACGCCAACCATCTCATTGAGATGATGATATGGTCTGCTCTGCAAATATAACTGAATACTGAAATTGCAGAGACAGGCAGAAATGACCTGTCCCTCTTTTTATAAGAGAGTAACAAAAGGACATACAAATCTCCGTATAAAATACTTCAAGAAATCTCCAATGTTTGGGATGAACTTACCGATGTCCAACACGCAGAGTTGGCAGAGAAACTTTTCGGCAAAAACAGGGCAGATATTTGCCCTCATACACAGAAATGTGCATGAAGAAGATATTTAATTGCAGGTAACTCCTTAGAGCCTTGCACCACAATAGCGGAGAAATCACGC
>DGHQ01000015.1 GCA_002392915.1 Bacteroidales bacterium UBA3844 | reverse complement strand
GATGGTCTCTGACCATGTAAAATATCTTGAAAGTAGATGTTCTACACTGTCTTAATCCTTGTTTTAATGGAAGATGGTCTCTGACATCAACAAAGCAATAGATAACGAATCGTTTTGTATGTCTTAATCCTTGTTTTAATGGAAGATGGTCTCTGACCCTTCGTTGGTACAGAAGAAGAGTGTAAGAAAATAAAAGTCTTAATCCTTGTTTTAATGGAAGATGGTCTGCGAGAGGTGTCTGAACAACGCCTAGGCTGATGAACGGTTGTCTTAATCCTTGTTTTAATGGAAGATGGTCTGCGAGAAATGAGTGAACGTTTTAAAACTAAAGGTAAATTTGGTCTTAATCCTTGTTTTAATGGAAGATGGTCTGCGAGATAATAATTTCTGAGCGAAATGACGCTGCAGAGAGAAGGTCTTAATCCTTGTTTTAATGGAAGATGGTCTGCGAGATGCTCCTAAAGGGACAAAATTGTATTCACCCGTTTGTGGTCTTAATCCTTGTTTTAATGGAAGATGGTCTGCGAGAGGTAAATTTGCAACTCGCAGATTTGCAGACCTTTATGGCTCAAAAATGTTCAAAATTTCAAAAATCGCGTGAAAAAAAGTACATTTTTCGACTACAAAGATATAATTTTTTCCCAACTCAACAATATGTTTTTCTGTTTCTTTTCCTCAAAAAAGTCGAAGACTTTCTCTGAGAACTTTTTCCTCTGTGGTTTTATTAAATTCTGTGTGCTTGCCTATGGCTCGCACGTGGGTCTCAGAAAAACAGTGTGTTTTTGGATTTTGTAATCACGTCGACGCTGATATTCTTGCCTATGATCTTCATCGATTTGAGATAATCTGTGGATATAGGCACCACAAGAATACTGTCGAGGTTTTCATAGGCGGCCTGCACTTCCGTCAGATTATTTCTTATCTGCTCATATTTCTCCGAAGAAAGGTCTGCCAAGAAAATGGATTTCTGTATCCTTGTACATCCTTTCTTCACCAGATATTTCGACACCAGATTCCTTACTCTGTTGTCCTCTATGTCGTACATCACAAAAAACAGCATATTCCCTACATTAGTTTCTTTTCTCTCGGTTATTTCAAATATCATGTCGAGCCTCGCCTCCAGACATGGCACCGTCTCTTCTTTACTCTCTATTTCTCTGTTTGGGGATGCCGACTCTTTGAGCCCGGCTTTTTTTATCGCTTTTACACGAGCTACAAAATCCCATTCTTCGTACTTCCTTTTGGGCATAGTCGTTCAAATTTGATTAAGATGGAAGGGCAGACGCCGAAATCTGGTTTCTTTGTATGTTTGGCAGGTCGAACACATACATTGAGTTGATGTATTCGTTGACGATGTCTGCCATCAGATCGTTTAGCTCAGTGTCGGTTCCTGTCCGTGGCGTCTTCACTACAGAGAATCCCTTTTTCCCGTAAAAGAGATTTATTTCAGCCTCTTTTATGCCGAGAGCCATAGTGAGCTTTTTCCCGTATTGGATGTCTCTTATCTCTTTCACCAAGATTCCTTTCATTTCTATGTGCTCTTTCAAACTTCCTATTATATCGTTTAATATCTCAGGCACATATGCTGGCGGTCGGTTTTCCTTCTTCTTTGCCAGATCTGGATTCAGAGTGGCCCTGATCTTTTCCATTTCAGATTTTTCCGGACTTGGTTTCACATCTTTCTTTTCCGGCAGATTTGATATGCATTTTTCTACCTCTTGCAAAAGTGTGTGTTGAGCATCCACGTCGATAATATCCACAAAATCCTCAAGCCTTATCGTCGAGGAGACGGGATTGAAGTAGACATTCGGATCATAGCTGACAAAACATGCTCTGGTGACGTCACACGTCTTCATGTCAACAGCTTGCATGATTCCTTTGTCTTGGGCGAATTGATGTGCGAATATTTTATAAAAACGGGAGTAAAGACCTTTGTCATAGCATCTTTCCTGAAGTTTGAAAAACACTTTCAACCCGTCACCTCCTGGAGAGACGAAGCAAGCTGCCACTCTGTCGTCCGACACAATCTTGGCGCGAACCTGCTCCATTTCCATCGATTTGTCGGAAAGATGGTCAATGTCTATTATGAAATATTCAGTATACGAGAAATCCTCGGATCTTCGGATACTTGACGCAAACATTCCACAGACGATGTATGGCAGAGTGCGTTTGGCTGCTGAATACTTTTTCTCGTCAATGTCGCGAAGCAATCTTAGTTGGCGGATTCTTGCCTGCATCTCAGAATTCGGATTTCTCACTGCGTCGCAAACGGCACGCAATTCTATTCTCTGGAGAGGATCTCCCATCATTGTAATGTTGTTACCTATTGATATCATGGCTATTCAAATTTTTTTAATGTTTGTGCTAATTCCTGACAATACAAAAAGATCTGAGTCAGTCTGCTTCTTTTTATATTTCCAATACCTACTATCTCTTCCAAGTAGTCGTTGAGCGACTGGATGAGCACTCTTCTTCCGAGAGGCTCGAGCCAGCAAGAACCGTCTTCTCTGACACTGTAGAACTCGTCAGTGATGATATTTTGGCAGAGTAGGGAGAACACTACATAATCCACCCACACTCTGTATATTTCAATCACGTCGTATGCCAATACCGGACGGTTGTAGTTGTCTCTGTGCAGCACTCCTATATAAGGGTCGATTCCGCTTTTTATCAGAGCACCTTCGATTTTTGAGTAAAGAATGCCATAGCCGTAGTTGAGCATGGCGTTTGTCACATCCATGGCCGGGTGTTGAGACCTTTCGTAGAATCTGTATTTCTCTGGAAGGAAAATGTTCATGCAGTCGAAGTAGATTTTTGAAGCCTGTCCCTCCCAACCTCTTAGTTTGGCGGCTATATCGGATACAAAATCACCATCCAGTGAAGTCAGCTTAGTCAGATAATCTTCAAGTCTGTTGATGGCTTTCGTTTTAGCCGCTTCATAAGTGGTGCTCCCTTTGGAGTCCATGGACAGAAGCAGAGCCTGCTGGTTTTCAATCTTTTTGCGGATAGTGTCCTTTATCCACACCACAGAGTCGTGAGTGTGAAGAAAAGCAAGTTGACCTTTGCGGATTGTGGAGATAGATCCGTATTTCGGACTCCAGACACGCCCCATGGGGGTGCCGCTTGGGGTTGTAAATAGAATTTCGATCTCATTTTCAATTGCGAAAAGCACAGCATCGCTTGATATGATAGCTCCTTTACAAACTTGTATCGACGTGAGTCCATCTGCCGGGACCCTTTGCTTTGAATCACCGGATGTGATCACAAAGCCATTCTGGTCACGGTTCAAAGACACCCCATATGTGTTAAGTACCAATTCCATATCCTTGACTCGTTTATCTTTTTGCATCACAAAACTACATCTTTGCAATCAGCCACATTGAACATTTTAGTTTCAACATATTAATCAGGCGCTCCATTCCTTCAAATGTGTAGTGTGATAACCTGCACATGCCTCACACCAATAGACTCTCAATGGACGTTTGCCATTCTGCGATTCAATCACATCTCCGTTGTAGACGAGAAAAAGTACAGCTTCCTTTTCTGTCTCAAACAGATGTTTGCGTCTGCCACATTGAGAGCAATGTATTCTGCTGATAGGATCACGCATATCGTAAGTTTTCTGATCATATTGATTCAAAGAATTATAACGTGACTTTGATAATGATTTGATTTTGTTTCTTTTGTTTATCATAATATATAAAATTAAAAGTCAATTAATTATAAGAATCTGCAGAACCATCTTTTCATAGCACTTGTTTCTTTATTATGGTTCTAAACTCTTTCAAGATATCTCTATCCGCACATTTTCCAACACAATCCACGAATTCCTCATCGCTCATATCGGAATTGAAAGCGATAGCCAACGAGTTTGTGATTTCATCTGCCATTCTGAGTTTGATTTCTTTACGACGCAATAGCTCGCGGAAACGGATCAATCCAGTACGGTATTTTATATGTTTAACCACCACTTGCTGCATAATGCCCAAACCGGGGTCATCCATACATAACTCATTATGAAGAGCCAATGCGTATGCAGTCTTGAAATCCCAATCGTCGTCGACAGACTGCATAAGATTCTCAAAAGCAGAATCGGCCTCTCTGGATCTCTTCAGCATAGACAATGCACGGATCTTTACGTAGAGCATATCCAAGTCTCCCGTCGCCATCCAAGCTTTGTCGGCATATTGGCAAGCCTTTTCAAACTTATTCCCATACAAACAGAAGATTGCGTTAAACCAATCAGAATGAGTCATATTTGACGGACATTCTGGCACATCTACAGTCGCACCATACAACATCTCATCGGAAATCATCGTCTGCATCATGTTTTTAGACAAACAATATGCAGACTCTACATCTTCACGAGCAAGAGCATCCAAAGTCTCTCTCAAGTAGACGGAAGTCATCGCGTCGAAATCAGACACTTTATGCAAATCATATAATTCCTTGCCGACTGTAGTTGCTCGTGAAATGGAGTCGACGTTGTTAAATGTCTCTGAATAAGTTTTCACTTCGTAATTCTTTCGGATATGAGTCTCTTTGATTGGAGCGTTCAAGTAGAGACTTTCAAGATTTCGAACACGGGTCAGAGCCACGTAAAGCTGGCCATCCGCAAAAATGCCACCCCTCTTCAAATCCAATAGCATGCGATCGAATGTGGCTCCCTGGCTTTTATGGATTGTCATCGCCCATGCCAAACGGATAGGATATTGCACAAATATACCGACGACTTCTTTCTCCATCTTCTTTGTCTCACGATTATACGTTGTAACTGTTTTTTCCCATGAAGTTTTCTCTACTGTCACTTCATCATTGTCAATCATTACAACTATTTTGTCGTCAGACAAAGATGTCACCTTTCCCAATGTGCCGTTCACCCATCTGCCATTTCTGTCGTTTTTGCAGAACATAACCTGAGCCCCCACCTTAAGAGTCAACTCCTCTTCTGCAGGCAGGTCGTTATCATTTTGGGGAAAATTACCAGATGTCTCAGATTTATATGTGAACCCTTTAGAATCAATAGCGTCAAGAAACTCTTTATTGATTTTTTCAACCTGTTTTTTCAATCCTGACAAGATCACATAAGGCCCATCCTCAGATGTCGGTGTGACAACTCTTTTATTCAAAGCTTCCACTTCATTCTCAATGCACTCTCCCGTACGGATATGGTCCAAGATGTTAAGAAAATCAGCGTCTTTCTGACGGTACACTTTGCAAAATTCGATTTTTGGCAACTGAAGATATTTAAATGCGTGAGCTTTATAGAAATAGGCATCAGTTGTGCCATATTCAGTCTGCAGCATTTCCACATCAGCAGTGTGCTTCTGGACCACAGGAGGCAACTGGAACAGATCTCCACAAAAGACCACCTGTTTTCCCCCGAACGGCAATGATGAATGTAAGGCATGACGCAAGGTGTAGTCCATGGCATCCACCCAATCACAGCGTAGCATCGAGACTTCATCCACAATGAATGTATCCACATAGGACAAATTTGCCAGATTCTTCGAAGACCCCAAAGTGTGAGGTGTGATGTCTCCTGGTTTGAATCCGAAATATGAATGGATGGTGCTTCCTCCGATGAGCATTGCTGCCTTTCCAGTTGGAGCCAACACCACAAAGTGTTTATTCACATTGGCTAAAACATTGTTGATGAAGGTGGTCTTTCCTGTGCCGGCGCGACCGGTCAGGAAGAAACTCTGGTTAGTCTCTGCGATCAACTTATAGGCGTTCATCTGCTCTCTGTTATTCGAATCAAAAATAGATGTTGTAGTATTTGTAGTTGTCATGATAAGTAATAATTAAATGTTGTTACTAAATTAAAAATGAAGTTTGAATGTCCTGACGGGTTCTTCTGTCGGCAATGCTTTTTTGATGCACATCTCCAATCTGTTTCTGTCGTACTCTTTCAACGGACGGTATGTTCCTTCCACCAACTCTTCGATTTGCGACTCGAGTGCCATAACGTTGCTGTCTTGTCCGTTCATAAGCAAAGAAGACTCTACTATGCCACGCACCATCTCTTTCACTTCGTTTTTCAGGAAATCTTCCTCATAAAACTGTTTGTCGCATTTGCGTCGATCTGCCAATTCTATGCTATTCCCATTGAAACGGTACACTTCGATTTCATTCAGATATGTCCAAGTGTTCCAGAAGGAGAAGGAAAACGCCACCGCTAAGTTGTTGCTAAATCGCAATCCTTTCAGGTAACGGTGTCCGGCCTCACTCGTGTGTTCGCTCACTTTGAATATTTTCATTGACGGCATCCAATTGGGCACATTGGAAGAAGGAGCAGATGTGCCTATAGTTGGAAATAATTCCGTCATCACATTTGAAGTCAATGAACTTGTAAATTTTGTTTTCATAGTTATAAGTATTAAAGATTAAACATTGGGTTATCAGCATCCGAGTCTGTTGCGGGAATAATCAACAGTATCGTCGATAAGCCTTTTCGCCATGTTCTTGATTTCCTCAGAAGACGCGTATGCTCCCGTCAATCTCAACTGGCTTTCAATAAATTCGGCTATAATTTCAGCAGCTTCACTACGGACAAACGCATCATCGAAAAAAAGGCTGTTATAAGAACGGCTGTCGACCACCTCTGCCTTATGACCATTGTAGCGGAGAATCTTCAGCCCATTCAAGAATGTATGGGCGTAACCGACTCCGAAATCACATACGATAGCCAACTGAGGAGAAAGATACATCAACTGCCCGTAAGTGTTGCCAGCGGCGCTGGTCCAACCATCTGTAAGATATGCCCCTTTTGACGAGCTGTAAGTGACACTCTTGTTTGTGACTGCAGGAAGAAGATCGTTTACCTTAACTATTAAAGAAGTGTTTGGTGTCATAGTTATAGACATTTTTTACCGAGGGTGCCTACCTCTTTTAATGTATTATTACTAATCAACTAAATGAAGATTTTGAATCCTGTTATAATCCCCACCATTTATGTTGATACTCTTTTGTTTTGATTCAGTAACCGCCAAAGCGGTCCGCTTAACCTCCAGCGGTAGGCGTGAGATTTACGAAACAATGTTCGTTTATGCCATACGTATCATCTCCTTTCCAGCCTGTTTAATTGCTTTATTGCCAAGGACTGTTCCAGCGGTAATAAGAATTACAGCAACACCAGCTTTCACCATAGTATTAGCGCTCATTTTCCCCCTCCTTTCTTTTTTATTTGTTTACCACTTTGGGGAATCAGTTCGTCGATGGCATCATTGAGTATATACCCCAGTTTCTTACCCAATGCAACAGCGATGTCGTATGTGCCACCTAATATTTGTTTCAACTCTTTCATATGTTTTTATTTGTTATTCATTTTTTCCTCTTTTCCAGAATTTTCTACTTCCGTGTCTGGATTTCACGTGGGCGACTTGCAAGTGTGCCCTTACTTTTTCCCGACAAAATGTAATCCCAACAATCCTTCGTATATTTGGCAGCAATACCACCAATTGTTCCCGAAACCATGCCAGCAACAGTGTTTAGGACAACACCCAAAATTATATTCATAATTTCTTTCCCCTAACAGGTTCTTTTCCCTGCTTTTGATTACCACCATGGCAACGGGTTGCTTGACATGGTGTTGACTGTTCGCCAGTTCTAACGCCCCGATATCATATCGGATTTTTTACAACCGCAAAAGTAGAACATCAGATTTGAAAGTCTCGTTAAACGATTTTTTCACAGCTTCAATCATCTCCCTATTTGCGATTCTTTTCACCAACGTTTTGGATGAGTGGATTGTCGACCGATATCATGCCAAAACGGCGTCCGCTTGACCTCCAGCGGTAGGAGCAAGGGTCTGGAAAAACCAGAAGAGAATCGATTTCAAACACATCATATAGACCTTCTTACGGCATATGCGATCATGTCGGAGTTGCTGTTCCATCCGTTGTCGCAGATCATCTCGGCAGCCGCGCAGAGACCCTTTCCCAAAGCGTAGGTGATGGAAGAAGCTACAGCCGCGTTGACAGCACCACCGATGAAAGAACCTGCACCAGGAATCATCTTGAGAATATTGCCAGCCACAGCCTTACCCAACATCGACACCACTTTTGCCCTGAGAATCTCCTCGATGACAGCTCCGATCCCGACGTTGATGCCGTAAGCCTTCATGATGTCGTACATCATCTTGGTCTGCACTCCGGTCAACAACACAGCGTCAGATCCAGGCAGTGGACTTGCACCGATAGCGGCGGCTGTTCCTGCGTAATACTTGATTCTAGAACTTACGTTTACTTTATTAAATGTAGTCATTTCTACACTCCCCTTACAGGTCCTGAGCCTGCGTTAAATTCCCACAGTGGCAACGGGTTGCTTCCCAATGTGTTTGACTGCTCGCCAGTTCTAACGCCCGATAACGTATCGGATTTTTTACAACCGCAAAAGTAGAACATCAGATTTGAAAGTCTCGTGAAACGATTTTTTCACAGCTTCAATCATCTCCCTATTTGCGATTCTTTTCACCAACGCTATGATGAAGCTCTTCGTCGTTTGACAATGCAAAGATAGAGAGGGCGTAAGAAAAAACTTGTGAAACGATTTTTTCACAAAAAAAGCCACACTCTTGCGAGCATGGCTTCATTTCTAAGATATATAAGAAGATCTCAATTATTCATCATACAATTTCATGGTCTTTTGTAAATTCTTAACCACACGTTTGCGAATATGCGCAGGTTCAACTATTTCGATATCTGGACCAAGATTAAGAATCACACGCATAAGCTCGATATTGTATTTTACGTTTATTTTCATTCCTTTGAACCCTTTTATGTCTAGTTCTTTGCACGTCGATTGTGTTGGATGAAGAGGTTTGTTCCTCAAACGCTGAAACATTCTGTTTGAAATTCTGAATTTAATTGTCTCCACTTTGTTGCCATCTGGATTTTCCACACCAATGATATCATCAAAATATTCATCATAATCATCTATTGGGGATTTCTGAAACTTTAACGAAACGTAATCCTCATCATTATAATTGTCTACAAAGCACAATGGGATTTTTTGAAATACAGACTCTTTTCCCTCTTCCTCGAACATGCCAAATGCGTACCAATTAGAGCGATACTGTTTGAGATATTCTGGAAAAAAAACACCTTCTTTATTTTCATCAGGTTTGTTGGCTGGATGAAAACTGATTCCAATCGCTCGTTTATTTAGAGCATTATAGATAACAGGAAAAACATCCAACTCAGGCATACAATCATAGTCGGATTCGAAAGAAATAGATTTATCCACATTAACATTTTCTGACAATTGTTGATACTTATCACATAAAGAATTTAGAAAAAAATCTGGTAACAAACCTTTACTTTTGGACAACATGTCAAGAATAGCCACATAAGGTTGAGCCACTTTTTCATTTAAGTAAAAAGAGACTAGATCAAGGCTGTCTGTTTCTACAAAAAAACGGCTACTACGACCTGTTTCTTCTATCAGTTTTAGACCATTTTTTTTGAGAAGACCTGTTATGTATTCCTTTTCTTTTCTTAATGTTTCGTACTCAACTTCTTCCTTAAATACATTTAAAAGTTCTTTATAAGTCACACCTTCAGGCTTAACCAATAGCTCTTGCCAGATTTTAAAATGATTAATTTTTTCATTTTCTTTCTCGGCATTAGTTTTCGTCGTTTTCTTTTGTGCCATAATCCTGTCTTTTTATTATCCTAATATCAATTGAATAATATTTTAGAAAATCCCTTTAGACAATCATCAATATTGGATATAATCGAAGATGGAGTCTTAGGGTTATCCTTTCTCATTCCAGAATGATTGTAATCATTTCTCACAATAGTCATTGTTGAGAACAACTTTACAAGATCCAAATTATCCATCAAGTCATCCTTCAGAATTTCTTTTACCTTCTCTTTATTTTCCTCTTTAATAGTCCATTTTGATTCATCTAAATTTTGGTATTTTATAGCAAAAGCAGAATTTACACATTCTCTTAATTTGTCATCTGCAATATCAATGCCATTTCTCTTACAGATGAAAGACACTACAAATTCCTGCAAGATAGTAGCTGATTGTTGATATAACTTATTGTCAAAACACCACTTGGCTGCACTATATGCATTCTTTAAATTCTCTTTTTCGTCAAAATAAACCAATGATTTTTTTATTTTCTCAAAAATAGGATTCAAAGGTTCAATCATTGTCGAATCTAAATTGTTTGCTGCATCTTTCAATCTAGACAGATCTGTTGCATTGATTATCTGAATTCCGCGACAAGTTCGGAAAGAATCCACAACTCTTTGCAACAATTCAACAAACCGATTTAGCTTACTTGCTGCTTCATCCTTACCTTTTGTTTCTCTCAAAATTGGTTTTATCTCTTCTTTACATAACGAGGTAAGACTATCCACACAACCGTTATTTAAATAGTCTCCAGCAGCATAAGTCCAATCCTGCAACATTGATATTGATGTCAAATCCATAATCGGTTTTTTGTCTTCTTTCGACATGAAATTTCCGTAAGTTATGGATTTTAATTTTACATTCTTCAAAAATTTTGAATAGTTGATGAGTGTCAATAACAACATTGGCAAATAACGGAACGCATGTGTTATATCAAAATACAATTCGTCCTCACTTCTGATTTCATCATAAATGGTTTTGAATATACTCCAAATTTCCTTTTCATTCTGTCCATCTTCGATATGTCGAGCCTTTATCTCTATCGGCCAATGTTGATTAGACAATTCATCTTTGAGACCTGTCAAACTTACAGTTTCATTTTTTAATTTTGATTTTCCAACGTTCCATTGCTCATCTTCAGCCTTTTGTGTTAAAAAGAAAATGGCACAATCTTTATCTGTCCATTTGTCATTATTTTTTGGCCCTTCAATAAAATATTTCAATGTTGCGATTTGAATGTACCTTGTTGAAAACTCGAAAGAATCTCTACTATATGTACATTCGCTGTATGGTCCTGTACCCAATACTGATATGAAAACTTTTCTTGCCATTATTTGAAATGTTTGTCAAACTAAAAAAATATAAATTTCCGGATAATATAAAATCAATATTCCCTAAACCTTACGAACTGGAATTTTGAAATTTTCACTCCGTTTTCTTCCACGGTGTCTCTTTTTGTTGTGGATGCGACACACTTGATGCCTTTTGCTTTTAGTTTGGAAACAAGAGCAAATGTGAAGTTCATCTCGCCCATAAGGTGGACGGTGGTAACGCCATTAATATCAAGTATTTTGTTGTAATACTCGGTTGACAATTTTGTGATATACGCCTCGTCGCCTTCAGGGTCGACCAGAGGAAAAGGCATATCGATAACTTTGTCGCCTGCGGCGGCAAGTTGTTCGGACGACCAAGAGTTCGATGGATGGTTGGAAAGGTTGAGAAGCATAACCAATAATTTATTGTTCTTTGAAAACAGATTATTTGTGAGGATTATTTACCGTTATTTTTTTGACTTTTGGACTGGTCAGAAGGATAATCTCCCTACGTACAGAATCTGGAACAGTCCCACCTTCATAGAATTGTGCGCTTACGATATTAGTGACATTCTGCACATTGAAATGCTTTCTTCTCACGACAAAAGAACCGATGCTCAGATTCACTTTTTTAGGAAACAAATCCCTGATGGCAATATAGATGGCGGAAATCGCAATATAGCCGGCAAACCCTTTGATAACGTCACCATATGAGGCCACTCGCTCCAATGTGCTTAATAGATCCAATAGTATCATTATATAATATTATTTTATTTTTTCAATAAAAAGGTGCGTTAGCGGTGCTAAAATTACATCATATTTTGGAATACGCAAGCAATTTTGAACTAGATTTTATAGCAATTGTCATTTATAATATTCTCGTTTTGGAATGCAATTTGTAACAACCGACAAATCTATTATGCTATCCATAGAGCCACCGCTTTGTGACTTTTTTTCACTCCATTCGTGGTTTGTGTAGGGTATCGTTAGCGTAGGGTTTACACCCTACGCTGTGGTATGTCGCACCTACGGTGCTGTGAGAATGTCGATCTATTCGATATTATAGCACAAATCCTTGTTTTATATATGGAAGATGGCCTGCGAGCACGTAGAGACGGTGTGCACACCGTCTCCACTCTTCGAGAGATTATCTGGAAGAAGATAGGTCAACGTCTTAATCCTTGTTTTAATGGAAGATGGTCTGCGAGGTCTGTATAGATTAAGTAGAAAGTTGAGTTTTATCGCAGTCTTAATCCTTGTTTTAATGGAAGATGGTCTGCGAGAAGTACTTCGGTTTTACTACTACTGCTAATTCTTAAAAAGTCTTAATCCTTGTTTTAATGGAAGATGGTCTGCGAGAGAATACAGTAAATTTGTTGACAATTGACATGAATAGTCTTAATCCTTGTTTTAATGGAAGATGGTCTGCGAGAAGTAAATGAAACAGGTTATCATCAAAGATGTAAATTGTCTTAATCCTTGTTTTAATGGAAGATGGTCTGCGAGACAAAAAACATATAACAATGGCAAATCTAAAGAAAATGTCTTAATCCTTGTTTTAATGGAAGATGGTATGCGAGTTAAACGAGATCAAAATAAATTCTATCTAATTTCTATACGTCTTAATCCTTGTTTTAATGGAAGATGGTCTGCGAGAACTCCGAACCGCGTAGCGGATGCAGACGCACTAAAAGTCTTAATCCTTGTTTTAATGGAAGATGGTCTGCGAGTTATTAAAGACCGACATTAAACTCCGCTTTAATGTAGTCTTAATCCTTGTTTTAATGGAAGATGGTCTGCGAGCAGCTACAATTAAACCCATTGCGTATGAAGATCTCATTGTCTTAATCCTTGTTTTAATGGAAGATGGTCTGCGAGTAGGAGATGGAAAAATGATGTCAACATCATTTTATGCAGTCTTAATCCTTGTTTTAATGGAAGATGGTCTGCGAGCAGTTTCAGAGACATTGATAATGAAACTTTGTATAAAGTCTTAATCCTTGTTTTAATGGAAGATGGTCTGCGAGACGCAAATAGGATTATATTATGGATTTACTAATTGCGTGTCTTAATCCTTGTTTTAATGGAAGATGGTCTGCGAGATGAATGCATTCAGGGAGGCTTCTAACAAATGTTAATCGTCTTAATCCTTGTTTTAATGGAAGATGGTCTGCGAGAGTAACCAACAGAATACTAACCATGCTGAGCTTGCGAAGTCTTAATCCTTGTTTTAATGGAAGATGGTCTGCGAGATGCATATGTCTGGAGAATCATCTACTAAAGTAGTTGTCTTAATCCTTGTTTTAATGGAAGATGGTCTGCGAGGTATATTGTTTAACTTAATTGGTTTTGATTATGGCAGTCTTAATCCTTGTTTTAATGGAAGATGGTCTGCGAGTCCTGAATTGGCGCTTCAACAATTCATAGTGAATGATGTCTTAATCCTTGTTTTAATGGAAGATGGTCTGCGAGAATAAAATGAAAAAGCTAGTATTATTAATTTTTAGTAGTTGTCTTAATCCTTGTTTTAATGGAAGATGGTCTGCGAGATCTCTGGGAAATAAACTATCAATGGATTCCGTTGATGTCTTAATCCTTGTTTTAATGGAAGATGGTCTGCGAG
>DGHQ01000055.1 GCA_002392915.1 Bacteroidales bacterium UBA3844 | reverse complement strand
TTCTAAAGCATGAATGAATGGAGAATGCTTTATATATCAATCCAGACATAATAGCGCAAGAGATATTCGGTGATTGGAATTCTATCAATGCAATTCATCAATCAATCGAATATTGTGAAAAATTACGTCCATGTAGAGGGTGTATCAAGACTCAATTTATCAAAAATCAACCTATCAAAATGTAAGTTGATTTTTAATTTCTCCAAAAATATAGCCGTTTCAGAGACTTAACTGTAATTTTTAAGCTCTGAAACGGCTTTGTTCATATAAAAAGTGACAAAATGTAAGTTCGAAAAACTTGATTTTACATTTTGATACACCCTCTCTATATTGTCAAACGATTTTGATGACAAATTAGTTGTTCTCTGGACGCAACTTACGTACAGTAACAGCTGTCTGCCACATTTCGCTTTCACGAAGTGCCTTAAGCTCTTTCTCTAGACCTGCACGGTAGTCAGGCTTAGAGTTAGCGTCGATAGAGATCTGAGCCTCGTTACCAGACTTAACGCTAGCGTAAAGCTTCTCAACAACCGGCTTGATTGCATCGTGGAATGGAGTCATCCAATCCAAAGCACCACGCTGAGCTGTAGTAGAACAGTTAGCGTACATCCAGTCCATTCCGTTCTTTGCGAACAATGGCATCAAAGACTGAGTAAGCTCCTCTACTGTCTCGTTGAATGCCTCTGATGGAGTGTGACCGTTCTCACGCAATACCTCGTACTGAGCTAGAAGAAGTCCCTGGATAGCACCCATCAATGAACCACGCTCACCTGTAAGGTCTGAAGTTGCCTCACGCTGGAATGTAGTCTCGAACATGTATCCTGAACCGATACCGATACCAAGTGCCAATGTCTTCTCCAATGCCTTACCTGTTGCATCCTGATAAACTGCGTATGAAGAGTTAAGTCCACGACCCTCTAGGAACATTGTACGTAGAGATGTACCAGAACCCTTAGGAGCAACCATGATAACGTCGATATCCTTAGCAGGAACTACACCTGTACGATCGTTCCAAGTGATTGCAAATCCGTGTGAGAAGTAAAGTGTCTTACCTGGAGTAAGATACTTCTTGATTGTTGGCCATACTGACATTACAGCAGCATCTGAAAGAAGACACATTACAATAGTAGCCTTCTCACAAGCCTCCTCGATACCGAATAGAGTCTCTCCTGGCTTCCAACCATCAGCTACAGCCTTGTCGAAAGTCTTACCCTGACGCTGTCCAACGATCACATTGAAACCGTTGTCACGTAGGTTCAAGCTCTGACCTGGACCCTGTACTCCGTATCCGATTACTGCAATTGTCTCGTTCTTAAGAACCTCACGTGCTTTCTCCAATGGAAACTCATCGCGTGTCATCACTTCCTCGATAACGCCGCCAAAATTCATTTTTGCCATTTTTTATCTTTAAATTACGATTACTTCAATAATATACAACCTGCTGTAGAAAACATTCCAAACCGATTGTTTCGCAAAAATACAAAAAAACAATACGCCAACGACTATATTTTACAACATTTTTTTATTTTTTTTCGTCGAGACCTTTTTTTGGCATAAAAAAAGAGAGAAACTTTCGTTTCTCTCCTCTTGGAGCGGAAGACGGGGCTCAAACCCGCAACTTTCAGCTTGGAAGGCTGACGCTCTATCAATTGAGTTACTTCCGCAATTTTGCTTGTGGGTGCGGATGGATTCGAACCACCGAAGGCAGAGCCAGCAGATTTACAGTCTGCCCCATTTGGCCACTCTGGTACACACCCTTAAGTCAATTTCCTTACTTGTTGTAAGTGCTTTTCCTTAATTGCGATGCAAAGGTAGAGAGTTTTCACATATCTACCAAATGTTTTATGATGTTTTTTACAAGAAATTTCGCAATCTACAATCAATCAAGCAATTAAAAAAAATCAAAAAAATTCCATATCATTGAAAACCTCACTATCTATATCCAAAATTGACGAAAATGGTATCACACTCCCGTCGGACATGGTCAATGTGCTTTCATATTCGTCAATCTTACGTACTGTACCAACATTTGACTTATACTCCCCTCCTGCTTTACTCTTGTCGTGGATAAAATATGTTATGGCGACGACGGGATGATCCTGCAATCTTACATTTAAATATGACATTTTTCTGTTGAGTTCTCCCACTGCCTCATCTTCCATCTCCACTTCGTCATCTGTCAAACGCGCAGTCTCAGCAATCATAGCATCATGGCCCACCAATGCCGCAAACGGGGCAAACTGTGCCGCCCGCTGGTACATCGTCATCTGTGGATGTGTCTTTGACACATGGTGCGGAAGATTTATTATATCATCGTAATTGTCTGTCATGCTTTGTGTCCTCCGATTTGTTCATTTCGATCTTTTGCCGTCGCACCGTCTTCAAAATTCAATCCTTTAAGAATAGAATTCTTTCCAAACTGTTTTTTTATGGCCAATAATGCTTCCTGCACTCTTCGTTCCTTTGCCAAACGCTCTTCCTCTTCTTTCTTCTGCTTTGCCAAAGTCTCATAATCAGTAAAAATATCCAGTTGAACCATTTTATCATCTTGTTTTTTCACTCTCGACTCAGGAATGACGTGATTTGTGGTTATATTAAGTCGGCGGACAAGCAGATCTTTGTTGACAATACGGTCAAATAAATTTTCCACAGCTGTCATTATAAGTGAGGTTGAGGATGTCTGTCTGTCGAGATTTGCCGTACCATGCGCAGATTTCGGCACCTCTCTGCCATAATAATCCTTCACCACCGGACCATGATACTTGGCTCTTATCTCAGGATTCTCAAGTGACGTTCTGTCATACCCCACCGTCACCACAAGCTGTTCCGTCACCAATCCTTTGTCGAGCAGATCCATTGAAATCGCGTCTGCCATCTCCTTGATTACGACACGAGCCTTTTTGAATGTGTATGGTTCATGAAGCACTTGCCCACTACTTAATGAATTTGTCTCAGGTCGATAACTTTTGATATAATCCATCGTACACGGTTCCCAGCCCCAGGCATGGTCAATCAGAAGCTCGGCGTTCACTCCAAAAAGTTTATACAGGACATCTTCATTTTTAACGGAAAGACGGGCTATCTGCCCCATAGTCTCAACACCAAACATCGCCAACTTGCTCACTATACCTTTTCCGCATCGCCAAAAATCTGTAAGCGGACGATGATTCCATAGTTTTTCGCGATAACTCTTCTCATCAAGTTCAGCGATTCTCACCCCATCTTTATCTGCTGGCATGTGTTTAGCCACGATATCCATAGCGACTTTGCACAAATACATATTTGTTCCGATACCTGCTGTGGCTGTTATACCTGTTTGCTTCAATACATCTCGAACAATTGTCATCGCAAGTTCATGCGGAGTCTTCTTATAAGTAGACAGATATGACGTCACATCCATAAATACCTCATCACATGAATAGACATGAATATCCTCGGGAGCTATATATTTCAGATAGACGGAATAAATATGAGCGGACATCTGCATATAACGAGCCATACGAGGTGGAGCCACAATATAGTCGAGTTCCCAATCCGGATGCTCCAACAATTCAGGATTTCTCCAGGATTTGCCAGTGAACACTCCATACGGGATTTTCATCCGTCGTTGATAATTCTCCTCCCTCACTTTCTGAACCACCTCAAACAATCGTGCACGTCCACCAACTCCATACGATTTGAGAGACGGACTTACAGCAAGACAGATCGTTTTTTCCGTTCTGCTTGAATCCGCCACGACAAGATTGGTAGTCAGAGGATCAAGTCCTCTGTCTACACACTCCACTGAAGCATAGAATGATTTTAAGTCAATGGCAATATAAGTACGATTGTTCGGATTCATAATTTATTAGGCACACAGATGCGTGTCTCAGATAAAATGTTTATTTATCTCCTTCTAAGCAATGTAAATAATATAGAAGCGATCACCATGCTCAATCCAGCGAAGACGGTGCCGTACCATCCGAATTTCACCCACATAGTTCCAGCCAGAAATGTTCCAAAAGATCCACCGATGAAATATGTCACCATATATATTGTGTTCATTCGGCTCGACGCTTGTGGACAAAGTTTCATCGTCGCGCTTTGGTTGCTCAACTGCACACACTGCATTCCGATGTCGATGATTATAACCCCAGCAATGATGCCGACATAATAGTTTTGAAACAGACCCATGATTATCCATGCCAGTAATACCAATGACACTCCACATGCATTTACCTTCTCCACTCCATATCGAGTGATATATTTGCCGGCGTTTGATGCGGTCAAAGCTCCAGCTATACCACATAATCCAAGCAATCCGACCATATCACTGCCTTGAAAGAACGGTGCTTCCTTCATACGGAATGCCATGCACGCCCACATGCCGAGCAATGAGCCGAAGATCAATCCAGAACGGACAGAATAGGTGACAGCCTTAGGATTTTCTTTTACAAGTCGGAAGATTGACGACATCAATTTTATAAAGCGTCCATTAAACGTCGGCTCCACATACGGAAATGTCTTCATCACAATCACCGCTGATATCGCGATCAAACCAGCTGCTATCCCATACATTGTCCTCCATCCAAAAATATCACCGACATAACCGCTTGCCACTCTCGATCCTAAAATTCCGACAAGCAATCCCGACAAAACCAACCCAACTTTACGCTCTTTCTCTTCTTTGCGAGAAAACTGTGAGACAAAAGGTATAAAGATCTGTGGTGCGACAGAAAACACTCCTGTTATGAAACTGGCAATTAGCATCGTCACACTGTTTGAAAATGCAATCGTCAGCAACGAGAAAAACAGCACACCAAAACATATAAGTATAGTGGAGCGTCTATTATAGAGATCTCCCATAGGAATGATGAAAAGAAGCCCAAGGGCATAGCCAATCTGCGTAAACACAGGCATCAAATTGACCTGGAACTCAGTGAGACCAGTATCTTCACGGATCAAGTTGAGCAAAGGCTGACAATAGTATAAATTCGCCACAGACACACCGGCCATAACCGCAAGCAACGCCACTAATGAAGATGGTATTCCCTCGTTTGGTTTCAGGCATTTGTCACTTTGCATACATTCCTATTTTATTATTAGTTTGCAGGAGCCCACTTGCAACGAACAGGAGACACAATCAGTCCTTCTTCTTTCAATTCCTTCATTGCCTTATCCACTTCCTTACGGTCAAGACCGCTAAGTTCTGCAATTTTACCTGCGTTAAGAGGCTCTCCAGCCTTCTTCATTGTTTCCAAAACTTTACTCTTGTTATCCATAGTATTAAATTATTGAAATTAAATCTCTTTACCACAAGCGAATGCTTTTCCGATCACTCTACCAAGTTGAATGTAGTTGTGGTTGACGGAATCATACGTGATAAGATTCATCTTCTCCACATCTGGATTGCCATTACCGTCAAGGTATTTTTCATCACAAAGGACATTGACTACTTCTGCCACAAGATAATAACCAGTCTCAGACTCATCAAACTTCTGTTTGATACGACATTCCATAGTCATAGGGAAATTCGTGAAGACGGGAGCATTGACGTTCGGAGCTTTTTCTACAGACCATCCCGTCTTCTCCATCTTATTAGGATCTTTTTTCGCAGACACAATTCCCACAAAATCGCTTGCCACCATTGTCTCCGCAGTAGCAAAGGCGACGGTGAATTCTCCATTGTTCAACTTTAGATTATCAGTTGTGGCGTGGCTACCCATTGAGATCATAATCTCATGCATGTCCCAAGTACCACCCCACGCAGCATTCATGGCGTTTGCCTTTCCTTCCTTATTATAAGTGCCGATAATAAGAACCGGCTGAGGAAGCATCCATGGTTTTGATCCAAAACTTTTCATAAATCGTCTAAATTAATAATTCAACATGATTCTGCCGTTCTCTTTGACAAACACTCCAGAATATCTGCATATCACCGCATACACCTGTTTGCTTGTCACCGGTTGTCCATCTTTTCTGACATGCAGCTGCTGTCTGTTGATGGCATCGGCTATTTGGTCGGTCGTCATACCTCCGTTTCTGGAAGCGATAACGTAGACTATGGCTTCTTCAATTCTCATTAAAGTAGTTTTCTTAACTCAGTCTCAAACTGCTCTGCATTCTTGAAGACGATAGCCGGCATACCCACTTTTATGCTAGCCTCTACATTCTCCTCTTTATCGTCTGCAAACACACACTCCTCAGGTTTCAGATTGAAACGTTCAAATAGGCATTGATAAATATCCGGTTCTGGCTTAATCTTATGAACCTCCGACGACACAATATAGCCATCGAGCAATTTGAAGATATCATACTGATCCATTGTGATGTAGACTTTGCTGCACCAGTTTGACAAACCATACAATTTGAACCCTTCCGATTTTAATTTCACTAGCAAATTCTTCATTCCTGGAATCTCACCAGTAATCAGATCAGGATAATGTTCAGAAAAGATACGCAACTCTGGTTCAAACTCAGGATTTTCGGCTATCAAATCATCCACAATCTCCTCGAAAGGTTTCTCGCCCCTATCCACGACGGGAGTCAAGCCATCATTATATAAGATTGGAACAAATTGTTTACGACGGTTTTCATCCGGAACATAACGACGGAAGAAGATGTCGAAATCGTAGTCGACCAACACTTTGCCAAAATCCAAAATTATATTACGTATCATGGTTTTAATTCTTTTGTATCATTTTCTATTTGACGCAAACAATATGGGAGTTTCCCTAACGACCTGTGATGAGCCACACAAGCACAACACTTTCCATGTCTCGGACACTCCTTAGGACATGAGCACTCGAAATAATGGCTTTCATCCACTGTTTTTGATCTATGAACACATTCCATATTATTATCTTATAAAATTCATTGGCGTGCGAGGTTCAAGCACGGGAGCATCACCCTCTCCCGTCGCTATTTTCTTGATCAGCCAAGACATGTTGTTGGCAAGAGTACGAACAGTCTGAAGTCCCTCTACATCAAGAGCTGTCTCTCCTTCCGCACAACCATACAATATATTCCAGTATTGCGAAGTCACAACTGGCATATTAGTCATTTGGAAAGGCATGTTGAGCGACTGGAAAGCAGCTGTCGCTCCACCACGTCGACATACGCATAAACCAGCAGCTGGTTTGTTTGCCATCACACTGCTTCCCGCATACATCATACGCTGCTGCAGACAACACACTGGTCCAGCTGGCTGACCATAGTAGACAGGGGATCCAATTACAAGTCCATCACACTCCTCCATCTTGGCTATGATGCTGTTTGTGATGTCGTCGTTGAACACACAACGGTTGTCATGACAGCTGTTGCAAGCGATGCATCCACGAACCGGTTTTGTGCCGATCCACACCAACTCGCTTTGAATACCATTCTTTTCCAACTGCTGAGCGAATTCAGTCAAAGCCACAAATGTGTTGCCCTCCTTACGTGGACTTCCATTAATAAGCAATACCTTCATCACAATGTTATTATTAACAATTTAATCTTTCAATACAACCGCTGTATCATCATTCTTTCTCTTTCTATTGTAGAAATAATAACCGATATAGCCTACAACAAGAAGAATAAGGATCCAACCAATTGCATTAGACATATGTGTCAAGTTAACGAATGTATCCGGATAGAACAAGAATTCAATCTCATGCTCACCTGCAGGAATAACCATACCACGCAAAATCCAATTTGTACGGAAATGATCAGTCTCCTTACCGTCGACATAGACATGCCAACCTGGCTTATAATAAACATCCGAGAATATTGTCAAAATATCCTTTTGCGAAGACGACGTGAATTTCTTTCTGTTTGGATGAGATAACGTCAGCTCTACTTTCGCAGTGGAATCCATTTCAAAAGGAGTAACAAGGCTCTTGAATTCCTCATTTATAATTGCTGTTTTAGACGGATCTATCTCCTTCAACGTATTCATCTCCGCATCGGCATTTTTCACAAACTTCATATCTCCGACCACCCAAGCATCTCCGTTTCTCAATGGATTCATAATTGGAGCAACGTCATTATTATAGATGATATACTTAGTGTTGAGCATATTCAACACCTTTGTGGAAGCGAATGCTGCCTCGACATCTTCATTAGTTCTGGCCTTCTGCAAATCTGTAATCACTGTTTTCATCTCCGGCTCAATACACTGCTCTATCAAATCCTGATAGCGACGCAATTTAGCCGCGTTGTATCCTCCGATCGAATGATGGAAATAAGATGTCTCAGAATTATTGAATGGATTATTCAGATTCAACACTCGGAAATCCACATCTTTATCTGCCAAGATAAACTCATCAGCTTTTGTTGGCTTTCTTGTCTCACTCTTTGCACGCTGCTTAATATAATTGTCATCATTCAAATAACGTTTGTCGACATTCCACAAGTCAATCAATGTAAGGAATGCGATTGCGACAGCGACAAATTTTCTGTTTTTCACCATACCCTGACGAGAGAATATCCACATCAACGCTGCAGCAATCATTATAAACACCAACGAACGGAAAGCGTCATCACTTGCCAAATCCTTACGGTCGGCAACCAATGCGTCGACAAACCAATCAGGATAATTTGCCAACTGAGCAGCATCCTGCGGTGAGACAAAATCTCCAAATATTCCAGGAGCAATCCATACTACCAAACAAACTCCAGCAGTAAGAATCAATGAAGCATAAAAAGAAAAGCTAAATCTGTCTGTATTGAATTTTTCCGACATTTTAGGAAACATAGGAGTCTTGTCTATATCTTTCGTCATATACTTGTTCAAAGCCAATGCTCCCAACAATGCAAAAATCAATTGAGGAATGACAAGAGCCATTGAAGGGGTACGGAACTTATTGTACATAGGCAGATAGTGGAAAAAGAAATCGTTGATTCCAGCGTTCTTTCCAAAGCTCAATATCATAAAGAATATTGTTGACGCGAATAACACCCACTTAAACTTGCTCTTGATATAGAACATCGCAAAACAAGCCAAGAAACATACGATCGCTCCAAAGTAAACCGGTCCTGAAGTGAATGGTTGGTCGCCCCAATAAGTGTTCATACGAAGTGTTTTTGGAACATCAGCTCCATGTTTTCTCAATTCCTTTGCCAAATGAGATGTTTTACGGTCGAGTTCGCCTCCACTCTCTCCACCATAAATGTTTGGAATTAGAAATGTGAGTGTCTCAGCCTTACCATAGCTCCATGCAAATGCGTATCCTTGATCCAAACCTGATGATTTATCCGTTTTACCGTCTACCAGAGATGTCAATTCACTCTTTCCTCGAATACTATGCTGACCAAGTTCATAATTAGACATCAACTTTGGCGAATTCATCAAAACCGCAATTATCACTCCAACTAACAAACATCCTGAATTGACCAATAACTCTTTCTTTTCTCCATTCCTTAACGAATATATCAAATATCCCAAATATATGGCAAGACATAAAAAAGCAAAATAATATGAAATTTGATAGTGTCCAAATGATATGTGCCAATATAATGCTATCGAGAATACTATCAACGTCCAAAATTTATTTTTTTTCTTAAAAAACATCACCATACCCAACAGAACTAACGGCATAAAAGCCATCGCCCATGCTTTCATAACATGACCAGCAGCTATAATAATTAATGAATATGATGATAAAGCAAATGCAAAAGAGCCAAACACAGCAACAGGTATCGAACACCCTAATATAATCAAGAATGCATACATACATAATAAGCTGCACAAAACAATTCCGCCATCCTTATCTCCAAACACATACAAAACCTTTGCCATAACCTTGGTAACAGGATTAGTGTGCAAACCAAAACCAGCTACAGTATAAGCTGGCATTCCGGAGAACATCGAACTGCACCAATATGACACCTCATCGTGTTCGCCATCATTATAGAAGGCTTTTTGCTCTTGAGCCATTCCTTCCCAATGATAAACATCACCTCCCAACAGCTCTTTGCCGTCAAACTTAACACTGAAGTACGCTAACGTACTCGCAACAAAAATCAACAGCACTAACATGTGCTTCATCCAATCTTTCATATTTATATCTTTTTCCTTTTCAATATTGATAATTCTTCTAATATATCACACTTTATAAATTTCAATCCTATGAAATAAACAATTCCACCAATAACCATACTCACCATCATTCTCGGTAGTGGACTGAAATCCATGTAGATTTTTGCTTGCCATACCACCAAAACCATCACAACTGATATTATCAGATATGGAGCAACGTCTTTTATCATTTCTGAAATAGAATACTTGAATATTCCATTCATAAACCTGATTTTCAAGCTCAAGCACACAAACCATGCCACAAACGACGCAGCAATCATTATATTTATCACGGCATTGCCACCATATACTTCCAAAATCGCTTTATGAGATTCACTCAAATTGATAAAACAAATATACGCTGAAAGTATAAGCAATGTGTGGCGCACGAATTCCGAAAAAAAGAATTGTTTTGTCTTTCCTTCCACCAATAATATCTGATTAGCCAAACCATTAAATGGATCCAGAAGTGCCACCACAACCAGCATCCTGAAATACGGCACTATCGGCAACCATTTTTCAGTCAACACCAACACACAAAAGTCATCAAACACAACTGCCAATCCCAACAATGCTGGGAATATAAGCAGAGCACATACATTCATGAATTTTCGATAATATTGTTTCTGGCGTGCCTTGTCTTCCTTTAATTCCGTCAACACCGGCATTGCCACTTGAGCAATTGTCGGAGTGATGACGTCTCGCGCAATATTCTTATATTTATCCGCAGTGTAATAATACCCTAGTATCGACGCCGGAAAAACTCGACCAATCGTGACAGTAAAAAAGTTAGTCGTCACACTCGACACGATTCCATTGATTATCAACAGATAAGAGAAATCAAGCAATTCTTCAACAACACCAAATCTTGGATTCAGTTTCAATCCCTTCCATGGTTTTATAACCCAAAGCATAAATGTCTTTGTGATTCTCAACGAGATCTGCTGCCACGCTAAAGCCCAATAAGAATACCCCAAGTGTACCAATGTGATCGCGACCACTCCACTCACAATGACAGCCACCAAGTTTGCAATCGCTATATACTTGAAATCCAAAGCTTTAGTATGTCTCACAATCTGCACCAATGACAACGAGTTGATTATGACAATCAGAAATAACAACCGTGCCAAATCCGTCAACTCTGGTATCGAATACCAATCGGAAATCAACGGAGCACAAAAATAGCCCACCAAATATAAGACAACACTAATCAACAAGTTGACATAGAAGATTGCTGAATATTCCTCATCTGTGTTGCTCTCACGTCTGATCAAAGCCGTGGAGAATCCCAAATCTACCAATCCTATTCCAATCGAAACGAAAATAGTCAACGCTCCAATGAATCCCATATCTGTTTCTGAAACGTTGCGGACAACATACAGACCGACGAGCAATGCAATCAACTGCACTCCCACCTTCTCTATGGCATTCCATACTATCGACTTTTTCGTCTTCTGCTTAAGATTGTCCATTATCTCTTGTCAACAAATTTTGTGATCTTTCTCTGTCCTTCCACTATTCGAATCTTATCTACGTCGGCTGGGTCAGCAAATTCAATAATTGGAGCGACCCTCACCTTGGCACGATACAAATCCTTGATTTTCTTCTGCAATTCTTCCGACGGAATGTTTGTTCCTACCAAAATCTTGATTTCATCCGTGCCAAGTTCATTTGTGAAAGCCTCAACCACATAGTTCGCCACCTCTGGCAATGGATCTAGCACATCAAATAATGCTGGCGGATAGACGGTAGTGCCCTTCACCTTTAGCATTTGGCTACGTCTGCCAATCACTGCACTCAATCGCATAGTGTTGCGTCCACATTTGCATTTTTCTGTATGATGATAGCAGATATCTCCAGTTTTGAATCTTACAAGAGGCATTCCTTCCACACCTATATGAGTGATTGTCACCTCTCCTGGCTCATCATCGGCAACTGGTTTATTGTTCTCGTCAAGAAACTCCACTATGATCAGCTCCGGCTGGTGATGACCTCCACAACCAAATGAACACTCGCTGAATCCGGTCTGCATTTCCGTAGAAGCGTATGTGTTGTAGAGTTTGATCTCTCCCCAACGTTCGTCGATATGCTTGCTCAACTCTGTGAAGCCAAACTCTTTCGTGCGGATACTTTCTCCAATACAAATTGCCTTTTTGATTCCACTCTTATGGAAATCTATTCCATTTTTTTCCGCAAACTCCGCAAGTTTGATCAAAAAACTAGGTACACACATCAATGTAGTAGGATGGATTCTCTGAATAGTGTCCCATTGAAGTTGCGGAACACCACCTCCCACTCTCACAATTCCAGTGCCAAGTTCCACAGCTCCAAGAAAATATGCCATGCCAGCCATGAAACGTTTGTCGAGCGTGCAGGTAAGCTGTATTATATCATCTTTGGTCAGTTCTGCAGCTGAAAATGTCAAAAACTCGTTATACGAGAGTCTGTCCAAATCATGTTTGGTCAAACCTACCACAACAGGGTCTCCAGTTGTGCCTGAAGTTGTCACAATATCCACTATCTCACTCTGCGGAACACAGAAGAAATCATTGTTGAACTTTTGAAGTTCGGTCTTTGTTGTGACTGGAAGACGCTGCAGATCAGCCACTGTCTTAATATCTTCAGGCGAGACGTGGCTCTCATCAAACAGTCTCTTATAGTATGGGGAATGCGAATAGACGTATGAAATCTGCTCTTGCAGACGCTCATTCTGGAACGCCGCAATCTCTTCCCTACTTTTATATTGTATGTCTGGTTGACGTTTGAAAGTCAACTGATTAAAAACACTACTCATAATTTATTTTCATTTTGTCACATACATAAACGCTTCTTTTCATCTCTGTTTTTATTTGACGCTCGTCCGTTTTCTGACGATCATCAGTTTATTAGACGCACGTCCTTTTATTAGTATTTTATTAGTATTAGACACACGTCCTTTTATTAGTATTAGACGCACGTCCGTGCGTCTAATACTACTGGTATTCTTTTATTTTGTCCTCTATTGCCTTACGTTGGGCCAATTTTGGGATCTTGCACTCCAATGCTTTCGTCCACCTTTCACAAGCATCCTTCTTATCACCAAACATAATATATATATCTCCAGCCATATTGTACGACTCAAAATACATCGGATTACACTTTGCCAATTCATCAGGATAACTCATCAAATCTTTTAGGCTTTTTAAATAAATGAACCTTTTATACCCCAAATACTCCTCCGACTGCCTCATCGAATCTGCAACCGAAATATATTGGCATGCGATTTTGTAATCAGACGCGCATACATGAATATCAGACGCGCATACATGAATATCAGACGCACGACCGTGGTTATCAGACGCACGACCGTGCGTCTCTACGGCAATATTCAGGATATCCTGTAGATTAAATTTTATATACGGATAAAAATCCTTTGGCTGAGTACAGACATATATGTTAAGGCTATCTGGTTCAAAAACGACGGAATGATGGGCGATCAGTTGGTTGATAGCCATTTCGTTACCCATTCCGATGTTCTCCCCTCCTTTGCCAAACGGATTTAGCAGAACAGCCATCGCATCTTCTGCATCAAACCTATCCTTTTTTTTAAGATGTTCAGCAAGCAGTTCAATGCGATATTTAGTGTCTGTTTGGTTGATATTCATCAAATTACGTTCATTATGCATAAACTTTTCACTTTGGAAATGATTTGTGCAAAGCAACATATCCTTGTTGGGCGAACGATATAACTCTATCTCTTCCGGAGACTTCTCTATGATTGCCATATCATTGTCGTAAGCAGACGCGATAACGATATTCTCAGCCACAAACGTCTTCATCGTCTTAGCCTCCACGTAAGCTTCATCTATACTCTTACAATGTATCAATATGTGGCGCACAAGCATCGAGATCGGCATTGCCACAGATTTTGGAATATCAAGTTTGGATGCATTGATGCAAACAGCCAATCCCTTCTCATTCATTCCTGACAAAACTCCAAGCATTCCGCCCCATGTGACCGAAGCAAACGCATATCCGGAATCAGGTTTGCAGACGGAAAGCACCTTCGTCTTAGCGAAATCATCTCCACAATAGAAATCAAAATTTCGTCCGAAAAGCAATGTGGAGTCTTTTGTTTTTTCTCCGTTCAGGACGAAAGAACTACAACCCACAAGCATATAATCCTGCATAGCGTGTCCGATATCGTGGGCGGCGTGAAGATTCAGTTGAAGCTCATACGGATCCGCCAAGTCATCAAAATCATGAGAGTCGGCAAGACTCAATCCATACAACTCACGACATTGCTCATCAGTCAGATACTCCTGTATTCCGCTGTTGTAGAACCTTACGAATTGGCATAAAAACTTACGGTACCACTCACCTTCCACAGTCACCTCCATCCTTCGCAAAAGAGCCCTTTTCTGGTACGACATAAGATCAGGCAGCAATGCTCCATATGCATACCCTCTCGTCTCAGGATTGCCTTCCGTGTAGCAGACGTAGATATCATCCCCAATTTTTTTCGCCCAATTGTTTCCAAGCGTACGTATGGAATCATTTTTATTGACAACAGAGTCTGTCAGAGCAATCTTTCCTATATGCGGTGTAGGAACCACATGAAAGGATGTATATACAAACAAGCATAGCAATGCCAACAAAGGCACTGCCACACAAATGATTAATATATACTTAATTGCTCTCTTCATCAGCTACACTATTCGCATCGGAATACCTTCGTCTCTCAAATATTTCTTCAAATCAGGAATTGCTATTTCATGGAAATGGAAAATCGACGCTGCCAATGCGGCATCAGCCTTACCCTCCGTGAAGACATCCTTGAAATGCTCCATCTTGCCTGCTCCGCCAGAAGCGATCACAGGAATAGACAAGCTTTCCGACAACACACGTAACGCATCATTGGCAAACCCTTGCTTCACTCCGTCGTGGTTCATACTTGTGAACAGGATTTCTCCAGCACCTCTCTCCTGAGCCTCCTTAGCCCAAGCGAAAAGTTTCTTATCAGTAGCGACGCGACCGCCATTCAAATAACATGTCCACTCTCCACTCTCATCCAGTTTGGCATCTATAGCAACGGTGCAGACCTGGCTTCCGAATCCCTTAGCCACCTCACTTATAAGGTCGGGATTCTTGATCGCCGCAGAGTTGATGGAAACCTTGTCGGCTCCGGCACAAAGCAATGCGTCGACATCACCAATCTCATGGATTCCTCCTCCCACAGTGAATGGAATACTGATGTTTTCAGCAATACGTCTCACCAAATCCTTGAATGTTTTTCTTCCCTCGTGCGACGCAGTGATATCCAAAAAAACAAGTTCATCTGCACCAAGACGGCTATACTCTGCCCCAAGCTCCACAGGGTCGCCCACCGAACGAATATTAACGAAGTTCACGCCCTTCACCGTCTGACCATCCTTGATATCAAGGCACGGAATAATTCTTTTTGCTAACATTACCCTGTGATTTTATAGTTCCAAGAAATTTTTCAATAGTTGTTCGCCCACTTTGCCACTCTTCTCCGGATGGAACTGCACAGCATAGAAATTATCCTTGTGCAAAGCGGCAGAATACTGGTTGATATAATCAGTAGTCGCGATTGTATCCTTTCCTACAGTAGCATGATAGCTGTGGACGTAATAGAAATAAGGATCATTGATAAGGTTTTTGAAAAGCGGTGACGAAGGGTCAGCAGTCACAGTGTTCCAACCCATGTGTGGTACCTTGATAATACTTTCGTTTGGCACAAATTTTTTCACCACCTCATCAAAAATGCCAAGGCACTCCACAATTCCGCCCTCCTCACTACTCTTGCAAAGAAGCTGCATACCGATGCAGATGCCAAGAGTCGGCTGTGTGAGATTCTTAATGACATTGTCAAGGCCATGCTCACGAAGATAGTTCATCGTTGTCTCAGCCTCACCCACACCGGGGAAAATAACTTTGTCGGCCGACTTGATGATATCAGCATCGCCAGAAATTGTAGCCTCTACGCCAAGGCGTCGGAGCGCATAATCCACAGAAAATATGTTTCCTGCGTTGTACTTTATAATAACTACTTTCATATAATTCGAAATATAGTTGCAAATATACGAATTTCAATGATAAATGCGAAATCAGAAATGCATAATTGTCGATGCAACAAAACATTCCTGTTCGTTCTTGCCCCGCACAAACTTCGCTTTACTACGCCAATGAAGTTTTTCATATAGAACAGATTTTAGGATGTCTTGATTATTACGGGCACGAAGCTGATTATCATCACGGGCTTGAAGATGAATAGAAATAAAGGAGTGACAAACCGTTTCTCTTATATTTTATACATACAACGATGGCTACATACACAATAACAATCAATGAAAGGACAAAAAGAGGCAAAACAATGCTGAAGTTTCTCAAATCAATGGGAGTGTTTGGAAGAAAAATGACAAAAAGGAATAAAGCAAGAGACCTAACTCAACAAGCTATTAATGAGATAAAAGACGGGAAAGGCACAAGATGCAAGTCATTTGAAGAGTACCTTAAAGAAATTGAAAAATGAAAGGTTCTATCCTAGTTTATGACTGATTTTTCTGTCCGCTTTATTTGATTTATAAAATTAAAATGTATATTTGACCTATAAAATAAAATTAATAAATAAAAAAACTATGGCAAAAACATGCGGAGGGAAAGGTGCCCCAAATATGCCATCAACAACAGGCAAACCATCTGGAGGCGGCAGAAATAACATGCCCTCAAAGAAATGAGAAAAAGGAGCGACAAAATTGCTCCTTTTTATTTTGTCAAAATTATGGTGTATTCTCATTGATAATCTTAACCAAGTTTGGATCATAGTGATTGGCATAGATGGTCGTAATGTCCAAACTGGAGTGATCAGCGTGCTGCATCACTGACAAATCGTCAACGTGGGATTTTAGCATATTCCAAATTCCAGTATCACGGAATGAATAGAGCTGCATCGTCGACGGCAGACCTAAAGCCTTGCGCAATTTTGCCCACTCTTTCGTGAACTTAGAATCATAGATTTTGTTTGTTCCTGGACGCATTGTTTCAGGATCAGAGAAAATACAGTAACTCTGTGAATGTTTCAAGATTCCCAAATCCTTAATCAAAGCCTCAATCTGTGGAGATATGGCACAGTAGCGAGTGTTGTGGTTCTTTACTATCGAAGCCGACACTTTGATAGTGTGATTCTTCAAGTCAATATCTTCTACTCTTAGATTGCGTATCTCTTTAGGACGGATCAGAGAATGATACACCAACATGCATACAAGCAAGAAGGGGTTGCCCTGTAGATGTTCCGCAATCCGCTTTCGTGTATCGGCGTCGATGGTCGTACGCTCTTTCTTTTCTTTCTTCTTCAAAGAAAACTTATTGAAAGGATTCTCTTTGGTATAGGCTTTAGTCACACACCAATTGAAGAAAGCCCGGGACATTTTCAGATAGTTGTTCCAAGTTCTTGCAGAAACGTTTCTCTCATCATAGATGTAGTCCATGAATCTTGTCGCTTTAGACGCGTTGAATAGGCTACAGAACAATTTAGGCTCTCTAGCACTAACCCAGTTGAGAAGCATATTGGCATAAGCGGAATAAGAACGCATAGTGTCAGGTCGCAATTCCTTCTTCATCTCCTTCAGATAAAGTTCCGACACGTCGGAAAGTGGCATGTATAGACGTGAGTCTTCTCCTTCAAAAAAGGATTCCACCCGTCCATCAGCTTACAGTTAAGCCGTGAGACTATATCCAGACAATACTTTCTTGCGTCTGCTTTTCTTGTGAAACGTTTGATTGCTTTGTTCATCCTGGTGCGAAAACGCTTCATTTCAAGTGTCTGTGGATTCTGAGCGTAATACTCAATATACCAATCGTTCTGGTTTTCTTTCAATACGGCTGGCAAATAACTATAATTGCCCGTGTGTGCGATGGAAATTGTAGACATTTTTTTTAAGTCCGATTTTTTGTGCTAAAAATCGGACTTAAAGGGTAATTTTTCGGTGCAATCTTGGCGCACTTTTAAAAGCAAAAAAGCTGATTATATAACCTTACTTGTTATAAATCAGCCTTCTGCGGTGAGGACGAGATTCGAACTC
>DGHQ01000037.1 GCA_002392915.1 Bacteroidales bacterium UBA3844 | reverse complement strand
ATCATCCTCTGTAGATACGTAGATAGAACTACGATGTCCTGCATTGAGTCTCATTCCGAGGAACGTCTTTAATCCTGCACATACGGACATGGCTAACTGGCGAAGGAACGCAGACTTTCCCGTGTCGGAGCTTCCGGCTAGGCACACAAGCCCTGACTTGGGCAAAAGTGGTTCCAGAAGTGTTGGAATCTCCTTGATGTTCTGATTCAGAAGCATCTCACCCGTGATTTCATCTGGAAATAATAAATGGTTATTCATATCATTTCCTATTTCGGTTATACTTTGCCAACCTGCCCGATTTGATCAACAGAGTTACATCTTTCTTGGAATAGAGATTCTTGCGCCCGACCTTCTTACATTTCAGGATGCCAGACTTTTCAATACGCCAAAGAGTAGGATACTTGATATGTAACAGTTCACATATCTCGTCACGATCATAGAAGCCTTCATCTTCAGGCTTCTCCACAAGGTTTCCGATGTTCTTCTCATTGAGGCATCGGTTTACAGTTCTATAGATAATGTCCTCGAACTGCTCTTCGTTTACTAAAACCAAATTTGCCATAATACTTAAAAATTAATTTCAAAACTATGGGACAAATAAAAGCCCCCGAACTGAGACTTTCTCAATTCGAGGGCAAAATTACTGAGTTTGGGCGGAACTTTGTAATTAATTGAAATTCAACTAATTCCAGATAAATAAATGAAATTCAATGAATTAATTTTGGGCTGATTTCGTTGCTTCTACAAGTATTTCCTGAAACGTTTTTTTCCAATTAATAATTTCTTTTAAGTTCTTTTCTTGTACTATGATATCTTCTTTGGGTACTCTATCACGGAGTGAAGCATATGAATTATAGTGATTGACAAATGTACGATACTGCACAACGTCACCAAGCTCATTGAATAGAATGTTGCAAAAGCCTTTTACTCCACTACTAGCGGAAAGTACGGGTATTAGCCCACATATCTCTAAGGCTACAACTAATGGTGCTCTTTCTTTGTCCTTTTTGCAGTTCTTGATCTTATCCAAAATTTCTTTGGAGAGTGTTTCTAAATCGATCTGAGTTTTTTTGTCAATAACAGTTTCTATAAGAGATGCAAGACTTTGTTCACGCAAATTTCTAAAGGAGGACTTACGTCCTCTATTGCTCTTTCGTTTATTGGGGTTTGCAATAGGCCGTGTGCTATCTTTCTCATTCGTTTCTATAGACTCCTCAGAAGGAGCAACAAGAGGATGCCTCTCAATAGGGTTTGTTGTTGTTATTTCCTCCTGTCCTAGTTGTACATCAAGATTGGCATTACCATCTATTTGTACATCTACTATTGCTTGGGAGAAGGTTGGGGCGTTAGTTTGAATTTCAATCATTAATATCTCGTACAATTCTTCTTCTGAAAAGGGCAATTTCGTCCGGATATGCTGTGAATACCAATATCCTTTATCCTTCAGACCTATAATAATACTATTTCTGATGATTCTACGAAGGAGCTTTCTTAAACTTTCTTCGTAGTTAGCCTTGTCAGGATAAGAATATACCTTGTTAACGATACATGTATGTAAATCACCGATAACAAGCCAGGAAACAATGGCCTTCTTGAATTTTACTCGTTGTGCAAGTGATTTTATACCAAGGATTTTATCATTGGCCCACACTGTTGTTAACATGCCAATTAATTTGTTAAAGCCATACCTGTTATAATAGATGGTGAACAAATCATCACATGCCCCAACCTCGACGCCCTCTGGCAAACTTGGAATTTGAGTCATTGCAAATTCATAGATGTGCATATACGTTGTAAGCGTAGCCCGTTTGCATTTGACAGTATGAACATACTCGTTGTAGAAGTCTGTATGTTTCACCTTCCAGTTTGTTAGTTCTTTCTTGTATTCTTCTATAGTCATTTTGTTATCCTTTTTTTTCTGTTATGATCTTAATAGACTGGTAGTAATCTCCGGGTTCTTGAACCTGATAAGTTTTTCCTCAAGAGAGTGGTAACCGAATACGCTCAAAAGCCGTTGCCGCTCTGCAATCCAATCCTGATAATTCTGCAGATCCATTCCTATGCAATGAATAGCCCATCCAATGTTACTTCACTATGAACCAGACTCGAATGCTTGCCATTAGCCACGCCAAATGTTGTAACGAAGGTATGTACTAACGTCTGCTTATTCTTGGTCTTTTCTTTGAATAGTGCCATTCTATTACGAAGTTTCTCCTCATAATCAGCAGAAATCCTATATTCACTTTGACTGAACTTCATTTCACAAAGATGTATGATTCTGTCAGCCCGCTCAATAATGAGGTCTATCTGCGAACCCCTAACCGCTTTCTTTTTATCAGCCTGATCGAACCAAGCAGAGATTTCGGTAGCAACACCACCAATATTCAGCGCCTGACGAATCTGGCGGATATGCATCAGGCATAGCAGTTCAAAAGTAAGACCCTGCCACGACTCCACGCTATGCGAGGTTGCATGATGCTGCCACCATTGTTCATCGTATGAATCCTTATATATCTCAATGTACTTGATATAAAATAAGGTATAGAAGTCAGTCAGTTTATAAATGACATCGTTGCTATTCTTCCCATAGTATCTGAACTTCATGATGAAGTCGCAACGCTCAAGATTGTTAAGCATCTTTGCAAGTCGCTTCCCGTCTATTGAGGTCGTTTTCGCAATCTCACTACTTGTCACGCCGCAACGTCGTTCCGCTAACAATCGTACAATATCCACGTACTTTTCAGCATTGGTGAACAGAGCATTGTACAGTTCATCAAACTCCAGCCTGAGTGCTCCTCCACGTGCAAAGCAGAGCCTGTCAACATTCTGTGCAAGACTGTCTTTAGTGTCCAAGAGACTCAAGTAGAAAGGGACTCCACCAAAGAACATATAGCATTGTGCTATTTGGAATCTGTCCCACAAGCATCCATGTCCTTGTAGGTACTGCTCGGTCTCATTCAAAGTAAATGGGCGAAGGTATATCTGGCAGGTTATGCGAGCATGTAAGCCTCCCTGATTCTCCACAAGATTGTCTATCATCCATGACGTGGCTGAGCCGCTGGCAATGAACATAATATCTTTACGACGTGCCGCCCACCCATTCCAGAAGTTTTCAAATGCTTCTGTGAAGTTAGAACGCAGTGAGTCTATCCAAGGCATTTCATCGATAAACACCACTTTCTTCCTCGTTGATGGTAACGATTCAAGATATTCCTCTAGGGTGTCAAATGCATCAAACCAGTCGGTAAACTTACGCATAGTTCGCTCCTTCATTGCCTTCTTCAATGCTTTGGCAAAATTTCGAAGCTGGATGCGCTGTGATAGTTTGTGGCCACCTACGAAGGTAAAGTCATACGTTTCATTGAAGAATTGGTCTACCAAAAATGTTTTACCAACACGTCGTCTTCCATAAACGATGACAAGTTCTGAACGATCGGAGTCCAAACATCGTTGTAACTCAGCCATTTCACGATCTCTACCTATAATACTGCGATTCTCCATAATTACCGTCTTTTATAATTTGTGCAAAGGTACAACTATTTTTCAAAACTAGCACGAAATCCAACTTTTTTCCAATGTTTTTGTGAAAAAAAAGTTGTTTTTCGTGCATATTTTCATTATTTGACTGGTTGACAGTTGAAAACCGCTTAGTGTTTTTCTACTTGTCAACCTGTTTTTTCGCTTCCATCGCAGCCTTAATCTTGTCACCTACTCTTTGGGCCTGCTCTGATATGCCAATGCGGATATAACCCTCAAAGTTCTTCTGCGACTCGTGGCCTGTTATGCTGCGTAGTTCCAGGTCTGACAGCACCCCCAATTTATATAGGTTGGTGGTTCCACTTCTTCGTGCTGTATGTGAACATATCAGCTCATATTTGGCTCGCACGACTTCACCATGCTTATTCCGTTCCCAAAGAGGAGAGCCGTTTCGAATCTTGGCCCACTTATCCAGTTTGTGAAACCATTTGCGTTCGTTTTCCGTGAACTTTATACCTTTGCTTTTCTTAGCCAACAGCTTTTCATAGGTCTTCTCTGCCCGCTTTTCAGCAGTAGTCAATACAGTTACGTATTTCTCACTAAACGATGGAACCGTTTTTGCCAACTCTGCGCCCACAGCTTTAATCTTCAAATTCATTTTCTGAACATCCATGTTTGGGAAATCATAGTGATATTTTTCGCAAAGTTCATAGACACGGTCATCGAAGATAGGCACTTCTACCTTTTTCCCGGTTTTCTTCTGGGTCAATGTAATCAGTCCACTTTTGTTATAGGTTATGAAATTCTCTTCCCGTAACTTACAGTAGTCGCTATAACGCTGGCAACTAAAGTAGCCAAGGAGAAAGATGTCGCGTACTATTTCGTTTTCACCAGATAGTTGCATGTCATACATAGCATCTATCTCTTCGTCTGTCAGGTATATCTCTGCTCGCTTGTCTATCTCCTTTACTGCTTTGTCTTTCCAGACTCTCAGGGAAACGGCATTCTTGTTGTAACCCTCCATGGCTGCAAGATTGCAGAGTTTACGAAAACAGGAAACCTTTTTATTGATGGTGTTCGACATATACCCTTGCTTCAGCAGATAAAGCGTAAACCTATCTGCAAAAGGTTTGTCAATATCATCAAATGGAATGTCTTTCTTGCAATATTCCTTTAGATTCTCGCCAAATGCTTTCCATACGTCAACTGTGCCAGGAGAATAGTCGGAATTGTTGCCGTGACGGATGGACCCATCTGAGATTCCTGCATAGAAATAATCAAAGAAGCCCAATACTGTTGTCCTTGACCTTGCAGTGGCAACCTTTGCTACTTGCTGGATTTCCTCTACGGTGCCATTGACAATGGCAGATAAAGCCTGCTCAATAATGGCCTTGTCTTCCTTTGTATTTATTTTGTTCTCGGCATAAAGCGTGTCAATGGTCTTTGTTGCCTTCATTTGCAGATCATGGACTTTAGCTCCTTCTTCAGTATTCTCATAACGTCGCATAGCCGCAAGGCTCTTTTGCGCCTTATTCCACTCTTGTATATCTACACGTATGCCCGTACATATATACATCTGCATTCCATTGCGTCTTATTTTGGTATAAAGGGGAGACTCCCCCGTTTCTCTTTTCGTTCTAAGAAAAAATTGTGCCATAACTTATACGTTTAACTGGGTGCAAAGATACACATTATCTCCGAAAGTTGCACCCAATTTGCACCCGTTTTTTGAAAGTTAGCGAAATTTTAACTTTTGAACACTTTTCTAACATTGTTTATAACTTATTGTTTTTCAGTTTCTTATGATTTCCAAAGATTTCTACAGATTTCATCTTCTTAAATCCAAGCCCATCCTGAAGCGCCTTAAAAATCAATGAGTTACGAGAAATCGCAACTCCTTTTTCTTTTTCCATCTGAACAAATTTTGGTTATCTATTTACCTTTTTTTAAGTATCATCTCATATTTTATCGTGACATTCAGAGATACTACGGCAAGTATTTTAAGGGGTAT
>DGHQ01000006.1 GCA_002392915.1 Bacteroidales bacterium UBA3844 | reverse complement strand
TGAAAGGGGCAATGATGAGCGTCTCTGACAGGCTGTTGCTTAGAAAGAGGGCAAGAATCGAAACTGTCAACGACGAGCTTAAAAACATTGCACAGGTCGAACATTCAAGACACCGGTCTTTTGAGAATTTTGTCGTTAATATGCTCGGGGCTATTGCCGCGTACTGCTTTTTCCCGAAGAAACCATGTATCCATGTCTATCGCGAAGTTGATAACCGCCTGACTCTCTTTTAATTACAATTCGAACTCACGTTAAATATTTATCTGAATCCGTCGAATATTGAACGTTTGGCTCCCTTTTCTAGCGGAATGGCGAGTCCAAGTTTCAAACCAATGCAGATAGGCACGATTTTGTCAGTCAATGTGCTGTTTAAGATGCTGTTTTTGTGGATGCCCATTGCCGCATCGTGATTTGCAACCATGTCATTCAAACCATACGATATATATGCTCCCAAATGTATGGGGGAGGCATCGTTAAAAATAAGTCTCCACATTATGTCGGCATAGAGAGATAGTTGCAGACGGTTGATGTCGATATCTCCGGCGTTTGTTCCTTGTTTGTAGAGTCCGTGGTGAGGCATTTTACTCAATTCAGCATCTACATCGTCACCGAAGTATGCTCTTGTTTCGACGGTGCCTCTGGAGTAATCATATTTAGCAACAATAGGAAGTCCCACTTTGACACCGGCTCCGAATATAAAATGGACATATTTGCTAGGGATACGTGCATATAGTCCGACAGGGACATCCACCAAAAAAGAACGCTGCTTTTCGTTGAAATCGTCGAAAATTGTGCGTAGAGTGTATGGGATTCCTGCGTCTGTTTCGTCTGTGATATGTGTCTCTATTGTCTCGCTGATGAAGTAGTTGGCTGTGAGGTAGGAAATGTCCACTCCTGCACCGTAACCAAAATTATTTGTCAGGAATTGCTGGTATTGACATTCGAGCATCACACTGCCTCCTGGTTTGGGCTCGCCAATTTCGGGAGTATATTTTAATATTTCCACTCCTCCTGCTACCGAGATATTGAACATTTTGTCTTGCGCAAATGTCATATGAGATAGAAACAGAAGCATTAGCCAAACTGTTTTTTTGAATATCCTTTTCATTTTTATTACCTTTTTCAATCAACTTAACTTATTTCACCAACACTTTGCAGTTTGCATTTTTGCCGTCGTTCACTGTCAGAACTATTATATATTCGCCTGAACCGAGTCGCATTGTGGTGTTTGGATCTACTTCATTGAGTATTTTCTCGACAATTCCGTCTGCTCTATACACCACGATGCGTGCATTTGATAAGTCGTCATCCGAGACTCCTGTGACTGAAATTGTGAATTCGGCACTCTTTTCAACTATGCTTGGATTGGCTGTGATGCCATATCTTGCCAATTCCGCTTCATATTGAATTGGCTCAATGAAGTAGCTCTTGCCATCCTTGTCAGTCACGTGGACCATGTATTCGCCATCTAGAAGAGACTTGTCGTTGAAGTATTGCAGATTTGCATCTTCACATTTTTTTCTGTCTTTATACCATTGATAAGAGACGTGATTTCCTTCTCCATTTCTGCAGATCACTACGTCGTTCCAAACCTTCACGTAGTAGCTTTTCTGTTTGTCGTCTGGCAACATGACGTTGAATGTGAAATTCTCTTTCGCGCAGTTTCCTTCATCATCACACATCTCCATTGTGGCTGTATATTCTCCTGGTTCCATTTTTTTCGAGCATGTCAAGTCGACGGTGCTATCGTTAGATACCTCACCGGAACAGATCAATTTACCTTTGTGTCTGACCTCATATTGGGATCCAATTCCTCCTGTTAGTTCGTAACCAATTGTTTGTGATTCTCCAGGCAAAATAAGGATCAATTCGTCATCATCTACAGACAAATTAAGCTCTTTTTTCTCCTTCTTTATTATAGTAAGGTTGTATCGAACGATACTGTCGCAACCGAAACTAGTTTGCAAAGAATCTACCCATGTGGCGTCTTCTGTGTATGTGATGTCTTTCCAAACGAAGCTATCTTCAATATTAATGTCCATATTTGTTTCAACGCTGTTATGGACGATTAATTTGTAGGCAATGATGCTGTCGCAACCGTAGGAGGTTGACAATGTATCGTGCCATTCTTTACTTTCATAATATGTAGTGCCTTTGTATACAATTGAATCACATGCTGAAGTTAAAAATCCGATTGAGTATTTATTTGCTATGATTTCAAAAAGAGGAGGCACTTCAGACGCACCATGTTTGTCGTATGTGCTTCCGCAAGGGAAAATGAAGACGCCTGGACCATCAACACTGTCAACCCAATTTTCTGTAGCATTGAATTCATTGTCCAAAGACATGACTCCGACTTTGATATAATTGAGGTTGGCACATCCTTTAAACATTTCTAAATAACAACTATCTATTAATTCAGAAGCTGGTAGTTCTGGTGCTTGAGTTAAGGAAGAACAATCTTCGAACATGCCTGCATAGCATTCTTTCGTTAATGTAATTGCTGGTAATTCCGGTGCCTGAGTTAATGAAGAGCATTCATTGAACATACCGGCATAGCATCCTTCCGCTAATGTTGTGGCTGGTAATTCTGGTGCCTGAGTTAAGGAAGAACATTCCTTGAACATACTGGCATAGCATCCTTCCGCTAATGTTGTGGCTGGTAGTTTTGGAGCTTTCTCCAAAGCAGTACATAGGAAGAACATACCGCTATAGCATGCACTTTCCAATGTGGTCGCTGGTAGTATTTCTGGAGCTTGTGTCAAATTTATACAACTAGCAAACATTGAAGAATAACATATTGGAGCCAATTCTGTTGCAGGTAACTTTGGTGCAACTGTCAAGTTTTCACATCCAGCGAACATCAAACCATAACAATATTCAGCCATTTTTGTTGCTGGTAATTCTGGAGCCTCTTTTAATTTAGTACATTCGTGAAACATTTGGTGATAGCATTCTTGTGCTAATTCTGTAGCAGGCAAAGCTGGAGGCGTTTCAAGAGATGTGCATAGTCTGAACATGGAATCATAACATCTGTATTTCATTTCAGTTGCTGGAAGAGTAGGGGCTTTCTTTAAGTTACGGCATCCCATGAACATGCCAACATAGCTTTTGTCAAATATTTTTGTGGCTGGCAATTCTGGTGCTTCCGTCAGATTTATACAGTCCTCGAACATGAATTCATAACATGCTTTTGTCAATGTGGTGGCAGGTAATTCAGGAGCTTGTGTTAATGCCCTGCAACCAGCAAACAACAAAGAAAAACAGTAATCGTTTGGTATCACTTTGGATTTTCCAACACCATCGATCAAACTCATCACACTGCCGGAAGCTTTTATTAATCCTGACATTACAAATCCCGAACGCTCTACCATTCCATGAGAGAATCCTTCTGGGTTATTTCCTTTGAAGTAAACTTTGTCATCTTTGTTTTTCAAGGTCACTTTCACGCCTTCTTCCAAAGTTTTCCATGTTTTTCCTCCGTCTATAGAATATTGTACATCAGGATTATTGTTGGTGTTGTAGTACCATATTTCTGATTCAGGAACTTCAGCTGTAAAGCATAACCAGTTTCCCTCAACAGATGTAGTGTCCTCTTTATATACAGCAGTATAATAGTAGACGTCGGGATCATCTAATACTTCTAGAGGTTTATCCCATCCATCCCATACAAGGCCGTCTCCATATTCAGGAGCTTTACCTTCATATTTTGGAGTGTCTCCACAATTGATAGTATCGCGATATAGCACTGTGCTGTCTGGATTCTGGAAAATGACTATTGGAGACGCAATGATTTTGAAACTATCCGGCACTTCAGAAATTCCATGTTTGTCATATTTACTTCCACATGGGAAGATGAATACACCTGGACCATCAATGCCTTCAACCCAATTTAATGTTGCATCGAATTCATTGTCCAATGTCATTACACCGACTTTGATGGTATCCAATTTAGAACATCCTCTAAACATGTATTCATAGCAACCGAGTGTCAATTCTGTAGCAGGGAGTTCTGGACATTTTGTTAGATTCTCACATCCGTCAAACATAAATGTATAACAATAGTCAGCTAATGTGGTCGCTGGTAATTCTGGAGCTTCTGTTAATGAAGTACATCTTATAAACATTCCGCTATAGCAACTGTTTGCTAATTTTGTGGCATGTAGTTTTGGTGCATGTGTGAGACTTTTGCAGTCAACAAACATTTCATCATAACATAATGGAGTTAATTCAGTAGCGGGTAATTCAGGTGCAATTGTTAAAGAACTACACTCATAAAACATTTGTGTATAACAATTATTAGCCAATTTTGTCGCTGGTAATCCTGGAGCCTCTTTTAAATAACGACATCTGCTAAACATCTCTTGATAACAACCTTCTGTCAATGATGTTGCTGGTAATTCAGGAGCGTGTGTAATGTCACAATCTGCAAACATCCAACTAAAACAAAATGAGTTTGGAATTACAGTGGTTTCTCCTTTGCCATCGATCAAACTCATCACACTTCCATTTGCTGAGATACGACCGTTCGTCACAAATTGTAGACGTGGACCTCCATATGACATCGTTTGATCAAATCCATTTGGATTATATCCCTTGAAATATACTTTGTCTCCCACATTTTCTAATGTGATATTTTCATTGCTAAGTAAAGGACTCCATGTCTTTCCGTCAAAAGAATACTGAACATCTGGTAATTGTATCTCAGAAAATATTGATTCGTTTGTTTCATATGATATTCTTGATCTTGCCATCTCTGCGGTGAAGCAAAGCAATTTGTTAAGATTGATAATGGAATCCTCTTTATAAACTGCAGTATAATAGTAGACGTCGGGATCGTCTAAAGCATCAAGTGGTTTGTCCCATCCATCCCAAACAAGTCCATTTCCATATTCTGGCGTTTCACCTTCATATTTTGTAGTGTCTCCACAGTTGATAGTGTCACGGTAAAGCACTGTGCTGTCTGGATTCTGGAAAATTGCAATTGGGGAAGATATGATTTTGAAGTTGTCTGGCACTTCTGAAACTCCATGTTTATCATACTTGCTTCCGCATGGGAAAATGAATGTTCCTGGACCGTCAATACCGTCGACCCAATTTTCAGTGGCATTGATTTCATTGTCCAATGTCGTGATTCCAACTTTGATATAATTAAGCTTACGGCATTCTGTAAACATTTCCATATAGCATCCTTTTGCCAATTCTTTAGCTGGAAGTACAGGTGCTTTATCCAAATTAATACAGCTTGCAAACATTGAGAAGTAACAGCTGTCTTTCATTACAGTAGCTGGTAATTCTGGAGCTTCAGTCAAATTTACGCAGCCTGCAAACATCAAATGATAACAATTGTCGTCAAGTGTCGTGGCTGGCAATGCCGGAGCCTTTTTTAAGTTGTTACAACTGATGAACATTCCGTCGCAACTGTTTTCTGCCGCAACAGTGGCTCCTAAATCTGGGACTTCCTCCAAATTTATACATGCGGTAAACATGTGGTCATAACAACTTTTTTTAAGTGTAGTGGCAGGTAGTAATGGTGCTTTGGTAAGGCTTGTACAAGTTAAAAACATATAATTATAACAACTGTCCGCCAATTCCGTGGCTGGTAGCGCTGGTGGATTCGTCAGATTTTGACATGCTGTGAACATATTTGCATAGCAGGCCTTTTCAAGTTTCATTGCTGGCAGATCGTGTGCTCTGCTTAATCCTGTACAACCTACAAACATGCTATAGTAACAGCGTTCTCCTAAGGTTGTAGCTGGCAATTCAGGAGTCTCAGTCAAACTGATACATCCCCCGAACATATCACTATAACTTTCATCTTTTACTGTTTCAGCTGGTAGATTTGGCACTTTTTGCAGTTTAACGCATGTGCTAAACATTCCTGCATAGCATCCTTTTGTCAATTCTTTGGCCGGAAGTTCTGGAGCTTGAACTAGTAAACATTTATTGAATAAATTTGTGAAACAATAATCACATGGAATCACAGTCGACTCACCTTTGCCGTCGAGCAGGCTCATCACACTTCCGCTGGCAGCAAATCTGTAGTTCATAGTAAAATAAGTGTATTCGTCTTTGCTCTTAGATAATCCGTTTGGATTGTTTCCTCTGACATAAACTTTGTCTCCTTCATTTTGAAATTCTATTTTTTCAAACTCCTTTAGTATCTTCCATGTTTTTCCACTGTCAAGTGAATACTCTATTTCCGGGCAATTTAGATTCATACATCCATAGGAGATATTTGAGTTTGCATCCAAAGCGGTAAAGCAGAGTATCTTGTCGAGGTCGATCTCTTCTTCTCCATATACGGCTGTATAATAATATGTGTCAGGTGTCTCATGAACGTGTGGCTCTACATCCCAACCTTTAAAAAACAATCCTTCTATATAGAATGGTTCTCCTTTTTCTTCAAACGGGTATTGGGGAACTACGTCACATCCAATAGTGTCACGCCATAATTCCTTTTTGTCTGGATTTTGGAAGATGACGATAGGGGAGGCTTTTATAGTGAAATTATTAGGAGCTCCAGAGTCGCCATACTTGTTGTATTTACTGCCACATGGAAATTCGATTATACCTTCTCCGGTTACTCCCGAAACCCAAGAATCTGTTGCAGACATGTCGTTGTCCAGCGTCATGACATCAATCTTTATATAATTCATATTGGAGCAGCCCATGAACATCGCGATGCATGATTTTGGTCCTAATTCTGTGGCTGATATTTTTGCACTTTCTAAACCTGAACATCTTTCGAACATGAAGAAATAGCAAAAATCAACCAGTTTCTTTGCTGGAAGGTCGGGAGCCTTCTTCAATTTTTCACATGCGGTGAACATTGTACTATAACAATATGGTTCCAATTCTGTCGCTGGCAATTCTGGTGCGACTTCCAAATTATTACAATCTGTAAACATGCCAGAATAACAGTTTTGCGCCAACGTTAAGGATGGTAGTTTAGGACCTTTTGTTAAGTTCGAACATCCTGAGAACATACTCGAATAACAATATTTTGCCATTGTCATCGCCGGTAGTTCAGGTGCTGTTTCCAAATTTTCACATTTTTCAAATAATAAGTAATAGCAACTGTCCTTCAATATAGTTGCTGGTAGTTCTGGGGCTTGTGTAAGCGACTTGCAATCAGAAAATAATTTGAAAAAACAGCCACTATTTGGGATTTCAGTTGAGGATTCGTTGGGGTCAATCAAACTCATCACGCTTCCAGATGATGATATATTACCTTTCATTCCAAAGTGAGTGTACTTTTTAGCGTTAAAAGAAAAACCTTTTGAGTTGTCGCCTCGCACGTAGACTTTATCTCCAGTGTTTTCTAATGTTATTGTTGTTTTTTCATTCCAGTCACTCCAAGAGTCTCCATCGAATGAATATTGTATACTTGGATTGTTGTCTCCTTCATTTTCGAACCAAATTGTTGATCCTGCTTCTTGCGCTGTGAAACAAAGCCGATCAACTGCCGAACAGTTGAATGCAGATAATAATAACAAAAGCAACGTGGCGAACCACTTTGATAGATTGTAAGATTTTGTCATGTTTAATTATTTTTTAACGCCAATATGTTTTTCTATATTATATTGTGAATTTTGAACTATAATGTTCAAATATTCATATTATGTCGCATTTTAATTGACAGTTGCAATTTCATTGAGAGTATACAATATAAATGAATGGTGCCTTATATTATAAATATTCGCAATTGTATTACAAAAATGTGAAAAAATCTTTTGGGGCGCAAGAATTTTGTACCAAAACTTATAATATTATTTTGCTATTTTATATATATGTTTTCAAGAACAAATATTAGGGGATTTTGATTTTTTTATGATTGTCAATCTACTTATTTGTGTGTCGTAGACAAAATAAAGTTGTAATACCTCATCATCGTCATATTGACATTTATAGAGTGTGCTTTATAACTTGTCTTTTTTCTGCTTTTTGTTTGAATATCTGTTCAACAATAGGATTATTCGGTAAAAATCAGTATTATTCAGTCAAAATGCATTTTGATGATATAAATTTAATGATCTTATAGCAACAATAAAATATTACTTTTCTACTTTTGACATCGGAAACAAAGAATAAGACAGAATACAATAAATATACTTGATATAAGACACATTAAATATGCGATTAATCAACACATTAATTTGATGGCGGCTACTTCTGCTATTTAAGCAGAAGAGCCACTGTCAAGTGAAGTTGAAAATTTTGTTCCGTAATTCACGTGATTTATAATCCCGTATGTCTTGTGTCGCTTTTGTATTTATGACATCTCTGTATGACAGATGATGTGATGTTGTTTTTTCAGTAAGTTTTGCTAATTATGATATGATCTTACTGGAATTAAAATAAGACAACCCATATTTCGGTGAAATAGTTAGAAATTAAGTTTTCATTTGTGTGTTTGAGGGGACATTCGGTGTGTATCGGGTGTCCTCTGTTTTTTTAATGATGATTTATAAAAAGCGAAATGCAAAATCATTATCTTTGCGTGCAATTTTGTGAAAGATGGCATCATTTAAGGAATATTTACCGTTTTATAGAAGGAATTTGAAAGTGGCTCTCCCGATTGTGTTCGCGCAGTTAGGCGGAGCGATTGTGCAGTTTGCCGACGTGAAGATGGTTGGAGCGTTGGGTACGATTGAACTTGCGGCTGTGGCATTCGCTACATCAGTGTTGGTGATCGCATTGGTGGCTTCGATGTCTGTTTTACAAAGTATCACTCCGTTGACTGCATATAAATATGTGAATCATGATCATGAGGAGGTGACTAAATATCTTCAGAATGGACTTGTGCAGTGTGTGATAGTATCTGTGGCGATATTTGCTATTTTAACGTTAGCCTACTTCAATCTTGATAAGTTCGGACAGGATCCTACTGTTTGTACACTTGCGAAAAACTATTTCCTGATTGTGGCTGCAAGTTTTGTGCCGGTTATATTCTTTGAAGGACTACGTCAATTTCTAGCCGCATTAGGCAATACCTCCGTCGCAATGATCATAACATTGATTTCCAACATTGTAAATATTGTTTTGAATTATCTGTTGATTTATGGAGAGTATGGATTTCCTATGTTAGGGGTCGACGGTGCGGCGATAGCAACATTTATTTCGAGATTTTTTGCGCCGTTTGCGATTTTTGGTGTGATGCATTATAAGAAAGAGTGGAGAATGTATGTGGCAGGAATGAGCAAAAGATTGTTTTCTTCATCACATCTTGCGGATTTGTTCAAGGTCGGAATACCAATCTCTCTTCGCAGCACTGTGGAGGTGACTGCATTCGCATTCAGCGGAATCATGATTGGCTGGCTAGGACCTGTGGAATTGGCTTCAAATCAAATTGCCACTTCTGTAGGGCACATGGTGTTTATGATTGTTCTTGGAATAGGAGCTGCCACTACAATTCGTGTGAGTCATCAATATGGAAGGAAAGATTTGAATGCTGTTTGTATGGCGGCAAATGCGTCTATTCACCTTACATTATTAAACAATACGATTATGGGTGCTTTGATCATCATCAACAGATATGAGATTGCCTCATTTTTCTCGACAGACCCACTGGTTATCAATCAAACCGCCTCGATACTAGTCATGGCTGGTATTTTTCAAATGTCAGATGGCTTGCAATGTGTAGGAATAGGAATATTGAATGGACTTACAGATGTGAAATACACTATGTATTGCGCGTTTGTCTCTTATTTATGTGTAAACCTTCCCGTCGGATATTATTTTGGTTTTTGCAGAGGTTGGGGTGCGGAAGGAGTATGGGTAGGATTCTGTTTTGGACTTACTTTGGCGGCAATTCTATTCCATTGCAGATGGTACAGATTAATGAAACGTATGAAAAAAGAACAAAATGTTCGTTAAAAAATCGCCATTTGTCTATTCATTTTCGGCAAACGTATAATTTATTTGGCGGACATTCATATATATAATAACTTTGCAATCAGTAAAAGTGAAGATACTTTTTCATAATAGTGTTTGTTTTTGCGATGTTTGATTGAGAAATTTGACATTCGTTAGCCTCGAGGAAAAACCCCGAGGTTTTTTTTTGCCTGCATTCTAATTATTCATGATTTTTTTAAATAGCTCCCAAAAATTCTGTAATTTTGCAGAAAAATAAAAAATAGCATAAATATTCAATAGATATGGCAGTTTGCAAACCATCTATTCCTAAAGGTACACGTGATTTTTCGCCAATCGAGATGGCGAGAAGAAATTATATTTTCGACACAATTAAAAGTGTATTCCGTCTTTACGGTTTTTCTCAGATTGAGACTCCTGCAATGGAGAATCTTTCCACTTTGATGGGAAAATACGGTGATGAGGGAGACAAACTTCTTTTCAAGATTCTGAATTCTGGTGATTTTTTGGCTGGAGTAGACAAAAGTGAGCTTGAGTCTGCCAATAGTGTGAAGGTGCTAAAACATATCAGTGACAAGGGTCTTCGCTATGATTTGACGGTGCCTTTTGCACGTTATGTCGTTATGAATCGTGGCAACTTGTCATTTCCATTCAAGAGATTCCAAATTCAGCCGGTTTGGCGTGCTGACAAACCTCAGAAGGGCAGATACCGTGAATTTTATCAGTGCGACGTGGATGTCGTTGGCAGTGACTCATTGCTCAACGAGGTCGAGCTGATCCAGATTGTCGACGAGGTTTACCGTCGTCTTAAAATAAATGTGGTTTTGAAAATCAACAACCGCAAGATACTTTCTGGTATCGCAGAGGTGATTGGCGAGTCGGACAAGTTGGTTGACATCACCGTCGCAATAGACAAACTTGATAAAATAGGTGTTGATAATGTAAACGCTGAACTTAGAGAGAAGGGAGTCAGCGAGGCAGGTATTGAGAAACTTCAGCCAATTATCAATATGACTGGAAGCAATGAGGACAAATTAAATGTCATTGCTGAAGTGTTGAAGTCAAGCGAGGTTGGATTGAAGGGAGTCGAGGAACTACGTACTATTCTTCGTTATGTGAAGATGCTTAATGTTGCCACAGAGGTTGAGATAGACTTGACTTTGGCCCGTGGATTGAACTACTATACCGGCGCGATTTTTGAAGTCAAGGCAAAAGATGTGGTGATCGGATCAATCACAGGAGGTGGCCGATATGACAACTTGACAGGTGTGTTCGGTTTGGGTGGAATGTCTGGAGTCGGAATTTCATTTGGAGCTGACCGTATCTACGACGTTTTGAACCAGCTTGATTTGTATCCTCAGGAGTTACTCGCGTCTACTCAGATTCTATTCGCCACATTTGGAGAAAACGAGTTTAATTTTGCTTTGAATCTGTTGAAGGAGGTTCGCAACAATGGTATTTCCGCTGAAATTTATCCTGAGCCTGTCAAGATGAAGAAGCAGATGAGTTATGCCGACAACAAGGCGATTCCATATGTTGCAATTGTAGGTGAGACAGAGATGGCAGAGAATAAAGTGATGCTAAAAAATATGGTCACTGGTGAGCAACAATTGGTCGGAATTGCCGAAGTCGTTTCTATTCTAAAGAAATAGTTGAATTTTATTTGTATTGAGACGTTGCTTGCAACGTCTCTTTTTTTATTATAAAACAAACATATAGATGGACTTAAAAGGAATTGTTATAGTTGGTTTGTCAGCCTTGTCAATTTGTGGTTGCTCAACTAAAAAAACTGAAACTGTGGATGAAAAAATCAACCGCATTTATGAAAATATGTCCCAAAATGAGCGTATTGCTCAGCTTCAGGGTACATATATGACGCAATTTTTTGATGAAAACGACAAACTTGACACAGCACTGTGTCGTCGTTTGATTCCAGATGGAATAGGTCATTTCTCTCAGTTCACGATGAATTTCCGCAAGACTCCTGATGAGGTGCGCGACATGGTGGCTCAGATGCAGGATTGGTTGATCCACAACACTCCGTCTGGCATTCCCGCATTGCTTCACGAGGAGGTGTTGAGCGGAATAAACGGTTATGACGCTACTGTATATCCGCAACAGATTGGCCTTGCCTGCTCGTTCAATCCGGAATTGGCAGAAAAGAAAACATACGAGACTGCCACAGATCTTCGTAAGATTGGAGGTATGCAGGCTCTTTCTCCTATGGTGGATGTTGTCAGAAATCCCTCTTTCAACCGTTTGGAAGAGTCGTATGGAGAAGACGGATATCTTTCGGCTGTAATGGGAGTGGCATTCGTCAAAGGTCTGCAACATGGGGATTTGAAGCAGGGAGTCTCAGCTTGTTCAAAACATTTCCTTGGCTACGGAGGTGGCGGAAATGCAGATAAAAAAGAGTTGATGGAAGAGATCCTTTTGCCTCACGAAGCAATTATACGTGTGTCTGACAGTAAAGTGGTGATGACAGGATATCACACGTTTGATTCTGTTAAATGTGTGGCAAACAGATATTTGCAAGAAGGTATATTGCGTGATTACCTTAAGTTTGATGGACTTCTTGTAAGCGACTATAGCTCAATCGAGCAGATTGACGACAATCTTGATTCCACAATGCGTGCAGCAAAAGCAATCAACGCTGGCAATGATGTTGATTTTCCTGAAGGAAAGAGTTATAAATTTTTGTCGGACGCAATTGATAAAGGCTTAGTCAGTCAGCAGACACTTGAGACTGCGGTCAAAAGGGTGTTGAAGCATAAAGCAAGACTTGGTTTGCTTGATGACAATGCAAAACTGTATGAGACAGGACATATTGAGTGGGATTCAAAAAGTAATCGTGAGACGGCATACCAGCTTGCCACACAGTCGGTTGTTTTGCTAAAGAACAATGGCGTTTTGCCATTGAGTAAGCCGTCTAAAATTGCGTTGGTCGGACCAAATGCCAATTCTATGTGGGCAATGGTTGGCGACTATTCCTACCATTCTATGCGTTACTTCTGGAAAAAGGAGATTGAAAACGATTTGAATCCTAGAATTGTAAATCTGAAATCTGGAATGGAAGCGAATATTCCAGAAGGCTATTCTTTAAAATATAGCCGTGGATGCGACTGGACTGAGGTTGTAGAGACAGTAGTGGAGAAGGGTGGTGATCCTCGCGTCGCATATATGCAGGATATTCAGAACCGTAAGATTGATTCGGGAGAGGAAACAAATCTTGATCAAGCGTTGGAAATTGCAAAAGAAAGTGATGTGATTGTGGCGGCAGTAGGTGAGAATGTGATGCTATGCGGAGAGAATCGTGACCGCACAACATTGCGCCTGCCAGGAAAACAGGAGCAGTTTGTTGAAAAACTTATTGCTACAGGAAAACCGGTTGTTCTAGTGATGTTCGGTGGACGTGCCCAAATTATTTCTGGTTTGGCTGAGAAATGCGCTGCGGTAATTCAGGCATGGTATCCAGGAGAGGAGGGAGGAAATGCCGTTGCTGATATTATTTATGGAAAGGTGAATCCATCAGGAAAATTGAGTGTCAGCTATCCAAATGTCGAGATCAACGAACCAATCTGCTACAATCGTTCAGTGGAGAAAGATCCCCGCGTCGCATATCCATTTGGTTATGGCTTGAGCTACACTACATTTGAGTATTCGAATATCAAAGCAGAAAAATCAGTGGCTACAGATGCGGAGAAGATTTCTATCAGTGTAGACGTGAAGAATACTGGCAATTTTGCAGGCGACGAGGTTGTCGAATTGTATTTGTCGCCAGCAGACGGAAACAAGAACATCCGACCTATTCAGCTGCAGGGATTCGCGCGTGTCACACTTAATCCAGGCGAGACAAAGACGGTGTCGTTTACAATGTATCCATCTCAGTTTGGATACTACAGCGATAATCACTGGGTGATAGATCCTGGAAAGTACACAATTAAGATTGGTGCTTCGTCGCAAGATATAAGACAATATGAAGAAATTGAAATGACAGGAGATCAAAAGATTTTGGATTTGAGGATAAGGTATTTTGCTGAGGTGAAATAAACAATGGTTGTTGAGAAACCAAGCAAGACGAAGATCTAAAATGCGCCCCTAAAGTTAGAGAAATAACTTTAGGGGCGTGTTTCAATATGACCGTTTTACACAGAAAAAGAAATCTATATGCCAATAAGTATTGGATTATTTCAGAGAAAATACTGCGTCGTCTCCTATTTTATTTCTTGAATTAGACGAACTGAACATCCCCATACACGGCTCGTTTCAGCTAAAGGTGTCACTCCGCTCATGTAGAAGGATAACGCACGGACATTTCCTTCCCGCTCTTGTGCTCCTGTTGTGGACGACCAGTAGATTCCCCACGGGTTTGTAGGATAGTTCTTTATAGTATTCCCCCAACGTCGTCCTCCCGCTGGCAAGAATATGGCTCCTGACTTTTCCATTACAGTCCATTCCGCTTCATTATAAGTGTTGTCTGCGTAATGGTCGTCCAACATCTCCTCATCCATATACAATCCGTTCTGATATACCAAATGATTGTTGATCTCTGTGGATACGGAAGGAATAAATTTTACTCCTTCTGGTGTCTTCCAATTGTCTGGCAGCAAAATCAATCCTTTCACATTTGCCACCGTCGCTAAGGCGAATAATTGATCAGCATTTCTCCTTTCTGCCAATAAATAATTCCACTCTTTACTCGTCGGTGTTCTCCAAGTGTGTTCCGCATCACTGCCGATTTTGTTTAACGCTCCCCAATCCGCAGTGGCAAACTCACCGACAAAACTATTGTCCCAAGATCCGCCAACCAGATAATCTCTATAGTCGGTGCTTGTAGACGTCGGTAGAAAACCAGTACTCCATCCACACGTCGCCCAACCGAACAGATCTATCCAGCCATTGTAAAATGGAGCGATGTTAGAATTGCTTATCCCAATCAAATCATATTGGTTTTCTGCGAATCTCCATTCATAATAGTAGTCGTTGTATTGTAGATTGCCGGGTGCAAAACAAACTTGCAGAGTGTCGTTTACACTAAATAGGAAAGTGTCAGGTGGAATTGTGTCGGCAGGCTCCACAACCGATAAGTTGGGATTCGAGAAAGTGACACTGTCCGGATATTCATTCTCAACAGAAAATATTACCTTGCCATTTTTCCAGACATATATCTGGGATGGTATTTCAAATATGGAAATTAATAAGGTAAAAAACGCCAAAATCATCATCTTTTTCATATCAACCAATTTTTATATTATTAAATTCTATTGGCAAATATATGGAAAAAGATATGAAATACAATATGTCAAAAGCTTTCTGCCTTAATTAAATTCCATCCTTCATACGTAAGTCGCATACGGATGTCGGTCTTTCCATTGATTAATGGGGTTAGGAAATATTTGTCGCCTTCCCATAAGTTAAGATTGAGAATTTCTTCTTTAGGAATCCATTTTAGAGTGCCCTCATTGCATTCTGAAAAATCGGGAGAGTCGACGGTGGCTGTATAGAGATGCATACGTTCGTTCTCGGCTGAGTCGGAGATGAAATCAATCATGCCACGTCTGATTAAATTGTTTAGGATAATTCCCGTCTCCTCACGGACTTCCCTCACGAAGCAATCATCAGGATTTTCTCCTTTTTCCACATGACCTCCAATGCCGATCCATTTACCTTCGTTGGGATCGTTTTCCTTTTTATTACGGAAGAGCATCAGATAATGGCCATTCCACTCAATATAACCTAATGTCGTTTCTACAAAACACATGAAACCTGAAACTTGAAACCTGAAACTAATTAGCATTCATCTCATCAAGCAACTGCTTCATCGACTTCTTAAGTGTCGGGTGGACAAAGTCTGGAGCCAAATCATTCATCGGCTCAATAACGAAGCGACGCTCGTGCATGCGAGGGTGGGGAATAGTAAGATTATCGTTGGAGATGACAGCGTCGTCATAGAAAAGAATGTCAAGATCAATAGGGCGGTCCTCGTATCCGGCTCCTGGAGTCCTTACTCTTCCCAATTCACGCTCGATAGCCATACATCTGGCAAGAATGTCATCCGGCTCCAATCTTGTCTCAAGATGGAACACTCCATTCAGATATTCATGGTCGGAGTCGTAACCTACAGGCTCGGACGAACGTATTTCAGACAGAGCCACAACCTTACCGATAAGGTCGGAGCAAAGAATGAGGGCATATTCAATCATACGACGACGGTTGCCCATGTTGGATCCGAAAGCAATGAAAACGTTATGCAAATCTCAGTGTTTTAAATTAATAAAAAAAGGCAGGCAAAAGAGCCTGCCGTTATGGAAATCATTTTGATTAAAACTCAAACTTCTCTGTTTTGAACTGACCCAAAGTGTGAATCTTAGGCATGATTCTTTTGTAGTGCTCGCTTTGAGTATGAGCAATCAAAGTCTCATTGTCTTTCCAAGTCTCGCAAATCATCATAACGTCAAAACGAGTAGAACTCTCAAATACGTCATACGCGATACATCCGTTCTCAGCCTGAGAAAGTTCAACCAACTCCTTTACCATACCTAACAACTCAGACTGGTTCTTCTCCTCAACCTGAATAAATACATTTAGTCTTATCATCTTCTATGAAATTAAATTCTTGTTTCTAGTACAAAAATAATCTTTTCTTTTTTGTTTACACAAGAAACATTACAAAAATTTTGGTGTCAAACAGAATTAATTTTTTGATGAAGTTTTAGAGTCTTTTTTTCTTTTTTTATAGAAGAAATATCCTGCCCCTCCAACAATAAAGAATGGCCACAAACGTAGCAAGAACACAACTAAAAATTTGATTATAGCCCAGCCGTCAGATAAGGAATCAACTAATTCGGAGCCAAATGAAGGAGTGTCATCGTCGTCGTCCTTTGCCATCTCCTTTTTAACAATGATAAGGTCTATGTCTACTACACTGTAAGCCACCTTACGGTCTATATTGATGCGTCGACCATTCATAATGTCTATGTCATTTTGAATGTAGTCGATTTTTGTTTGGATTTCAATTATTTCTGAAATTTTGTTGGCACGTTTTAGTAAAACTCGATATTGTTCAAGAGCGGCTTCTTTGCTTTTGATTTCAGATATTAAATCGGTATAAGCGTCTGTGACATCTTGGACATTAATAGATTTGTCAGACATTTTTCCTCCAACCTTGTTTAAGGCATCAGTGAAATCTTCAAAAGAGGCTGACGGAATAGATGCTGAGACAGAATAACGAAATTCATTCTGTTTTTCAGAACTCTTATATCCATTGTGCTTTTTGATTAAAGCATTGATATTGTCGTAAATAGAATCTACATTTTCTGGCTTAACTTTTATCTCTACATTACCTTTAGCAATCAGTTTACGGGTGTCTGCGGAAGGAACTGGAGTTGAATTTGCGGAAGAGGCTTCAACTATTTCTTCTGAAAGGTATTCTTGTGCTATTTCTGCACTTGCAGCAGGTTCTGTATTTCTGTTTGCTCTGCTGCATGAAGATATAGAAAGTGCAGCGACAACTGCTATTAATATTTTTTTCATAAGCTGAATTCATTATTTTTTGTTTACCTCGCAAAAATATTATGTTTTTGTCGTTTTGAAATGTTAACGAACCTTATTATTTGTTAAAATATAAAAATATTAATATCTTTGCATTGATTGTCAGTGATATATATTAGAAGTTTGTGGTGTCCTTCATTGTTTGATTATTATATTAAAGAATAAAAGATGACTTATTCATCTGACAACCAAATACTACTTAAAATTAACAAGAGATGAAATTTATGTCCTATTATAGTGCGATCATATTGAGAACTTTCTTGAACAGGTTCTTCAAAATCATATTATTCGTATTCTTCTTGATATTACCGACTGTCGTATATGGCGGTAGTTGGAATGTTGTATGGCAGGAAGATTTCGGAGTGGTAGAGGATTCTGTTTGCCGAGATTTTGCTGATCCGAATATGAGCGTGCCGGGACATAAAGTCGCAGATGTAGAGCTAATGGGTGATGGCTATTATGGTATTACCAATAGTACCGCTTGGTCTTTCATTCATAAAAAAAGTGTTAATTCAAGTAAGGCTTATCATTTTGTGCCTGGACGTGACCATACAGGAAATACGAATGGCGGCATGTTGGTGGTGAATGTTGGAAGTAAAGGTAAGGGAGAAAGCATTTATGAAAATGAACTTAAACTGAAACCTTGTGGTAATCATAAATATATGCTGAGTATGTTTGTGGCTAATGTGTCTGATGCTTCGCTGAGTCCCAATCTTACTCTTCAGGTATACAATGTGAAGGATGCCGCTAATCCAGAATTGTTGGAAAGTGTAAATCTTTCTGGCAGTGATGTGGTTGCTTGGCCAGGTGATGAAAAAAATTCACTAGGACTTTATACTCATAAAGAACGTGATTGGTCGGAAGCTTCTTTGGAATTTGAAGCGAAGTCAGGAGATGTGTTGAAAATCGTCATTCAAAATCATTGTTCAAGTGGTAATGGTAACGATTTTGCTCTAGACGATATCACTTTGCAGCGTTATGATGACGAAGAAATCATTCCGCCGACAATTGAGATAAATAATGAGTTGACGAACCAGTTGTGTGTGCCTGTTTATGCTTTAAGCAACGATGATGTGTTAAAAGCATGGAGAAAAATATATCATAGTATCTATTGTCTTTGGCAGTATTCTACTAATGATGGTTATACTTGGACAGATATTCCAGATAAAAGTGGAATAGAAAAATTTATGCTTCAGAGAGATTTGCCAACGACTGGAAAAGAAGTATACAGACTTATTATCACCGGTGGTTCGGACGACTCAGAAGCAGAGTCGAAAGCCGAATATATCGCAAAATATGAAACTCCTAATGACGAATGTGACTATTTTTCAATTTCCAATATTATTTCGCAAATGGAAATTAAGAACCCTCCCGTCGCATATCTTGGAATAGATAATGATATAACAATAACAAATCAACCTCAATACGACTGTGAGAATATAGACCATTTTGTCAGTTTGATGGCTGATGAATGGGATGTTAATTACTCTAAGTTTTATTTTTTGTGGCAGTATTCATACGATGAAACTACATGGACAGATCTTCCGTTTACAGGTAGTGATTTCCTGTTTACTGATGATTTTGATGGCTTGACTTATTTCCGCGTGATTTTGGCGGCAAATGAAAACACATTAGCTCAAGTGGCAAAAAATGGAACCCCTGACAATTGTGACAAAGATTATTTTGTTACAAATACAGTTTCAATTGAATGTTTGGAGTCATGTAAGAAACCGGAATTTGAAGTTTTATCGGACCAGAATAAATTAATTTGTGAGGATAGTGATGATCTTGTAGAATGGAAAGTCCGTCAAACTAACCAGACAAAATCAATTGATATTGAATGGTATAGTAAGGCAACAGGAGAAAACACTTGGACATTAATTGCAGGAGAAAATGGAGAGAGTATTAGCCTTCCTAATCCGAAGAATACAACTTCTTATCTGTTTTTGGCTAAAAATGGTGAGTGTGTATCAGATTCAATTATATTTGAATTGACGATGATACCTATATTTAGGTTTGATCCGATTGGTGATATCGATATTTGTGAAGGCACTGATGTCACATTTACTCCAGATGTTAAGACGAGACCCCTTTCTCCTATAACATTTTTTTGGGATGGAGTACCAACAACAGAACTACAGCATCTTGTTCCTAATATTACCGAATATAAAACTGTAGTATTCTATGCTACTGATGGTGTCTGTACATCGAATGAAGTCTATGCTAATTTTATTGTTGAGAAGGAAGCTGATGTGACGCTGCAACCTTTGCCAGCGGTAATCTGTGAAGGAGAGAAAGTGGATTTGATAGCTGATGCCAAGTTTTCGCCTTTCAACAATTTCAAATGGGAGAAAGATGGTGTGCTTTTCAATAATACTGATTTGATCACGTCTGATATTCCCCATGAAAATACGATTTATAAGTTTATTGTTGAGGGAAATCTATGTCCTACAATAGAATATATTTTAGGTGTAGATGTGGAGAAGAAAGCGGAAATGACGCTGCAACCACTGCCAGCAGTTGTTTGTAAAGGTGAAAAAGTAGATTTGGTTGCCGATGCCAAACTCACGTCGACTAACTCATTCAGATGGGAGAAAAATGGCAATCTGCTAAGTGATGTTGATTTGGTCACAACTGATATTCCAGAAGAAAATGTCACATATAAATTTACGATTTTGGGAGATGCATGTCCAAATATAGAAGACAAAATGATTGTAGAAGTTGAAAGTATGGCTGATGTGACGCTGCAACCACTGCCAGCAATCATCTGTGAAGGAGAGAAAGTGGATTTGATAGCTGATGTCAAACTCACGTCGACTAACGCATTCAAATGGGAGAAGGGCAACGACTTGATTAGTGATGCTGATTTGTCTACTTCGGATATTCCAACTGAGGACGCTACATATAAATTCACAATCATAGGAGATAAATGCCCTACAATTGAAAAAGAGTTAAGCGTGAAAGTGGAGAAAAAAGCTGATGTGACGCTTGAACCATTGCCTGCAATTATCTGTGAAGGAACTGATGTGGATTTGGTTGCCGATGCCAAACTTACGTCAGCAAACACATTTAAGTGGGAGAAGGGCAATGATTTGCTTACTGATATTGGTTTGAAGACGACAGATATTCCAACAGAGGATGCCACTTATAAATTCACAATTACCGGAGGAAAATGTCCTGCAATTGAGAAAGAGGTGAGCGTAAAAGTGGAGAAAATGGCTGATGTGACGCTGCAACCACTGCCAGCGGTAATCTGTGAAGGAGAGAAAGTGGATTTGATAGCTGATGCCAAACTCACGTCTACAAACAGATTTAAATGGGAGAATGGCAACGACTTGATTAGTGATGCTGATTTGTCAATTTCGGATATTCCAACAGAGGATGCAACATATAAATTCACGATCACAGGAGATAAATGCCCTGCAATTGAAAAAGAGATAAGCGTAAAAGTGGAGAAGAAAGCAGAGGTGACGTTGCAGCAACCACAACCATCGGTAGTTTGTGTAGGTGAAGAGATAGATTTGATAGCTGATGCCAAACTCACGTCTGCCAACACATTTAAGTGGGAGGATGGGAATGGTCAGCTCCTAGGTGATGTTGATCTAAAGATTTCTGTAATTCCAGCTGAGGATGACACATATAAATTCACAGTATATGGGGATAAATGTCCAGCAATTGAAAAAGAGGTGAGCGTAAAAGTGGAGAAGATAGCGGAAGTGACACTTCAACCACTGCCAGCAATCATCTGTGAAGGAGAGAAAGTGGATTTGATAGCTGATGCCAAACTCACGTCGGCAAACTCATTCAAATGGGAGCGAGGCAATGAATTGATTAGTAATGCTGATTTGTCTACTTCGGATATTCCAACAGAGGATGCGACATATAAGTTTACAATCACAGGAGATAAATGCCCTGCTATTGAGAAGGAGGTGAGTGTAAAAGTGGAGAAGAAAACTGAACTTTCGTTGAGTATCAGTGATACAGAAGTGTGTGAAAATAGTTCAGTCGTTTTGTCAGTGAATGCCACTAACGCTCCTAAGTTGGTTTGGAAACAAAAGAATGATGGAGAATCACAATTCTCTGAAATGGCAGAGTCTGGAGATGTGGTAAACATAACAGCTACTAAATCCGCTACATTTATAGTTGAATCTTCTGATGAATTGGCTTGTCAAAGTGCAGTCTCTAATGAAGTGTCATTGTTTGTTGAAGAACCGGTGTCAGTTTTGTTGGAAAATGTTCCTACAGAAGTTTGTGAAGGAACAACCGTTTTGCTGAACGCTTCTATTACTGAGAATTGTACATCTTATGGATGGAAGAAAAATGAAAATGAGAATTTTGCAAAAAATGAGTTGACTGCTGAAGATGTGCCTACAGAGACCACTACTTATGAGTTTTGGGCTAAACCACTTGTTTGTCCTACATTTTCAGAGAAATTCGTAGTCGATGTAGAGCATGTGAAAAATGTTGAGCTTACAACGTCAGAATCACGTATATGTAAAGATGAAAATGTGACGTTGGCAACGAATTATCCATACACAGAAGGTATTATATGGGCAAGCAAAGGAGAGAATGAATCACAGTTTAGTAAAGTAGACGAAGGAGTTTCCGAAATCGTCGTGTCTCCTTCTGACAATACAACATATCGAGTGTCGGCCATTTCAAAATTAGGTTGTGAAGAAAAAGGAAGTGAACAAGAGATAGAAGTGGTCCAGCCAGTAGGTTTGAGTGTGGAAGATGCTTCAATATGTGAGGGAGACGCTGCACATTTGGAGGCAGTCACAGAAAGAGCTTACGATAGAATCGAATGGAAAATTGAAGGCGACAGTTCTGTGAATAAAGTTGGATCGTTTGTCGATTTAACTCCTGAGTCGACAATCACTTATAATGTTGTGGCGTATAGTCACAATTGCCAAGAAGAGGTGAATGCTACTGTAACAGTAGCCCCGATTCCGCGTATCTCATCTCATGAGGAAATTGGAAATCATACTTATCAGATGAATGTGGAGAACACTAATGAGACACTTTATTTTGATTATCATAATGGAGATGGAAAGACAATATCTAACTTGCTTGAAAATGCAGTCGTCGGAAAATTTTATGATGTTGAAGTCTCTGATAGTCTAGGATGCTCGTCGTCTTATCAGTTCAGAGTCCCATTTATTGAGCCAGAATTTCCAATTTATTTCTACCAAGGTGATGAAAACTGGGTAGTCGAGAATATAGAAAATTATCCAAATTCAGTGTTGTATATTTACGACAGATTTGGAAAACTACTTTTTAAGGAAAAAGGAAACACAGATGGATGGAGTGGTGAGTATAATGGCAGAAAATTACCGTCTACAGACTACTGGTATATACTTGATGTTCCTGAGATTGATAAGCTGTATGAAGGACATTTCACATTGATGAGAAGATAGATATTATGAATAAAAGAAAAAAACTGAATTTGTAGTCGACTTTTAATAAAACATTTGATCCGCAAAACAATAATTTATTTTATGTTTTGCGGATTTTTTGTGAATTTATATCAACTGCATTTGAATGATTTTATATTGTATTATATATTATCAATCAGAAAATTATAGTAAAATAGCATGTAATAATAGAAAAAATGGACAAAAAATGTGAAGAATTGGATAAAATGTATAATTTAGCGAACGTATCGTTAAAGAATTTATGGTTAAACGAATTTTTTCGACACTATTATTAGCTCCTGCACTTGTCGGGATGGCTCAGCTGAAAGTCACTCAGCTGAAGTATTCTGATTTCGACAGTTGGCAGGTGAGAAATATCAAAGAAAGTTTTCTGATTGGTGGAAATGTCAGGCAAATCTACGAAATCGGAAAACCAGACACTATTAATGAAACAGGTCCACGAAAGAGAACCGACTCTCCATGGGAAACATCCAGTAGCCTGATCCATGCGGCAAGTGTGGATAAGGCGAGCACCACCGTCTACCCTGAAAAACGAGGCAATGGCTATTGCTTGAGGATAGAAAGCAAGTTGGAGGAGGTGAAAGTGCTCGGTATGGTAAACCTTACGTGTATGGCATCAGGCAGCGTCTTCACGGGCTTTCTACTTGAGCCGATTGAGAGTTCCGACAATCCTATGCAATATATGATGCAGGGAGTGCCTTATACAGCCAAACCAAGAGCCATAAAGTTCGACTATAAGGCTAAGGTGGGCGGAAAAAGACAATATAAGTCGGTCTCGAAGTCTATGGATCTTGAAGGAAAAAATGAAGCGGAGGTCTCTGTAGTCCTTCAAAGACGTTGGGAAGACGCGAGTGGCAAACTTCATGCCAAGAGAGTAGCCACAGCCTATATGAGGATCAAGGAGAGTGTGATCAATTGGCAAAACGGTTTTGAACTTCCACTTCAGTATGGCGACATTACAAATGAGCCAAATTATCAGGACTATATGGGTGTGGATTATCCCAAATATCCATATTGGGGAATCAACAGCAAAGGAGAGAAAATGCAGATTTCAGAGAAGGAATATGCAGATCCTGATGAGATGCCCACACATATTATTATACGTTTCTCAAGTGGGTATGGAGGAGCTTTTTGTGGTGCTGTAGGTGATAAACTATGGGTGGACAATCTAAAAATTATAGAATAAACAGACTATTTAGTAGGTATATTCTTTGTGTAGAAAAAAAATATACCTACATTTGCTCAAAAATTTGTTGGAGGCAACTTGTTGAAACGAACAGCCAACATTAGTTAAAGATAATGAAAGTTCTGCAAATATCTAATTACTATTATCCTTTGGTAGGAGGAACGCAGGCCACTTGCCAATATTTGTCGGAAGGAATAAAAGACGAATATGATGTGCATGTAGTGGCATTCAGCGAAGATAAGGAGGATAAAGAAGAAGAACATAATGGGGTAAAGGTAAGCAAAGCCGGAGTTTTTTTGATGTTGCTTCGTCAGAGTTTATCCTTTTCATATTATAAATTACTCAAGAAGTATATCGTAGAGTGGAAACCTGATATTATTCATTTCCATCATCCGAATCCGTTTGTGATGGCTTTGATGTTGAGACTTATTCCGGATGATGTAAAGCTCTATGTCCATTATCATCTTGATGTCACTGCACAGAAAGTGATGTATCAGTTTATCAAAGGCATTGAGAGAAAGATGCTTGAGAGAGCTGATATGATTGCCACGACTTCTGAAAACTATAAGAAATCGTCTCCTGTATTGAAAGATTTCCAGGATAAGACGGTGGTGCTTGCAAGCGCTATCGACATCACTAAGTATGATCTTCAGCCAGGCGAGCAGGAAAAAGTGGAAAAAATCAAGCAGGCAGCTAATGGCAAAAAAATTGTGTTCCATGCTGGAAGACACGTTCGTCATAAAGGTTTGGAGGATTTGATTGAAGCGGAGAAGTTGATCAAATCGGATTGCGTGATCTATGTAGGAGGTGATGGACCGACAACAGACGAGATGATGCAGTTGGCTAAATTCTCAGACAGAATCCATTTCTTGGGCAGAATGAATGATTCCGACTTGCGTTGCTATTATCATGCGGCGGATGTCTTTGCATTCCCGTCGTACACTAAGGCAGAAGGATTCGGCCTAACACTTGCTGAGGCAATGTATTGTGGCACGCCAGCGGTGACATACACAATTGAGGGCAGTGGTGTGAACTGGGTTTGCCCGAATGGAGAGACCGGTCTTGAGGTTCCCAACAGAGATGTTGTGGCATACGCAGCTGCGGTAGACAGATTGCTTCAGAATGACGAGTTGCGCAAACAGTTGTCGGAGAACGCAAGAAGTAGAGTTGTTACGTTGTTTACAATCCAGAAAGAGGTTGAGACATTGAAAGAGCAATATGCTTATTTGCTAAATAAAAAAGCGTAACGCTGAATAGCTGATTATGCATTTATAATTCTAAAAGACGTGAAGGTTCACGTCTTTTTTGTTTTGTGTGATTAACAATTTAGCAACTATTTGTTAGATTTGTAGGAAATTAATCAATGCCGTCATCAAAAAAAACATTTGTCTATGAATATGCAAGCGCTACAACAAGACACACTTCTTAAAGGAGGTGCTTATCGAATAGAGAAAATTTTAAGTCAAAGTGATTTGGAAATCACTTATCTTTCCGATAAATTCGGCGACAACAGAAATGTCGTGGTGACAGAGTTTTTTGTGAAAGATATTTGTCGACGCGAGAAAAACAATAGTGTTGCTTATGATTCAGAAGATGTCGCAACGATGCGAGATAAATTCAAAAGCGATGCATTGGATAGATTGAATAAAGGCATTCTTGAAGTATTTGAAGAGAACAATACAGCCTACTATGTCAAATATGAAGACGACGGTGCTATAATCATACATGATGATTCAAGCGACTCAGACAACTTAACTCAGGATGATAAAAAAGACGCTGCTAAGCCATCTTTGCTAACGAAATTAAAATGGCCACTTATTTTAGTTGCTGTTATAGGTGCAGGTGCCGCTTTTTTCGTGTCGTCAGAACCACCAGTAGAGATAGAAACAACAACAGTAAACTCAGAAAAGAAAGTTGAAACGAAAACTGTGGAGACTAAGAAAGAAGAGTCGGTAAAGGTAGAGCAGGAGAGTGCCGTTTTCGCTCCGATTATGGAGAAGTTGAGAAAGGCTAAGAAAGACGCCGAGGCAATCCCCGGAGTAAGTCAACATAAGGTTTTGACACAGCTTTCTAATGTTAAGGATGAGTTTGAGAAAGTGAAATCAAAAATGTCTGCCGATGAGCAGGATAGATACCACAAAGCCTTTCAGGAAGTGATAGAAATTGTTAAGAAGAGATCGTAATACACGGGCATTTTGAGTTTTGAAACCATGTGACATCTCCAAAAATCATTTTATTATTTCAAGTAAAATATACAGATATGTCAGAAGAAGAAATTCAGAAACAAATGGATGCGATGCGTGCATTAGATGAACCGATGCCGCAGGTTGGAATATTTTGGTATGACATGGAAGACAAATCTTTTTTTGGTGTCTGTAAACAGGAACTTACTCCTAAACAGGTGGAAGAAGCTGCAGACAATGGTTTGCCATTCATCAATTATCCTCATTTGCATCGTCAAGTTTGGGCCAATGAATATTTCAAAGCACAAGCAAAACATGAGACAACTAAATTCAAAGGAGATTATACTCAAGTTCCAAGAGGAAGAGTTGCCTGGAATATAGATAAATTCATCGTTTTTGTAGGACAGTGGGCAAAACCAATAGAGTCTGAATTTTATTCTATGATTGAGAAAGAGTTTGCTCTTCCATACTTCGAATTTGTTTATGATGAGCATTGGGATTTAGGTCATGGATGGTCTTGGGATTTTTAAGTATAACTTGCCCCCAAAGAAAACACACACATATTTCCCCTCTGTCGGATTCTGTATTCGCCACCGACAGGGGGTGGATTTTTAATCTTGCGTCGAAAATAGACGTGGGATGTTTTCATGTTAGTTAGCATAAAAAAGAAAAAATTACATTAAAAAATACTCTAAATAAAAAATGTTATATAATTTAGGAAAGATTTTAAGCAAAGGATAAAATTATTAGGTATTATGAAAAAAGACCAGAAAAAAGACCAGAACTTCTTTGTGAAGTTTTTGGAATTTATTCTTTCCCGATTTAAGAGCGGAGAGAATGAAAATGAATCATTAGTTAAATTTGGTTTGGATAATCAGGAGACTCCAATGGAGCATGATGCTGATTGGAAACCTCTTACAGCAGAGGATTACAACACCATATTAGATGCTGTAGATAATACTAATGATGCCATCAAAGAGTATTATACAAAGACAGATGACAGAAGTGTCGATGAATGGGGCTCTGACAAATTCCGAGATTTGGCAGGAGAGGTAGATCCGTCATTGTCTGATGACCATCAGAAAGACATTGAAATTGAAAAGGGTCTTGACGAGATAATTAATGACGAGTCGAAAGGTTATGCGGCTGATATGGCTGGCAGAGAGTTGACAGATGAAGAACTTAAGGATGCAGAAAAGGAGGATTGATTATGGCAGTTTTTAGTAAGATAAAGCAGTTTTTTTCTGATCATTTAGATTATGTTACTCTGTTGAACGATGTGCGAAAATCAGAAATGTTGGACAATATGCCGGTTGTGAAGGAATTGGTAAATACTCCAATTGTAGATGATTATTTCAAACGTACACTTAAAGAGAATTATAAGGAAGACTCATATTTGGAGAAGTCTGTAGCAGTGGCTGCCGCAAAAATGGCTTCCGAGAAATTTGGATGGAATCAGGAAAAAAGTATTGAAGCGGCTATACAAGCTGCAGAATTTCTTCGTGATGCCCGTCGTAACTACAAATTAGCGAAGAATGAAATTTCTCAGCAAGAATATCAAGAGCATAAAAAGGTATCTTTCTTGGGAAAGGTATGGGGTATGGCCAAGTCTCTTTGGGTGAATTGTAATGGAAAAGTAAAAGATTGGGTAAAAGACAAGGGATTCTCGTGGCTGCTAAAAAAAGCAGCAAAGTATTGCCCTGTACCAGTTGTGAAAGTTGCTGTCCATGTATGGGATGCTATTCCTGAGCCTGCAAAGAAATTAGTGAAAGAAGGGGCAAAGAAAGTGGCTGATTGGGCAGTTGATAAATTGCCGGTTGTCGCAGAAAATCTTTGTAATGCAGGCAAAAAGGTAGTTGAAAAGTCAGCAAAGATTTTGGCTATAGGATACGATGTCGCTAAATCTATGGGTCGTGCTGCCGTTTCTGCGGGTAAGAAGATCTACGAAGGAGCAAAGGCTGTTTGCAAGACGGCATATGAGAGCTTAAAATCAACATTGTCAAGTCTAAATCCACTTAATTGGTGATATGGAGCAGACGTTTTCAATCAATGAAAAGTTCAAAACGGACTTGATCACGGCAATCCTTAGTTCGCCGGTAGTGTATGTTCCTCATTTCAATTATTCTTATGTCGATAAGGCATTGAAGGAAATAATGGAAGAAGGTGTATTGGAAATGACTTGTGCAAATGTGGAAGAATATGCCAATAATAGAGAGATCGACTTTTTGACAAAGAAAAAAAAGGAGGGATCTCATTCGTTGTCATCTGTATTTGATGCTGTAATAGAGCATAGAGAAGAGATAGAACCTTCAATTTTTCTGGCAAAGAATTGTTATGCCGAATTTGAAAAGAATGATTTTCAATTGAACCTTCAGCTTTTCTGTTCGCTATATGAGCAGGGAAAATACGACAAACGAATGACTTTTATTATGGTGTCTCCACAACCTATGGAGTCGTTACCTCTTATGGTAGAGGGGTTGGTTTCCGTAGTTGAATTGCCAGCACCTACAGAGAAGGAGATAGAGGAATATATAAGGCAGGTGTTGCCTGTATCAAATCAATTCCAACATCAATATGGTGAATTGGTAGTTGAACTGACTCGTACTCTTCAAGGTATTCAGCACTATGAAATAGAGCAGATAATCAGGTCTGCAAGTATGCGAACTTGCAACAGATTGACGGAAAAGACAATCGAATATGCTCAGGAAGAAAAGAAACTGCTTGTTCGAAAGTCTGGTATAATAGAAGTGATTGATACAGATATTTCATTTGACCAAGTTGGAGGATTGAATAATCTTCGCAAAGATCTGGATCAAAAAGCCAAACTTTTTCGACATCTCAACGAGTTGGCAAAGATGAAGTTGCCTCTCCCTAAAGGAATCTTGATCATTGGAATGCCTGGATGTGGAAAGAGTCTTGTGGCAAAATCAATCGCGGATAAATTTGGAGTGTCATTATTGCGACTTGATATTAGCCGATTGATGGGACAATATGTAGGTCAGAGTGAAGCAAATCTTCGCAAGGCACTCAAGGTGGCAGAGGCAGCGCATCCGTGTGTGCTGTGGATAGATGAGATCGAAAAAGCCTTTGCTGGTGCAAATGGAGGTGGCGGTGGCCATGACATCGTTATGCGAATGATGGGCCATTTTCTTACATGGATGCAGGAGCGTAAAACAGCAGTTTATATTGTGGCTACCGCTAATGATGTGATGCGTCCTGAGTTTATGCGTAAGGGACGTTTTGACGAGGTGTATTTCGTAGATTTTCCTAAGAAGAATGAACGATTAGACATTTTGGAAAAGAAACTAAGATTGTCGTCTGAACAAGAATCAGTCTTTGATGTTTCCGAACTAACTGATTCAGTTAAAGAAAAAATTGCTGAAAATATGCGTGGAGACAAGTCGAAAGAGGAAAAAAACGGTTTTTCAGGTTCCGAGATTCAAAGTGTGGTTGAGGCTGTCTTTGAAAAGAAATATATAGAATATATTGATTTGAAAGAGAAACAACAGGATAAAAACGCTGTTGTTGCCAAGGTTAAAATTACACAAAAGGATTTTGATGATGAAATAGAACTTATTCGCAAGTCTGTTATGTGCAATCAAAAGGGCAAGAAAGATGAGAATGGAGTCTTGCATAAGACATCTGCAGAACGCATTCGTGAGTTGCAGAGTACATATAATTTCAGGGAGGCATAACAATGGGAGAGTTGAACATATTATTTTTAAGAGGTGCTTATCTGACAAAAATAGAGCAATTAAGATCATTACTAAATGATGTCTCCGTGACAAATAGCGATGATTTTCGTGAAGAATTACTATCAGCATTACGTGATGGTGCACTTGCCTCTTGGTGTGATAAATGTGGTTTTGCATTGACTGGGATTGATATGTCAGCAGATGATAAGCCATTATACGAGACAATTGTAAAAAAAATTACAGGCAAGACTGATTTTAAGGCGGCGGATAAGGCATTTGTAGGAAATTTTGCGGAACCGTTGAAAGAGGATGACATCAAATTTGATGACGATATTCTAAAAATCACAATTCATCCAATCAAGCCAACAAACGACAAATTTAAGTTTGTTTTGAAGAATAAGAAAGGCGAGAAGATCTCTAATTCAAAAGAAATCGATTGGAAGGACAAAACGAAAAACACCTCTGTACAATTGACGTTCGATATTAAAGGAAGTGATAAAATAGATTTTGAATTGTGGGTAAACGAATCTGAGAAAGTCAAGACGAACCCATTTGTTACCCCATTCACTGTAAAAGGAGTTACATTTAAGATGATTCTTGTCAATCATGGTACATTCACTATGGGAGCGACTCCAGAAATGGAAATTTCTAGGAATTATGATGAAGTGCCAGTCCATGAAGTAACTATCTCCAAAGACTATTACATGGGCGAGACTCCGGTGACACAGGCATTGTGGCAGGCTGTGATGGGAGATAATCCATCTGAATTCAAAGGCGATAACAACCCAGTTGAAAAGGTTTCTTGGTATGATTGCCTAGAGTTCATCAATAAACTGAGTAGATTGACTGGCAGGAAATTCCGTCTGCCAACAGAGGCAGAATGGGAGTTTGCAGCAAGAGGGGGGAACAAGAGTAATCACACCACGTATGCAGGAAGCAGCAATCTTGATGAAGTGGCATGGTGTAAAAGTAATTCAGGAGGAAATACGCATCCAGTGGCACAGAAGAAGCCGAATGAACTTGGCTTGTATGATATGTCTGGCAATGTATGGGAGTGGTGCAATGACATTTATGACGCAGATTATTATGCCAAATCCCCATCAACTGACCCACAAGGTCCGAAGTTTGGCGATAACTGTGTTATGCGTGGTGGTGCTCATTCCACTTTTCTGGGATCCTGCTGTTTGTCTTACCGCGACTCTAACTATCCTGACAATCACTACAGAGGCACCGGTTTGCGTCTTGCCCTTTAGTATTCATCTCTAAAAGAGCAATCGGTCATCCGATGTGAATCCGCTACGTAGTGGCGAATATTTGTATAGGCAGGTGCGTAAGCACCTGCCTATATATGATTCAATTCGTAAATGTAGGTATATCCGCAATGCGTCGTGAAATTTAGCATTTATAATTTCATTCATATTTTCCCTCTGTCGGATTCTGTATTCGCCACCGACAGGTGGTGGATTTTTAATCTTGCGTCGAAAATAGACGTATTTTTGTGCGAAAAATTGCGTATGTCGGCAAAATGTGCTATTTTTACAATATGATTTGCGTGGAGACGCACGTCCGTGGAGACGTAAGTCCATGCGTCTCTACAAATGAAATGAAAAAAACAAAAATAAAATATAACAAAGAATTATGGCAGACGGTAGAATAATCCCAGTCAATATTGACGACGAAATGCGTACGTCGTATATTGACTATGCTATGTCCGTTATTGTTGCTCGTGCCTTGCCAGACGTGCGTGACGGTTTCAAACCAGTTCACCGCCGTGTGATGTACGGTATGAATGAGCTTAACATTACACATGACAAACCGACAAAGAAGTGTGCACGTATCGTGGGTGAGGTAATGGGTAAGTACCACCCTCATGGCGACAGTTCTGTGTATGGAGCACTTGTGAGAATGGCGCAGGAGTGGAATATGCGTTACACTCTTGTCGACAAACAAGGAAACTTTGGTAGTGTCGACGGTGATGGACCAGCCGCAATGCGTTACACTGAGGCTCGTCTCGACAAGATTTCCGACACTATGCTTGTGGATATAGAGAAGGATACAGTCGATTTTGTGGACAATTTCGACGGTGAGTATCAGGAACCAACAGTTCTTCCTACTCGTATTCCTAACTTGATTATCAACGGAGCTTCGGGAATCGCCGTCGGTATGGCTACTAATATGCCGACTCACAACTTGAGCGACACTCTTGACGCTGTTGTCGCTTATGTTGACAATCCCGACATTGATCCGGAAGACTTGATCAAGATCATCAAGGCTCCTGATTTCCCTACAGGTGGTATCATCTGTGGATATGATGGTGTCAAAGACGCGTATCTTACTGGTCGTGGACGTATCATCATCAAGTCGCGCACAGAGATCGAGACAGAAGACAACCGTGAGAAGATCGTCGTCACAGAGATCCCTTACCAGGTGAACAAACGTGAGCTGATCGAGCAGATCGCTGATTTGGTGAAGGATGGCAAGATAGAAGGAATCTCCAACATCAATGATGAGTCGGATGGTGAGGTCGGAACACGTATTGTTATCGACATCAAGAGAGATGCCAACTCAAATGTGGTGCTCAATAAGCTGATGAAGATGAGTCAGCTACAGAGCTCATTCAGCGTTAACAGCATTGCTTTGGTCAATGGACGTCCACGTCTGCTTACATTGAAGGATCAGATCTCTGAGTTTGCTAAGTTCAGAATGGAAGTTGTCACACGTCGTACACAATTTGAACTTAAAGAGGCTCAGAAGAGAGCTCATATTTTGAAGGGTAGAATTATCGCCGTCGACAATATCGAGCAGGTGATCAGCATCATCCGAAGCAGTGAGACTGCAGCGATCGCAATCCAGCGACTACAGGTTGAACTTCCAGAGCCTCTTGATGAAATCCAGGCAAAGGATATCGTTGAGATGCGTTTGAGAGCGTTGACAGGCTTGGAAATCGACAAGTTGAAAGCTGAATATGATGAGGTGATGAAGTTGATCGCACATTTGGAGTCCGTTTTGGCAAGTGAGGAGTTGCGTCGTGACATCATCAAGGCAGAGCTTATCGAGATCAAAGAGAAATATGGCGACGAGAGACGCACAGAGATTGATTATGCAGGAGCCTCATTCAATCCGGAGGATTTCTATGCCGACGACGAGATGGTCATCACAATCTCGCATCTTGGATACGTTAAGTCTACTCCGCTTGTGGAGTATAAGACACAGGGTAGAGGAGGTGTCGGATCTAAGGCAAGTAATTCAAGAGATGAGGACTTCATCGAATATATCTATCAGGCATCAATGCACGACACATTGTTGTTGTTCTCTCAGAAAGGACGCTGCTACTGGCTTCGTGTATATGAGATTCAACCTGGAGCCAAGAATTCTAAGGGTAGAGCATTGCAGAACCTTATCCAGCTTGATTCCGACGACAGAATCAACGCATTTGTTAGGGTGCGTGGCTTGAACGACAAAGAGTATGTCAACTCACACTATTTGATCTTCTGTACAAAGCAGGGTGTAGTGAAGAGGACATTGCTTGAGCAGTATTCACGTCCTCGTACAAATGGAGTCAACGCGATCACAATCCGTGAAGACGACGAGGTTATCAACGTATCGTTGACAGACGGAAAGAGTGATGTTATAATCGCCAGCCGTAACGGTCGTGCTGTTCGTTTCAGAGAGGATTCTGGCGACTTACGTCCACTTGGAAGAACCGCTACTGGAGTGCGTGGTATGACACTTGATGAGGATGATCCAACAGATAGAGTGGTAGGTATGGTATGTGTGGAGAAAAACTCGCCAGAGACATTGCTCGTCGTTTCAGAAAATGGATTCGGTAAACGATCTTACCTTGACGATCGTGATGAGAACGGCAATATCATCATGGATGAAGACGGTAATCCAGCTACACTATATCGTATCACTAAGCGTGGAGCAAAGGGTGTCAGAACATTGAATGTGACAGAAAAGACTGGTAAACTTGTTGCGATCCAGGCTGTTACAGACGACAACGACCTAATGATCATCAACACGTCTGGTATAGCAATCAGATTGAAGATAGCTGGCACAAGAGTACTTGGCCGTGCAGCTCAAGGTGTCCGCTTGATCAACTTGACAAAGAAAAATGATGTTATCGCTTCTGTATGTAAGGTTTCCGCTGAGGAAGAGGAGGAAACCCCTGAAGTAGAAGGAGAAACACCAAATGTTGAGGGTGGAGAAGTTGTCGACAACGCAACAGTTGAGACACCAACAGAGGAATAATTTGTAGTGGCAGGCTTTTATGCCTGCCTCATATTACAATTTAGATTTGTTGCCACATAACATTAAAAAAATTTATGCAAAGTCGTAAAATAGCAATAACTTTGCAAAGTTTAATTGATAATTTATTAAAGGAAAAATGAAGAAATATTCAATTGCGGCAGCGATGGTGGCTCTATCAATGAGCGCATTCGCACAGAAAGCAAACCTAAAAGCGACTGATAACGCTTTGTATGAGCCAATGGATTTGGCAGAGGCTAAAAAGAACATTGAGCCTGCGATGACACACCCTGAGACTGCAAATCAGGCAAAAACATTCAACTTGGCAGGTAAGACATATTTTTTGACTTACGAGGATATTGCTAAGAACGGCAAGAAAGATCCACAGGGAGTAAAAGACAATTTGCTAAAGGCAACTGACGCTTACTTCAAGGCTTGGGATTTGGATCAGAAACCAAATGAGAAAGGTAAGGTTAAGCCTACTTACACAAAGGAGATTAAGAGCAAACTTAGCAAATTGCAGGAGTATTTGATCGGTGAGGGTAACAATTGCTACACTTCACAGGATTATAAGGGTGCTGTCGCTTTGTGGACAAAGTATATGGAGATCCCTAATTCACCAGCAATGGCAGGAACTCCAAAGGATTCCATTTACAACGACATTTATTTCTTCACAATCAACGCAGCTTTGCTTGATGAGGATTTGAAAAAGAAAGAAGCTATCACAATGATGGAGGATTTCAAGAATGTCGACCATAAGGAGGCCTCAAAGATGTATGATTGGCTATACCAGTCTTATATCGCTAATGGAGATACCGTTAAGGCTGTAAACACATTGAAGGAGGGTATAGCAAAGGATCCTAACAACAAGTTCTTGTTTGGCTCTCTTATCAACTACTACATTTCGACTAAGAAAGTGGATGAGGCAGTGAAGTATCTTGATGAGGCAATCGCAAAGAATCCTAAGGAGGTTCAGTATCATGTTGTAAAGGGTAACTCTTTGATGCAGGCTAAAGAGTATGACAAGGCAATCAGTGCATTCAATTCCGCTCTTACAGTAGATGCAAACAACTTCGAGGCTTATTCTGGCATCGGTGCTGTCTACATGATGAAAGGACAGGATCTTTACAATGAGGCTGGCAAGATTCCTGTAAAGCAGAAGGCTAAATATGACGCTGCTGTAAAGACAGCAAAGGCTGAGTTCCAGAAGGCTGTAGAACCATTGGAGAAGGCTCGTGCGATCGATGCTAAGAATATTGGTAACTTGCAGATGCTTCGTAGCGTATATATGCAGCTAAACCAGGGTGCTAAAGCTGACGCTATTCAGAAAGAAATTAGCAACCTATAATATAGGTTTTATTTGAAATGTTTTGAGAGACGTTGCGGATGCGACGTCTCTCTTTTTTTGTGTTCGAATCATCGGTCACGTAGCTCAAATGTCTTCGACATTAAGCCAACATTGGCCTGGGTATCAGCATTCCACGGTTGGTAATCCGAACCGTGGAATGTTATTTTCGTTGGAATTCTTTGCAAAACGAATCGCTATAGTGTCAAAAAAAAGGAGAACCAAATTGATTCTCCTTTTGTCGAGATGAAGGGATTCGAACCCCCGACCCTCTGGTCCCAAACCAGATGCGCTAACCGGACTGCGCTACATCTCGATTGCAATATTTCTCATTTGCGAATGCAAAATTAGTGCTTTTTGTTGATATGACAACATAAAAAGGATATTTTTTTTGAAAAAGTGTAGATTTTGTTGATTGATAGAATATTAAGACAAGTGATGAATTGCTTGATAGTAAGAGCCCGGTGATAATACCGAGCTCTTGTGCATTAAGTTTGGACTACTTCCAAATAAATTCTTGGGTGCTTATTATTTTTGATGGTTTCCCTTCTGTAAAATTATGTACGTTGTGTTTGTCAATTCGTCTGTCGAATAAAACGTTGAAGATACGAGATGCTTTTGATTTTTGACTACAGCTCCTTGTATGCCATTGTCGATTTCATCTTCTTTGTCACATGATGAAAACAAAACTGCTGATAGGACACAAAATATGCCCCAAATAAAAATGTTTTTTTCATAGTTTTCTCGCTTGTCTGTTGCAATCCCATACAGACATAATTTAATTAATAATCAGAAAGTGTGGATTGCGTGACAGTGGAGTTGTCAGAATTTATAATTATATAGGATGGTGACGCGTCTATTATAATTCCCCTATTTGTTTATATCCTCTAAAAACTAACTCTCACAACACTTTCAATAAAGTGTAATTTTTTTTTCATAGAACCTATTTTAGTCTCTTTTCATGATATGAAACGAAGATTGTTTGAATTTATTGTTTTGTAAGAAAATAAAAAGTTATTGTGACAGCTGTAGTATATACCCATTTTGTTACACGAAAGCAGGAATAACAGGTGCTGACACTTCAACTAGTCATTAAGAAAAAGAAGTGTACATCGATTTTTCATTTTCCATTCTGCATTTCGCATTTTCAAAACTTTTTGCTAATTTTGCGAAAATATAAACTTGTATTTATATGACTGGAAGAATTTTTGCGAGCATACTTGCATCATTGTCTGTCTCTATGGTGTTGGCTGGAGAATATCCGACTAAGATCGTAGGGGGCAAACCATATTATGAATATTCGGTGGCAAAGAGCGAAGGTTTCTATTCGATTTCCAAGAAGTTCGGTGTTACTCAAGCTGAGATACAAGAGGCTAACCCTCAGACTAAGAATGGTCTGAAGGAGGGCGAGCATTTGCTTATTCCAAAGAAGAATACTCAGGGTGTGATGCATAAAGTGCAGAAGAGTGAGACTCTGTTTTCACTTAAGCAGAAATACGGTTTGACTTATGATGACCTTTATGAGGCAAACCCTTCATTGAAGACGCGTGGTTTGATCGAAGGAACAAATATTCGTATTCCACAGAAGAAGGAGTTAGTCGCTCGTCGAAACAAAGCAGAAAAGGAGGCTTCCGAACCAGTTAAGAATACACCTGCTCCTGTAGTGACCAAACCTGCCGATAAAGCACAGACTACACCTGCTACAACTCCAGCTCCATCGACAGCTAATACAGAGGCAAAACGCCCCAACTTCACAGCTCATGAAGTGAAGAAGGGTGAGACCCTTTACAGTATCAGCAAACAGCACAACGTGGCTGCGGATGAGATTGTGAAACTTAATCCTGATGCTAAGGAAGGTGTGAAGATTGGACAGATTCTTATTATCCCGCCTACTTACGCTAACACTTCCGCTCCTGTAGAAAACACTACTAAGAAGAGTGAGTTAAAGACTCATATTGTTAAGAAGGGAGAGACAGTCTACAGCATCTCCAAACAATATGGCATCAGCCAGGATGCTTTGGTGTCGAGAAATCCAGGAATAGATACAGAACTTCAGGAGGGTAAGATGCTTATCATTCCTCCTGTGTTCCAGAGCAATTCATTCGTCGAACCGGAGCAGAATCAGGCACCGTCGCATAAGATCCATATTGTCAAGCAAGAGGAGACTATATTCGGAATCTGCAAACAGTATCAGATCACTCAGGAGGATTTGATTAAAGCAAATCCAGATGTTGCTAACGGTTTGATGGCAGGCAAGATATTGAGAATTCCATTGAATGCAACAGAAGTAGCCGAGATTAATACTGCGGATTCAATCAGCACATCGCTTGAAAAAGTGTTTAATTCAGAACCTAAGACTTCAATCGAATGTGCTCTCGCATTGCCTTGGAATTTTGCTAAAGTGACTGAAACCAGCAAGATAGATGCAAACACTGAGAAGTTTATAGAATTCTATAATGGTATGCTTCTTGCCGCAGACACATTGCGTAAAACAGGTTTGAACATCAATCTTCGTGTTTATGATTCAGGAAAGACTGATGCGGAGGCTCAGACACTTGTGTCATATAACGAGCTGAAGAGTATGGATTTCATCATCGGACCTGCATATCAGTCGCAGATCAAGACCATGGCGGATTTCGCATTGGCAAACAATGTGAAGCTTGTTATTCCGTTCACTTCTAAATCAGATGAGGTAAAGAGTAATTCAAGTATTTTCCAGATTAACGCACCTCAGAATGAAAGCGCGGCCGACGTGGCTTTGCAGATTGCCCAGAATTTCAAGGACTACAATGTGGTTATTGTGTCGTTCTCTGATCCTAAATATAATGACAAGGCAGTGTGGGCAGATACATTGAAGTTCACTCTAGATGCGATGGGAGTCAAGAATAAGGATGTTGTATTCTCTAATTATACAGAGTTGAAGAAGACGGTAGATAAGAAGAAAAAGAATTTGATATTCCCAGTCACAACAAACCAGGTGGCGTTGAATCAGATTCTTCCTATTATCAACATGTTGAAGGCTAAAGATACTGAAATTGCAGTGTTTGGCTTTAATGAATGGCAGAACTACAACAGTATCAGCAAGGAGTTGTTCCATTACGACACATATTTTACATCACCGTTCTTTATCGATTTCAAGAGCGAGGAAACAATCAAATTCTTGAAAAAATATCGTTCATATTACAATGCTGAGCCTACGAATTCGCATCCTATGTACGCTATCCTCGGATACGATATGATGATGTATTTCTGTGAGTCGATGCAGAAATATGGACACGATTTCGAGTGGGCGTTGGACAAGATCGCACCGTCTACATTGCAATCTGATTTCAAATTCAACAGAGTGGGAGAGACGGGAGGATTTATCAATTCACGTCATTTCATCATAGAGAACAGCGAGACTAACGGCTGCAAAATGTTTGCCAAATAAAATATGAGAGTAGCCAAAATCATAGTTTCATCATTGCTTGCTGCGACGTGTGTGTGCGCGACGTCGGCACAGGAGAGACGCAGTTTCGAACAGGAGGTTGCGGTCGGTGTGTCGGGTGGTGTGAATATGTCGCAAGTGAGATTCCTGCACAACAACACTTCATACACCAGCATGATAGGAGACCAGTCTCTTTTCAATCAACGTGGTATGACAGCAGGAGTGAATGCTCTTTATATTGCCCAGAACCATTTCGGAGTGTTTTTGGAATGCAATCTTACACAAAAAGGTTGGTGTGAGCAGTTCAGGGCAAGAAATGGACAGACAGAAAGACTGGTCGGCACGGATGAAGTCGATTTCAACGGTGTGGATTTGGACCGAGAGTTGACATATATCGACATTCCTTTGCTTGCACATATATATTTTGGCAGAAAGGCAAGAGCCTACGTCAATTTCGGACCACAAGTCAGTTTCTTGATAAAGGAGAAAGATGAAACAGTCGTCACAGAATTGCAGAAGCAGACGCTGACGTTAAGAGACCCCCGCGTCAATCCGGATATAGAGACCAGCAAATTTGACCTTTCGCTATGTGCGGCTGTAGGTTTTGATTTGCATTTGGAAAAGGTACATCCGATGTTGGAGATACGTTGGAATTACGGTACACATGATTTGTATGAGTGTGGAAAGATGGAACTTTTTCAAAGAGCCAGCACGCAGAATTTGGCGTTGGTTTTGAAGTTTATGCTTCCAGTGTCACATTTTTACAGCAATTAACGGCGGAAAAATGCTTAAAAGTTGTTAAAAAGCATTACCTTTGCCAAAATGTTTAGAGAAATAAGATAAAAGTATATAACGATGGCAATATTTGTAAATGAAGTCAGCAGAACATTCGGTGAGTACCTATTGATACCAGGACTTACGACAAAGGAGTGTCTGCCTACAAATGTGTCTTTGAAGACACCATTAGTAAAATTCAAGAAGGGGGAGACATCAAAGATTACTCTTAACATCCCTTTCGTGTCAGCTATTATGCAGGCCGTATCTGATTCAGGATTGGCGATTGAGTTGGCTCACAATGGTGGACTATCGTTTATATTTGGTTCACAGCCAATCGCATCTCAGGCTGATATGGTAAGAAAGGTGAAGAATTTCAAGGCAGGTTTTGTAGTGTCGGATTCTAACCTAAAGCCAGACAGCACACTTGCTGACGCTTTGGCATTGATCGAGACAACAGGTCACTCAACAATTGGTGTGACAAGCGACGGTACACCAAACGGACAGTTGCTTGGAATCCTTACAAGCCGCGATTATCGCGCTGATAAGGAAGATCTTTCAAATCCAGTGAAAAATTATATGACTCCATTTGAGAAGTTGGTTGTAGGAAAGTATGGAATGACACTTTCTGAGGCAAACAAGATCATTTGGGAGCAGAAATTGAATACATTGCCAATTATCGATGATAATCAGAAACTTATGTATTTCGTTTTCAGAAAGGATTATGATTCTCATCGTGAAAATCCAAACGAGTTGTCGGATGGCGACAAGAAGCTTCTTGTCGGAGCAGGTATCAACTCTCGTGATTACAAAGAGAGAGTGCCAGCATTGGTAGAGGCTGGAGCAGATGTCCTTTGTATCGACTCATCAGATGGATTCTCAGAGTGGCAGAAAGATACAATCGCATGGATTCGTTCTCAGTACGGAGATTCAGTAAAAGTAGGTGCTGGAAACGTAGTAGACGCAGAAGGCTTCAGATATTTGGTTGAAGCAGGTGCAGACTTTATCAAAGTTGGTATCGGTGGTGGTTCAATCTGTATCACACGTGAGCAGAAGGGTATTGGTCGTGGCCAAGCAACAGCGCTTATCGATGTTTGCCGTGCTCGTGACGAGTATTTCAAGGAGACAGGTATTTATGTCCCAGTTTGTTCAGACGGTGGTCTAGTGCATGATTATCACATGGTTCTAGCCCTAGCAATGGGAGCAGACTTCTTGATGATGGGTCGTTACTTCGCGCGTTTTGACGAGTCTCCAACAAAGAAACTTACAATCGGCAATCGTATTGTAAAGGAGTACTGGGGTGAGGGTTCAAACCGAGCTAAGAACTGGCAGCGTTACGATATGGGAGGTGCAGCAGCACTTAAGTTTGAGGAAGGTGTCGACAGCTACGTTCCATACGCAGGTAAGATGAAAGACAATTTGCGTGTCACTCTAGGTAAGATAATCGCAACAATGTGTTCATGTGGAGCAATCACAATCCCAGAGCTACAGAAGAATGCAAAGATCACACTTGTGTCGTCTACATCAATCATCGAGGGTGGTGCGCACGATGTTATCTTGAAAGAGACACAGCAGTAATTCTTAATTAAGAATTAAGAGTTTAGAATTAATAATTGGAGACGTTGCTATGCAGCGTCTCCTTTTTTTATATGACGAACTATCTTTATTTGCATCATCATATTATCAGTAAAAAGTTTTCATAATTCATCAATAATCCTATTTTTGCAATATTAATGTCGGATGTGATAACTGAAGCCTATGTACCAAGGAAAACATAAATGTGAGACATTGAAAGCGATACGTAAGAAGATTGCGGATGCGAATGAGATCCCATACGAGCCAGTAGTGTGTACACACAAAGGCGATTGTATGGGCACATGTCCTGCGTGCGAATCTGAGATGCGATATATTGAGAATCAGCTGAATATACGCAAAATGGCTGGCAAAGCTGTGAAAATTGTTGGTTTGGCGACGGTGATGTCTATGTCTGCGTGTAATATTACAGATAGTGTTTCAATACTTCCTGATGAATTAAATCAAAAAGAAATAGTTTATGACTATATCGGAGACAGAGAGGGGGAAACTCCGTTTATTCCTGTAGAGGATGAAATATGTGCTGATTATAATGATCTGTTTGATACATTGGAACATGCTGTAGCTCCAGATAGTCTGGCATTTTATTTTATATTTAATGTACATTATAAAGAAGCCGCAATGGTTGAAGGAATTGAAGGTACGGCCACGATTTCTTTTATTGTTGAGAAAGATGGATCAATTTCAAATGTTGCGGTTAAAAAAACTCTATATCCATGTTTAGACGAAGAGGCTGTTCGTGTGGTGAAGGGAATGGAGAAGTGGAAACCTGCAATGTGTAATGGCAAGCCTGTATGTTCAAAGTTCCATGTGCCAATATTTTTCAGGTATGAATCATTAGGATTTTTTGTCCCTCGAAAAACGTTTGATCATTACAATATCAATATTCCAGACGATCGAGATTTGTATTTTGTAAGAGTAGAGAAGCAACCAGAATTTCCTGGTGGAAAAAAGGCATTGTTTGATTTTTTAAAAGAAAATTTGGTCTACTCAAAATCTGATTTGGAAGCACTGGACTCTTATTATTTATATGATAATCAGTATGATTTTGATGGTGGTAGATTTTGGATTTGCAGTGATTTAAGAAAAGAAGTTGGTAATACTATCTATGCTGATGATACACCTCTGGATACTGGCAAATATTATAGTGTTAATGTGGAGTTTGTTGTAGAAAAAGATGGGGCTTTGTCAAATATACATTCTTCTTGTGATAATCAATTATTAAAAGAAGAGGCGTTTCGTGTCGTTAAAAAGATGCCGAAATGGAAGCCTGCAACAATCAGGGATACGGTAGTTAGTTCAAAGTTTAATTTGCCTGTTCTTTTCAAGTTAGATGAGTGATATAGATGAATCGTAGATAATCCACGAAAATAAAAAAATTATGAACCAAGGAAAACCAATATGTGAGACATTGAAAGCAATCCGTAAGCAAATCGCTGATGCCAATGATATCCCGTATGCACCTATTAAATGTGCACTTGAGGAAGATTGTCTTGGCACATGTCCTACATGTGAGTCGGAGATACGTTATATAGAAGATCAGCTGAATATACGCAAGATGGCTGGCAAAGCTGTGAAGATTGTTGGTTTGGCGACGGTGATGTCGTTGTCGGCGTGTAATGATGCTCAACAACCTCAGCCACAGCCATCTGTTGAAAACAATACCGTTGACACAACAGAATTGATTCCTGTTTCCGCAGATTCATCACTTGAAGAAACAAGTGAACCTATAGATACACCTCCGCCACCAATTGTTGTATGTCCTGGGTATCACCCGTCTAAAGAGGAAATGGATTCCTGGGATGCAATAGATGAAGCACGAGAAGATACGGCGATTTTTTCAATAGTAGATCAAAAAGCTCAATATCCTCAAGGGAAAGACTCGCTTATGACATTTATTAAGAATAATTTAGTTTATCCTAGTGATGGGGGTGTTCAGGGACGAGTGATTGTAGGCTTTGTTGTTGAGAAAGACGGCTCTATTACCAATGTTGATATCGTTCGAAGTGTTCATCCAGCATTGGATGAAGCGGCTATCAATTTTGTGAACAAGATGCCAAAGTGGATTCCTGCGACGAATAAGGGAAAAATTGTCAGAAGCAGATATTATTTGCCTATCTTGTTCAAAGCAAATGGATCAGAAGGAAGTCATAAATCTATTAATGAGATGGAATAATATTCCGTCGGACATAACAATTGAGGCTTATGTACAAAGGAAAACAAACATGTGAGACATTAAAATCCATCCGCAAACAGATTGCGGATGCCAATGAAATCCCATACGAACCAAGAGTGTGTACTCACGAAGGCGATTGTATGGGTACATGTCCTGTGTGTGAATCTGAGATGCGATATATTGAGAATCAGCTGAATATACGCAAGATGGCAGGCAAAGCGGTGAAGATTGTTGGCTTGGCGACGGTGATGACGTTGGCTTCAAGTGTCGCAGCCAGCAATGAAACGGAGAATACTAATCGTGGAGATTCAATGACAATATCCGCTTCTGATACTGATGATGATGATGAAGATTTAATGGGTATAATTGTTGAACGGCGTCCTGAATTTCCAGGGGGACAGAAAGCCCTGATGGAATTTCTAAAGTCTAATTTGGTTTATCCCAAGGCAGCACAAGATTCAAGTATTCAAGGTAGAGTTATTGTAAAATTTACAGTTGAAAAAGATGGCACTATCACAGATGTTGAAGTCGTACGAGGTGTCCATCCAGCTTTGGATGAAGAGGCAGTACGTGTTGTGAGCATGATGCCAAAGTGGAAGCCTGGCACACAGATGGGTGATACCGTTCGTACTAAATTTACATTGCCTGTCCTTTTCAAAATAAACCAAGAAGAAAGCAAAAAATAGATTAATATTTGCGACGGAATGTATTTAGTCTGACGTGACATTTGTGGATTTGCAAATCCATAAAATATGTTAATTGTGAATAAAAATTATGATGATGTTGTGTAGGAGATTATTTTTTATACTATTTTTAAGAGTTGTTTGTATCATCTGTAAAAAGATGGTCAATTAAATGAAAGGATTTTTGAATTATTTAGAATAACCGATAAATGAAATTGATTAGATTATACATATCTGTTCTGTTGCTGATGCTTGGATTTGCAACGTCTACCGCACAAGATAACCGTGCTTTCGATGCGTTGGCAAATGATTTTCCTGAACTAATGAAGAAATTCGGCGAAGAACTTAAAAATGAACACGCTGATTATGTCTTCGCTATTGATGTGTCTGGAACAATGAACAAATATGAAAAAATCGTAGTTCCTGCTCTAAAAAGTTTTTTTCGCTCCGTTCAGGACGGTGATTATGTATCAGTCATCAAGTTTGGAGGCGAGGCAAAGAATGAGCCAAACGGTTTCGGAATCGTGAATTCAGCAATGAGACAGAGCCTTGTCAGCTATGCCGACCGTGTGTATGACAAACCAGCGTCGGCTGAAGAAAGAAAAAAATTCACTGCCTATACAGACCTGCTCAATATGCTTGAGTATCTTGAAAAAGACCTTACACGCACTGGCAGAAATAATCTGAAATTTGTGTTTCTTATCACCGATTTTCTTAATGATCCCGTCGCCGGACATCCAAAGAAACTTCGTCTGGATGATTACCGTTCGAGAATCGAAAAGGAATTGGCAGGAAAAAATATCAAACTTGTGGCATTGGAATTGCCAAAGATGGGTAGTGGGGAGACGAGCACTGATGATATAATGAATGCTTTCTCCATGTTTAAGCCTCAGACTATTCCTGTCTCAAACGAACAGGCTTTGCAAAGCTGGTTTGACCAGATGAAGAATGACATCGCACTTGAAAAATTCAAACAGTTTTTGATTGGCAAGATGACCCAGGAGGCTGGAGCAACTATCAATTCCGTCGACGTGGATATAGACGGACATATGTCGATGACAATGTCGTGGGTTCCAAACGATGTGTTCGACGCGATTACTCTCGACTCCATTTCCATCACCGACCGCAGAATGCATCTTGTGATGGCTGATGAAGATGAGTGTGAGGATCATCCGGAGTTGAAACTGCCTCATTTGATGAGTAGCGACGGAAGTGAAGAGTCATTTGTCAATATTGCGCAGATCCGTGGAAACGATGAGAATCTCTTTAATCCACACTTTGAGAAACCTAACGGAAGATTGAAGGCTCACATCTCATTCAAAGTGCCATACGAGGCTGAGTTGATCAAACTGATGGGTAAGGATAACCAAACAATTGAGGCAAGCATAGAGTTGCCACAGGAAAATGTGTTCTGTCATCCGATGGCATTCAAATGGTATTGTATAATGTGGATACTTATTATTATCTACATATTAAGTGTGATTTATTGCATTAAGCGTAATTGCAGCGACAAGTATAAACTTCGCGGTGAATACATACTCACTCAGGGAACTAAAAAAATCTGCACAGAGGAGATCAACGGACGTGTGAGCAATCTCACAATTGATGTGGAGAAAGCGGAATGCAACGTCGTCTTCAAACAGAAGAAATATATAGCAAAACTATTTGTTCCGATTCTTCATTGGAGCATCGAGCCAAAATATGAAGTTACTGTCACCAATTCACAGGAATACAGTTTGAACGGAGGTGACGACTACACGTCGGGCGGCTCATCAACCATCAAATATTCCACTACGATTCCTTTGCAGATCAGGGATCCGCGTGGAGGAAAAGACATCAATCTTGATATTGATGGAAACGTGTGAGGAAAATTAGGAATTATAAAAGCAAAATGCTAAATAAAAATTAATTAGAAAAAAATACACATAATATATGGCAAGAAAACATATTTTTATCGGCTGTGGAGGTGCAGGCTCGAAGACTGTGGCTCTAATCAAGATGAAGGTGTATGAAAGCCTTCAGAATGTCAGTGGCAACCGTAGTAAGGTTGACGTGATGAATGACAACTATCGTTTTATGTTCATCGACACTGACGCCGGAGACATTGACAACCTTAATGAAAAATTCCGTACTAAATATGAGAACGGACGTGTGAAAATGCTTTCCACGAATGAGCTTATAAACCTTGGAACCCAGAATCCTTACGTCATCTACCAAAAGGCTAAGGCGGCGCAGGAGATCCAGATCAACAAGCGTATCATAGAGGCTTGTGATGACGAGGTGGCTATGCACATGGATAACCGAGCTTTGAAATTTGGAGCCGGAGCATTTCGTTTGAAATCACGTACCGCATTCGCCCGTCTTGCCGATCAGTTTTGTGAGAAACTTGTGAAGAATATTCAGGATTTGAATAAGATAGAGGACAACGCTGCCGACAACAACACGGTATGCTACTGGGTCGTTTGTTCAAGTTTGGGAGGCACAGGTTCAGGTATCATCAACGATGTGTTGTATTTCGTGAACATGATGCACAAGGCAACAATCGACGAAGCAGATCCAAAGGTTATCCTTACAATGTATATGCCGCAGTGGTATATCGACCACAACGGACGCAATGAGAAGTATCCACGCAATGCGTTTGCCGTTATGTCAGAGTTGGAGGCGGAGATGGCATGGTCGAAGAAGCCAGAGACAGCCACTTTGTTCCACCGTCTCGCATTGAACGACCGTTATTCGCGCATCAACACGTCGCTACCATACAGACCATTTGAAGCCTTGATTCCTGTTGATTTCCAGACAGAGGCTGGCAACAACCTAGGTAATCTTGACAGCATGTATTCGAATACAGCTGAACTTCTATGTTATCTTCACGATGGCCCAGGTGCAAGAGGTTTTGAGTCGTTCATGGATAACACTCGCGACGGAGAGGTGGCTCCTGGCACTGAGAAGAATTTCCTACTTCCGATGGGATATGTGGCGTTGAAGAAGCCAAGCACTGATTTCGACGACTATATGAAATGCCGTATTCAGGCTGATTTGCTTGAACACTGTATCCTTGGAAAGTCAGTCAACGACAAGGCAAATAAAGTGGACTTGAATAAAGTTGTCGAGAATCTAATCAAGGACACTATCAATGCCTATGTGCTTAATCCTGATGGAGATAACAACTATTTCAGCGAAATCCGCAATCAGATGACTCAGGCTATCAAGACTAACTTCTCAGAGTCGCGAGCAGGTGTGATAGAGGGCGACAAACGAGTGGACAAGTTTGATGCCGGCAAGATGAATTCTGCAGTCAAGAAGACGACTCAGAGTCTAGCCGACGTGATTGAAGATCAGGACAACGACGCATTGCAGAAGTCGACACAAGATGCACTTGAGCAGAAAATTTGGTCATGTGTCGAGGATTTGGTTACAGAAATCGGACTTCAGAATACAATTGCAGCTGTCGAGCGACTTGATGAAGAGTGTACATCTTTGTTCAACCACTACGACAAGGACAAGGATATGATTCAGGATTCAATCATCGCAGATTATGCGTCGCACTTGCAGACAAAGAGCGAATTGAACCGTCAGAACACTAAATATGAGAAATCGTCAAGCAGCAAGGAGAAAAGTGACCTTGATTCAGCAAGAGAGAAAGCTGAGGAGAGAACTTTCCTTGAGATGGTTCACATCAACAACAACGCCGACGACATAGCCAATGTTTACAGCGTCTACAAGAGAGGATTGGAACTTAAACGTGAGATTCTAGTCGAGAATAAGATTTTTGAACTTATCAAATCATTCTGCTACGGTGAAAATGGATTCTTGGACGTTGTGGCACGTCATTTGAGAGCGTTGTCGGAAGCTGCAAAGACTGCATTGTTGAGCGAGAAGGGACCAAAACAGAGTTTCAAGAATCTTGCAGAGACATTCAGAGCAAAGAAAGAGGACATCACTTCCGTCTACCTGCCAAATATTTGTGAATTCGCTAATGGCGACGGTTGGAAACGAGACAACTTGTTCGCTGAGTATTATGAGAAACTGATTACTCCAGACAAAGAGGCCGTTTCTGGCAATGTGCGTGTGCCTACTACAGAAGCGTTGACTGATTTCTTCCATACAATGAAGAATCAGATTGAGCCAGATTTGAAGTCTGCCAACTATATTGTGGAGGCATTGGATGAAAATGGCGAGGCAACTCTGAAATCTAAGTTCTTCATCAATACAGAACGCAGCGCTGAGAAGACAATCGACGATATTCTGAATTTCGCATACAAAGCGTTTGGCTTGATGTGCCGCAGAAATTCGGCCGTGAATGGATGGTACGACAAGAAATTGCCAGATCTTATCAACGAACTTACTACAGATCAGCTAGATGAGGTGACAAAACGTCTTGCTCCAACATTGTTCTTCTCTTACAACATCGGTCAAATGGATGGTGTTCTGGAACAGAGGGATTTCTGTGTGGCTGACAATAGAGACAACGCAAAGAAGGTTTTCAACTTCCAGGAGTCAAGCTCTCAAAAGTTTATTGGTCATAGCAATTCTGAATTGTTCTATATCATCACGGCGAAGACGGGAATGAATTTCGAGTATTACCGCACTTACCATAATATCAAGTCGGAGTATGAGAAATGTGATAAGAAGGAGTACTACCATTTCCATCAGGCATTTGCAAGAACAGGCGGCAACGTGGATGAAATCAAGAGTCTGTTGCCACTTGATGCGTCAAACGCAACTATCGCAATGCTTAAACTGATGATTCTAAGCAGCTACGATGAATCTACAATGAAAAAATTTGTAGTCATTCCAGACAAGTCGTATTTGGAGGGCGTTTATGGTCAAAAACCATTTGAGATTGAAAACAATGCGGTGGTTTGGGCTACAGACTTGTCGCTTGAGATTTTGGGCGACAAGAAGATCCAGATCAACATTGCGGAGAAGGGACGCAAATACACTCCATGCTACAGCAATCTCTTCTACACAGAGTTGAGCAATGAGTTTGGAAAACGCTATTTGAGCGACCACTACGACAATTTCATCGACCGCTATATGCAGGCAGTCAACGCATTGGACAACAATATTTTGGTTCAGGGATTCAATCAGGCAAAACAGAAAGTCGAGACAATTCTTGATACAAAATACAGAGATGCACGTACAGCCCAGAGTTTCCAGGAGATGGAGACATTGAAAGAGATGTTGCGTGTGCTTAACGACAAATTCAAGACATTTGAGGATTTCACTTGTAAAGACTGATGACACCTGTTTGGGTTATAAATCTTAATGAGGATATAGATGTTCGCAAGAGGTTGGCGGAAAATCTCCGCAAACTTTCTCGCGAGCAACGTCACTGCTGGCGTGTGACCAACCTTGCCAACCGTCGTTGCATTAAAGGAATTGCCGACAAGGATTCTTTTGATGCAATGATCGAATATACGGTGAGGGAAGGGCAGCGTATGGTGAACTATTTCCTTGAAAAGGGATTTCCGTTCATCAATCTTCAGGTTTGTATTCTTGGAAATGCGGAAGAAAAACTCACACAGCAAATTTTTCATCTGTTACCATCTATTTTGGATGACAAATTCGGAAATATACTTTCGACGCATCTTAATCGTGGATTGGAGCAGACTGGATTTTTATGTGTGAAGGAGGCAATCAACCAGTCGCACGACTTGCAGCACAAACGCAGATGTGTGGAGTTTCTTGAGCAACTGAATGCGATGATGGAGAAAAAGAAATTTGCCAGAGTCGTGTTGTATCAGGAAAACCAGTATGTCGCAAACAGATTCTATTGTCAGCTGCAAACCAATGAGTTGACTGATCTGCTGTTCCAATATATGCTGTCTGTCTATTTCTGTGGAGATAACGACGCCACAGTGTTTGGCAATGATCTTGCCACACAGAATGGCTACTATTCACTTGGCGCCGCATCCGTGTTCTACGATGGCAAGGCCCAACACGACATGTATGCCTGGAATATCCGACGCAACATATTGAAAGCGTTGGTGCGAGATGAAAATCTCAACTACGACTACATAACTGATGATATCAAGGACGATGATGAAATCGCGCGTAATGTGGCTAAAGTGGAGGGAAAACTAAAGTCTGGATGCGATTTGGGCGACGTCTTCAACAAACTTTATGAGAATCCTGATCCACATCCGATTTATAATTTCTACAGATACAATCTGCTTCGTGACTATTTCCAGACATATCTGAAACATCTTCCTTCCACATTGGTGAAACGACACCAGCAGATTTCGTATTCGTTGAGATACAAATCCGTCGACACGATGGTGAAAAATCGTGAGGCAATTTATGAAAGAGCCGCGAGTACAATCCGTGAGTCTGCTTCATATTTTATAGGAAGTTCATATAATCCGGATGTCACTCTGCCTCAGACACTTGCGTATTATGACACTATGCAAGAAGAGATCTGCAAATATAAGGAACGGGCAAAAGAGGACAAGGATGATATGGTAAAATGTCCGGAATTCATCAAAGATTTCTACCTTGATTTTAAGGATGACACGGACAGAACAACCCAGCAGAGAAACTTGGATTTGGTGAAAGAATTGAGTTCCATAATTGAGTTTGAACCGACGTTGCTCGGATTGATCGCTAAGACAGCAGTGTTGAGTGTCGTGATTGTGTTTGTGCTTATCAACGTCGTGCCTTATCTTTTAAACGAAATACTTCCTACAATAACGGATTTGTCTGCTTATAGCACTTATTATAATGTGATGAGACCGGAATATTCATGGGTTTGGGTGACAATTGGAGCCATAATTCCGTGGATAGCATCGTTTACGAAGTATTTTCGTAACTATAAGTATGTCAGAAAATTAAAGAAGATGCTTCTTGCCAACACATTGCTTGAAGTCAACAAAAATATGCGTCAGGATTATGAGGATCAGGTGGATTATCTCTACAATGATCTCTACGATTTCTGTTCACAGCAGAAACGACATGTCATGAAGCTTATAGATAAGGCTAAAGATGAGTTGGCAATGGAAAAAACTGATTGGTGGACAGTTAATGTGAAGGAGACAATGTTCAACCAACATTTGACACAAGCAAAGTTTGGAGGAGAGACGTTGGTGAAGAATCCGGAACTGGTTGAGCCGATGCTTTATTTGAATCGTAAGACGCGTAAATTGTCTGAACTTACGAAGACAGACTACAAGGATATGTTGCAGAATTTGTTTGCAGACAAATTCATATCTGAGATTGTGACACTTCCTGGAAACCGTTTGTTTGGCAAGGAAGACGCTGATTTTGAAGCAGAAAAAGCTGATGAGGATTATGAGATGTTGCATCGTCGCATAGCGAAATGTTTCACGGACAATCTGCCGAATGTGCCAAAAGACTTCGCCGATTTCCACCGTGATTATGGCGACAGCATCACATTCCGTCCTCTTTACAAGATGGCAGAGTTAAACGGAATGTTTGTAACTACGAATGATGAGGAGCCTATGCTTCTTCGTGCTGCCGACAAAGAGTTTGCGGCGAAAGCCAGACATGAACTGTTTGAGATGGATGAAGCACGCAGATATGAAGTCGGACCGTTGGTTTGCAAACATCATGAGACAGATCCTTATTTATTTGTCGTGACATGGCAAAAGGTTGAAGACCAGATAGATTGGCGACTAAAGTGTAATTATGAAGAGGATGAAAAACAGAATCAAGAAGTACCGTCTTCATACAAAGATGAGCTTTTCAGACAATATATTGGCGATTCAACAGAAGAAGACTTTACTCCGTGGGATGAACTAGGAGGAATTAATTACGAATACAAGGCATGAGTGATCTAATATTGATGATATTGGGAGGAATCCTGATTCCGACGCTACTATATGCGTTGGCTTGCTTTATATGGTACAAATTATGGCCACGTGCAATTGCTGAAAAATGTAAGATTGTACGTGAGGATGATTCTTTTGCCATATATGATGGACATTTCCCACGTACGGTTAATCCAATCGGACATATCTATATCAAGAATAATAAGGCAGAGCTTCATATAAGAAAGACATTTGAAGACGACGATGTTGTCGATTATGAACCTGTCGAATCTTGGATAGTGAACGATGAGGTGTTCAAAGGATGCATGGTCGGAGTGACAGGATCAGATGAATCTGCTGGAAAATTGTCTTTTGAGACGATAAAAGATTGGGGGGCAGCTTTTTTCTCTCGTTATAATTATATAGCTACTATTACAAAGCCATCATCAGAGACTGAATTGGTTGTGCCAGATGAGGTGGATCTTCTACCAGAAGATGGAGTGGAGGGAGCGAAAAACAGTTCTGAAACAAAAGCTGAAGAAACAGAAGTCTACAAAATCCGGGAGTTTGGAAAACAAAAAAAGGATGTGGACAAATTGTTTCCTATGCGAAAGTTGTTGTGTGGATACCTTGCCATCAAAGAAGATATCCGTAAACGACTAGACACAACTGTGACAGATGGAGGATATTCACGTCATAAACCATCAATTAATGATACATGTTTCATTTCACTCATGATATTCATCGTGGTGTTTATTCTTAAGGAATTATTTATCCCTTATCCTGCAGACGACAAGTGTACAATAAGATTTCTTCCTCATGGAATTGCTATGTCGTTGACATTTGGACTCATTTGGTTTATCATGCATGAAATTCATGTCGAATTGTCTTTCAAGAATACAAAATTCACCCAGTTTTTGAGTCTATTGAATAGATGGACTGGTATGAACGGTCCATTATTTGCTATGTCATTCTTTTTGCTTGTTGGTCTATATTTCTATACATCTGTGGATCTCAATTGGATTATTTTGTTTTTTTTATTTATAATCACTTGGAGTTCTTTTAAAAAGAAAAATTTCAAGCCATGGAAAGTTGATGATCCTTTATTGCCGATGTTAAAGCAAAATGAAGTTGATGATAATAAAGTCGACGACGGGGCGGATGATCCTAATCCAAACCCTGCATTGTTTGCCATCAACCATTACGATTGGACAATCTCAGGAGTTAATACCAACAACAAGTTGCTGTTACGTCTGAAATTTGATAGATCCGAAATGGCAAGATTGACACAGAATTACAACAATTCTGAATTGTTGAATTCCGACGGAGATCCTGCCGATGTCGCAAGATATTTTGTGGAAGAGGAGAAAGATTCCATTCATATTAAGAAGATTTGTTGGTTTATCGATAATATCACAATTGAACGAGGATTGTCGAGTGTGCAGAGAATGCAGATGATTTTTGATTTTGTGCAAGACAGAGAGTCGTTTGAAAGGGTAGAGAATAGTTTGACTGCAGGTAGACTTCGTTCTGCAGAAGAGATACTTTATAGTAAAAAAGCCACAGCGATGGATCGTGCGATGCTTGCCGCAACAATCTATACCACAATGGATTATAAAGTTAATATACTTCAGACTCGAGATGGACGAGTGGCATTGGAAGTGGCGGAAAAAGAAAATGTCTGCAAAGATTTGTGTGGTGCATTACGCAACGACGTATTCTCTTATAACGATGATGTTTATTACGTCTGTGATATGCAGGAAGATAATTTTGTTATCGGCACAATACCTTCGTTTAAAAAGAGCGATTTTGTGAGAAGAATTGTAATCGCGTAAAACTGTTGGGACAATCCACAGATGCACTTTATAACTAATGCTTTTCTGATAAGTAATCAGAAATTTTCTTGATAAATTTTTTTGTAGGTTCGATTTGGGGCATTACATCCTCCTTATCAAGAAAGAAGTTATCACTGTAGTCTCCAGTTTGTCTTTGTGTGAAAAGACGTTGGTATAATCTATGATCTTCTTTTGTGAATTTATCAGTTTTTACAAAATGAAGTCCAAACATTGTTATTACACCATTGTGTGTATGCGTTTCGTGATTTTCACTGATTAACAAGGCTGTAACTGCATAATATGCAGCATAGTATAATCTGTTGGCAATCAAATCCCAAAATTCATTGGCAATATTTGCTTCCACTTGTTTTAACGCATTTTCTGCTTTCTCCAATCTGTATGTTACGATAGCTTGTCTTTCTTCTTCTGTCAGCATAGTATTCTCCCTTCTTTTTGTATATTCTTAAACAGAGGAAGATATGAAAATTTTGTCCAGTTTTCAGATGTTTGTAGAATTGGGTTGATTACAGCGTCGTATTGTAAACCTAAATCGTAGAATGGATCAGCAAATTTGCAATAGTCTTCGTGTCTGATTTTGTCTGTGTTGATAACGACAAGAATATCCCAGTCTGAATCAGAGCGAGCGTCACCTCTTGCTCTTGATCCAAACAATATGAACTTGGCTAAGCCTGAGTTTTTTTTTGCAATGTTGAGCAAACCTTGTTCTATTTCTTTGTCGTGATTCATACTTTAGTCTAATTTGTCATACAAAAATATAAATCCTATCCAAAAAGCTTTATATCCACACAATAAAAAATCTATTTTTTCGTTATCTTTGTAAAGAAATTACAAAAATTGAAGGGTATGAAAAGGAGTGTTTTGACGGCATGTTCGATTGCCATTTTTTCTACATTGTTTTTGTCGTGTAAAGTGCAGACGAGCCAATCGTCAGAAGATGCGAACGCTTTGTTAAAAGAGTCTACATCAGTAAATTCATCAGCAAAATGTGTTTCGACGGGAGTTGATTTCACTGTCGCCGCAGAGAAATCGCTAAATTCGGTTGTGCATATCATCACATATTCCAAAGGCAGGCAATCTAATGTTGTTACATTGGAAGATTTGTTTGGCTCATTTTTCGGACAGCCACGTCGCAGACAACAAAACATCAATCCACGACCAGTGGGCTCTGGCTCTGGCGTTATACTTGATAATCTTGGCTATATAGTGACAAACAATCACGTCGTGCATGGAGCCGACCGTGTGACGGTGACTCTTAATGATAAACGAGAGTTTGAAGCCCAAATCATAGGACTGGATCCGTCTACCGATTTGGCTTTGTTAAAAATAGAGGCAGACAATTTGTCTCCAATTGAAATAGGCAATTCCGACGATCTGAAAGTAGGAGAGTGGGTGTTGGCTGTGGGCAATCCATTTAATCTTACATCTACAGTGACGGCAGGAATTGTAAGCGCCAAAGGACGTAATATCAATATTTTGTCCGGTGATATGAAAATAGAATCGTTTATCCAGACCGACGCCGCTGTGAATCCAGGAAACAGTGGAGGAGCGCTTGTGAACCTGAATGGAGAATTGGTAGGTATCAACTCAGCCATTGCGTCGCAGACAGGTTCATTTGCAGGATATGCGTTTGCCATTCCAGTGTCGATCATGACAAAGATAGTGTCAGATTTGAAAGAATTCGGCACAGTACAGAGAGCATTGCTTGGAATAGTGATCACAGACATCACAGACGAATTTGCCAAAGCAAACAATGTAAATCGTTTGGATGGAGTATATGTAGTGGAAGTAGGAGAGAAAGGAGGAGCCAAGGAAGCTGGAATGCAGAACGGAGATGTCATCATTGCCGTCGACAATGCAAGTGTCAAATCAGTGGCTGAAATCCAAGACAGGCTTACAAGATTCAGTCCAGGCGATGAAGTGAAAGTCACTGTCGACAGACATAGTGAAATACTGACATTCAGTGTGAGACTGCACGGCACTAATGACTTTTCTTAAAAATTTATAAAAATGTGAATCCTGTTTCGGAGAAAAACATTTTTTGATTATTTTTGCAGAAACAAAAAACTTAAAGGATATGGAACTAGAAAATTATTCTAAAGAAGAGAGAATTGATAATAGCTCAACTTCCAATGGCCAGTATGTAGACCATGAGAAGGTGGCTTTGTCTAAGTACATGACATCTGTTTATAAAATGATGTGTTATGCATTGCTTTTGACTGGTGCTTCTGCATGGGTAGTGGCACATTCAGAGACATTGCGAAACATTTTCCTTGGTTCATTTTGGATTTGGGCGTTAGTGGAGCTTGGTCTTGTCATCGCGATCAGTGCAGGAATACAAAAGTTTGAGGCAAGAACATTGAATATCTTGTTTGTGATTTATTCGATTGTAAACGGACTGACACTGTCTTCGATCTTCTTAGTGTTTGATTTAGGATTGATTGAGACGGCATTTTTCATAACCGCAGGTACATTCGGAGCATGTTCATTCATTGGCTACAAGATTAAGAAGGATCTTTCCACAATAGGAAGAATCGCATTCTTTGTGTTGATTGGAGGTATTATCGCCACAATTGTGAATATCTTCATGGCAAGTTCTACACTTGATTGGATTATAAACTACGCAATGGTAGGTGTGTTTGTGATTTTGACTGCGTATGACACACAGAAATTGAAGAATGGTGGATTCCACTATTTGGCAGAAGAAGATCAGCAGAGATGGGTTGTGTATGGTGCTTTGGAACTATATTTGGACTTCATCAACCTGTTCCTATATATCTTGAAAATTTTAGGAAGAAGCAGAGACTAATTAAAAATGGATAAGAATAGATTTTTAGTTATTATGGCGGGTGGAGCAGGCACACGTTTTTGGCCATGCTCTCGTTCGAACCGTCCAAAACAGTTTTTGGATTTCTTTGGCACAGGTCGTACTCTTTTGCAGCAGACATTTGATCGTTTTGCAAAGATTATACCAACTGAGAATATCTTTATCGCATCTAACAAACAATATAAGGATTTGATTCTAGAGCAGTTGCCAATGCTTACTGAAAACCAGTTGCTTTTGGAGCCAGCACGTCGCAACACTGCGCCTTGTATTGCTTATGCTATGAACAAGATTGCGTCGTTGAATCCAAATGCGAATGTGGTGATTGCACCGTCAGACCATTTAGTTTTGAAAGAGCAGGAATTTCTCAACACAATCGAGAAAGGTTTGAATTTCACAGCCAGCAACGATGTGCTTATGACACTTGGAATCAAGCCATCTCGTCCGGAGACTGGATATGGATATATTCAGATAGAGAACGGATCTTCTGTAGATTCCATTTTCAAGGTAAAGACATTCACTGAGAAACCAAATCTTGAGTTGGCTAAGATCTTCTTCGAAAGTGACGAATTTTTGTGGAATTCAGGTATGTTCCTATGGAATGTGAAAGCGATTTCAAATGCATTCGAACAGCACGAGCCAGAAATCTGGAATAAGTTTAAGGCTGGCAGCAGCTCATACAACACTCCAAAAGAGCAGGAATATATTGATTCTATTTATCAGACAAGCAAGAACCTTTCAATCGACTACGCTATCATGGAGAAAGCACAGAATGTGAATGTGATTGCGGCGGATTTTGGTTGGTCAGACCTAGGTACATGGGGAAGCCTTTATGATTTGTCTGATGCAAAAGACGAGAATAAAAATGCGACTTTGAAGGGTAGGGTGAAATATCATAATTCCAAAGGAAATGTGATCAGCCTTGCGGAGAATAAAATCGCAATCGTGGAAGGTCTTGATGATATGATCGTTGTCGACGACGATAATGTCCTGCTTATTTGCAGAAAGTCGGAGGAGCAACATATCCGCGACTATGTGAGCGAAACCAAAGAATCATTTGGCGAAGACTATATTTAATTAGAATTAAAATTAATAGTTAATAATGTAGAGACGTAGCACGCTACGTCTCTACTTATAATTTTAGAAAAAGATGAATTCTTTTTACATTGCGTTTGTCGCACTTGTTTTGGGCTATCTCGTTTATGGAAAATTTGTAGAGAAAGTGTTTGGCCCAGATCCCAACAGAGTGACTCCTGCCATTGCCAAGCAAGACGGAGTGGATTTCATGCCATTGCCAACATGGCGAATCTTCATGATTCAGTTTTTGAACATTGCAGGCCTTGGACCAATTTTCGGCGCCATCATGGGTGCTAAATTCGGTGTTGCATCTTACTTGTGGATTGTGTTCGGATGTATTTTTGCAGGAGCCGTACACGATTATCTGGCAGGAATGATGAGTCTTAGAGAAGGAGGCGAGAGTCTTCCAGACATCATCGGACGTCATCTAGGTATGAAGGCAAAGACGGTGATGCGCATCTTCACAGTGGTCCTGATGATTCTAGTGGGAGCTGTGTTTGTGAGCGGACCATCAGCAATTCTGGCAAAATTGACATCTATTGATCCAACAGTTTGGTTTGGAGTGATTTTTGTATACTATATCTTAGCCACATTGCTTCCTATCGACAAGGTAATTGGAAAAGTATATCCATTGTTTGCTATTGCATTGATCTTTATGGCAGTAGGAGTGTTGGTGATGTTGATAAAGACAAGTCCCGCATTGCCAGAAATTTGGGATGGATTGCAGAACACACATCCAGCAGGAGAAGAGAATATGCCACTGTTCCCAATGATGTTTGTAAGTATCGCGTGTGGAGCGATCAGTGGATTCCATGCCACACAGAGTCCGCTTATGGCACGTTGTATGACAAATGAGAAGCATGGTAGACCAATCTTCTACGGTGCGATGATCACAGAGGGTATTGTTGCTCTAATTTGGGCAGCCGCAGCCAACTATTTCTTCAACGAGCATGGTATGGAAGAAAACAATGCCGCTCTAATCGTAGATAATATCACAAAGAATTGGCTAGGAGAGGTAGGAAGTGTATTGGCTCTATTGGGAGTCGTTTTCGCCCCTATCACAAGTGGAGATACAGCATTGAGAAGCGCCCGTCTGATCGTGGCTGATTTCTTGAATAAAGAGCAGAAGACAATAAAGAGCAGATTAGCAATCAGTTTGCCTATCTTTGTTGTGACATTGATTGTGTTGATCTACAGTGTAAGCGACAAAGAGGGATTCAATTTGATATGGAGATACTTCGCATGGTGTAATCAGGCATTGTCGGTATTCACATTGTGGGCAATCACCGTCTTCTTGAGCAAGAGAGGAAACTATTGGTGGGTGACATTCGTCCCTGCAATCTTTATGACAATGGTCTGCTCGACATACATCTTCATTGCACCTGAGTGTTTGCATCTCGACAAAACTATATCTTATGCAGCAGGAGCAATTGTCACAATCGTAACTGTGGCTGTATTCTTGAAGAGTTTGAATTCTAAAAAGATTCAACAGATCTGACAATCAAATAATAGAGTTGATTTATTTGAGATATATGAGGGAGACGCGGGAAATCGCGTCTCTTTTTGTTTATAAAGGTATATAAATTCGCCACTACGATTATTTGTCAAACATTTACTTGAAAACCAATCATTCTTTCTCTGTTTTTTTGTAATTTCGTGATTAATGATGATAAAACTGATGATTATGACAACATTAAAGAAAATCCGCATTTTGATTGTTTTCTATATTGTGGCATTGGTTGTGGCTGGTGTGACAGCTTTTCCTGTGGAGTGTGAACTGAATCTTTTATGTTCCATTTTTTCCATAGATCAGGAGACTATCAACCAAATGAAAGACAATTCCATCCAACCACTGTTTTCATGGCTTTATAATGTTAAGATAGGTATTACAGAGACCAATGACAAATATCCATATCTTGCCTATGGCTTTGATTGGTTGGCATACGCACACCTGATGATAGCAACATTGTTCGTTGGGCCGTATCGTGATCCGATTAAAAACAAATGGGTGGTATATTGGGGAATGTTCTGTTGTGTATCAATATTCCCTCTTGCTTTCATTTGTGGACCAATACGTTCAATTCCGTTCTTTTGGACTTTAGTTGATTGCTCATTCGGACTCTTTGGCATCTTGCCGCTATTGTGGTGTGCTCGATTGATCAAACAATATGAAAAAGAGGTTTCCGCTGATGAAAAATAAATTGAATCATATTGTAGACACGCTGTTTCTTGTCTCATTAGTTTTAGGCATTGCTTTATCCATTATTTCTTTTGGTTGTGATTATTTGAGGTGGAATATCAATCTAATATGTTTAGGAATCGCCTCGTTTTCAGCCATTTTAATATCTATCTTGAATGTTCATAAATGGAAAATAGCTTTGCTCAACTTTTTCTCAGGAATCATCATCGCTTTTGCGTTGATATTTTATTTGTCCTATTTTTATCATCCCAAAGTTGCGGAGACATCACGTTATGCGATACGGGATATTCCCAGTAGTGTATTAATAAGTATTGATCCGGGTGATTTTTGTCTTTACGAAAAGGAAGGTATCTGTGAGAATTTTCATTCAAAATTGTGCTCTGATAAATTTGCTTACGAATTAAAAGATTTTCATGTTTATGAAAATTGGGGTGTTGTCTCTGTTTTTCTTGAATTAAAAGACACATGGAAAAAAGAGTGGAATACGCCAGCAGACAGCTGTTTCCTAAATCATGTTTGCATAATTGATCAAGAGAAATCAAAAGAGTTTAAATATCAAATAGATAGTCTTAGACAAGCAATTAATGATATAGACGTGAAATAATAATATAATAATGGGTTATGGCAATATCAGTCAATTCTAAAGAACTTATACAACTGCTTGATCTTACTCCAGCAGACCAAAATATCATGCTTTCCGGAAAGCACGGAATAGGCAAATCGGAAATTCTCACGAAATATTTTGCATCAAAGGGAAAGAAAGTGGTGTCGCTTTTCCTCGGACAGATGAGTGATCCCGGTGATTTGATCGGTTTGCCATTCAAAAATGAAAAGACTGGCAACACTGAGTTTATGCCGCCATATTGGTTTCCTACAGATGGAAAACCAATCGTTCTCTTCCTTGATGAGTTGAACCGTGCACGTCCGGAAGTTTTGCAGACGATAATGGATCTTGCCCTGAATAAAAAATTGGCTGGCAAACAATTGCCAGAAGGCAGCCGTATAATCTCAGCCGTCAATTCAGGAGAAGAGTATCAGCTGACGGATTTGGATCCAGCACTTGTTTCTCGTTTCAACATCTATAATTTCCGACCAACACCGTCGGAATGGCTATTGTGGGCTGCAGAAAATGGAGTCGACGAGAGGGTTTTAAACTTTATCCAAGAACATTCGGATCAACTCGACGGTGTGGCTACAGATATTGACAATGGACTTGAAAAGACTCCAGACAGACGTGGCTGGAAAAGAGTGAGTGATTTGATTACCGATGTACCAAACATCGACTTGATTTATAAGAAACTGATTTCAGGAATAGTGGGAAACCAGGCAGGAACTCTGTTTTTCGAATACATCAGCAAGAAAGCATTGCCGTCGGCAAAAGAAATTCTTCTGAACTACAAAAAGCATGAGAAGACGCTAAAGTCACTGCAACTCCATGAATTATCCATTGTGAATGAATCTCTTTTCCGCTATATGGAGACGGGATTGAAAGATGATAAAGAGAAAGAAAAAGTCAAGAAAAATCTTCCTGCCTACGTTGAGATGCTTGAAAAAGAGAATAAAAATGAAGCGTTCGCACATTGGTCTTCTCTGTTCAGTGGTGGAAATTATCCTGATACTGTGATGTTTATTGTTTCTGAGATGCCTGAATTGTTGGGAAAGATTCAGAAATTTGTTGATGGCATTTAGTAAGATAGACGATAGACAAAAACGTAGATAAATTTTATATGGAGAAATTGATTGCAAAAGATAGATTTAAGCAGCTCGCGGATATGTGGTATCTTCGTGAGCCTGCATTTTTTGCTGTCTACTGCATAAATGCACTGACTGAAAATCCATATATGAATTGTGCGATAAGATGTGGACAGGGCAGAATTGAATATAATGCAGACTATATAAAATTGTTGACAGACAATCAGTTGGAAGAATTGATGAAGACGGAAATGATCCGCGTCTTCCTAAAGCATCCATACTCACGTCGTCCTGTCAACTGTCCGAACGAAAAAATGATCGCCGCCAGCGACATGACACTGTATGGGCATTATAAATTTGAAGAATACAGATTTGTCAATCCCGCTGATTTCGGACTTGAATCAGGAAAATTCTACGAATGGTACCTGATAAAGATAAATGATGAAAATTTAAAAGATTCTGGTGGTGATTCCAATGATGACGACGGGAATAATGATAAATCAGATTCAAATTCAGGATTCAACACTGATGTTCCCGGAAATATGTCGGACAGAGCGGCACTCTGGGAAGAAGATGATGAAAGATGTGACAAAATCAACGAACTTATCGAAGAGATAAATTCTTCAAAAAGTTGGGGCTCCATTCCAGGAAATCTTACGGAGAAGATAATCGCATCGTCGAAAGCTAAAATAGATTATAGAAAAACACTTTCAGGATTCCGCGCATCCATCCTCTCTAGCAAACGTCATCTGACACGAATGCGTCCAAACCGACGATTTGATTTCCAACAGATGGGAAGCAAATATGATCTGGAGACGCGATTGCTGATAGCTGTTGATACAAGTTTGTCTGTCACTCATACAGAATTGGCAAATTTCTTTGGAGTGATGCGACGCATGTTCAGATATGGAGTGTCGAAAATAGACGTAATACAGTTTGACTGCCAGCTACAGACACCGCAACCAATCAGTATAAAAGATGCCAAGCAAATGAAATGTGGCGAAGTGAAGGGTAGAGGAGGCACAGATTTCCAAGTGGTCATTGATTATCTTCAAAATCATAATGTCTACGACGGAATGATAATCTTCACAGACGGATATGCGCCGCAACCCAAAATTGATTTTTTCACACGGACTAAATTCGTATGGGTTTTGACTGATGAAAAGAGCTACGACGAAAACAAAGAGTGGATGAGGAAGATTGGAAGAGTGTGCTATATAAATGCTAAATGAAAAATACGACGATTCATATTAATTATTGTTAAATAAAGCATCTCGATTAAACTAATTATAAAAATTTATATTATTATTGAGAAACATAAGCAAAGCGTAGTAATAACTAAAAAATAAAATATGGATTTCTTAGAGCAATTCGTGGCATTGACAGTAGCAACTGTTAAGGCCGACAGAGAGATGGAACAAAAAGAGGTTGATACAATCGTTTTTCTTGCAGATGGGTTGAAGCTGGACACAGAAGCAGTAGCGAAGGCTATTAAGACTAAGATGTATCAGCATGATTCAGCAGAAGCGATCGCAAGAACCGTCGCAGCTGAAAACAAACTTGTTTTGATGCAGTCGTGTATTCTTGTGGCTTTGGCAGACAACAAACTGAAACTGCAGGAGGTAGAATTTCTCAACAAGATCAACAATGCATTGGGATTGCCACAGTCCGCATTCGTGCTTGCAATCGCATCTGTGTGTCAGAACAATCCTCAAATACAAATTGAGGGCAATGAGACGAATTCTGAAAAATGAATTTATGAATGCAAAATTGATGGTCATCATGTGTAGAGACGCACGGTCGTGCATCTCTTTATGTTTTTTGCAATCGTGCTTTCTCTTTAGCAAATCTTCTGATTGAATTGGAAATTGGAAGAATTGAAAAATCGTTCAAAAATCATTGACTTTTTGTTGTTCAAAAACCTTTCTTTTAGAAAGTTCTACACCAAACATTAATTCAGCGACTGTGATTTCCGAGACTAATCTTTGGCTATTTGAAAGAGACTTAACAATTCTATAAACATTCATATTGCCTTTCAGAATTTCAATGCAAGCACATGTGTCTAACAATACATTCATAAAATAACTTCCTGATTTTTTGTTCTTGATTTATAAATTAATTCTTTAATTTCGTCTCCATTGTCTTTCCAGATTCCAAAATAAGAAGGCAACTCTTCTTTATCTTGAATTTTAGAAATGTCAGACTTTGATTTCTTTTCCTCCTCATTAGGCATAGATATTAACTTGCTGAACACATAATCCAAAATGTCGTTCAGCTTTTCTGGGTCTAAGGCTTCAAGTTTGTCAAGCCTTTCCCTGTTACTAATTTTCATTTCTGCAACTGTCATAACCTGTATGTTTTTTTATTAATACGACTCAAAATACGGGTGCAACACTGACTTTTCGTCCTTTGCAATCCCTAAATAACTATACTTAATGCAAATATACTTTTTTTTCTCAAAAATCTTTGTCACATACACTTTTATTGGATTTTTTTTGCGAAATTTGTGGAGTTTTTGAAAAAGAAATTCGAATATAAAAATTATGTATAGAAGCAATACTTGTGGTGAGCTTAGGCTTAGCAATGTAGGCAGCGAGGTGAAACTTGCAGGCTGGGTACAGAAAGTCAGAAAAATGGGTGGTATGACATTCGTTGATCTTCGCGATCGTTATGGTATCACTCAGATTGTGTTCGACGAAGGTAAGAATGCAGATCTTACAGCTCAGGCTAACCATATTGGTCGTGAGTGGGTCATTCAAGTTACAGGTAAGGTTTGTGAGCGTAGCAACAAGAACAATCAGATCCCTACAGGTGAGATTGAGATTATAGCCGACAACATGAAGGTGCTTAGCAAAAGTGAGGTGCCTCCATTCACAATCGAAGATAATTCAGACGGTGGTGACGATTTGAGAATGCAGTACCGTTATCTTGACTTGAGAAGAAAGCCTGTTCTCAACAACCTTGTATTGCGTCATAATATCGCGTTTGAGACTCGCCGCTACCTTGACTCTCAGGGATTCCTAGAGGTTGAGACTCCAGTGCTTATCAAGTCTACTCCTGAAGGAGCGCGCGACTTCGTTGTGCCATCACGTATGAATCAGGGACAGTTCTACGCTCTTCCTCAGAGTCCACAGCAGTTTAAGCAGCTTTTGATGGTGGGCGGTATCGACCGTTATTTCCAGATTGTGAAATGTTTCCGTGATGAGGATTTGCGTGCTGATCGTCAGCCAGAGTTTACTCAGATCGACTGCGAAATGAGTTACGTGGAGCAGGAAGACGTTCTTCAGATGTTTGAGGGTATGATAAAGCACATCTTCAAATATGCAAGAGGCGTTGAATTCACAGATTCATTCCCTCGTTTGACTTGGCATGAATGCATGAAGCGTTTTGGTTCAGATAAACCAGATATGCGTTTCGGCATGGAGTTTGTCGAGCTAAAAAATGTAAAAGAAGGTGGTGAGGACTTGGTTTCTGGCCATTCATTCCCTGTTTTCGACGGTGCTAATTTCGTTGTAGCTATCTGTGCTAACGGTTGTGCATCTTGGACAAGAAAGCAATTAGACCAGATGACAGAGTTTGTAAAACGTCCTCAGGTTGGTGCCAAAGGATTGGTTTACATCCAGATGAAGGAAGACGGCACAATCAAGAGCAGCGTCGACAAATTCTACGACGAGGCTTCTTTGCGTAAGATTGCAGAAAAAGCAAACGCTAAGGCAGGCGATTTGATTTTGATTTTGTGTGGCGACGATGCAATGAAAGTTCGTGGACAAATGAACACTTTGCGTCTAGAAATGGGTGACAGACTTGAGCTTCGCGACAAGAACAAGTTTGCTCCACTTTGGGTTATCGACTTCCCATTGTTCGAGTGGAACGAAGAAGATCAGCGTTTCTACGCTATGCATCACCCATTCACAAGTCCAAAACTTGAGGATGTTCAGTATCTTGACTCTGATCCAGGCCGTGTACGCGCTAACGCATACGATTTGGCTATGAACGGAGTTGAGCTTGGTGGTGGTAGTGTACGTATCCATGATTCAGAGTTGCAGAACAAGATGTTCCAGCTTCTTGGATTTACACAGGAAAAGGCTCAGGATCAGTTCGGCTGCTTGATGACAGCATTCAAATACGGAGCACCACCTCACGCAGGTTTGGCTTTCGGTCTTGACCGTGTTGTGTCTATGCTTGCTGGTTTGGATTCTATCCGCGACTGTATCGCATTCCCTAAAAACAATTCAGGTCGTGACACTATGATGGATTGTCCATCAGTTATCGATGATGCTCAGCTTGAAGAGTTGTGCTTGAAGGTAGACATCAAAGAGTGATAATAATTGATTGTTTGGATAAATGGGGGGAGGAACTTGTAATGAGGACCTCCCTCTTTTAAATTCATAATTCATAATTCGTCTTTCGTATATCGTTTATCGTAATTTAATGTTTTTCTCTTCACCATTCCATAAAAAACAATTTTCATCATTGCCAGAGAAGCTTGGGGATCCATTTTCGTATCTTCCATCCGACGCTGTGCTTGACGCATTCAAAGATTTTCTAACTAATCTCGACTCTGATGATGCGTTGAAGACGGAATTACAAAAGGGTAAGATGATTGGAGTGCTAGTGGTGAAGAATTCGAATGGCGAAATTGGTTACCTACTGTCATTCTCCGGACAATTGTTTGGTAAAAATGAGCATCCTGGTTTTGTGCCACCTGTTTTTGATATTCTTACACCAGATTCATATTACAGAAGTGGAGAAAAAGAGATTTCTGCAATAGGAAAAGAAATTAAAAATTTAGAAAATGTGTTGAAACTTGAATCAGCTATGGTAAATAAAAATTCCGTAGTGGTAGAGTGTGAGACACGTCTTGCTGAATATCAAGAATTTACAAAGCAACAGAAGATTCTGCGTGACTCACTTCGTCCGACTGCCACAGCTGAGGAAATCCAAAAGATGAATAATGAAAGTTCGACGCAGAAAAACCAGCTAAAACGACTAAAGCAGGAGGTTGAAAAAACAAAACTGGCTGCTAATATTCCCGTCGACCAATTGAAAAATCAGATTGATAATCTCAAAAAACAACGGGAAGAAAAATCTAGAAATCTTCAGCGAAGAATCTTCAGAGACTTCCGTTTTCATAACACCAAAGGAGATGAGAAGACGTTGCTCGATATCTTCAGCGACGAAGTAATGCCACCGTCTGGAGCAGGAGAGTGTGCAGCCCCACGTCTGCTTGAATATGCATATCGCAATGATTATCAACCAATCAGCATGGCAGAGTTTTGGATTGGAGACTCTCCGTCTGGAAGAGTGCGACACTCAGGCACATACTATCACGCATGCAGATCCAAATGTTTGCCTATAATGAACTTCATGCTTGAAGGAGTGGATTTGAAAAAAAACAAACTTGATTTTGATTATGAAAATGAGGAAATCAAGACGCTATACCGTGACGATGACATATTAGTCATTTCAAAACCATCAGGACTTTTGAGTGTACGAGGGAAAGAGAGTCAAACAAGTGTGGAAACTTGGGCTGAAAACATATGTCGTGACTATTCCGGACCCAAAATCGTTCACCGACTGGACCAAGACACTTCAGGTATTATGGTTATAGCATTGAATATCAATGCTTATCATCATCTTCAAAAACAGTTTGAAAACCATTCAATCCAGAAAAAATATGTGGCGATGACGGAAAAAATCCCGTCTACAAAAGAGCAGACCATCATTTTGCCTCTTGCTCCAGATGTCTCCAACAGACCAATGCAGATGATCAGTCGAGAATATGGATTATATGCAGAGACATATTATAAGGTGGTGAATGAAAAAGAGGGAAAGGCTTTGATTGATGTTTATCCGCAGACAGGAAGGACACATCAGATACGAGTGCATCTTTCGTGCAAGGAAGGTGCAGATGCCCCAATTGTGGGAGACAGGTTATATGGCAGCAAATCAATTGTTTGCAGACTTATGCTTCACGCAGAAAAAATCACATTTGAGCATCCAAACACACAAAAAGAGATGACATTTGAGGATAAAGCACCGTTTGGACTATAAATCAATTATGACATTTAGAAACAGTACAGCCTCATTTTTCTCATTTATACATTTATTATTCAAATGTTTTGCTATATTTGTAAATATTTTATTAGCATGAGGAAAAGTATATTATTAATCATATCAACATTATTATTATCCGTCATACCAGCATCCGCACAAGATGCCGTATATGACGATGACGATTATTATACTCCCGTCGATTCACTTTCAAGTGACACGATCTCAGTGGTGGACATTGATGCCAAACATGTATATGCTTTGGGAGAGTTTGGATTGACATCATACTGTGATCCAACATTCGGTATCACAATAGCTTATATGGAGACGTGGGGCGGATATATCACAGCACATACAAATTTCAATTTTCATAAGCCTCTTGAATACCATATTAATAAAAACGGATTCGATGAAAATGGCAAACAAGCATTCTTGTCAGGAAATAAAGAAGTTTCCAGATTAAGTTTGGTCGGTGGAGCTACATATAAGATCCTGCCAAAACTATGTGTATATGCAGGAGGAGGCTATTCATGGCGTCGATTGATGTTTGAGACAGTTGATGGCGAACTACTTATTGTTGACGACAATAGTACAGAAGGCTGGACATTTGATTTTGGAGCGATTGCCAATTTCAACAAACTGCTAGTAAAACTAGGATTAAACACAACCAAGTTCAAACTTGCTGATTTTAGAGTAGGATTGGGATATAGATTTTAAGGTATGAGAAAAAGATTGAGTGAATATATATTGTTTCTGTTGACGGTGCTCGCTTTTTCAGCGTGTCATGATGATTCAGAACCAGCCATACATAATGTAGATGTAAACACCCAGATTGTAGGCGCAGACACAGTTGTCGGAGTCACAATCAGAGCTGTTGTGGAATGTGATGTCGATAAGTCTAGTATTGATTATGTAACATTGAAGATTTCAGAGGACATTGATATGTCTCATGCCACAGAAATTCAGGCAAAAAATGTGAATGCTATGAACGACACATTTATTTGTATAGTTCCAGGCTTGAAACGTGATACAAAATATTACTACTCATATAAAATAGGAAACTATCTGAGTCATGTGAATACACAGACCAAATCATTTAATATTGACAAAAATTTCAATCTTGCCAATGTATGGTCGCAGGTCGCTCCATTTACAGGAGGACTGCGAAGTGGTGGAATCGCCTTTTCTCTGAAAGACAAAGGATACTATGGACTTGGAAAAAGTTCATCAAGAGGAGAGGACAAATACTACAACGACTTATGGCAATATGATCCCACAACAGACAAGTGGAGTCATTTGAATAACTTCCCGTCGACAGGATTGGATATGGCAATCAGTTTCGTTATCGACGACGTTGCATATGTGGCTTTGGGAAGATACTACGATCAGTCAATAAACGGTTATAACACAACAACATACGCTTATGAAGTCGCGACAGACAACTGGAAAAAGATGCAAACATTCCCTGGTATTGGAAGAACAGGATCTGTATCATTTGTGGCTAACGGAAAAGGATATGTCGTAGGCGGATATAGGGAAAAAGAAGCATACACAAATGAAATATGGTGTTTTGATCCACAGAACAACTCTTGGTCACAAAAGAATAATTTCCCATTGGCTTTGACCGGATGTTTCACATTCACACTGAACGGAGAAGTGTATGTAGGTGGCGGTTACAATCTTAAAGAAAACTTAAAAAATACAACTCTATATAAGTATGATATAGCTACTGATTCATGGAGAATCGCTTACTCAGGCTGCGAAGTGTTGATTTATTCATCCGGATTCTCATCTGGCGATAAATGCTACGTCGCAGGAGGAGAGGGAGAGATGGGTAAAGAATCTTTGTTCATGTCTTTTGATGGAAAAGAGTGGAGCACAATGGGTTCTTTTGGAGAGATTCGTAAGAAATCATCTTCATTTGTGCTTAACGGTTCTTTCTATTTAGTTTGTGGTGAAAATGATGTCAATGCGCCACAGAACAGCGTCTTAAAATATTCTATAAAGTGAAAAAAATAGTCTTTTACATATTTATATTATTTTTCGTTTTTGCATCTTGCAAAGATAATGAAATCACAACTGATCCTCAGTATAAACTTGAATATTCAGTAGATACTGTAAGTTTCGACACCATACTTGCAGGTCTGACAACCCCATACCAGACACTGAAAGTGTACAACAAATCAGGAGAGAAGATAAAAATCTCATCAATTAATTACGCTTCATCATACGACTATTTCATGGTCAACATCAATGGAAGGAATTCGCATAACGTAACGAATATTGAGATTGCAGACGGTGACAGCATGTATGTATTTGTCCAGACTAATGGAAATAGCAGAGGATCAGACATTCCGTTTGCACTGCTTGATTCCATATCATTTTCATACAATGGCAATGTAGATTATGTTTATTTATCCGCATTCAGCGAGACACCGATCATTCTCGACCATTTTGTCGTCACTTCCGACACTACACTTTCAGGCACACAGCCATATTTAGTAAAAGACACATTGAAAGTAGAGGAGGGAGCGACACTTAATATAGACGCCGGAGTAAGACTATATTTCCATAATGGTGCAAGTCTGTATGTAGATGGTATATTAAACTGTAACGGCAAAGTGGACAATCAAATTGAAATGAGATATTTCCGTGGAGATTATTTATTTAGGGACACTAAATATTATCTTGCGCCAGGCAACTGGAAAGGAGTGTGGTTGTCGCAGAAATCAGGAGATTGCAAGATAATTTCAACAAATATTATCGGAGCCTATCAGTGTTTGGTGGTTGATTCCGCATTTGTAGATAGAAAAGTTATTGTAGGTAATTCACAGATTTACAATGCAAAACGAGGAACTCTTGTTTCTGAAGCGTCTCAGATTTATGCCTACAACACACTTTTTGCAAATGGAGGATATTATAATGTTTATCTCACAGACGGCAAATATCTGTTTAACCACTGCACAATAGCTTCATATTTGACTTTTGGACTATCCGGAAAAAATCCAGCACTTTATTTGAATAAAAAAGATTCATTATCAGTAGAATTAAACAATTCCGTCATCAGCGGATCAAAAAGCAGCGTTATCGACAATGTTGCCCACAATTTGAAAGATAGCTTGAATGGAAACACATTCCGTCTTGATATAGCTTGTTGTGCTATAAGTCAGAAAGATTCTTTGGCTGGAGAACGTAATTACGGCAACAAATGGAATATTGAAGAAGAATTTTATCATTCAGATCCAAATAAATCCATAGATGATTTTTTTGTTGATTTCAAGACAGACTCTTTAAGCTCCTTCCGTACCATAGGATCAGATGCGATATTGAAGTTGTATCCAGAATGTGCGACAGATATTTTTGGAAAAAATCGCGTCGACGACGAGTTTCCTGATGCTGGAGCATTCGAATACTGATTAATAATTCAAAACAGACTGAATGAAATTTCGTGTTTTATTGATAACATTATTGTTTAAGTCACTTCCATTGTCTGCTTACGACAGCACTCAATGTTTGCGAATCATGTCGTATAATTGTGAGAATTTGTTCGATTACGAGCATGATGACGGTAAAGAGGATTATGAGTATACAGAATTCAGTGCCAAACATTGGACAAAATCCAAATATTTTGGTAAACTTCATCGCACAGCAAGTGTGATAGCTCGATGTGGAGAGTGGGGCGACGTGGGAATTGTCTGCCTGCTTGAAATTGAAAATGATAGAGTGTTACGCGATCTGACTCAGAACACACAGTTGAAAAAAGCTGGATATTCGTTTCTTCATAAAGAAAGTGAAGACCAACGTGGAGTAGACGTTGCTCTATTATACCAACCGGAGAAATTCACACCGCTAAAAACTGAATATATAAAACTACATTTTGAGAATTCCCGTCCGACGCGAGATATACTGTTTACCACGGGAGTATTACCGAGTGGAGACACATTATCTGTGTTTGTCAATCACTGGCCATCAAGGTATGGTGGGGAAGTGGAATCCGAATTCAAACGAATTGAAGCCGCGAATGCTGTTCGACATAAAATTGACAGCCTATTCGCATCGCAAATTGAATCAAACATCGTTATTGTCGGAGATTTCAACGACTATTTTGACAATAAGAGTTTGAATAAGACACTCGGAGCAGAAATTGATTTGTCGGCACCATACGAAGGTAAAAAACTCTACAATCTGATGACAAAATATAATGGACGTGATGATATCGGCACACACAAGTTTCAGGGACATTGGGGAGTGTTGGATCATGTGATAGTATCAGGAAGTCTATTGGATGGAAAACAATTGGAAGTCACGAAAGACGGTGCGCAAATCGGATTCTGGGATTTCTTGTTGGAGAAGGATAAGACCGGCATCGCACCGAAAAGATCATTCAAAGGTGATTGTACCACCAACGGATTTAGCGACCATTTGCCTGTGTATATAGATTTGGAAATAAAATAAAATTATTCTATTACACTTCTATAATGGAAAGAAATTCTAAACGAAAATACATAAAGGTTTCTATTTTTCGAATTTTTCATAAAAAAATAGGCCCCTTTTTTGAAGCCTATTTATTTCGCAAGATATAAAAGTTTTACTGCTTGATTGCTCTGATTTTTCCATCAATAGTCAGCGAGGCTTTTGATAATGTAGAATCATTAAGCATCTTTCTACCATTGCAAAGAACGTCAAACAAGACCGTCTTATTATCAACATCCTTCCAATCGATAGCTGATGATGTAATCGCATATCTGCTAGTGACGAATGAACTGTCTGTCTGCATTGAGCGGTACTTCACATATCCAACAGAAGTCAATGGTTCTCCAGATTCCAATTTATATTTGTGGAGACCTGAATTTGCTCCCTCCATATACAGAGTTACATCGAACACATTATTACCAACAGTCACCTGCGAATTGATTGTAGAATATGTACCTAATGAATCTGATGTGATATCAACAGTAGAAGCCACCATTTGCAGACCATCACTGGAAATTACAGAATCGCCCTTGATGCTTATGAAATCGTAGTTGTCGTAAAGAACAGCTTCGTCGCTTTCCGAACATGAAAACATCAAAAGACCAGCGAAAAATACAAGTGCATATTTTATCTTATTCATAATTCAATTCTTTTCAAGTTATTGTATATTTTCTACAAATATAAATACTTTTTCTCTATTACGTCAAAATAATTTGATTTTTTGCATATCAGAATTGACAAAATCAAGGATTTATCAAATGTATCTATATATTTAGGGTAGGATAGAGGGGGAAAAGAAAAAAGACGGTGCAATCACACCGTCTTTTAATCAGTTAATCTCTAACAGATAACCGTTTTCGTCGATCAAGAAACTCTTGAATTCTCCGTTAAACTTAAAATCTGCCAATACTTTGCTGTCTTTATCGACCCGCAAGCTTTTAGCTGCTACGTTGTTGGCATCGATTTTAGTTAGAGCATCTTCGTAAATTGACTGATAATCATCAAGTGAAACGAGGATTATTTTCTCATCTTTACTCTCCTTTATAACACGCTGACAATTCTTAACTGATTCCGCATCGTATGATGCCCAGAATGTAACAATCGTCTTCTGTTGATCATCCTTTTTCATAATCTCTGTTTCGACTTTCTGTCCCAGCATCAACTGTTCTGTACCAGAGAAGTCCACGTTTGACAATGTTGTAAGTCCAATTAAACCAAAAAATGCAATAGCGTTTATGTTCTTGTTAAGTACCATAACGTTTAGTTGTATTTATTAAATCCGGGTGCAAATGTAACCCCTTTTTTCAACTATCCTAACAAAATCGCCTAAAAATATGTTTTATAGTTATGTTTTTAACACTTTTTGCCTAAAATGAGCAATTTTTTAAGATTTTTTCACAAAAATCATCGTATTCATCTCTTATCCGCATGCACCACTGCGTTCGGTGCATGCGGTTACTGAGATAGCGTCTTCCAGACGCGGGGACTCATGTCTCGTTCTCTCATCCGCAAGCACCACTGCGTTCGGTGCATGCGGCTACTGAGATAGCGTCTTACAGACGCGGAGATACCCATTGCCATGTTCTCTCATCCGCAGGCACCACTGCGTTCGGTGCATACGGCTACTGATATAGCGTCTTCCAGACGCGGAGATGCTTATAATTCCGCATTTCATTTAGCATTCCGCATTTATAATTTAGCATTTTTTCAAATACTTTTCGATTCTGTCCAATGCCTCTTTGATGTTATCAAGCGAATTGGCATACGACAATCTCACATATCCTTCGCCGTTCGTTCCGAAATCTACTCCTGGTGTGATGCCGACGTGGGCGTTCTCTAGCACGTCGAATGCAAATTTGTAGCAGTCGTTGGTGAATTTCTTGGCGTTGGCGAAAATGTAGAATGCTCCCTGTGGCTCTGTCTCTATCACGAATCCCATCTTGCGTAGACGGTCGATCATATATACTCGGCGTTCATTGTAGATCTCAAGTCGCTTCTTCACATCTTCCTCTCCATATCTCAACGCTGCTATTCCTGCTTTCTGCGACATGCTCGGCGCACAGATGGCAAGGTTTTGCTGCATTGTCTGGATGTATTTCATGTATTTCTTAGGTGCAATCATGTATCCTAGACGCAATCCCGTCATCGCATATCTCTTTGAAAATCCATTCAGCACAAATGCATTGTCAGTCACTTCAAGCACACTCACTGGAGTGCCGTTGTAGACAAGGCCGTGGTAGATTTCGTCGGAGATGATCGGAATGCCAAGTTTGGCGATCTCCGCGTATGTCTCTTTGGAGACGAGGGTGCCGGCTGGATTCATCGGCGAATTGACAAAGATTGCGCGTGTCTTTGGTGTGATTGCCGCTTTCAACGCCTCAATCGGATATTGGAAACCGTCTTCGGCTTTCACTGTGATTGGCACAGGCACAGCATTGGCAGCCAACGTGAAATTCTTGTAGCAGGCATAGCCTGGATTGGTCATGATCACCTCACTTCCAGGTTCACAAAGAAGCTGGAGTGCCATAAGTATAGCTGGTGAGGATCCTGACGTTACAACTATCATATCCTCGTCTACCGAAACACCGTATTCACTATTGTAGAACTTGGCAATCTCACGTCTTAGCTCTACATCACCAAGCGAGTGGGTGTAGTGAGTCTCGCCATCTGCAAAGGCTTTTATTCCAGCCACCACAACTTCATCGGAAGGCTCAAAATCTGGTTCACCTACCTCTAAATGAATCACGTCAACACCTTTTTCCTGAAGCTCTTTTGCTCGCTCCAACACATCCATTACGATGAACGATGTCATCTTCTCTACATTTGGATTCACCTTTGCTGCCATCTTATTTGTTCTTGATTTTCTTTGATCCGATTAATCTATAATATCTCTCGCCAAGTCGTTTGTAGTAGACGTAGATGTAATATTCATTCTCTGTCTGCCAGTGGCTGATTGTCAGTCTGTCTGGACTTGCTTTGCGTTCTCCGTTTGGAAGGAAAACATACTGGAAATTGTATCCGCCATTCTTTAGGACGATGTCAAGCTCATACTGTTTCCTTTCGTTGTTCCACTTCATCAGATTGTGTTCGTCAAGAAAACCTTGGTTGAAATCTCCAGCCACAAACACAAGCCCATCCGGCCATTCCCAATCGGCCTTGTATGAAAAATGGACGACGGAATAGTCGATGTCATAGTACGACGTGATGTTCTGTCCATGGATTCTGTATCGGCCATCCTGATCCTCAAACCATTCGTAGTCTGGTTTGGTAGGGTAGAACCCAGGCAATACATCAACATGATAATATGGACGGTGGTATTGTATTCTTCTTATATCACCGCTAAAATTTATTTTGTCGGAAAAATCAATTCTCTGCCATTCATTTCCAGCATCAAACAATAGTTTTTCATCATTTTCCCAGATCAGCGTGTTGGCACGAGTGAAATTAGGAATGTTCAGGTATGCCGCATTATCCCAACGGACATTCTGACGGACGATAGCGATAAGTTCACGGTCGCTAGGAGTGACTCCGAGTTTATCAAATCCCAATTCTAAATTCACCTGCTGATATTTGGTGTTGATTCCGTACATGGTGTTGGACTTGACCTCAGCACCGATATCCACAAGTCTTTCAGAGACGCTGAAACAGGCAGTCAGCAGCACACTGTCTGGTTTTTCTCTGTCTGCGATCTTCACAACATAATTTCCAGACAACGTCATTCTTACATCATCGTTAGGCAGTACGACGGAGTAGTGTGTGTAGTCGAAAGTTGTGTTGCGGGCATATTCATAGTCGGTGACATCCTGATGGTCGAAGCCTTCAAGGTAGTCTATCTTATCGAGTTCGGAAGATTCCCAAAGGGCAGAGCAGTGCTCCACGATATAGACAAGATCACGAGGTGTGCGAGACATCTCGTCGAACGAGATTTCAATTTTGTCATCAGAATCCAAAAAAATGATAGGCTCGCTCATATCGATACCAAGCACTCTCACTTGCAATGATTTGTAAGCATCATTGAATGTCTGTGTACGATAGCCTGCAAATGAATTAGAAATGATGCAGAATATGAATGTCAGGAATATGAATAGTCTTTTTGTCATTTTCGAAATATATACTGACAAAAATAGTGATTTTTTGCATAAAGACGGTAAAATAATTCAATTTTCCTATGCCGACACTACGGTTTGCATATTTAGAAACTATTCAAATTTTAATTTAAATTTTGGTAGTAATAAGGCGAGGAGCGTAGGGGCAGGTTTGAAACCTGCCCGCTTTTGAAAAGAAATCGCAATCACCCGAAAAGGCGATTGCGATAAATATTTGAAATAAAGAATCTGTTCAATTATTTCTAAAATATTTTGCTATAGAAAATCATTCGCAGCTAAAATGAGGATTGTTAAGGACGGAACGTCCTAACCCCATTCTCTTTCGCGAGCCCAAAGGGCGAGCGGTAAAACTGCGTCCATCGTGCCTCTATTATTAAATTTGCTCGCCTTACGGCTCGCATTTTTTTGGGAGGTTAGGGCGTTCCGCCCTTAACAATCCTCGATTCTATAACTAAATTTTGAATTAAATTTGAACAGCTTCAAAGAAGTGTTATTTGACTAATGTCTTCTCTCCGTTGACAATCACAACTCCACGATAATCATCTGAAACTTTTTGTCCATGAAGATTGTATCGCTGACCATCATTTGTGTTTGTTTGTTTGATATCATGAATGTCGGTGATTGTGATGTCGCAGTCGTATTCTATAGTTTGAGAATCAAGAATATAGTCGCTGACAATCACAGGGTTAGAAATCGCTTTTCCGTTGTTGTCACTTTCCAATGCGGCATCAACAGTGATCTCTTTCGACTCTCCTGGCAATAATCCACGAAGTGTTTCTCCCGAACGAATCGAACCGATTGCGAAATAGGCGTCACGGTAGAGTGGGGCGACGCCGGTATTCTTCACCGTGATTTTAGTTTGCACACCGTCGCTCTTGCAACCAGTTACCACGAAATGATATCCAGTAGCCATACTGCACTCTTTGAAACGAGTGGCATTGTTGTAGGAGTTTTTGCCAGACGGATTGTTGTTGGCAATCATGAATGTGATATGATATTTTGCCGACTGCTCCTCCCAAGTATGTCCGTACATACCAGACGGATTGGTGAATTTCTCCTGATCCTTGTCATCATAGTAGCTTATCTCACCGCCACAAACACCTGTTTTCCAACGGTTCTCGCCCATTGTATTCCAGCACTCCTCGTTGTAGCCATCACCAGATTTTTTCTCGTGCCCCTCATGCATGAAAGAGTCGTCGAATAGTCCAAACTCCAATTTCTGCAAATCCTTGTCTTTAGAAAAAGGAGTATAGTCGCTGTCAGACGCGTCGATACTGATAGCCCACGGGATGTTCGCCATCACATCAGAAAGGTGGAGGAAAAACTCCTTTTGGTAGTCTTTTGACGGAAAATTGCCATCAAATTTGATGTCCACACCGTTCTCATCATAAATGTGGTATTCCGACCAGTGTCCGAAACCGACTTCTACAAATGCGATACGAGGATCTGTGTCATACTTCTTGGAGAAATCTGTAAAAAACTGTTTAGTAAAGCGTTTCAGCTCTTTGTTGCTCCAATCAGCATAGTAAGTCTCACCGTCGCCAGCCACCTTTTTATAGGTCTCCTTATAGTCACTTCTGGCTTTGATGTAGGCAGGGACAGCAGAAGTGCCCGGTTTGCTGTCGACCATCTTTTCACCGGGATACTCGTAGAAGAAACGGAGCACAGCCTGATGGTTACGGCTCTTGATCTCGTCAAGAAGGTTTTCCAAATAGCTCCAGTCATATTGAATAGTGCCATCGTCGTCACAGCCTTTCACTACCTTGCATGGGGCAACATACGAAAATTCCAAAGCGTGGCTCTTGCCATACGTCTTAAAACGATCCTCTGCTTCGTCTGGCCACAACACCAAACCAGTCATTGGCTGCACATTAGACACACTAGAACTGATGTTGACTGGTTTCCAGTCAGCTGCAATGCCATTCGATGTAAATGCAGCACTGATGAGAAATAGTAGTGATAAATTTTTCATCTTCATTCTAAATTAGTTTCACATTAATTTCAATAACATGACAAATATAAAATTTTTATGTATGGGAAAATGAATTATACTAAAAATTTTTATGTTGACTATCAAACAAGCCTTGTTTGAAATAATCCAAACATGTATTAATTTTGTACAAATAAAACATAACAAGTACTAGAAGCTGTTTTATTTTATTAAAATATTGGGCTATTAAGTTGAGGATTGTTAAGGGCGGAACGCCCTAACCCCAACACATCTGCGAGTTCGAAAGAACGAGCAGTTGTAATTTAACCCCTTTTTAGCGAATTTAAGTATCAAAACTTAAATATCTTAATAATGTATATATACATATGAATTTTCATGAGAATCATTGAAATTTCATGATGATAAATTTGTTAAAAACATAATATTGAATTTGTTATGGAAGATTGGAGATATACGACCCCAAATATTGAATTATTTTCAGATGGTTCTGCCGATCCAAATCCAGGTCCTGGAGGATATGGTATAATTCTTAGATATAATGGAATAAGTAAAGAATTTTTTCGAGGATTTTCATTGACAACAAATAACCGTATGGAAATTATGGGAGTTGTCTGTGGATTGGAAATGCTAAAAACAAAATCAAATGTACATGTTTATACGGATTCCAATTATGTAGTTAAAGCAGTGAATGATAAATGGATAGAGTCTTGGGTTAGAAAAGGATGGAAAACTAGCACGGGAGCACAAGTACAAAATATTGATTTATGGAAAAGATTATGCGATATGCTAGAAAAACACAATGTCACTTTCAATTGGATAAAAGGTCATGATGGACATCCAGAGAATGAGAGGTGTGATATATTGGCAAAAAGTTCATACGCAGATAATGAGAGTCTGTGTGTTGATGAAGGATATGAACCAGAAAAAAAAGCACCACAAAAAGTTTTAAAAGAGGGTGATTTATGTAAAAAATGTTTGACGCCTGTAATAAAGAAAACAACATCTTACAAAAGCATCAAAAAAAACAAAGCATATCATTTTGAGTATTATTTATTATGTCCTATTTGTAAAGCCATGTATATGGTAGAAGAAGCGAAAGTATTTACAAAGCAAGACAATTTAAAAGGATTATTTTAAAATCTATTATAAATGATTTTTTATGAGATTTGTTATGAACTCATCTTATATTGCGTGAGCCCAAACGAGTGGTCAAAAATGAATATTATTCCATATAATGATTGATTTCTATCTCTTTTCTCATAAAAAGTCGTAGACTTCTATTTATATGAGCTCGCCTTCGGCTCGCACTTGGGGAGAGGTTAGGGCGTTCCGCCCTTAACAATCCTCAACTTAAATGCACACTTTGGAATGGAGATGTTAGAACATTTGCTTTTAACATCTCCTCATTTCGTTCACTTAATTCAGCATTTATAATTTAGAATTCTGCATTCTACTTTCTCGTTTCCACCTTACTGATTGTGCCAGTGTATATCTTTACGACATGAAACTGATTCAAGTTTTCTGCAAATTGCAGATATTCATCACGTTTTGTGGTTGTGAAGATTGAACGTCCAAGCAAATCATAAACTTCTATTCGCTGAATGTCATCACTCCACAATAGAGAATTGTCTACTTCTTTTACAGAAGCGTTCCCATATTTTGAAACAGTCACATTGGCAGGAAAACAGAACGATGGATCTTTTCTTTCGTATATAGATTGCTCCATACTTGCTTTTGTCCTTTCAACTTTTTGCTTGAACAAAGTTCTGCCGTCGTATTGGATGGTGACCGGCTGCGACAAGTCTAACATATCATCATCCAGCCATATTGTGATTTCATCATAATCCATCTTGTCTATTATGATGGTATTTCCGTCGATTTTCGCATCAAAAGTGTTTCCTCGTACTGGTTTTACAGAAGAGGGTAGAGACACCCAATAAAATGCGTTTCGTAAGCACTCTTCCTGTGTCCAGATTATCTGTTTTGGATGTGGATCACGTGTAAAACGGCTCATCCAACTGATAGCTGCGGTATCCGCCTGATCCATCCAATGTCCTTTTCCAGCCACAATATTAGTTTGGTGGATATATTTTCCAGGAACAGCGTTGCTTAGAGCGTCCATTTCATCACCTCTTTTCTTAACTTCCTTGTTTCGGTCGTATGCTGAGTCGAGTGCGCCAACCCAAATGGAAAAAGGTGTATTGACCAAATTTTTAAGCCCAACGTCGCCAGGATGACCTGCCATCATGGAGGCTGCTGCCCAATGGTCGGCAAGACGCGGAGCCAATCGCCAAACGCCGTCGCCACCGGCAGAATAACCCAAAATATATACTTTGTCTGGATTAATATTCTCTTTTACTATCATCATGGTTATCAAATCCTGAAACAGGGAATCGATTGGAGCTTTGAACCACATGTCCCAATCATCCCATGGAGCTCTTGGCGCGACATATATACCCTGTGGTTCATAAAGATATATTTGGTTCATCCACTGCTCGTCATTTGTCTCTTTTGGAGCATTTCCTCCTCCATGCATGGATATCCAAAGACTTCGGCCACCGGCAGGTTCAGCACCTCTGATGATGTATCCTAATGGCAGATTCAGTCCGTCACGTCTTATGATATGCTCTTTATAAGCGTCATCGTAAAGAGAAGACATTTGCGACTTCCATTCTGAAACAACTTGTTTTTTTACCGATTCCGCTTCACTTTTGTCCAATGGTTGAGCGAATAGGGCATAACCAATAAATAACCCAATGACCAAAATAATGTGTCTTTTCATGTTCGAATATTTTTTGAAGAAGATTAGGTGTAAAATTACAGATTTTAATTTTAGAGCAGAAAAATCTTTGTTATTTTTCGATTATCAGCACCTGTCCGATCTTCAAATCGTTGGATGTCAGACCGTTTATCTCCTTCAATTCATCTACTGTCAGACCAGCCATTTTTGAAATCCTGTACATCGTCTCACCCTTCTCCACAACGTGAGTCTTCTTCGTGATAGCAGGTTGTTCATCATTTTTAGGGGAGATTTTCTGGCTATCTTTCTCCACATCCTTTTTCGTGTTCTGACGAGCATTCTCCTGCTTCTTTTTCTCTGCTTTTTCTCTCTCTAATCGTTGTTTTTCCGCTTTCTCTTTTTCAAGACGCTGTTTTTCAGCCTTCTCTCTCTTTCTACGCTCTCTTCTGCTCTCTTTTTTCTTTGGAGTAGTTTTTTTATTCTTGTCGACGGAATTTCTTTTGTCGACGGAATTGTCAACAGGTTGATTATATGCATCATCTGTTGTTTGACCTGGCAATTCAAGTTCCTCTTCTTGTGGCTGAGGAGTCGGTTGGATTTCCTCCGTCTCCTTCTCTTTCTCATGCCTTCTCTTTGAATTGTCAGCAGTCATATCAAAGATTCGTCTTGCTGTTTTGTAGCGAGACTTATAATAAGGATGAGTAGATTTGTCGATGCAGATACCTTGTTTGAGCGACGCATGGATAAACGAGAAATCGTCATCAGTCGTTTCAATCACAATTCCGACATGGCCGATTTTACTTCCTTTTGAGCCAGCATAGAACACCAAATCTCCTGGCTGCACATGTGTTGCCTTGATTTTCTCGCCATGGTCAGACTGTGCGCTTGACGAGTGGGGAAGTGCATATCCCAGCTCTTTGTACATGTACATTGTAAATCCAGAACAATCAAAAGCGTACGGACCAACACCACCGTTTCTATATGTGCGACGGAGATGTTTTTTCCCGAATTTGATCCATTCGTCAACGTCTTTGTACTTTGTGCTGCTCCAGTCTAATTTGTTGGATGAAAAGGAGCATATATTGGTGATAAACAATAATATTACCAGCCAAATTGTTCTCTTTGTCATTGTGTCGTTTCCGTATTAGTAAAGAGGGAATTAATATCGGATTCCCATATTTGTAAATAAGTTCTTATTGCAAACCTTAGATTTGCAAAGTC
>DGHQ01000021.1 GCA_002392915.1 Bacteroidales bacterium UBA3844 | reverse complement strand
CGGGGAGATGCGGAGTATGTGCGGGAATGCGGAGTATGTGCGGGGATGCGGAGCATGCGAGGGATGTGAGGGGATGCGTAGTATGTGCGGGGCCATTATCCCCCACCGTTTTTCCAAACGAAAAATTCAATTATCGTTTGTGTATAAAAAAACTTTTATATAATTTTCCGTTGATTAAACGTACAATGGTCATCCTTATTTTACAAAGATGCGAAAACCACACACTTGTATACCGATGATCATTTTTGAAAAAACAAAAGAATTTAATATAAAACTTAAACTACATGTCTGACTTTAAAATCAAACGCGCTGATGGCAAAACGCGCGAAATTTCGGGTTACATCTATAGTGCCCCAAACGCAAGTGTAAAAAACTTCCGTTCCACACGATATAGTGCGAGCCAACTTCCTAAAAAGGTCGATTTGCGTCCCTACATGACCAGAGTCGAAGACCAAGGTCAAGTAGGCAGCTGTACTGCCAATGCCGTCGCCGGTGCTTACGAATATCTCGTGAAAAAGAACCAAGGGTTGGAGGACGACTACGACGTAAGCCGCCTGTTCATCTACTACGGTGCCCGTGCAAAACATGGCAACGAGAAAAAAGATTCCGGTTCTGCCATTTCCGATGCGGTCTCTCTTTTGGAGGAGACGGGAGCCTGTTCTGAATACACATGGCCATATTCCGAGCAAAAATCTGTAGTGTTTGCCAAACCAAGCAAAGAAGCTTTTGAAGAGGCAAGCCGACACAAAATCACCGAGGCAGAAATCATCCCGACCACACTCCAAGCGTGGAAGAGCGCTTTAGCTGAAGGATTCCCTATCATCTTCGGAATATCGCTATTCAAATCATTTGACAATCAGAGGAAAAGAGGTTTCGTGCCCAACCCCTCGTCGACAGAAGCCGCACGTGGTTCACATAGCAGCCACGCAATGCTCTGCGTAGGTTATTCAGACGTCGACAGGGTATTTATAGTCCGCAACTCTTGGGGAGACAGATGGGGAGACAAAGGATACTGCTACATCTCATACGACTACATCATGAACAAGAAGTATAATCATGGCGACACATGGATCATTCGTGATGCGGAAGAGGTGGAAGGCAACGAAGACTCCTGGTTGGACGATGACGAGTCTGTATTGACCGATCTTAATGAAGAGTTCGCAAACATGGACGAGGAGACATGGGAGGAGATGAACGAAAGAATGGGAGATTATCCGTTTCCGCACCGTCTCGGACTACTTTTCACTGCCGCCGCAATTGTAGATGGCGAGTTTTCAGAAGAGGAGCAGGAAGTGGCGATCGAGCATATAGGCAACGCATTGGAATTGTTTGGCTATGACGATCTTGATCCAGAAGGAGTGTTTGAATATGCGTCTGAGGTAATTGATGAAAACGAGAATATACTTAACGAGACAGTCGAACTTTTTGGAGAGTATTTGTCGGGAGAAGCACTTGCCACAATCCTGCAGCAGATGCGAGAGATTGCAGGTGCGGATGAACTAGACGAAGAGGAATCCGACTTCATCGACACTGTGGAATCAGCTTGGATGGGAGGCGACGACGATGAAGACGAGGATGAGGAAGAATGTGATTGTGATGACGACGAGGAAAGCGAGTGCGACGAAGATGAAGAAGACGAAGATCTTGATGAGTACGAGACCTTCACCGTCACTTTAGGAGGACCGAATTCTGATGAGCCGTCATACCTTTCCATCTGTGATCAAGAAGCCTATTCGGAAGATGACGACGACGATTGTCTTGAGAATGTGGAAATCGTCTTTACAGGAACTAAATTCGTGACCGCTAGCAAAGCCAAAAACGACATTGTTTCCGAGAATGAGCACGAAGCAGAGATCGAGACATTGAAGAAAGGATACGACTATTCATTCGTCACAAGCACAGGATATGAAGGACGTATCATTGTGGAAGACGGTGAGATGGATGGCAAAGACGCAGAGATCGAAGTCACTGTATACTATTGCGAAACAGATGATTAACCAACAGATTATATAAAGAAAATCTGTCGTCAAAACCAACTATAACGAATCAGCCTCATCTTGAAAAAGGTGGGGCTGAATGGGTTTTGAAAGATCAAATCGAACCCAAATAAAAAATAGAATATTACGAACAACGAATATCTTAATATATCCAGGTCTTTTCTATTTTTGTCGAAACATCGTATATTTGCAGATGATTAAAGTTTCTTTATATAAAGAACAAAATATTTTATCAATCATAAATGAACCAGAACCCAGAACAGTTAGCACGTGATAAAATCGACAGTCTGCTTGAACAGGCAGGTTGGAAGGTTCAGTCGAAAAGTAAAATAGACTTCTCGGCTGGAATCGGTGTTGCTGTCCGGGAATACCAAACAGATGCAGGACCAGCAGACTATGTGTTGTTCGTCAATCGTAAGCCAGTCGGCATTATCGAGGCAAAACGAGAAGAGGAAGCTGTCAATATTACTGTAGTAGAAGAACAATCAGTTCGATATGCCAACGCAAAATTGAAATATTTGAACAACGAACCACTTATCTATATATACGAAACGACAGGTTCGTTGACTCATTTTACCGATTATAGCGACCCAAAGCCTCGCTATCGTACTGTTTTCGCTTTTCATAAGCCGGAAACCATTGCCGAATGGATTCGTAATGGCAAAAGTCTTAGAAGCCGACTGCAGGAATTCCCTGCACTGAACCCTACAGGATTGCGTCCTGCTCAAATTAAAGCAGTGACAAATCTAGAAGATTCTTTTCGCAACAACCGTCCGCGAGCACTGATTCAAATGGCAACGGGTGCAGGAAAGACATTCACGACCATTACGTTCATATATCGTCTACTGAAATATGCCAAAGCCAAACGCATTCTATTTCTTGTGGACACACGCAATTTGGGAGAACAAGCCGAACAAGAGTTTATGAACTATCGTCCGAACGATGACAACCGAAAGTTCACTGAGCTTTACAATGTGCAACGTCTCTCATCGAGCCATATTGCCAACGATAGCCAAGTTTGCATTTCTACTATTCAAAGGTTATATTCTATTCTAAAAGGCGAAGAGCTGGACATTTCTGCTGAGGACGATAATCCTGACGAATCAACATGGTTGCAGAAGAAGTTAAAGGAACACAAAGCCATGCCTGTTGAATATACAGACAAAGTGCCAATCGAGCAGTTTGATTTTATTGTGATTGACGAATGTCATCGAAGCATTTACAATCTCTGGAAACAGGTGTTGGACTATTTCGATGCTTTTTTGATCGGTTTAACCGCCACTCCAGACAAACGCACTTTCGGCTTTTTCAACGAGAATGTGGTTAGTGAATACTCTTATGAGCAATCTATAGTTGATGGAGTCAACGTGCCATATGATGTCTATACCATAGAAACTGAGATTTCAAAAAACGGTGGACTTATTAAGGCGGGTTGGCATATCGACTACCGTGATAAAGAGACCCGCAAAACTCGTTGGCAACAGGTAGACGAAGATACAGAATACAACAAAAATGATCTTGACCGTTCTGTAGTGAATCCAAGCCAAATACGCACTGTTATCCGTCAATTCCGTAAAGCTCTGATGGAAGAGATTTACCCTGATCGCTACGACGAAAATGGTCAATACGAAGTGCCTAAAACGCTTATCTTTGCTAAAACTGACAGTCATGCAGACGACATCATCAAGATTGTACGTGAAGAGTTCAACGAAGGTAACGATTTCTGTAAAAAAGTGACATACAAGATTGACGAAGATCCGAAGTCTGTGCTTAACAGATTTCGTAATCAGTATTATCCACGCATAGCCGTAACTGTAGATATGATTGCCACTGGAACTGACGTCAAAGCTCTCGAAGTGCTTTTGTTTATGCGTGATGTGCGTAGTGCCAACTATTTTGAACAGATGAAAGGACGCGGAACCAGGACCATCAATCCAGACTCTTTGCAATTGGTAAGCCGCACGGCTCATGCCAAAACACACTTTGTGATTGTGGATGCCGTAGGTGTAACCCAAACCAAGAAAACTGAAAGTCGCCCATTAGAACGCAAACCAACCGTTCCGCTGAAAGATTTATTAGGAGCTATCACAATGGGTGTCGCGGATGAAGATTTGTTCACATCTTTGGCAAACCGACTTATTCGTCTAAACAAAGAAATAACAGAAAAAGAGAAAGAACATATTGCGACTCTATCCAAAGGAAAATCTTTAGGGCAAATGAGTGCCGAATTGCTGGCCGCGTTCGATCCTGACAATATTGAAGACGCTGCCCAACCAGAAATACAGAGCATTCCGCTGATAAAGAGGACTCCAGCAATTGAAAAAAAGATACGTGAAGAGGCTCAGAAACGTCTGATTGAAACTGCAATAAGTACATTCAATGGAGAATTGAACGAATACATTGTGACTGTGCGAAACCTGCACGACCAAAAAATAGACACCATCAATCTCGACACTGTGATATTAAGTGAATTCAACCGTTTCACTCTTGAAAAAGCGAAAGAGACAATACATGACTTCACTCAATATCTTGAACAACACAAAAACGAAATTTTGGCATTGAGTATCTTTTACAACCAACCATACAACCGTCGCAAACTCACATTGCAGATGGTGCAGGAATTGCTTGAGAAACTGAAGCAGGACAAACCTATGCTGGCTCCAATGTATGTCTGGGATGCTTATTGCACAGTTGAAAAAGCTAAAGCCAACCGTCCGATAACAGAACTTAACGCATTGGTCTCATTAGTACGCCATGCATGCGGCATTGACAAAAACCTTGAAGCGTTCAACAATACAATTGAACATAATTTCAATATGTGGTTATTCCGTCAGCATACCGGCAACCGCAACCGTTTCACACCCGAGCAGATAGAATGGCTGAGAATGATCAAAGATCACATTATGAACAGCTATCATCTTGATATAGAAGATTTAGACTATACTCCCTTCGACGCCCAAGGCGGTCGAGGCAAAATGTATCAGCTATTTGGCAACGAGATGATGAATATTATTGAAGAATTGAACGAAGAATTAGTAGCATAACATATATCATGGAAAATAAGGATAATAAAATAACTCAAAGTGCAAATTATAACAAATTGATTGCCGAAATCGGTGATCTTTTGAATGTTGGACGCAAGCAAATGGCTTCTGCCATAAACACTACTATGGTTCAAACCTACTGGAACATTGGCAAATATATAGTGGAATATGAGCAGAAAGGCAATGAGCGTGCAGAATATGGTTCAGACCTTATCAATAGATTATCTCGAGACTTAACAGCACATTACGGGAAAGGATTCAGCAAAAGCAACTTGCTGTATATCAGAAAATTCTATATCGCATTTCAAAAAAGTGAGACAGTGTCTCACCTTTTGACGTGGAGCCATTATTTTGAAATCTTGAAGAAAGACGATCCGTTGGAAATCAGTTTCTATGTAAAGCAGTGCGAAATTGAAGGCTGGAGTGTTCGCGAATTGAAAAGGCAAATGCAAAGTATGCTCTTCCACAGATTGGCATTAAGCAAAGACAAGGAGCAAGTGCTGAAATTGGCAGAAGAGGGACAGCAAGTTCAAAAACCGGAAGATATTCTTCGTGATCCGTACGTCTTTGATTTTGTTGGATTGCCGGAAACAACCAACTATTCGGAGAAAGATTTAGAAGACGGTCTATTGCAACAATTTGAAATGTTTTTGCTTGAATTAGGCAAAGGATTCGCCTTTATTGGTCGTCAGCAACGGATAAGTTTGGCAGGAAGACATTATTATGTGGATTTGGTGTTTTATCATCGAATTTTAAAATGCTTTGTGCTCATTGATTTGAAACGAGGCACTATCCAACACGAAGATATTGGACAGATGAATCTTTATATCAACTATTATAAATCAGAAATGAATGTTGAAGGTGACAATCCACCAATCGGCATTGTGCTTGGAGCAGATGCTGACAAACTCACAATGCAATATGCAATGGATGGCATTTCGAACCAACTATTTGCAGCAAAATACCAACTTTATTTGCCAAGCAGGGAAGATTTGCAAAACCAGCTGGATAGGATTATTCGCAAACAGGAGAATGATGATAACGATAATTGAGGAGTTGAATGAAGTGTTAGTGGCATAAATTGTTGTATTTTTGCAAAAAATTAGAAGAGATGGCTAAAGCAAGAGAATATTTTGATAGAGACATTAAACAATTGTACGCACTATCGGGAAATGAGTGTGCGAATCCGTCTTGTTCTAATAAATTGGTATATCCTGATGACAACGCTAAAGATGACCAAATATGTCACATAGAGGCGGCAAGTTCCAACGGACCAAGATACAACCCAAATCAAACGGATGATGAAAGACGTAGTTTCGACAATTTGATATTGTTGTGCCACAAATGTCACGATATGATTGACAATAACCCAGCTATATATACAGTTGAATTACTGAAAAAATGGAAGAAAAACCATCAGGAAAAGATTCTGAATAGCATAAATGGGAGTCTTCCAAACTATTTTCAGCAAATAGTGAATTCAATTGCTGCAAACAACCTGATGAATGTCGCTTCAAGCGACGTAATTCCATACGACATTTCAGAAAAAATAGAATATAACTGTCTTAAAAAGAACAAATACATAGTTGAAGAGTATAAAATTTATACTTATGGATTGCATAATCTGTATGATGAGTTAGAAGAGTTTGGCACGATAAAAAAGAATGTCGTACTCAATAGAATAAGACATTTGTATTTGGAGGCAAAAGGGAAAAATACAGATGGAAGTATTGAATCTATAAGGGCAAAGGCGGATGATATTTTTGACGAGGTTGTTGAAAATGTATGCACTCTTGTAGGTAATACTCAATTGGATGAATCTGAATTGTTTTTGGCTGTTCAGATTGTTGTTGTTGATGCATTTATTGAATGTAAAGTTTTAGAAAAGCCCATTATATGATAGTAGATGTTGATACAAATCCACAAAATCAGATTTACTATATAGGTGGACTGATTTTGAATATACTAAAACAACAAAAAAACGTTGCTTTTAGTTATATGGATGTGTTTGAGACTTTGAATAAAGAGCACAAGGTTTCTATCAATTTGTACACATTGTCATTAGATTGGCTCTACTTATTAGGAACTATTAATTATAATGAAAAGGGATTGATAAAATGTTTTTAAAAAGCCTTTCAATAATAAACAACACTACAAACACAGTAATTCGAGAAATTAACTTCCATAAAGGAGTTAACTTGATTCTCGATGAGACATCTTCTGCAAACAAAACAGAGTCAGGAAACAACGTTGGTAAAACCACAGTGTTCCGCCTTGTCGATTTTTGCCTGTGCGGCGATGGCAAAAACATCTATACAGATACGGAATTTGGCAACACCAATGTTGAAATAGAACATTTCCTAACAACTAACGATATTATTATCAAATTAGTATTAGTTCCAGAACTCGACAATGCATCTGAAGAAATCGTAATTGAAAGAAATTTTCTTTCAAAGAAACAATCAGTAAGAAGAATCAATGGAGAAAATTACACAAAAAATTTCGAGCAAACGCTTAAGCACTTATTGTTTGGCAATTGTGCAGAAAAACCAACATTCCGACAACTTATTTCCAAAAACATTAGATACGAGAAAAACCGTTTGGTTAATACCATAAAGGTACTACACCAAAATACCAATTTTGAGGAATACGAATCGTTATTCTTGTTTTGGTTAGGTGTTGATTTTTCTGAATCAGGAAGAAAGCAACAATTATACAGTTTGAAAAAAACAGAAGAAAACTTTCAAACAAAAATGCACAAATCAACTGATATGGCTAAGATTTCACAAGCCTTATCTGTCATTGAATCTTCCATTAAAGAGTTGGAAAATAAAAAGAATGATTTTCAACTCAATGACAATTATAATAAAGACATAGAAGAGTTAAACAACTTAAAATTCAAGGAGAGTCAAATATCGGCCATTATATCAAGGCTTGAGTTTAGACGGGACTTGATCAATGAAAACGTCAACGCATTAAATTCAAAGCAAGCAAACATAGACACCGAAGCCATCAAAGTTGTTTATGAGGAAGCAAAAGCCATTATTCCCAATCTTCAAAAATCATTTGAGGACACTTTGCACTTCCACAACCAGATGATTGACAACAAAATAAAATTCCTTACAAACAATTTGGATGAGTTATTGTCTGAAATCAATAACTATAAGATACAATTAAATGTTTTGTTAGAGAAAGATAAAGACCTTTCCAACAAGCTAAAATCATTAGGAGTGCTGGAAGGCTTAGAAGAGATTATTCGCCAATTAAATATCGAATATGAACGCAAAGGCAATTATGAGGAACAAAAACGATTACTCGAAGATTCCGAACGTCGGTTAATGCAATATGAAGAAGAATTAAATGAAATCAACAAAGGCATAAGTAATCAGAAAGAATTTATTACCAATAGGGTAAAGCATTTTAATACATTCTTCACAAAAATATCCAAAGAATTATATGACGAGGATTTCATCCTTGTTGATAAATATAACGATAGAGCATTGACACTCATAATTGACACCATCAGTTCAAATCCTGGAACAGGAAAGAAAAAGGGACAAATGGCATCATTTGACCTTTCATATGTGCAATATGCCGATTCATTGGATATTAAATGTCTGCATTTTATTCTGCAAGACCAGATGGAATCGGTTCATTCAAACCAAATATCTTCATTGTTTGCAAAAGTTGTCGAAGAAAGCAACTGCCAATATGTAATGACAATGCTGAAAGACAAGTTGCCGTCTAATATGGATGTGTCACCGTATGTTGTTTTGACATTGTCCCAATCTGATAAGTTATTTAAGATTTAGACATTTTTCAATCAATGGCAAATTACCCAACATATAAATTAGGCGAAATCTGTGAAACCACCAGCGGAGGAACGCCTAACAGAAAGAATGATGCATATTATGGTGGTTCTATTCCGTGGGTAAAATCAGGAGAATTGGGCAAGGGTGTTATTTTTGACACCGAAGAAAAAATCACAGAAGAAGCCGTAAAGGAATCAAGTGCCAAAATATTTCCTGAAGGCACGCTTTTGATAGCCTTGTATGGCGCTACTATCGGAAAGTTAGGCTTTTTAGGCGTCCCTGCCGCCACAAATCAGGCTGTATGTGGCATTTTTGCGAATGAAAAGATTGATTTGCAGTTTTTGAGTTATTATTTGTTCCATAAAAGGAACGACTTGATAGCGCAAGGAACAGGCGGAGCACAACCAAATATCAGTCAGACAATACTGAAAAACCTTCCCATTCCCCTTCCCCCTCTCGCCACCCAGCACGCCATCGTTTCCCGCATAGAAACCCTTTTCGCCGAACTTGATAAGGGCGTGGAGCATCTGTGCACCGCTCAGCAGCAACTCAAAACATACAGGCAGGCCGTGCTCAACCATTGGCTGAATAATGAGGATGGGAAATGGGAGATGGTGAAGTTAAAGGATTGCACAAAGAAAATTTTTGCAGGAGGTGATGTTCCAAAAAATAATTTTTCTGAAACAAAGACCGAAAAATACAGAATCCCAATTTATGCTAACGCAGTAAAACAGAAAGGATTATATGGCTATACGGATGTTAGTCGTGTAAATGAACCTTGTGTTACAATTGCAGGGCGTGGTAGTGGCACAGGGCACACTGAAATTAGAGAAGAACCATTTTTCCCAATTGTGAGATTGATTGTTATTATTCCAAGTGACAATCTGAATAATTCTTTTTTGAAATATATGGTAGACTCTAAAACTATGGCAATTACGGGAAGTGCAATTCCCCAATTAACAGTACCTACCGTAGAAGAATATGAATTTTCACTTCCCCCGCTCGCCGAGCAGCAACGCATAGTAGCGGAGATAGAAAGCCGTCTGTCGCAGGCAACGGCAAGCGAAACCTACATTGAAAACGCGCTGCAACAAGCCGAGGCACTCAGGCAAAGCATACTCAAGAAGGCGTTTAGCGGGGAATTAATATAATAAAAGAATCATTTATTCAAAAAAAGATGACAGAATCGACTATAATATCAAAGATTTGGAATATGGCCAACGTCCTTCGTGACGATGGCGTGAGCTATGGTGATTATCTTGAACAAATCACCTATCTGCTTTTCCTGAAGATGGCAGACGAGATGAACAAACCGCCTTACAACAAAGGACTGAAATTTCCACATCTAAAGGATACTGAAGGAAAGGAGATTTCCGATGGCGAAATGTGCGACTGGGAAACATTGACTAGCAAACGTGGTGCTGAACTTGAGGCTTACTATGTGCAGATGCTACGCAGTCTTGCCTCTGAAAAAGGAATGTTGGGACAGATCTACACCAAGAGCCAAAACAAGATACAAGACCCAGCGAAACTGCTTCGTGTGATTGATATGATCAATCGCGAAAACTGGTCGATGATGGGTTCTGACATAAAAGGCAAAATTTACGAAGGACTTCTAGAAAAAAACGCCGAAGACACAAAAAGTGGTGCAGGTCAATACTTTACACCTCGTGCTCTGATTCGTGCTATGGTGGCATGCGTGCGTCCCAAGCCAGAAAAGACCATTATCGACCCTGCTTGTGGAACAGGCGGTTTCTTTCTTGCAGCCTACGACTATATAGCAAGTCAGCCACTCAATAAAGACCAGAAACTATTCCTGAAGAAAAAGACCTTCTTCGGCAACGAGATTGTGGCCAACACACGTCGTCTGTGCCTGATGAACCTTTATCTGCACAATATCGGTGAACTCGACAGCGAGGATTTCATCTCTCCAAACGATGCTCTGGTTTCCGACACGGGCAACCGCTACGATTATGTGCTTACCAATCCTCCTTTCGGCAAAAAAAGCAGCATCACTATCACCAACGAAAACGGAGATGTAGAAAAAGAAGATTTGAGCTACAATCGTCAGGATTTTTGGGAGACGACCTCAAACAAGCAGTTGAATTTCCTTCAGCATATCAAGACTTTACTGAAAATAAACGGTCAGGCAGCTGTTGTTTTGCCAGACAATGTACTGTTTGAAGGTGGTGCTGGCGAAGAGATACGCAAACAACTGATGAAGACCACCGAACTACACACTATCCTGCGTCTTCCTACAGGTATATTCTACGCTAATGGAGTGAAAGCAAATGTGTTGTTTTTCGATAACCGTCCTGCAAGCAAGGATGTGCAGACCAAAGACATTTGGATTTACGATTACCGCACCAATATTCACCACACACTGAAGAAGTCGCCGCTAATGTTTGATGATTTGGCAGACTTCATAAAATGCTACAATCCAGACAACCGCCATCTACGCACTGAGACATGGAGTGTTTCTAATCCAGAAGGCCGTTGGCGTAAATTTACATATGACGAAATAATTGCCAGAGACAAAACGAATCTGGATATTTTCTGGATAAAGGACAAAAGTTTGACAGATCTCGATAATTTGCCAGATCCTGATGAACTTGCATCCGATATCATCAATAATTTAGAAGAAAGTATCACATGCTTCAAAAAAGTATTTGACATGTGTAAATAGCTCATTAAAAATCCGTGACTGAATTTCAATCACGGATTTTTTTCGTTAATTCAATAATATGCGCGACGCTATTAATAAATCATCATCGCCAGTGCGTAACCCACAATACATGACACCGTCAATATTCTGACTTACGTTCCTCAGTATTCATGTCATCCCCAATAATTTGTCCAAGAAATTGAAAATATCTATCTTTGTGAAAATTAAAAAGTAGAGGTCATGGGCTTATATCTGAATCCGAATGCTGATGCGTTTCAAATGGGATTGAACAATGAAATATATGTGGACAAGTCTCTTATTCTGTCTGAACTTAATAAGTTGGTAGGCAGTCAAGGGAATTTTGTCTGCATGTCCCGTCCACGCCGCTTCGGAAAGAGCATGGTTGGAAACATGATATCTGCCTACTACTCAAAAGGTTGCGACACTCGTGAGACGTTCAGCCAGATGAAGCTCGGACAAGTGCCTGATTATGATAAATATCTGAACAAAATCAATGTCATCAAACTGGATCTGAACGGATGGTATCAGAGAGCGATACAAATGAATCGAATAGAATCTCTGTTGACTGATATCCACGAGACTTTGGCAAATGAATTCAGATCTGCTTTTCCAAATTTGACTTTCAACAAGGGAGTGACATTGGATCAGTGTATTTTGAATGTTTATGCCAATATCGGTGAGAAATTTGTCATAATCATCGATGAATACGACGTTTTGGTGCGTGAACAGGTTCCACAATCTCTTTTCAATAACTATCTGAGCTTCCTTAACGGACTTTTCAAGGATACTACCCTCCGCCCTGCCATAGCTCTCGCCTACATCACCGGCATCATTCCAATAGTCAGGGATAAGGTGCAGTCGAAACTCAATGAGTTCACTGAATACACGATGATCCGTCCTCGTCAATTCGCAGGCATGATTGGATTTACAGAGGAGGATGTGAAAGATTTGTGTGAAAAATATGACATGGATTATGACGAGTGCCTAAGATGGTACGACGGATATAAGATGTCCGACACCATACGTGTTTGCAATCCGCTATCGGTAGTCAGTTCCATCCTCGACCGTGAGTTTGACAGTTACTGGTCGACCACAGGTTCATTTGAGGTACTCCGCGACTATATCCTCATGGATTTCGAGGGCATCCGCCAAGACGTGATCAAAATGATTTCAGGAGGAAGTGTGCCAGTAAACGTTCTGAAATTCCAAAACACTCTTGAGAGTGTCAACTCTAAAGACAATGTTTTCACATATCTTATCCATCTGGGCTATCTGGCTTATAATCGAGCAGATAAGACATGTTATATTCCCAACGAGGAGGTCCGTATCGAGTGGGTCAATTCCATAGAAGATTCCGCTGATTACAAAAAGGTAATGGCTGTGGTCAACGCTTCCAAGAAACTTCTCGATGCCACTGTCGACGGCAATGAGGAGGCTGTGGCAAAAGCTCTTGATGCCGCCCACACTGAGGTGACTAATCCGTTGACCTACAATGATGAGCATTGTTTCCAGAGTGCGATCTGTCTGGCATATTTCTATGCCAACACCCGCTACACTCTTGTCAAGGAGCTGCCTACTGGCAAAGGCTACGCAGATCTGGTATTGATTCCATACCTGCCTAACATCCCGGCTATGGTGATAGAGCTGAAGCACAACAAGAGTGCGGAAAGCGCGTTGCGACAGATAAAAGAGAAAAATTATTGTCAGGCTCTCAACCAATACAAAGGCGACCTGCTTTTCGTAGGCATCAATTATGACGAGAAGACTAAGGAGCATCAATGCAAGATAGAACGTTTGGTGAACTAATAAGGATAGATGGTCATTCCACCGTCGCCAACATAATTAAAAATCCGTGACTGAATTTCAATCACGGATTTTTTTCGTTAATTCAATAATATGCACGACGCAATTAATAAATCATCATCGCCAGTGCGTAACCCACAATACATGACACCGTCACACTGATAAGTCCAGGCATCATGAATGAGTGGTTCAACAGATATTTTCCAATCACAGTTGTTCCAGAACGGTCGAAATTCACCGTCGCAATATCTGACGGATAATTAGGGATGAAGAAATATCCGTAGACTGATGGCAGAAGTCCCAGCAACACTGGTCCAGGAATGCCCAGAGAATATGCGAGCGGAAGCATCGACACGACCACCGCCCCCTGTGAATTAATAAGCACTGACACTGCAAAGAAAACGAGTGCTATCGCCCATGGATATTGCTCCACTATGCTGCCCAACGCCTCTTTCATCTCTCCCAAATAATTTCCGAAATAGGTGTCGGCAAGCCATGCGATTCCATATATGGCGACGACGGCGACCATTCCCGACTGCCAAACCGAACCCTGCATCGCTTTTTTAGGCTCTGCTTTTGCGACGAGAATCATCAACGCCGCTGCGGCAATCATCACAATCTGAATGATGATGTTCATTCCAATCGGAGTGAGTTTCTCAACGCCATTCTTCACCACCGGAAATGAAGGACGTATGTCGTGACCGATAATCTGACAAATGGAGAACAACACGATCAAAGCGAGAGCACCCAAGAAGATGTAGACACTCCATTTTGCCTCTTTGCTGATCTCTTTGTCAAGCAATGTGGCATTGTTGCCATACATGTATTTATACATTTCAGGATCTTTGCAACGTGCCTGGAATTGAGGATCCTTATCAAGATCCAACCCTCGTTTGTAAGACGCTGCCGCCGCGCTCATCAATCCGCACAGACAAGCTGGAATTGTGATGGCTATCACTTCAAGGTTGCTGATCTCAAAACCAGACGCATGGGAGATAGTCACAAACGACGCTACAGCCGCTGCGATAGGCGAACATGTGATACCAACCTGGCTCGCAATAGAAGCCACACCACAAGGTCGCTCTGGACGAATTCCTTGTTTCAACGAGATATCACAGATGATAGGCATAAGTGTATAAACGACATGTCCTGTGCCGACCATCACAGTCAAAAAGAAAGTGCATATAGGAGCAAGGAACGTGATGCTGCTTGGACGACTTCTCAAAACCTTTTCCGCCAACTGTATCATCCAGTCCATACCACCTGCCGCCTGAAGCATACCTGCACATGTGACTGCTGCTATAATAATATAGATCACATCTGTGGGAGGTGTACCAGGTTTCAGATTAAAACCTAAAACGAGGATCGCCAGACCTATACCAGAAATGGCACCGAGTGCCAATGAACCGTATCTTGAGCCGACATAAAGTGCCAACAATACGACCAATAGTTGAATAATCATTAATATCATAACGGTAGAAATTTAAATTCGCATTATCAAATATCATCAATTTATATCAAAACACAAAATTTAAACATGACAATTTATCGGTTGTTCACAAATAAAAAATCCGTAACTGAAATTCAATCACGGATTTAGACTTGTCAGTTAAAAATAGAAAAGTCACTCAGCATACGGCATATATGGATCTGCTCCGTCTATGCCACATGGATTTTTTTCGCATTTATAAAATCACACACTAGATCAATCTGCTCTGCGATGGACGACCCGAATTTTTGATCGAAGAAGGCACTTCCGATGGTAAATGCCCACGGTTGGATATCCTTGACAAACTGAAGTCGTTCATAGCTGTCGATACTGCCTGCCACACAAACCGCCATATTGGTTTTAGACACGATTTCAGATATTAGTTGCTCCGCATTCGCGTCGTAGCGGTAACCTAACAGATCGATACCGAACACTCCCATTTTCTTCAGTCTTATGGCTTCCTCCACCATCGACTCTATGCTTCCTTGAAGGATAGATGGTCTGCCGACGATGCTGCCGACAAAAGGCATATAATCTATCTTGTGCTGCTGGCAAAACCGATGGATGGATTCGTGATAGCAGGTTCCCATCAACACGTCGCAGCCACACACTGCAGCCATCTTCGCACCTTCTAGTCCTTCCGCTTCTGTATATTCCACCACCTCCAGAACAGTGCGTTTGCCACACTCTTTCATTCTGGCAAATATTCGTTGCATCTCCTCTATAGGAAGTGGCTGTTCCTTGAATCCAAAGTATAGAGCCTTGGAATCCTTACATTCCTCAAACACCTGATAAGCATTCTCCACAGTGAGGTCGTTGTGGGTTAGCATAACAATAAGTTCTGGATCCATAGGTCAGGCTTTTAGACATTCAAGATATTGATGTATCGTCTCCTCGATTCCCAAATACAGGGCGTCACTGATAAGTGCATGGCCGATGGAAACCTCGTCGCACCAAGGAATCTGCTGATGAAAATAGGCGAGGTTTTCAAGACTAAGGTCATGACCTGCATTCAGTCCAAGTCCACATTCACGCGCCACCTTAGCCGCCTCCACATAAGGTCGGATGGCATTCTCACGACCCGATGGATAGTTAGTAGCGTATGCCTCTGTGTAGAGTTCCACACGATCAGCACCTATTTCAGCCGCCTTTCGAATCATTTCAGGGATAGGGTCGACGAAGAGGGAAACTCTGATACCATGACTTTTGAAGTCAGCGACAATCTTACGAAGATAATCAGCATGACTTATTGTATCCCAACCTGCATTGCTTGTGATGGCATCCTCGGCATCTGGCACGAGTGTCACCTGAGCAGGTTTTACCTTGTTGACCAGCTCTATAAATTTAGGCACAGGATTTCCTTCAATATTAAACTCCTGAGTAAGCAGCGGACGGAGATCTGTAACGTCAGCATAACGGATATGACGTTCATCCGGACGTGGATGAACTGTTATTCCCTGGGCTCCAAAACGTTCGCAATCAAGAGCGAACTTTACCACGTTGGGCATATTTCCACCGCGCGCATTACGGATAGTAGCAACCTTATTGATATTAACACTTAGTTGAGTCATCGTTTTATGTTTTTGATTTTCGGCGAAGGTAGACAGTATTTTTCAAACAAAAAAACAGAGTTCCTAAATGCGAAACAATTGTTCCTATTCATGCAACACGGAAATGCAGTACCGCTCGTTATTGAGAAATTAAAAGAAAGAGCATCCGACTTAGTGAAAGCATTAAACTTGATCGTACTTTGGACAAGCAAACTGAGACCGTTAAACGACATCCAACATTCAAAGCCAGAAGTTTTGGAAGGTCTAAATTAACGTGAATTCGACAAAATCAAAAAGATAGTTGGAGTGTCATAAATGAGGATTCCAAAGGGCGGAACGCCCTTTCCCTCACTACGTGCGAGCCGAAGGCGAGCACATAACTTTAATAAAACGACAGAGAGAAAAAATCCAGAGTAAGACTTCGTCTTTTTACGAGAAAAGGAGGTTAGATTTCGATCCGAAAGTGGATAATGATTCGCAGATTACAATTCATCTAACTCACGTTAAATTATGGGAAGGTCAAAATTTTAATGAAGAAAAAAGCTTGAATAAAAAGATTAATCCGAACAAAAAAAATGTCGAAGAACTGACATATTATCATATCACATCTTCGACATTTTATTTATATGCGTCACACGTATGACCGATTGCCTCTACTTGTCTGTATTCTTTTTCTTCTTTTTCTTATATATCATATATCCGACGAATCCGACGAACACTACAATTATCACCAGCAAAAATTCATGGCTGTAGTGCTGAACCTTTTCTATCAATTCATCTTTGTTCATCACTCCATGGAATCCGTATCCGATACATGCCAAAATGATGTTCCATGCTCCAGCTCCCAAGAATGTGAAGAACGCGAACTTTCCAAAATTCATCTTTGACAGTCCGGCAGGGATTGAGATCAACTGTCGTACTGCTGGAATCAATCGTCCGATCAATGTTGCCAACACTCCACGTTTACGGAAATATTCCTCGGCGTATGCCACCTTGTCACTATCCAACAAACATAGATGTCCCAATTTGCTGTCGGCAAACGCATAGATGATCTTTCTTCCCAATGTGTAAGACAATACGTAGTTGATTGTCGCGCCAAGCAAGCCTCCTATTGTGGCAAACAAAATCATCAACGGCAAACTCATTGTGCCTTCCGCAGCCATAAACGCAGCTGGAATAACTACAATCTCCGATGGAAACGGAATAAATGAGCTCTCAATCATCATAAAAAAAGTAACCCAAAAATAGTTCAGATTCTCCAACGCTCCTTGAAAAAGTTCTGCAATCATGTTATTGTCTTATTATGCTTAAAAATGTTTTTATCTTCTCTATATCTTTATTTGCAGGATAAATTTCAAACTTGCTGTTAACATCTACTCCAGCAAACTTAGGATGCTTTATTTTTTTCACAGCTTCTGCATCGTCTACTCCTACTCCTCCGCTCAACAAAAATGGCAGATCCAACGAGTATTCATCCAGCACCGACCAGTCGAACTGCTGTCCGCTGCCTCCGTAGCCTGCACACTTGTAATCAAACAGCATGTAGTCGGCGACACTCTCCCACTCCGCTGTGAGATTTTTCACGTCATCAACACCCGAAACACTGACCGCCTTGATGATTCCGACCCCAGTATGCTTCTTCACAAGGTTTGCAAAATCCACGTCTTCCCCACCATGAAGCTGAACAAACGAAAGATTATATTTCTTCACAGTTGCGACCACAGTGGCAAGATCTGCATTCACAAACACCCCAACTTTGGCTATCTTCTTTGGCACACAACCGGAGCATACATCCTCACCGTCGACAAAACGCGGACTCTTAGGGAAAAAAATCATCCCCATAAAATCCACCCCCATATTTTCAAGTGTCTGCATCTGCTGGGGGTCTCGCATTCCGCATACTTTCACTATCATTATTATTCAAAATTGAATGAGATAGCAAAAATTCTTGATGACAACTTAGAGAATACACCTTTGCCCCCAGCCTCTCCGCCAGAAAACTTCAAATCGTTGGCATTGGCGATATCTGGTCTGTCTCGATTTATCACGTCGCTCAATCCAAAGAATGCCTTAAATTCCGGGCACAACTTGAAATATGGCAAATAAATATCAAATCCAAATCCGATTTCCGGACCATAGTCTGTGGCTTTCAACATGATAGGAGCCTCTTTGTCGCGACCTACAGCGACTGTCCCAGCAAAACCTCCTATGAAATATGGGCGGACGTTGCGAGCTCTCTGTCCACGTATTTTGAACAACAATGGGAATGAAATCAAATTGGATTTCACAGAGACATCTCCACCCTCTCTCTCATTTCCATCTTTATCCACGAATCTCAATGTTCGCTCTCCGAAATACAACACCGGGCAGAAACGCATGTCCAAACATTCAGCAAGACGCAAATCTGAAATGATACCAATTGAGAATCCTACTTCAAAATTAATATCCTCACCATACCATATCTTGCCGTCTTCCAAAACCTCTCCACTTTGGAACGGGTTGAAATCGAGTGAGTTCAATCCAAGAATAAATCCGAAATGGTACGACTTGTTATCTGAATTTACAAGATTAGGGACCTCACCGACATTGTATCTCTGAGCAGACAATGTCAGCAAAGACAATAACAAACAGAATAATAATGCAATTTGTCTCTTTATCATATCACTTATTTTTCTTTTTTAAGGCAGAATTTCAGCAAACTCCTCGATATGCTCATCAATGTAGTAAGCCAAGAGTTTCTTCTCCTGCTCTGAAATTTCTATTATCTCTTCTTCTATCGGATCAAATTCCTCATACTCCTCAAAAGAGGCTATAAAATCATCATCACTCTTATCTCTCTCCAAATCCTCCTTATTTGCGGCATATATGTCATGAGCCTTATAAAGAAGTTTGGATGTCTTGACGGCTCCGAATGTTTTAAGCATCTTTGCCACAGGATTCTTGAAAAAATAGCCAGCAAAGCCATTCTGTATCAACCCTACAAATCCCTCCTCATCCAATTCCTCCAAAAGAAGATGATAAGCCCAGATAGTGTGCTGCGACGCGTTTAGCTTCGCCATCGCTTCCGCTGTATATCCGTCTTTGAACACATCTGCGTAGTGAGACACAAACAAATCAAAGAAAGCCAGAATGTCGCCATCCTTCAAAGCCTCCTTGATCTCACTATCTTTTATTTTAACGAAATTTTCTGCCATATTATTGCGCTAATGCCAATCTTTTTATTCCACCTCCACTTCTCTGCACAACACAAACGGCATCACCACATTGGTCATGCTGTCGCGAACTGTGTAAAGAGAAGAAATCACCTGTTTCCAATTATCGGTCTCTGAAAAGACGGCAAGATACTCATCTCCCTGCTCTATCACCTTCACAGTGTCCGATTTCACCATCATCTGCTGCTGTACAGCAAACGAATCGGCCTCAGCCTTTGTCTCAAATCTCGATAAGACGACGCTATATTTAGTCACCTTCTCCACCGACTGTGAGCTGACCCAGTTGCATGGAGTGTCGAGAATCAACGACGCTTGGTAGGAGTTGATACTGTCGCGATGGACTGGCTGCGCGAAGAAGCAGAACAAAAGGACTGCCGCAGCCGCAATCACCGAGAATCCCGTCGATTTTTCAGTCGGGCGGTAGACATTACGTCGCTCCACCTCTGCCTCATCAAGTTCGGGAAAATAGAATTCCTGCAAACCATAAGCGTCAACATTCTCAACGACTCTTGGCTGCGAATGGAAAATGATATTTCTTCCATCTTTCTCAAGGACTCCGAGTCCGGACAGATCAAATTTATGTTCCTTTGCCAACGCAGACATCACTCTTGCGACCTCTTCCTTAATCAGCTGTTCGGCGTCGTTGGCTGATAATCCTTCCGTCTCTACCAAGGCAGACTGAAGGAGTCCGTCGTTGTGTTGCAGACGCTGGTTGAACAGCACCTCCACAGACGGCGGAGTGAATTTTCCGCTTTTCTTATCAATTCGCGCACTCGCTTTATTACACACAAAGCCGCCCAGCCCGGGGACAATCACCAGACTGTGCACACAAAGTAAATCTCGAACAATCAAAAAAAGCGGTTTCATATTCTCTTTTTTTTATTTCTTCAACTCATCAATGAATTCCTTCAAAGCGGCTCCCGGATTCTGAGTCTTCATGAAATTCTCTCCGATCAAGAATCCCTGGAATCCCTTCTCACGAAGCATCTTAATGGTGTCCGGACTTGATATTCCGCTCTCTGAGATACGCACCATATCATTAGGAAGCTGCGACATCAGGTCGATAGAAGCCTGCAAATCCACTTCAAAAGTCTTCAAATTACGGTTGTTGATACCAACGATATCTACATTCTTATTGATATGGCCAAGCTCGTCGGCGGAATGAAGTTCAAGCAGCACTTCAAGGCCAAGACGTTTAGCCTCCTCAGCAAGTTCAGCCACACGTTCAGGTGTGAGGCAAGCGGCGATAAGCAACACCACGTCAGCGCCACAGCTTTTTGCAAGGTGAAGTTGAATCTCGTCGATCACAAACTCCTTGAACAAAATCGGAACTCCCACAAGTTCGCGGGCGATACGAATGTCTTTAGGAGCACCTGCGAAAAAATCAGTGTCAGCCAAGACGGAAATGCCGGCAGCGCCAGCTTTTTCGTAGAATGGCACAACCTCGTCGACCTTGGCATTCTCGTTGATAAATCCTTTCGACGGGCTTTTTCTCTTAAACTCCGAGATGATACCCGTTGACGAAGCCAACAAACTTCTGCGCAATGAGTAGCAAACACGAGTATAAATTTCCGACTCCATGAAGTCACTCATTCTGATCGTACGCTTCAATTCTGCAACCTCTTCTTCCTTACGCGCTATAATTTTGTCTAGATACATACAATACTACTACAATAATACAATCCTAATATTTATGTTTTACGAGTTTAATCTGATGTATTTCTCCAATGCTTTCTTTGCCTTTCCGCTCTCCACGCTCTCCTTTGCCAAAGCAAGGCACTCTTCCATTGAAAGAGAAGAGTCGTAGACACGCATTGCAGCGGCTGCGTTGATAAGCACAACATTTTTCTGGCTTTCTGTTGCATTGTTTGTCAACACATCATCAAAAATTTTCTTTGCCTCCTCTTTAGTTGATCCTCCGTAGATTTCCTTTGGATCAATTGTCTTCAGTCCGAAATCAGCAGGAGAGTAAACCTTCTCCAGGCCAGCGGCCGTGATCTTGAAATCAGAAGTCAATGAGATCTCATCATATCCATCCTCACTCGTCACAATCGCATAGTCCATCTTTAGCTTCTGGAACACATTGGCATACAATCTCATCTGCTCAAGATTGGCTGTACCCAAGCACTGACATTGCGGACGACAAGGGTTGATAGTCGGTCCGAGGAGGTTGAAAAGAGTTGGCACCTGAAGAGCTTTTCTGACAGGCACAACATTCTTCATACCTCTTGCAAACAATGGAGCATGCATGTAGCAGAAGTTAGATCCATCCAAGCTGCGACGTAGCTCCGAGCTGTCATTGGTGAATTTCACACCATGACCTTCCAGCACATTGCTGGCTCCAGACACAGATGTAGCGGCATAATTTCCATGTTTTGCCACCTTAAAGCCAGCTCCAGCCAACACAAAACAAGCGCATGTAGAGATGTTAAAAGTATTTTTGCCATCGCCTCCTGTTCCAACAATATCTACTACTCTAACACCACCCAGATCAACAGGAACACCTGTCTCCAACATTCCCTGACGAACGCCAAGCAGCTCGTCGACGGAGATTCCTCTCGTCTGCATAATGGCAAGACACGCAGCTATCTGCTCGTTGCAATAGCGGCCCTCAGCAATACCCAACATAACACTCATTGCCTCCTCCTGAGTCATTGTGTATTGGGTGTATAATTTACTTAAAATCTCTTTCATATCGTTTTTGTCATATGTGACTGTCCCAAAATTTGTCAAAAATAAGCAATGTTGGGATATTAATAAAATTATTTGTCGTTTTTTTGAATTTTGAGGTCTCTTCACACCACTTCTCCCACCACGTAGCATGAGCCGAAAACGAGAATAAAATCATCTGCGTCGGCCTCTTTTTTCGCTGTCGCAAGTGCATTCTGCACAGTGCCACAACTCTTGCCCGTAAGTCCGTGAGCAGCGGCCATCTCTTTCATCTGGTCCGACGGAATGGCTCGCTTCGTTGTGGCTGCGGCAAAATAGTAGATTGCATCTTTGGGAAGCAGGTTGAGGATTTCCTCCACATCTTTGTCGCCACACGCTCCAAAGACAATACGCAGTGTCTTATACTTCTGTCGACCTATCTCATGCACCGCCTTTGTGATTCCATCCTCATTATGAGCGCAATCAGCGATGACGAGAGGGTTTGTCGACAATGTCTGCCATCGTCCTGAGAAATTGGTGTTCTTATATACGTTGGCAAATCCACGCTCTACAGCCTCATCCGACACTTTGTAGCCAAGTTTTCGCAACTCTTTGACAGCTGTGCGGACTGTATTGCGGTTTTCTATCTGATAGTCAGGAATATCCACGTCGACAGCATCCTTGATATCACAGAATATGGCTTTTGCTCCCGTCTTCTCAGCACACTCCTCAAACACTCTCTTCACACCTCCGTCGGCACGTCCGATCACACAAGGAGTATCTTTTTTCATGATTCCTGCCTTCTCGTATGCTATCTTTTCAAGAGTGTCGCCAAGAAGATTCATGTGGTCGTAACTGATGTTCGTCACCACACTCAAAAGCGGACTGATGACATTGGTGCTGTCCAAACGACCACCAAGACCGACCTCAATCACTGCGAAATCGACCTTCTGACGTGAGAAATACCAGAATGCCATGGCGGTGGTCACCTCGAAGAATGATGGAAGCAAAGCCTCCAAGAAGACTCTGTATGTATCCACAAACTCGCAAACCTCTGCTTCTGAAATCATCTCTCCATTCACCTTGATACGCTCACGGAAATCACGCAGATGGGGCGACGTGAATAGTCCGACCTTATTTCCGTCTTCCATCAAGATACTGCAAAGATTGTTGCAGACACTGCCCTTTCCATTGGTTCCAGCCACATGGATAGTCTTTATATTCTTATGAGGAGAGCCGAGGAAAGCGTCGAGCAGACGCATAGACTCCATGCCTGGTTTATAGCCAGAACGACCTACCATCTGAAACGGTGGCATACATTTATACAGCCATTCAACACACTCTTTATAGTCCATCACAACTTTTTTCTATTCAAATATGTTAACTAACACACAAAAGTAAAAAAAGAGAAAAAAATTTCATGGAATTAACTCTTTTTTTTTTGTCGTATCGAAAAGAGTTTTAATTTTGAAATAGACTTAAAAATAAGTTGAAACTAAAATATAAGGAGATAATGATATGAAAAAGAATTTCGTTTTGGACACTAACGTGCTATTGCACGACAGTGGCAGCATCTATAGATTCCAAGAGAACGACATATACCTACCAATCGCCGTATTGGAAGAGCTGGACAAGTTTAAGAAAGGAGCCGAGCAGATCAACTACAACGCTCGCTCAGTGGTGAGAGACTTGGATACACTTGCGGAAGACGGAATCAAGGGAGGCATTCCATTGGGTGAAGGTCTTGGCAAGCTATATATCGTGACAGACACAGTCTATCCAAAGAAGCTATCAGACTCTTTCTCAGAGAGAATTCCAGACCACCGTATCATGGCAGTCGCTCTCAATCTGATGGAAAAAGATCCTAAGACACCTACTATATTGGTGACAAAGGATGTCAATCTTCGTATGAAAGCGAAAGCTCTCAACATTCCTGTGGAGGATTACGAGAACGACAAGGTGACAAACGTTGACATCTTCGATAAGGCACAGGAGGAGATTGATGTAGACGCGGATTTGATAGACAAACTATATTCAGCGCCAAACAGCATTCTGCTAAGCGAAAGCGGCCTCAACCGTACGTTTGCAGCGAACGAGTGCTTCATTCTAAAAAGCAACCGTGCGACAATATTGGCACGTTACGATGCCGACACACAGTCTGTAGTAAGAGTGAAAGAGGATTTGAAGGCATACGGAATCAGCGGAAGAAGCGCAGAGCAGAAGTTTGCTTTGGACGCATTGTTGAACAACGACATCAAGCTTGTGGCTATCTCTGGTAAGGCAGGTACAGGTAAGACATTGTTGGCTCTTGCGGCAGCATTGCAGCAAAACAAGGACTACAAGCAGATTCTGTTGGCACGTCCTATCGTGGCGATGAGCAACAAAGACCTTGGATTCCTACCGGGAGACCAGAAGCAGAAAGTGGCTCCATACATGCAGCCTCTATTCGACAACCTGAACGTCATCAAACGTCAGTTTGGAGCTAACAGCAAAGAGCTGGCATTGCTCGACGAGATGCAGAAAGAGGAGAGACTTGTGATCGAGGCGTTGGCATTCATCCGTGGACGAAGCCTTTCAGACACATACGTGATCGTCGACGAGGCACAGAACCTGACACCACATGAGATCAAGACAATCATCACACGTGCAGGTGAAGGATGTAAGATGGTCTTCACAGGAGACGTTCAGCAGATCGACGCCCCATACCTTGACATGCAGAGCAACGGTTTGGCTTACATGATCGACAAGATGAAAGGACAGGAAATATTCCAACACGTCAACCTTGTCAAAGGTGAGCGAAGCAAATTGAGCGAAATCGCCAGCAAATTGTTGTAATCACGTGTAGAGACGCACGGTCGTGCGTCTCATTAATCATGACAAGGGGTCGTGCGTCTCATTAATCAATTTGCAACGGCAACGGTCGTGCGTCTATTTTCAATAACGACAACAATGGACACGCGTCTCATTAATCAATTGCGATAAAAAAAAGATAACACAAACAAAGGGTGAAGCTACAAGTTTCACCCTTTTTGTAATGACAACAAAATGGAACTTGAAGTATCAATTTTTTACCTGAGCCTTTTTGCTATTTTTTTAATCATCATATTGACAGCAGAAACGTCAATAAGTAAAATCTTAGATTTTGCCAATTATACATTTAACCCTAATGCGAAAAAAGAAAAAGAATACTACTCTTTATGCACAAAACTTGTTGTATACACAGCCTATTACTGTGGCAGCGACAGACTCAATGAAGAAACATTATCTGAATTAAATAATTTTCATTCTTGGAGCATCTTTGAAAATGAGAATGAAAAATCAAAATTTATCATAGAAGAAGTAAACGAGTATTTCAAAACTGCATCTCAAAAAGGCATCTCTAAATCCGACATTTTGCTTCTGTGCTATAAGATTGTCAAACTTGGTATCGATAATAATACATATTATTTTAACGTGAGACGAATTGTAATTAAAAGAGAGTCAGGCGGTTATCAACTTCGCGATAGACATGGATACATGGTTTCTTCGGGAAAAAGCAGTACGCGGCAATAGCCCCGAGCATATTAACGACAAAATTCTCAAAAGACCGGTGTCTTGAATGTTCGACCTGTGCAATGTTTTTAAGCTCGTCGTTGACAGTTTCGATTATTGCCCTCTTTCTAAGCAACAGCCTGTCCGAGACGCTCATCATTGCCCCTTTCA
>DGHQ01000048.1:270-69551 GCA_002392915.1 Bacteroidales bacterium UBA3844 | reverse complement strand
ATTACAATTCATCGAATTCACGTTATGTTATTGTTATGTCGTTAACACCCCATCATGTTCTACAACGAGCACAGACCACACCAAAATCTAGGGAGGGGAATGGTTCCGTCAAAAGTTTACTGCATAAGCAATGCAGCTTAAAAAAATATGTATTTCTAAAAGAAAAAAAAGTATTAACCAGTTGTCAAAAAATGTGGAGCACTATAATATACACACAAAATGGCAAATTGATAGATCAATCAAAATATGTATATTCACATACTCGCAAAGAAGAATTCTACAAGGATATTCATCGATGGTATAAAGTAAAAAACGATAGTATATTTGGAATCTATGATCTATATGGAAATAGTATTGTCCCCGAAAAATATATAGATATACAAACTGTTTACGTTAATAAAAAATATCATTTCATCATAACAGATAAAAAAAGGTCTCAAAGGTGCTTATTCACCAAAAGGTAAACTTATTTTGCCTGTGAAATATAAAAATATCCGTGTCGACGCGGAGACAAATCAAATAGTAGGAGAGGAATAATAAACTTGTTTTACAACCGTGGCCGGATATAAATGATAAATGTTGTTCAAATAAATTCCTCAGATGTATTTCCCCACAATTATGAATTATGAATTATAAAGGCCACAGTAGCCAAAACATTACTCGTTTTGCCAACCGTGGCCTGTTATGATAAAATCTCGATGGAGATTATATTCTTATCTCACAATCAGTTTTTGTCCGATTGACAATCTGTCTGAACGAAGATTGTTCCATCTCTTGATTTGTGCCACACTCACTCTGTTGCGTCTTGCGATAGCTCCGAGAGTATCTCCCTGACGGACTCTGTAGACACGTCCATTGCTTGGTCCGTAATAGCCTCTGCCGTATGACGCTGGCTCCACCTGTATACGCTGTGGACAAAGTTCCTCTTTCTTATAATTGCAGATTGTGTCTTCATGCTCTATGAATCCGTTGACTGCCGAACTTGGCAAACAGAGGGTGTAATCCTTTGAGCCTGGAATGATATCGCGTCGATACTGAGGATTCAAATTTCTCAATATCTCAACATCCTGTCCTAAGATTGCGGCTATCTGCTGCAGACTCATACGCTTGGATGTATGGACAGTGTCACACGCAAGAGGGAACTGGATATTTGCCGGACAAATCTTATGCTCCGCATAGTATGTCATCGTGTATGTGGCGGCAATAAACGCAGGCACATATCCACGTGTCTCACGCGGTAGGAAAGGGTAGATAGCCCAATAATCTCGTTTGCCACCCGAACGACGAATCGCCTTGTTCACATTTCCCGGTCCACAGTTGTATGCCGCAATCACAAGCGACCAATCTTTATATATTCCGTAAAGATTCTTCAAATATTTGGCAGCGGCATGGGTCGACTTGAATGGATCTCGACGCTCATCCACCAAACTATTGCCATCTAGTCCGTACATTTTTCCTGTGGAAAACATGAACTGCCACAGTCCAGACGCTCCTGCTCTTGAGAATGCACGTGGATTAAGAGCAGACTCGATCACTGGCAGATACTTCAATTCTATCGGCATCTGCTCACTATCAAGCACGTCTTCAAATATAGGGAAATAGTATTTGCCTAGACCGAGCATATATTCCACCTGCTTTCTCTTCTTCACAGTGTATAGCTCAATGTATCTCTTGACTATATTATTATAGTTCATCTCCATAATCGACGGAATTGCCTTCAGTCTTTCGATATAGACACTGTCCTCCAACACTTCTCCAATGGAATCCGTGATACAATCCGACTGCAAATAATTCTTGCGATATGCGTTGATCAGGCTGTCCAAACTGATTTCCATAGCCTCTGGCACATGAAGACATGCCACATCCTTAATTTCATCACAATCTGATGTATCCTTTTGTGAAATAGTAGAATCGACAGGTATTTCTAACGCAACATCGTCGTCTTCTGCCTCTGATTCAGCTTCATTGTCTTCCGCCTCTGCAACTTCCTCGTTTTCATTGTTATCCGCTGCAGCATAAGATAAACCTATAAAAGAGTTGAAGGTAATTGCCGCAACAACGGAAATAAATTTCTTGATCATTTTTATTTTCTGTTTCCAAAATTCAACGTGAATTTCAATCCTAAAGTCTGTTGGGATCCTTTCACAGTTGCATAATGTTCATCATATTTAATTTCTGGTCTGATATTCAGTGATAAATCTTCCGATATAGAAAAATCATAAAGGTGGGCATCCACAAATGCATCCAAAGCATTGCCGACATATAGCAATACAGATGCGAAAATACACATGTCTCTATATCTTCTGTATGTGTTCATCTTTTGTTCCAGCACTTTCTTTTTCCAATCGTCGTCCACTTTACCCAATCCTTCAAAGATAGGATCAAAGTCACGTGTCTTAGGATCATTGTCCACCAAAGAGTAGTAGGCTGCAGAATATTCCTTATACATTCGTCCTTGGAAAGAGACTACATAAAAACTTCCTATTCCAAGTCCATAAATCAAAGGCACCTTCCAATATGAACGGTTGTAGATCTGACCGGCACCGGGCAATAAAAGAGATAGCCACATTGCCTTTTTAGGATCCGGCATCCAATACTCTTCACCAGCTCTTTTTCTTGATCTCCTTTGTTTCGACGGTGCGGCAACATTATCAGAATTCGACATCACATAAGCGTCGGCACTGTCCGCAACGACAACGTTATTCAGACTGTCTGCGGTAGTGGCGACTGCTGAATTCACACTGTCTGCAACGGCATTGTTTTGCGAATGGACGCTATCAGCAACTGTCGGAGTCACTTCGTTTGCCACAGAAAGAGAATCATTGCAAAAAGCAATGATGCAATTTGCAATGAACATAAGTGAGACTATTATTTTTTTTGTATATTCCAACTTATTCACCTCTCTGGATGCTATCCAATGTTTCTATGATCTTTTCAAGTTCATCATCACTTCCGAACGGAATGGTAATCTTTCCTGCACCCTTATTGTTGCGAACCAAATCCGACTTCACATTAAAGATTTTCTGCAAACGGTTCTTTAATGCCTCATACTCCTCTGGCAACTGTTTTGATGGTTTGGCAGGAGTCTCAGGATCAGAATCGAACTTTTTAGATTTTTCATCCTGCACCATCTGCTCCGTTTTTCTTACAGACAAACAGTCTCTCACCACTTTCTGATAAGCCTGGATAATTTCGTTTTCATCATCCAAACCAAGCAGGGCACGTGCGTGACCCATCTCAATCTTGCGCTCCTTCAAGCCCACCTGAACAGGCGCTGGCAAACGAAGGATACGGAGATAGTTAGTTACAGTAGATCTGTTTTTTCCAACTCTCTCGCTCACCTGCTCCTGAGTGTAGTTGCACACCTGCATCAAATTCTGGTAAGCCATCGCAATTTCCACTGCATTCAAATCCTCACGCTGGATATTCTCCACAAGAGCCATCTCCTGCACCTCGTTGTCTGAAATATCCTTGATGTAAGCTGGAATAGTAGTGCAACCAGCTAGTTTTGACGCTCTATAACGGCGTTCACCAGAGATAATCTGATATTTGTCGCCTACTTTACGAACTGTAATAGCCTGAATGACACCAATCTGCTTGATGGAATCGGCAAGTTCCTGCATCTTTTCAGAGTCAAACTCGCGTCGAGGCTGGTCTGGATTAGCTTCAATAAGATCCAAAGAAATCTCTTCAAGAGAAGAAGACCCTTTTAGATTCTCAATTTTTTCCTCTACCTCAGCCTTTTTCTCATCGGACATATTCTTGTCGCCTAACAGAGCGCCAAGACCTTTGCCCAGACCACCAGGCTTAAATTTATTTTTGTTATTGTTGTTCAGCATCTTATGTTATTTAAGTTCTCCAGAATATGTTTTTGATGCGTTGCGAGCAAGGAACTCCTGAGTGAACTGCATATAGTTCTGAGCGCCCTTACTTTCAATATCATATTCTATAATGCTCTGTCCGAAGCTTGGAGCCTCTGCCAGTTTCACATTTCTGTTGATTACCGTCTGGAAAGTCATTTCGCCGAAGTAACGAGTGATCTCCTCAATCACCTGGCGACCCAATCTTGCGCGAGGGTCATACATAGTGATAAGGAAACCTTCTATAGAAAGAGACGGATTCAACTTTTTCTTTACAATCTGCATTGTATTGACCAACTTAGCGATACCTTCAAGTGCAAAATATTCAGCCTGGACAGGAATAAGCACAGAGTCGGCAGCTGTCAGGGCGTTGACAGTGACCATACCAAGAGAAGGTGAGCAATCGATTAGAATAAAGTCGTAGTCATCTTTGATCCCCGCAAGCACTTTTTTCAAAACGCTCTCTCGCTCTTCCACCTGAAGAAGTTCGATCTCTGCTCCCACAAGGTCAATATGAGAAGGCAAAATCTTCAAACACTCAAGACTAGTGTTCTGCACTCCATCCTTTGGATTGGCTCCATCCAACATACATTCGTATATAGTGTTGTTGAGTTCGGAAATATCCAAACCCAATCCAGACGAAGCATTAGCCTGAGGGTCCGCATCAATTATAAGAACTTTCTTGTCTAACGTAGCCAAACAAGCGCCCAAGTTCACAGTCGTTGTCGTTTTGCCGACACCGCCTTTTTGATTAACTATTGCTATGATCTTGCCCATAAATTCTTTGTTATAAAAATTCTAAATCTTTTTTCGTTCGCAAATATAGTGAGTTTTTTTTATTATCATTAATTCTTTGTTGCTTTATTGTTTTAAGTTTTTGCAAAATTGTTGTAATTTAGCATCGTAATTTTTAGATAAGTCATACAATGAAAGGTAAAAGTTTGGTTTCTATTACAGACTACAGCAAAGACGATATTTTAAGAGTGTTGTCTGCCGCTAAAGAGTTTGAGAAGAACCCCAATCAAATGATACTGCATGGAAAGGTTGTGGCAACACTTTTCTTTGAACCTTCTACTCGCACACGTTTGAGTTTTGAGACCGCAGCCAACCGTCTTGGCGCAAGAGTCATCGGTTTCAGCGACGCTGCCACTTCCAGCACATCCAAAGGAGAGACCTTAAAGGACACAATTAAGATGGTGAGCAATTATGCGGATGTTATCGTAATGCGACACCATATCGAGGGAGCTGCAAGATATGCGTCTGAGGTCACTGATGTTCCTATTATCAATGCGGGCGACGGTGCTAACCAGCATCCTACTCAAACGATGCTAGACCTTTTCACAATCCAGCAGACTCAGGGCAGACTTAACGATATCAACATCACAATGGTTGGCGACTTGAAGTACGGACGCACCGTCCACTCGCTTATTATGGCAATGTCACACTTCTCTCCAACTTTTAATTTCGTCGCTCCTATAGAGTTGGCAATGCCTGAGAAATATAAGTTGTTCTGCAAGGAAAACAATATTCCTTTCCAAGATTTGAAGGAATTGTCACAGGATGTGATTGGCAATACCGATATATTATATATGACAAGAGTGCAGAAGGAACGTTTCTCCGACCTTATGGAATACGAAAGAGTAAAGAACGTGTACACTCTTTGCGCTTCAATGCTAGAGAACACCCGTCCAAACATGAAGGTCCTTCATCCGCTTCCTCGCGTCGGCGAAATCGCCAATGATGTTGACGATACACCACAGGCTTACTATTTCCAGCAGGCTAAAAACGGGATGTATGCCCGTCAGGCAGTGATTTGTGACGCTCTTGGTTTAATTTAATCTCTTGCTACAATGACTATCGACAATAAAGAATTAAAGGTCGCCGCTCTTAAAGAGGGTACAGTAATCGACCATATTCCTTCAGACAAGCTTTTCAAGGTGATCGCTATTCTTAACCTTAAGAATACACACAGCCAGATAACTTTCGGATACAACCTTGACAGCGCCAAGCTCGGCAAGAAGGCTATCATTAAAATCTCTGAAAAATTCCTAGAACAGACAGAGGTGAACAAAGTTGCTCTTATCGCTCCTCATGCAAAGATCAACATTATCCGTGATTACAAGGTGGTGGAAAAAATGGCTTTGAACTATCCACAGGAGGTTGTTGGAGTGGTGAAATGCCTGAACCCTAAATGTATCACAAACAACGAACCAATGAAGACTAAATTCCGTCAGCTTCACCCGTCAGCAGAGACATACGTCTGCCATTATTGCGAGAAGACTGTTGACGTTGAGGATATCGTTGTGTTGTAATGAAACTGACATTCAAGCCAGGAAATATGATATACCCAGTGCCTGCCGCACTGATTTCTTGTGGTGACGACGCTGAAAGCTACAACGTATTCACCGCAAGCTGGGTGGGCACCATTTGCACTAATCCTCCTATGTGCTACGTCTCGATTCGTCCGGAGCGACACAGCTACGAGATTATCAAGCGTACTGGGGAATTTGTCATCAACCTTACTTCCAAGTCAATTGCCAAAGCCACAGACTGGTGCGGCGTGAAGTCGGGTAGGGATCACGACAAATTCAAGGAGGCTCGTCTGACTCCCCAAAAAACAGCGGTGGTCAATTCCGTCTACATAGAGGAATCTCCGCTTTCAATTGAATGCAAAGTGCGTGAAATTGTGAAACTTGGCAGCCACGACATGTTTATCGCTGACGTGGTGAATGTGTTGGCAGATGACAAATATATTGATAATCAGACAGGAAGATTCCAACTTGACAAAGCTGACCTGATCGCTTACTCACATGGCGAATACTATACGCTCGGAGAGATGATCGGCACTTTCGGATGGTCTGTAAGAAAAAAGAATAAAAAACAAAGAACTAAATAATGGCAAAATTTGTAATTGAAGGCGGCTACCGTCTATCCGGTGAAATCACACCGGCTGGCGCAAAAAACGAGGCATTACAGGTGATTTGCGCCACATTGCTTTCTGAAGGAGAAATAGAAATCAGCAATGTGCCTGATATCCTTGATGTCAACAACCTAATTCAGTTGCTAATCAACCTTGGCGTAAGTGTAAGAAAGATTAGCAAGGACACTTATATTTTCTGTGCCTCAAATGTAAATCTTAACTATATTGAAACTGAGGAGTTTGCCAAATCATGCACAATGCTCCGTGGATCAGTGATGCTTATCGGACCTCTTTTGGCTCGCTTCGGAAAAGCTATCATCCCTCAGCCAGGAGGCGATAAGATAGGAAGACGACGCTTGGATACCCACTTCCACGGTTTGATCGAACTTGGTGCGGAATTCAACTACGACGCGGAAGGCAGCCTCTACCGTGTAGGCACAAAAAATGGTCTGACCGGCAAATATATGCTTCTTGAGGAGGCATCTGTGACAGGTACCGCCAACATAGTGATGGCTGCGACTCTTGCCAAAGGCACCACAACTATCTACAATGCGGCATGTGAACCATACGTGCAGCAACTTTGCAAGATGCTTGTGAAGATGGGCGCTAAAATCTCAGGTATAGGTTCCAACCTGCTCACAATTGAAGGAGTGGACAAACTTAACGGATGCACACACCGTCTGCTTCCAGACATGATCGAGGTAGGAAGTTTCATCGGTATGGCAGCTATGACAAAGTCGGAAATCACAATCAAGAATGTCAATATGCCAGATTTGGGAATCATCCCGTCTGCATTCAAGAAAATAGGTGTGGATATGGAAATCGTGGGAGACGACATCGTTGTGCATGGCTCTACACCAATGGTGATAGACAAATTCATAGACGGCGGAATCCTTACTATTTCAGATGCTCCATGGCCTGGATTGACTCCAGACTTACTATCTGTATTCCTTGTGGTTGCTGTCATGGCAGAAGGAAGCGTCTTGATTCATCAGAAGATGTTTGAAAGCCGTTTGTTCTTCGTCGACAAACTGATCGATATGGGTGCGCAGATCATTTTATGCGATCCTCACCGTGCCACAGTGATTGGTCTTGGCAAGGGAGGCAAACTTCGTGGAGCTAAGATGTCGTCGCCAGATATACGTGCTGGTATCGCGCTTTTGATCGCCGCTTTAAGTGCGGACGGCACAAGCACAATCTCCAACATCGACCAGATCGACCGTGGATATGAGCAGATCGACGAAAGATTGAAAGCTCTTGGCGCACGCATATCACGTGTCGGATAATGTGTTCTATTTTATTTAAGTGTAATCATGAGAAATTGGACAACCATAAAAGAATATAAGGAGATCATCTTTGATTTCTACAACGGAATAGCCCGCATCACAATCAACAGGGAGCGTTATCGCAACGCTTTCACACCGCTTACTACCGCTGAGATGTCTGACGCATTGGCAATATGCCGTGAACATTCCGACATCAATGTGGTGGTGCTGACAGGTGCAGGCGACGTTGCCTTCTGCGCCGGCGGAGATATGCACTGCAAAGGTAAAGGTGGATATATCGACGAGGGTGGAGTGCCACGTTTGTCGGTGCTTGACGTGCAGAAGCAGATACGCAGTCTGCCCAAACCAGTTATTGCCGCTGTGAATGGTTATGCCATTGGTGGAGGACATGTGCTCCACGTTGTCTGCGACCTTACTATCGCATCTGAAAATGCCAAATTCGGACAGACAGGTCCTAGAGTCGGCAGTTTTGACGCGGGATTCGGTTCATCGTATATGGCATCAGTGATTGGTCAGAAACGTACACGAGAAATATGGTTCCTTTGCCAGCAATACACAGCACAACAGGCTTTGGACTGGGGATTGGTGAACAGAGTTGTGCCATTGGCTCAACTGGAGGATGCATATGTGGAATGGGCAGAGAAAATGATGGAATTGTCGCCACTCGCACTGCGTATGATCAAACGAGGATTAAATGCAGAGCTTGATGGTCAGGTAGGAATCCAGGAGTTTGCAGGAGACATGACAATGCTCTACTATAATCTAGATGAAGCACACGAAGGTTCGAAGGCATTCTTGGAAAAGAGAAAACCTGATTTCTCTAAATATCCAAAATTCCCATAACAACAAGATTGATGGCAATCATTCACCATCAATCATCAACCATCAATCTATTAAATGAAAGTTTCCATTACTCCATATAAACTGATTTTCAACGAGCGTGTGTTTACATCTCGTGGATCACTCGACGATCATACCGCATACTATATCAAAATCACCGATGAAAACGGCAATTCTGGTATGGGTGAGTGTGCTCCGTTATATGGATTAAGCCCGGAATATGGCGAATGTCTATATGATATTCTGAAGTCAAAAGCTGCTGAGTATGAGCGACATGGAGACTTGACAAAAATTGATTTCACGAATCTTTCCTCCGCAAAATTCGCATTCGAATGTGCTGAGATGCAGTTGAGAAACGGAAGTGAAAAGATTTTCGACACACCTTTCTGCAATGGGAAAGATGGGATACGCATCAATGGACTCGTATGGATGGGAGAGATAGATGTTATGCTGCGTCGTGCAAAAGAAAAATATGATTTGGGATTCCGTTGCCTGAAATTCAAAATCGGCAGCAAAGACTTCAACAAAGAGATGAATCTGCTCAAAGCTATGCGAGCAGAGTTTGGCAACTCAATAACCATGCGTGTAGACGCTAATTGCGCCTATACACCTGATTTCTATCTACAAGAGGTGGAACCTGTTCTTCATTCTCTTGATATCCATTCCATCGAACAGCCGGTGAAAGTAGCAGACATTGCTGGTCTTACACACTGCTGTGCGAAAAGCCGAGTCGACATTGCACTTGATGAATCGTTGATCGGAACCAAAAGTGCGGATGAAATGGCTGTGTTGCTCGACACTGTCAAACCTCAATATATCATTTTGAAACCGACATTATGCGGTGGACTATCCGGTGCCAATCAATGGATAAAAACAGCCAAAGAACGAGGCATCGGCTATTGGGCGACATCAGCGCTTGAAAGCAATGTTGGTCTGCTTGCCATCGCACAATGGTCGTCGACAATCAGTGTGGATATTCCGCAAGGTCTTGGCACAGGAATGATCTACAGCAACAATATTGACAAAGGTCTGCATATAGTAGGCGAAAAACTATGGTGGAAGGGAACAACAAGCAAATGAGATTCGCTATCCTAGTTTCTTCCGACCAATTCTTCGACGGGATATTCCAAAGTGCGTTGCTGAAAGAAAACAGCAACGGCTCTTATGATGTCGTGCGCCCAATATCTTTCGGCGACTTTGTAACAGAAGAACTGAATGAAACTGAAAAATTGTTGGTGAAAAAAACGACTAACTATCTGCCTGAAACCATATTCAAACTGTTTGTGCGGAAATCAAAATACTCTATATCCGCATACAATACAGAAATGGCAAAGATGAAAGCCGTCTACGATGACAAGGCAAACCTTCGTCGCAACGAATCCATTTTTGCCAAAATCCTCAACTATATTGATTCACAGGTAAAAGAAATATATTCAATTCTTGCGGCAAATCCCGATATTCTTCTTGCAGTGCGTCAACCACACGCTAAACAGATCCTGCAATCTGATATTTTCACAATCACAGACGAGAAATCTGTGGTTCATCCTAAATTCTCATACCTTCCAGACGGTTCTGTCCGCTATAGTATGAGCATTTCCCATTCAGGACAAATTATTCCACTCAGCAACATTGAAAGAAAAGATGTGAAGGTGGTATGCACAAATCCATGTATGGCGGTTTTCATGTTAGAAAACTACGCATTTACATACGGATCCAGAATTCTTGTTTTCGAAAACGCCAAATCAACGATTCTAAATCCATTTTTTTCTAAGCCATATATTGAGATCAAACAAGAGAATGTGGACAAATACTGTCGCAGTTTCATTTCAGAAATGCTATCGAAATTCGACGTCATTCTTGAAGGAATCATAAGTGAGACCGTAAATGTATTCCCAACTTTAAGGCTGACAATAGATAAATCGTTGAATAACCAAAGCATTCTCCGTCCGACGGTGGAATATAGATTTAAGGAGGAAGATGCCAACGAAAACAATAACATTACATTCAAATATAATCTTGATAATTCCACGAAAGGAATTGAATATGTAGGAATGGCGGATGGTCGTCCTAAATTCTTCATTGTGAAGAGAAACACGGACATGGAGAATAGCATTCTCGAAGATGTGCTGGAGACGGGATTGACAAAATACGACAACTATCTGATATGTGAAGACAATAATTCAGAGCATAATATATATCAGTGGATATCAGATTATAATGGTTTGATTGACAATGTGATAATAGATGCACCTAATTTTATACCATTGGAGCCTCGACTTGTTTATCACCACGATGTCATCGGCGACTGGTATGATCTGAAGATGTTCGTTGAGGTGGGAGAGGAGAAAATTCGTTTCAAGGAAATAGCAATGCTCATAAAAAGTGGCGAGCATATCTTTCATTTTGGAGACGGCAGGTTTTTCATCATCCCCGACATCTGGTTCACAACATACGCCGATCTTGCCAAGGTCGCTTCTGCATCCAAAACAGACGATGTGAGATTGCATCGCTCGTCTACAGCACTGCTTGAGACAGTGTTGGAAAAGAAAGAGATTCCCACTCTGACTAATGTGAACGTGGAGGTTCCAGATTTTGTGAACGCATCATTACGCAAGTATCAGGAGGAAGGATTCCATTTTCTTGTAAACCATTACATATCAGCCATCGGATGTATCCTTCTTGACGACATGGGATTAGGAAAGACGTTGCAGACAATAACAATGTTGGCATACGTACACCGTGAAAGTGTGGAAAGACGGAAAAGACAACCGATTCCAACATCCACACCGTCAGACACGACTCAAATGACACAACGCTCATTGTTCGATGATTTCGAGCCGACTCCCGTCGCAAATAATGATATTCCATCAACCAATGACGAGACAAAAAACTTGCAGGCATCGCTTGTCGTTGTTCCTGCCGCATTGCTGACAAACTGGAGACGTGAATTTGAGAAATTTTGTCCGTCGCTCACCGTCTACACTCATGCAGGAAAAGAGAGAAAGAAAAATTTGAAATTCATATTCAAGACATACGATATAGTATTGGTTTCCAGCAATCTTTTCCAAAAAGACTCACATCTATTCGTGGAGATGATGCCAGAAACAGTGGTGATAGACGAAAGCCACAAGCTGAAGAATGCCAACACAAAATTCCATCAGGCAATGCGAGGCATCAAACCGCATTTTGTAGTAGGATTGTCAGGAACACCGATTGAGAACAGCATCGTCGACCTGCATTCACAATTTGCCATCGTCAATCCATATCTTCTCGGCTCACTTTCAGATTTCAAGAAGACATATATGAAAGGCGACGAGATTTCCGCCGAATCACGTGAAGCCATCGGACGAATCATCGCCCCACACACATTGCGACGCACACGAAACGAAGTGCTTGGCGACCTGCCACAGCTGACCGAAATTGTCTGTTCACTTGACATGGACGACAAACAGGCGGAAATGTATGAGCTAGAGAAAAGCGCAGCCCGCAATGAGGTGATGAAAATAATCAATTCTGAAGACTCCGGAGTGAAAGCACTCACAGCGTTGATCCGTCTGCGTAAACTCGCGCTGCATCCAAAGATGTATGAAGAGACATATAATTCAGACAATCCTAAGACACGATGGATCATAGATTTCCTAAAAGAAGTGCAAGAGGAGCATCATAAAGTGATAGTTTTTGCCACATTCTCCACATATTTTAACTATCTTGCAAAAGAATTGGAAGAGGCAGACATTTCATCGCTGATATTCACCGGTGAGACAAAAAATCCAGACCAGGTGCTCGACAAATTCCAGAATGATGATTCAGTGACGGCATTGCTCACCACGTATCAGAAAGGAGGCACCGGGCTGAATCTTACAGCAGCGTCGTATGTGATCCACGCAGAACAATGGTATAATCCGCAGCTCACAGACCAAGCCACTGCCAGAGCACACAGAAGCGGACAGACAAAACCAGTGACATCATACCATCTGCTTCTTAAAGACAGTATTGACGAGAAAATTTACAACCTCGCCAAGAAAAAACGTGATGTTGCCAACGGCACATTGGATATGGCCAAGATGTCGGCAGAAATGGCATTGGATTTGATTTAAAGGCTGATGGATAATAGCAAAAGACTTAAAGGATTTAAGGGGTCATGTTTGATTCTATATGGCCCTACACATTAAAACATGAAAAATAAAAGAAAATGAAATACATATCACTATCATCGTCATCAAGTGGAAATTGCTATTTAATTGAAGACGGTGATATACGATTCTTAATAGATGCTGGATTATCAGTAAAACGTATAAAAGCCCTTTTGGCAGACATAGGTGTAGAACTTACATCCATCAAAGGAGTGGTGCTTACACATTCGCATCGTGACCATACAAAAGGAGTGCCGACACTAGTATACCGATACAACTTGCCTCTATACTGCACTAAGTCGACACTGCAAGATTTGGAAAAGAATACAGGCAGAGAAGTGGACAGAGCATTATGGAGAGAAGTAGAGTCGCATAAAGAGTTTGAGATCGGAGGATTCACACTTTTGCCCATGCCAGTCACGCACGACACAAGAGACTGCCACGCATACCTTGTGAAATTGGGAGAGAAGACACTTACACTAGCCACCGACTTAGGAAAAGCGACGGAAGAACTGATGGAAGCAGTGAAAGTTTCCGACCATCTTATAATCGAGTCAAACTACAGCGAGACACTACTGCAAGTAAGTTCATACACTGCATTTCTACGAGGCAGAATAGATTCCGACTGTGGCCATCTGTCAAATGTTCAGACGGGAGAGATCGTGGAATACGCATGCAAAAAGGGTAGAGTGAAACACATTCATCTGGCTCACATCTCCGCCAATTCCAACACACCAGAAACAGCGTTAAACTATTCGAAGAAATTCGTGCCAGACGGAGTAGAGATAGACACATTACCACGAAAAGACAAAAGTGAAATATGGGAAATCTAGACGACTCATCAGAGAGACATATAAAAACTATCATACCCCAATCCGTCTGGAAGACGATATCTCTGTAACCGTCGGTGTCGAGGGAGCTACGCAGTAGCGACTGGCATCTGCGGATCAACCAGTCTGGAAGACGATACCTCTGTAACCGTCGGTGTCGAGGGAGCTACGCAGTAGCGACTAGCACCCGCGGATCAACCCGTCTGGAAGACGGTATCTCTGTAACCGGGGGGCCGAAGGAACTACGCAGTAGCGACTGGCACCCGCGGATCACGACAGCTCTGGCATCCCCGGCTACGCAGTAGCTGACAGCAACACAGTATCAGTAGCCCCCCCTGGCACCCACGCCGTAGCTCAGACACCCTCTGTGCACGGAGTAGCGACAGACTCCCACGACTCACACAGTAGCCACTATACACTCATGGTAGATGCATCTCTCGATACCATACGGGATCTAAATCCGCTATGCCATAGGACCATCTGCTATGCCGTGAGTGCCACTCCGCTTCGCTCCGTTCGGCACACACGGTTACCCAAATAGCGTCTTCCAGACGCGAAGTGTTTTAATCATCATCTTTAAGAAATAGATCAGTCTTAGGATCAATGCTCCATTCTGCAAGCATAGATTCATACTCACTGCGAAATTCCACACCTCTGTGATGCACCTTCTGATTCATTATATAGTGTCGTATCATCTCTTTGTCACGCTCACAATACGTGAATGCAGCATAACCGTTTGCCCAACCATTGAACATAGGAAATTTAGACTTATGTGATTTAAGCCATTTACTCGTCTCCGTTTTGAGAACCTTCATAAAATCACTCACTGCAATATCCGGACGGATAGCAACTAACATATGCAAGTGATCACTCATACCACCTATACGAATCAATGTACACTGCTTTTCTTTACAGTAGCCATGAATATACGCATAGAGTTCTCGCTCGTATTCTTCTGTTATTGAATGCTCTGAACGTTTGGTTCGCCAAACAATGTGATAATAAAGAACAACATGTGCCATTACTAATAATATTTATGAGATAGCATTCAGTCTACCTCTGGTTACTAATTCCAAAATTTAAAGAGTCAATAAGACCACAACCCGTCTGGAAGACGGTATCTCTGTAACCGTGGGTGCCGAGGGAGCTACGCAGTAGCGACTGGCACCCGCGGATCAACCCGTCTGGAAGACGGTATCTCTGTAACCGTGGGTGTCGAAGGAGCTACGCAGTAGCGACTGACACCCACGGATCGTATGTGGGAGCTACGCAGTAGCGACTGACACCCGCGGATCGTATGTGGGAGCTACACAGTAGCGACTGGCACCCTCGGACCAACCCGTCTGGAAGACGGTATCTCTGTAACCGTCGGTGCCGAAGGAGCTACGCAGTAGCGACTGGCACCCACGGCTCGTAACATACGCATCACTCCTCTGGTATAGGCAAGTCGTATGGAGTCTCATCCATTGCCTCACACATTCTGTTGATGAAGTCTGCTGTGATGGCGGTCTTCCACTTTGTTGTCTTCACCGTACGAGTGAAATCAAACGTAGGATCAAAACGGTAGTTGTCTGTTGTGGCTATCTTCACATGCTCATTGTCGTCGTCGACATACCAAACCAATTTGTCAGGTATATCATTGAATGGTGCTTCCGACACCAAAATCTTATGTAAATCTGATTTGCAACTGTCTAATGTCTGCTGCAAAACGCCCCAACGTTTCAAGTCAAACTTGCGGATCATCTCTGCTGTAAACTCAAATGCTCGCTCATTACGGATAGCCTTCGTCATACCTTCATAATCACGAATACCGGCAAGATACTTATCCATCACCACCGTCAACACGGAATCTGGTGCTCCAGAAAAAGCTCTGCTTCTCACTTTTTTCAAGGCTTCTTTCGCCTCAGACGTTGCTGTTTGCGACAATTCCGTCTCACACTCTGCATACATCAAAAGTACGTCAGCATAGCGTATCATAGGAAGATCCACACCTGAATATTTCTGCTTTCCTGTAATGACTGGAACTAGCCACTCTCGACGAAATTTTCCAATTGAAATATTGTTTGGCGACACCACTTTCTCTTTACCAGAGCCTTCATACTGTGTGACAGACAAGGAAACATCGCGTCTGACATCAAAATGATTATATTTATGGAAATGCGACGCTGGGACAAGCACTCCACATTCGCTTGAACCGTATGGAGAGCCATCAGCATGTTTCTTGCCTACAAAATACCCAAGTTCACCGCTATTGCCTTTCGACATCGCTATCTCAAAAATAATCTCATCACTGTTCTTATACGACATTATCTTGCGGAAAATCTGCTCATAGTCCGACTCCAAAGCGTAACGCCCTCCATCAATCACCTCCTTACACCAATTTTTCGCCATCTCAATATAGTCGTTTCGGTCGGACGGTGCTGATTTGTGATCATCCGTCATGTGGAATCCAGCGCGATAAAGAGCTATTCTTGCGCCCAAAGATCTTGCCACATCCTTTGAAATTCTTGATGGAGAAGACGACGATGCAGGAAGCAGCTCGATCGCTTCTGTGATGTCTCTTAAAATATGGTCGAGGATTTCTTTACGGTTTGTTTTAGATGTATAGTCTGAATTTGAGTCGATTATGAAAGGCACATCTCCCCATGAACGGACCAATTCATAATAGAGTAGAGCTCTGATTGTGAGAGCCTCTCCTTTGTATCCTAAAATTGTTGTCCTGTCATCATTTGAAGACGAGAGTAATTTGCTGCCGTTGACTCCTTCTATGAAATTATTAGCCTCTCTGATAGCAATATATAAAGATTCCCAAACAGATTTCAATTCGGTGTTGTATGGGGTGGCGACATATCTTGCAATCGCGCGTCGGCCATTATCAGTGTCGCCACTAATACACTCTGTATCAGAATTAAGACTGAGATAATACGACAATTTCTTGCCATACAAGTTTCCTGATGACAATCTCACATAAACGCCATTCAAAGCCTGCAAAGCAAGTGGTGTGGCATCAAAAACCTCAGTTTGGGATAGGGTAGACGGGGATGTTGATTCAAACTCATCTTTACATCCGGTATTAGCAATTAAGAGTGATGCGGCAACAACAGAAGCAACGCATCTGTTTTTACAAATGCGTAAGATTCTCATGGTAGTTGTGTTAAATTGCCTATATATCATCACTTAATTATTTTCGATAGCCTTTTGCCATCAGCCATTTGCTTTAAGCTTTAAGCTTTCAGCCATCAGCTAACTCACCAACCCCATCTCACCTGCAATCTTGTGCATCAATTCAAGAGCTGCATCGCGGTCGTTGGGAATAATTCCGTCTAATATAGCATCTTTCAGTCTCTCCTTAATCTCTCCCACCTGACGGCAAGGAGGCAGATTGAAGGTTGTCATTATCTCGTCGCCTGAAACAGGAGGCTGGAACATACGTATATGATCCTTTTCCTCGATCTCTTTCATCTTTTCACGGAGATTCTCATAATTCTTATGGAATCGTTCTCGCTTTAAAGCATTATTGGACGTGATATCCGCATGACAGAGAATCATCAGATCATCGATATCATCTCCAGCTTCGAAGAGCAGACGTCGGATTGCACTGTCAGTGATGTCATCTTCAATCAGATTGATCGGACGCATGTGGAGCAACACAAGTTTCTGCACATAAGCCATCTCATTTCCAAGCGACAGAGTCAGTTTCTTGAATATCTTTGGCACCATTTTTGTGCCGACGTATTCATGACCATGGAAACTCCATCCATGTCCGTCCTCCCACTTCTTGCATTTAGGTTTACCTATATCATGAAGCAAAGCCGCTATTCTCAGCCACTCATTGTCGCTCACCTTGGCAGTAGAGTCGACCACCTGCATTGTGTGGTGGAAATTATCCTTGTGACCTCTGCCGTCTCGCGTCTCAATACCAGAAAGAGCAGCTATTTCAGGAAGAACCTGCTTCATCAATCCAGTGTTGAGCATGTGGTAAAGCCCGACGCTTGGACGCGGACTCTTCATGATCTTCACAAGTTCATCCTTCACTCGCTCCATAGAGATGATCTTGATTCTCTCGCTATCCTTAACGATTGCGTTGTAAGTGTTTTCCTCAATATACATCTCGAGAGTCGACGCGAATCTTACGCATCTCATCATTCGCAACGGGTCATCGGAGAAAGTGATGACGGGGTCGCATGGAGTACGAAGGATCTTGTTTTCAAGGTCAGACAGACCATTGAACAAATCTATAAGTTCGCCCTTCTGTCCGCAAGAGAGGCGGATACACATGGCATTCAAAGTAAAGTCTCGACGTGTAAGGTCATCTTCAAGAGTGCCAGGCTCACATTCCGGGTTTCTGCTGTCGTGACGGTAGCTCTCTTTTCTTGCTGTGACAAACTCAAGTTCATTTTTTCCCCATTTCACCTGAGCCGTACCAAAAGTCTTAAATACAGAAAGATGAGCATACTTGCCTATTTTATTCTTGACTGCAGTGCTTAAAATTTCGCTTGAATCTTTACCAATTGTAAGGATATCTATGTCCTTGCTTGGACGACCAAGAATAAGGTCTCTCACATATCCGCCTACCACAAATGCCTCAATACCAAGGCTTTCCGCGATTTCAGACACTAATTGTATACTCTTATCTTCAAATATTTTGCAAAAATCTACCATCATCAACTAATTACGCTGGCAAATTTAGGAAAAATTTATAAAAATAGGAAATCATCTTACATATTCCACATCACCCAACAATGCCTTGATAGCTTCTATGAATCCATGCTTAAAGATTTCGCTATGTTGGTATTCTTTATATAGAGATAAATCACCTTTGCGTTTACCTCTCATTATTCGGTCAATGATAGTTATCATTGCCGAATCAACGGCTTGTTTGTCTGGATTTCCCACAACAAGTGTCTTGTAGTCTTCATCTTCCTCTACGGCTTTGGCTACTCCCAGCAACTTTGTTTTCTGGTCATCAGGAGATGCATTCCAACCCTTAAACCAACGCTCGTTGAACTCCTGAAGTATCTTATCCAACGGATCTTTAGGCTCATCTTCTTCTACTCCTGCTGTGACCATTACTGGCTTAAGTGGATCAATCTCCGTCTCTTCTGCATCCAATGATATTGATTGATTAAGAGATGTGCGACGTAAACCATAGGTGTTCAAGTCTACTGAATCCAAAAGGTCTTTCAGATCTGTGGCTCCAGGTTTTTCAATTATAAGTTGAGGAATCAGATAGCGTAGGAACCAAAACAGTTTCTCCCAATCTAATTTTTCGTATGGAAGAATGGCTGCGACTTTGCTGTAAACTTTAACAAACTGCTTACACTTCATCTTAAAGTCTGGTTTTCCATTCTCGTCCCACTCAATCTCTTTATTGAATCTATCAGCACAAGTGTCTATGATTGGAGCCCACTTATCAGCTTCCTCACCATGCATATAAAGATCCATAAATTCATCCACCTCTTCCATTTCAAACACACCGAATGACAACAATGTATTTTTTAACTGATGCAACACGTTAATATCCGTAGCCTCAGAAAGGGTGGTGGCTGTATAGAATGGGTCGAAAGCGTTCTTGATATTTTCACTCTTATTGTAGAAATCAAGAATAAACAAATCTTCACTCAACTTCCCTAAATCTGGAGCTGCACGATTAAGTCGGGAAAGTGCCTGCACTGCCAACACTCCGTCAAGAGGTTTGTCGATATACATAGCACATAGTTTTGGCTGGTCGAAACCAGTCAGATATTTATTTGCCACAACTAAAATACGATAGTCATCAGAATCAAAGAATTCAGGAGTCTTGTTTTCTGGGAATCCGTTTAGTCCTGCTTCTGTATACGTTTTGCCATAATCAAAAGTTTCAGCCACCATTGCCATGTCTGCATCACCAACTATCTTTTTGTATGCAGGGGCGACGTCGCTTTCTACCATTAATAGCGGTTCTGGTTCTGCTTTTTCGTATAATGGGACATTCTCGACTTTTGGGGCGTTGATAGACGGCTTGTTGGACAATACCTTTTCTCCAGAGAATGCTATGAGTATCTTGAATGGCATCTTATACTTCTCAATCAACTTGTTGAGTGCCTGATAATAAAGAATAGCACATTCAATATCCTTAGTCACAACCATTGCTTTAGCCTTTCCATTCAGTTTATGACTACGGAAGACTTTTGCATCAAAGTGTTTCAGCATCACATCTGCCTTAGCCTCAATAGTCTTTGGCTCACGCTCCACAGCCTGGCGAAGCAGTTTTTGAGCTTTTGCATTGTTGTATTCCGGATTATCCTCAATACTTTTTGTAAGCTCGTAATAACCTTTATATGTCGTATAATTAGTAAGCACATCAAGGATAAAACCTTCCTCGATAGCCTGCTTCATGCTGTACAAATGGAAAGGATGGAATTTTCCATCGACATCCTCAGAACCGAATCTTTCCAAAGTCTCCCTCTTTGGTGTGGCTGTAAAAGCAAAATACGAACAATTGCTGCTCATCTTACGATCCTTCATCAGTTTCTCTAGGAGTGCGTCTGTATCACCGCCATCAGTATCGCCATCTTTCTGCACCGTCGCATTCAATTTATCAGCGGCAATTCCTGATTGTGATGAATGTGCTTCGTCGATGATGACAGCGAAATTATGGTCGGAGACGTCAGAAATCGCGTCGCATATAAAAGGAAATTTCTGGATTGTGGTGATGATTATTCGCTTATTGTTCTCTATAGCCTCCTTCAAATCTTTAGAAGAGTCGGCATGAGCTATAATCTTATCACTCTGTCCGAATGCTTTGATATTATCAGTGATCTGCTTATCAAGGATTCGACGGTCTGTGACGACAATCACGGAGTTGTAGAGTGGGGCATCAATAGCCTTTGCTCTGACGGCATCCATAGAATCCGGGCAAACCTTGATCAACTTGAATGCAAGCCAAGTAAGGGAATTGGACTTTCCAGATCCGGCAGAATGCTCGATGAGATACGTCTTTCCAACACCTTTCTCAGCCACATCAGCAATCAATTTTGTAACTACATCCAACTGATGGAAACGAGGGAAAACCAGCTTCTTGGCATTCTTCATTATATGAGGAACCTTCTTCTGAGTTTTAGCCTCATCATAATCAAATAAGACGTAGTTCATGATGATGTCTGAAACCGTTTCCTTCTGCAAGACCTCTTCCCATAGATAGGAAGTCTTGTATCCATTAGGATTAACAGGATTCCCCGCACCCTGACCGTTAGCCAAACCCTTATTGAATGGCATGAAGAACGTCTTGTCGAGATTGAGTTTGGTTGTAAAGAAAACTTCGTCTTTATCCAGAGTGAAGTGAGCAAGGCAACGTCCATAGTTGAGCAACGGCTCCTTTGGATTACGCTCATACGATTTATACTGTTTCTGACCGTCGTACTTAGCCGTCTGGTTAGTCCAAGGATTCTTCAATTCAAAAGTGAAGATAGGCAAACCGTTGACATACAGCACCATATCAATCTCCAATCCAGGATTCTGGACTGAAAAAGTCTGCTGACGGGTGATAGAAAACTGGTTTGACGCATAGTCCCTCTTCGATTTTTCAGAATCAGCCGCGGATGGTTTGGGATAGAACAGAGATAGTTTGATATTATCTACCTCCACACCCTTTCTAAGCACCTGGATGATTCCGAAAGTCTTAATATCGGCATCGATCTGCTTTTCTACGGAAGATTTCAGATCTCTGCCGACATGCTTATCCAGCACCTCTTGCTGAGTGGATTTCAGGAACGACCACAAACGACGGAGATCCAGAGCGACTTTCTTATCAAAATCATTTGGCAAACCCCAATAATATTGAGTAAACGACGGAGTTTGAGCATCAGGATTCGTTATTCCCGACGCCTTACGCTCTTCAATAGTGCTGCCGACGAGAGCTTTCTCAATCAGAGCCTCAAAAGCCTGTTCGTTAGTCTTGCTTGTAGTCATATCCTATTATTTATCAGTGATTACGAAAATAGGGAAAAATTGGGATTTTGGGATCAAAAAGCATCCTTATTTTCTCTATAAAAGTCATATAAACTGTAAAATCCTGAATTTCTCCAATCATTTTCCATTTGATCTATCGTGTACTCATCATTCAAACATTGAAAGAAGTTTATTATATCAGCACGACATGAGACGAGCGTTTGATGATTTAGATTAAACAATTCAATTGTTCGGATTGCACGGCTCTTTTCTACATCACTCAAACTCGGTCTCGGTATTATTTCACCATTTAAGGAATAAGTAAAAAAATAATGAGGATCTTCAACTATAGGATTTATTATTATATTACTATTATAATCATTTATATCCACAATTGTATCTTTAACTTCTGAACCGAATTGGGGTTCATCTCTTTCATCTACGACAAAATTATACCAATCAAAAACACATTGTGGATTTGGGAACAGATTTCTAGTTTTAAAATGGTCTATATGTTCTTTACCAAGAGGTTTTTCTGTATAACCACTTACACCATCTTGATCTTGTCCTAACAAATCTCTGACATCAAGATATAAATCATGAGCATTCTTAACAAAATCTCCCCATTGGGCTGTCCTATTATTTGCAACCCATTTAGAAAACTCAACAGATGGAGATGATCTATTTATTTTTCTCATTTTGCTTATTATTAATAAATTTCTGTCTGTTTACCAATCCGAAAAACATATCGCTTGATTCAATATGTTCATGCAACCATGCCATGTTTTCTTTCAACTCGTCTGATTCTGAAACACCCTTATTAAGAATACGCCAAACTGCATCCATCTTTTCTTGAACATCAGGATCACGCAAACTTTCCATGTCAAAAATTTCAGTCAACAATTTGCTAACTTCTTTTCCATATACATTCACATTGTCTTTAACAAAGCCATTACCATCTTTTAACAAAACCAATTTATCTCCTTTATTTCTGTTTATACTTGAAACTATAAGAGCTGAATGAGTTGTAATCAAAAATTGACAATTCTTAAAAGTTCTTCTCAAATTGTCAATCAGTTTTCGTTGCCATGAAGGATGGAGGTGTAATTCAGCCTCATCAATCAAAACAATTCCATCACCATCCAAAGGATTTTCCAAAGACGGATGTGTCACTGCCAGTTTTCGAGCGATATCACCAATAAGGCATATATACGATTTTTCACCATCAGACAATTGTTTGAAATCAAACTTTTCACCATTTTTTTCTATCACAAATCCCCTTGGCTTGCTTCGTCTGCATTTCAAATCTCCATAATCAGGAAAAACAGACTGTATGGCACGACGAATCGATTTCAGGCGTATGTCCTCCTGAAGAAAACCATTATCCCTCATCTTTTCATTCTCCAAATCCTCCAACTCTCTAAACTGGATAAAGAAATCATGAAAATTGACACTATTGGTCATTGAGACCTCCATCATGTCAAGCTGAGTGTCTTTATTTGTCTTTCTGACTCTTTGAGGGGTTTCCCCAACAATTCTGTTCACACCATACGGAGCGATTAGCATTATGTTTGAATTACCATGATCCAAAGACTCCGCTATTTTATTACATAATTTATTCATTTGGGAATAATCGGACTTTTCTTGATTAGGTTCCCTATACGTTCTTTTTGCCTTATAGATTTGCCATGAAGTGCCATCAGTTAGCCGAATTTTCAACAAAGTAAAATTTTTTCCATTCATGATGTCGTTTTCCTGAATTGGCAAACCATTTCCCTTTGGATTTTTCAGTCTGCTCACAAACCAAGACAACAATATTTTAATTGCCAACAAAATGCTTGATTTACCAGAACCATTTATACCAGCAATCACATTCAGATCTTTCAAATCACTTATTTCTAATTTTGAGATACACTTGAAATTCTCTATATATAGATAGTCTATCCGCATGACCGATTAATTTATTAATATATAAAATAATGACAAAAGTATGAATTTTCAATGTTCTTACCAAAAATGGGAAATATATTCAGGACATTGCCATCTTCATCTGGCAAATTATATAAAATGAAGTCTATCTCTTTCATATTCCTATTCTTTCACTTTCCAGTCTTATCATTATCTGCTTCCGCTCATTTTTTATTTTGCAAAATTATCGAATTCCCCGAAATTTTTCGAGCCATTTTATCGAATCCCCCGAAATTTTCAGACCATTTCATCAAATCCCCCAAAATTTCACTCTCATTCCACTTTCACCTTCCCCGTCACCACCTCATTGATTATTATCTGCTTCCGCTCCTGGAGAAGGGTGATCATTTTGTTTGCATCTTCAATTGCTACATCTATCTTTCTAGTTCGTTTACTTAAATAATCTACAATAGACTTTTGTTCTTCCAATGGTGGAATTGGCAGTTTTACACAATTCAAATTAGCCTGACTTAATTTTGGTTGAGCCGAACCTGTAATATACAATGTATAATCTGCCGCCTCCATCACATACGCCATAAAATCATAATCGTCTCTTATTGGCTTGAGAATATGTGCATGATTATTAACCCAAAACTTACCTTCGGCTTTATAAATAAGAGGTAAATTCCTCATAAGAAGATTCGCCCCGTCCTCTCCAATCAACAGCACTTTATCATCAACGTTATAAAAATCTATTTTATCAATAACACCAGACGCACCATAATAATCATATTGTGGATTATTTCTTGAACGTTTATCTGCTGTAATTGGCATTCTTAATTTATCAAGATTATAAAACAAATAGCGATACTGCATCACCTCCCAATGCTCCGGTATCTCCCCAATCCAATCCACACCGCTATCCTTCATCTTCACATTTGGATCGAGTCCTTTGGTGACGGCATTGTTGATGATGATCTGCTTGCGTTCGTTCAGCAACTCTATCATCTTCTTCTGCTGCTGGGCTATGGCGGTGTCGATCTGGGATGTGACAGTGTCGAGATAATTAATTATTTTTATTTGTTCACATAGAGGAGCTAAAGCAATATTAGTAGACTCTAATTTTTCTTTTGTAAAATGAAGAATCGTAGCCTTATTACATACACTATCAGCATAACCTCTTTTAACAAGAGATGATAGGGCATAAAAGATGTAATTATTTGATACTTTATTTGGAAATCCCCTTACTATCATAAGAGAATTCTGTATATAAACATCATCAATATCTTTATCTATAATAGCACAAGTTCCTCCAGCACCACCTTCAACAACAAGAAGATCTCCCTTTTTAACTATATATTTTTTCTTTTCATTTTCTGAAAACAACATCTTCTTTAAGTCATCATACGAAACGCCTTCAAAATGGACATCCTTAGCACATAAATATGGAAAGCCTTGATCATCAGGAGCATTTTCTAACATCTTTCCCAATATGATATTAGATATTTTTTTTATAGAAACTACCTCCCAATGGCTCGGAATTTCTCCCAACCATTTCACACCGCTATCTTTATATGAACTATATTTTTCCATTACTTTATTTCAATTTAGCATTTTACACTGCGTAGAAACTTTTACTCCTAACGATGTGATAATTTAATCTCCCAATATCCTGCTTTCGTAGGCCCATTATGACTAATTATGCCCTGAGCCTGCATAGCGGCAAGATCACGTTGGACTGTCCTCTCATTCACATCTAGGTAAACAGAAAGAGTCCTGGCATTCTCGATATAATTTCTTACGACATTTCTTACGACATTTGTTGCGACACTTCCATTGTCTTTTATGATTTCAACCTTTCCTGTTTCGACAATCCTGTTATATATATTTCTCTGTCTTTCAGTAAGTTTATCTATTGTATCTTTTGCGACATCGTATTTGTCTCCTTTTGTATTTGTTACGACATTTTTCTCTATTCTCCAAATCCTTGCTGTGAATTGGTTGCCAGACGCATCATTCTCAAACTCAACACGGACATCCTCTTTTAATGATCTTGGCACTCCGAATCCAAGTCCTCGGTATGTCATGGTCTTGCTACAAAAATTGGCAAGCAGTGGATTTCTGGCAAAACTATTGCCTAATTTTATCTCTTCAATAGTCAGTCCGCCCGCTAAACTTCCGGGATTTATAATTTCTATTCGATTGTCAAACACAAGCAAACGAATAGCTGCAGGTTTTAGCAAATCCCTATGCACCAATGCATTTTGGAGCGTCTCTTCCAACACTATTTCTGGAATTTCCAATTTTCCAATGGAATTGACAGACTGTCCGTCTTGTTTACTTTGCAGACATGATTTCAACCACATCATTGCCTGTTCAAACATTTCTGGCATTGTGCCCTCAATATCCTTAGACGAATGGTATTCCGTAGTCAATGGGCTGTTCCCTACAAACCATACTGCTTTTATCACATCCACAGGACGGAATTGCTGCGGATTTTGTGCAAAAAACAACGCACCAGCAGTGGTAAGTTGCCCTTTGCTGTCGGTAATGTGAATATTGCGAAGTAGTGTTTCTGGAGTATCTGTAAAATCATTGATTCTTTTTTGATAGGTCCGTTCAAAAAATCTGTCTAACGCTAATGTGTCGATATCATTCACAGAACTGTCTGGAATTCCTTCTTGGTCTGGATTATACTTTTGAGATTGCTGAAAAAGAGACAGTATTTCGCTATTCTCTGTCACTCTTCGCTTGTCTGCGCCTTGTTTTACCCAAATCTCACCCGTTAGGTTTTTGTATGGTTTATTATTTCCCTCTTTTACATGACAAACCAAAAAATGCTTTTCTTCAATCTTCACCACTTCGGTCTCTATATAGATGGTCGGACGGATTTGTTCGTTAGCAGTATTTCCTAATTCGCGTGAAATTGTCTGCAGTTCGTCGTACGTCAACCCATAAAGATTCCCAGTTTTATCTTCTACGCCAAAAATAATCATTCCACCTCGTGAGTTGGCAAAAGCCACCATTTCATCAGCGATTTTCTTTTGTGTAGTAAAATTCTGCTTGAATTGCACAGTGGTTGTTTCACCACAAAGTATTATATCTTGCAAATCCTCACTTGTCATATCACTTCAAATTAAATAACGACTTGATGAATCCCTGGCTCTGCTCGTCGAGAGCAAGAATATCCGCTTCATTCTCAGCTAACGAACGAAGTGGGGCAGGCTTGTAGAAATACTTGTTGAAGCTGATCTCACAGCCAATCTTTGTAGGTGGCAGGTTGATCCAGGCATCTGCCACGTATGGTCTGACCTCTCTCTGGAAATATTCGTAAATGTCTTCTTTCACCGGTATCTTCTCACTGTCTCGCAAATCAGAATCGGTCTCATATTCTACGTATGTGCCTTTCGCTCCCGTCGCATATCCATAATCAGCAAGTCTGTCATCCGTGATTCCATACACAGTCTCCAATTTCTCTATATCCTTGCTGTTGGCTTTGTGTATCTTCTTCACTACTGGCTCTGCATTAGGGTCTGTTTCAGACATCACCTTTGCTATTGAATTAAGTACAGAAGCTGACACCTTGATATCCAGACTCTTGGCTTTCTCCACAATCAAGTCGGAAAACTTATTGAAATTCATGTAGACTTCGGTGCCGATGGCATGCATAAGTGATTTAGCCACAAGCTGAAGATCGTTTCTCTCTTTCCATTTCCTCGGGTCGACGTGGGTGGCGAGCTTCTTATCCGTCATCTTTATCTCATTCTCGTTGAGATATTCCTTGATCGACGGAATCTCATCTGCCAAATCGCCGAACACTTTTTCCCCATAGGTCTGGAACAGATATTTGGAGAACTCGACGTCGGAACTATCAAAAAGCATCTCGTCGATTTTAAGGGCATTAAACTGGCTTTTCAGACGCAATGGTCGCTCGATCGTGACATTGTAGTAACGGAAATCATCACCGTCAAAAATCTTAGAACCTATCTTTGTCTCTTCAGTAGATTCCTGCTCCACGAAGTCCATATACACCTTCAGAATCGCGTCACGGAAACTGTCGGCGATAGTGCAGTTTCTAGAACCCTGGTTCTTACGCAGTTTTTCAAAAGCCTGAGAAGCATCAATAAGCTGCACTTTGCCCTTACGGTTCTCAGCCTTTTTATTAGTCAGAATCCAGACGTATGTGGAGATGCCTGTATTATAAAAGATATTGTTAGGCAATTGGATGATCGCATCCACCAAATCATTCTCAATCAAATAGCGACGGATATTGCTCTCACCACTTCCTGCATCTCCGGTGAAAAGAGACGATCCGTTATGGATGGAAGCGACACGGGAGCCCTGAGGCTGAAGATCAAGAGGTTTCATCTTGTCGACCTCCTCCAAAATAAATAGTAGCTGACCGTCGGATGTACGTGGAGTACAGTCGAGAATCTCCTCGTCGCCAGCAAAATTAGTCAGAGGAAGTTCGAATCGGCTGTCGAGCAGAGCCTTGTCGTGATAAATTTTCTCTTTGTCTGTTTTCCACGATTTTCCGTAAGGAGGATTGGTCAGCATATAGCCGAACGACTTGTCGGCGAATGAATCCTCTGTGATAGTGTTGCCAAGATGCATTCCGCTCGGATCCACGCCCTTGATGATAAGGTCGGACTTGCAGATAGCGTATGTTTCAGGGTTTATCTCCGTTCCTGATAATTGGATGGCAGAGTTTTTCACTCCAATTCCAAGCAGATACTCACGTCCTTCGGTGAGCATACCACCCGAACCGCAAGCAGGGTCATACAGAGAGATGATCTTAGGAAGATTATCCTTCACTGGCTCGAAAATAAGATGAGCGAGCAGGGAAATGGCATCACGTGGAGTGAAGTGTTCACCAGCCTCCTCGTTGTTTTCCTCGTTAAATTTACGAAGCAGTTCCTCAAAGACGGTGCCCATGCCAATATTTGAAAGGGCAGGGAGGAGCAGACCATCAGGATCAGTAGCGACCTTGTCTGTAAGGTTGATACGAGGATCGGTGATACGCTCGATCATCGAGAGAAGACGGTCGTTGTCAGCAAGCTTACGAGCCTTGCTGTAGTATTCAAAGTTTTTCAGCACATCACGGACATTCTCGCTATAGCCATTCAGATACTCCACAAAATTGTTGTAAAGAAGATCATTATTGTCCGTAGCCTGGGATTTCAGACGGTTCAATGTCCACTTGCTTGTGTTGAAATAAGTCAGACCAGTGATATCGGTAAGGATGCCCTCATCCAAATCCTCCAAGCCACCGTTCTCCTTAATCTCATCCTCTACCTCAGCTTTGGTAGGTTCTAGCAGAGCATCAAGCCTGCGAAGCACCACCATCGGTAGAATTACATCACGATATTGACCACGAAGGAAAACATCACGTAAAACATCATCTGCGATATTCCAGATGAGCGAAACAATTTGGCTGTGGGAACTATCCATATATTAAAAGTCTGTCGGGTTTATTTTGTGTAAAATTATTGAAATTTGGCGAGAAACGAAAGAAATTTGGCGATTAGCTATTGGCTGTTGGTTATTGGCTTTAACCTTTAAACCATAAACCATTTTGCATTTCGCATTTATAATTTCGCATTTTCCCTATACTCACTCGGAGTCACTCCATATTTCGCCTTAAACACTCGTGAGAAATATCTTTGGTCGGAAATACCAATCTCAATGGAAATCTGCTGGATATTCATATCTGTGGTCTTCATCAATTCCACGGCTTTGCGTAGTCTGACATCACGGATCACTTCATTTGGAGTCAGACTGAAATATGTCTTGCACTTGGCGGATAGGGCAGTGCGTGAGATTTTCAACTTGTCGGCAAGAGTATCCACCGTCGCATCGAAATCCGGAATGATCTCGGTAATGGCGTCGATTATGGAGCTCGCCTCACGCATGTCTGGCGAATCCGCGTCTTTCTTCTCCACCACGATATCCTTGTCGGCCTCGATCAATGATTTCTGATAGAATCGCTGGAGCATCTCTCTTTCGGAAATGATGTTGGCTATCCTTGCTTTCAGATATGCCATGCTGAACGGCTTGGTAATATAATCCGTCGCTCCGGTTTTCAACAGATCAAGTTTGCTCTGCATATCTGTCTTAGCTGTCAGCATCACCACAGGTATATGTGAAGTGTCGGCAAAACCTTTGACTTCGGCGCAATACTCCCGGCCATCCATATGCGGCATCATGATATCCGTTATCACCAGATCAGGCAAAAATTCCTTCGTCTTCTCAACTCCAATTCTGCCATCTTCCGCCTCGATCACAGTGTAGTCTGCAGACAAAGTATCGACTATGAAGCGTCGCAACTCCGCATTATCCTCATTGATAAGAATTGTGTAACTACTATGCGAATGGGTGCTTACAGTTTGTGTGGAAGTCTCGTCGTAAACATCTTTCTCCACATACGACGCATTGCTCATCGGAATAGTCACTGTGAATTTCGAGCCCTTTCCTTTCTCGCTGTCGACGGTGATTTTTCCACCATGTTTGTCGACAATCTCCTTTACAATCGACAGTCCGATGCCTTTGCCGAGCTCCATATTATGGCTGTTTGTCATGAATCTGTTGAAGATCGACGACAACTCTTTTTTATCAATTCCACAGCCGTTGTCTGTGACTGTCAAAACAAGATTTGATCCGTCTGATGCCGCTCCGACGATGATATTTCCGTCGACAGGTGTGAACTTCATCGCATTCGACACAAGGTTGATCATCACCGTCTCCAACTTATCATAATCAGCGACAACAGGAGCATCACCAACATTATTCGCAAAAGATAGGGTTATATTTTTTTCTTGCGACTTTGTCTGGAATATCTTCGAAAGACTCTCAAAAATGTCTGAAATCTTAAACTTATTAAGATTAAGCTCAATATGATGGGATGAGAATTTGCTGAAATCAAGCAATTGGTCAATCATCTTCGTCATTCGCTGAGTATTCTTCCTCATCACACCAACCAGTTTTTGCTCGTCATCCGTAAGTGTCGGGCTTGAACTCAATTTCTCAATCGGAGCGGAGATCAGCGTCAATGGAGTGCGTATCTCATGAGAAATATCTGTGAAGAATCTCATCTTCTCCTCGCTCAATTCAGCGTCGAGCGCGATTTTAGTACGCAGACGATAGTAACGTGAATAAGCGAACATAATTCCTGCGACAACCGCACATAGCATCAGAAAATATAGGAGATAAGCCCAAGGAGTCTCCCAATTGGATGGTAAGACGGTGATATTCAATGTCCTTTCGTTTCGACTCCAATTGCCATCACTGTTGGTGCATCTGATAGTCAATTTATAATCGCCGTAGGGAATATTAGTGTAAGACGCTACTGGCTCGTTCGTATAAGTCCATTTGTCACTGAATGGATACAGACGGTAGGCGTAACGTACTTGTGTGCCGGAACGGTAGTCAGTGCTGGCAAAACGGATAGAGAAATCTTTATTGTCGTGCTTCAGCTCTACATTGCTGACTGTATTAATATCATCCATATTCTCATCTGCATCCTCAGAGCTCTTCAGAAATCTGAACTCCGACAAAATGATGGACGGGTCGTATTCAATCTGGTTCAATTCGGATGTGTTGACTATATAAAAGCCTGAATTCGACGCAATTGTCACCATGTCTTTCGTATGACGCTTGATCGAATTGCTACGCAGTACGGCTCCGTTGCCGAAGTTAAAATACTGTGTTTTGTCGTTCTTGCTGTTTATCACAACAAATGATTTCTGAGTCAAAACACATATTCTTGAATTCTTGGTAGGGAAGAGAGCCAACACGATCTCAGAATCCAACGGCTCTTTTATCAGATCCAGTTTTTGCAATTCCAGAGGCACACCGAGCATTCTGTCGCTTCCACAATAATATATACCTCCGCCAAAAGTGGAAATCCAAATTTTATGCTCGTCATCTTCCTTAATATCAGTAATATATGAATACTGAAGATTTGTTGTTTCTGAATTATAGAAGAAGAATTTGATATCGCTTGGTTTGTTAAACTGATTGTCCAGCAAAGTGATACCATCTGGAGAGCCCAACCATACGACTCCCTGATAGTCTTCAAACAGACAATTTATCTTGAATAGAGTGGGAGGGTAGGAATATTTCCATTCATTCTCCATTGTGATGAAGCTATCCCTTGCGGATTCCACAAGCAGCATCAGACCTTTTCTCTCAGTCGCCACCCATATATTCTTGCGTGAATCCTCGAGTATATCCGTGACAATACAGTTTTTCTTCTCATATTTAGTCGTTTTGTATCTGTCGCCGTCTTTTGTCACCCTGTAGACTCCATTGTCGCCACCAAGCCACACACCTCCATGTCGGCTGATTTCAATTGTGTTGATCTTGTCAAACTGAGTGTGGAAGGCTTCTGTCGTGCCATTCTCCGACAAAAAACGGATATTGTCATTCGGCGACATTATTGCGACTTCCGAGCTCTGTAATGCGATCCAGATGTTGCCTTCCGAATCTGTGGCAGTGCACACAACGTCATTGAATGTAGAATAAGAATCAACAGTTGTGATATTCTTGCGTATGAAAGAGGGGTTTCCCTCCACTTTCTTTATTAAAGCACCACCTTCAATATTCCAGCTAACTCCCACAGTATCAGCGGCATAAAAGCTATTGATGTTGAGCAGTTTGGGATTCACAGCGTCTTCTTCATCCACCTGCCCATACGGAATCTTCAATATTTTGTTTGGGGAAACAAGATAGAGGTTTTTATCCGCATCAAGTGAAATATCAGTGACATAGAAAAAATCAGATGCGTTGATACGTTCAGGAGACGGATAAAGTCTGAAACTTTTATCTTTGGCAGAAAACAAAAAAGCCTGGCCATTATTGTTGAGCAAGGCAAACGTAGTGTTGTCAAGGCATAAAATCTTTGTAAACTGATTACTGATAGATGTGTTGTAGTCCGACGGATTAGCGCGGTAGGTTTTGAATTGATAGCCATCATACCTGCAAATTCCATCAAGTGTCGACACCCACACAAATCCATCATCACCTTTTGCCACACCAGTAGCCATAGAAGGCAGACCGCTGTTGTGCTCCGAAAACCTTTCGGTGTGCATAACTTCGGCATTAGCCTGCAAAAGAAATAAAGAAAGAATCAGTGTAAAGATTTTTCTGAATGACACTATTTTTCTAATAATTTAGGTGTTGTCCATCGATACTGCTGAATATCATTTCAAACATACTGCAGTGGAGTGGAGAAAGGCATTACGCACTTAACAAACCTCGTTTTACGACAACTAAATCATATTTAAATAATCCCCTTACAGACGGGAATACGCCTATAAGGGGAATTTTTAATGCTTATTAATCAATTCCAACGCAGCATCGAGGATTTTCAAATCGTCCAGCTCGACAAAGCCTCCGTCGGGGCCTTCTTCGTGATGAACGCCAGAGATTGTAGGCACACCGTCTTCTGCAGACGCATGAAAGTAGAACCTCACTTCGTCTGCGGTAATTCCCAAACGATTCGCGATGATGTCGATTGCTCCATGAGGGAGATTGTCGCGCAACATTCTGAATTCGGTATACGTTAATCTCTTTTTCATCTAGCGTTGAAATTTTATGGGAATTCAAAATTCTTAATTATGAATTACGGATTATCTATCAAAGCTTACTCTCTGACCCTTCTTCTCGTCATTGATTTTACCCTCGTCATAAACAAGATTACCATTGACAAATGTCTGAGTCACCTTATACTGAAGCTGTTCGCCGACCATTGGCGACCAACCACACTTGTAAAGCAAATCTTTCTCTTCGATTGTGTACGGATCATCCGGAGAAACAATCACAAGGTCGGCATAGTATCCCTTTCTGATGAAACCACGCTTCTCAACCTTGAAAATCTTAGCCGGATTATGGCACATCTTCTCCACAACCTGCTCACGGGTGAAATTACCCTTCTTTGCAAGCTGCAGCATCATTGGAAGTGTGTGTTGGATGCTTGGAATACCGGAAGCGGCTGTCAAAGCGTCGCCCTGCTTCTGGCTCAATAGGTGAGGGGAGTGGTCAGACGCTACTGTGTCGATGCTTCCCTGCTCAAGTCCCTTAAGCAGACTCTCACGGCTCTTCTCCTTCTTGATTGCAGGATTACATTTGATCTTTGCTCCCAAACGGTCGTAGTCTGTCTCATCAAACCATAGGTAGTTAGGACAAACCTCAGCTGTGATCTTCTTGTTTTCTATATCAACATTACGCTCAAACAAAGCTATTTCCTTCTTTGTAGACAAGTGAAGGACATGAAGCTGAGTGCCATGCTTCTTTGCAAGGTCGATGACAAATGAAGTGCACTTGTAGCAAGCGTCGGACGAACGGATGAACATATGCTCCGAAATAGGCACCTGACCCTCTGGATATTTTGCCTTGATAGCCTCTGTATTTGCCTTGATCATAGCCTCATCCTCATTGTGAGTCACAACAGGAACCTTGGCTGATGCGAAAATGTCCTCTAGGCTCTGCTTTGAGTTGACCAACATTCCACCTGTGCTGATACCCATGAAAATCTTGACTCCAGCCACCGACTTAGGGTCGATATTCTTTATTTCATCTACATTATCGTTTGTTGCTCCGATGTAGAAACCATAATTGGTCAAACACTTCTTGCTTGCGATCTCAGCCTTCTGCTCAACCAATGCGGATGTTGTAGTCTGAGGATTTGTGTTTGGCATATCAAACACAGTAGTGACACCTCCAGCTACAGCTGCACGGCTCTCACTCTCAAAATCACCTTTTTCTGTAAGACCTGGCTCACGGAAATGAACATGAGTGTCAATCACTCCAGGCAAAACCCATTTGCCATCGGCATCGATGACAGTAGCATTCTTCAGCACACTGTCTGGAATATTGTCTCTAAAAATTTTGGAAATCTTCTCTCCCTCGATTAATAAAGATCCTTTATATGAGGTGCCGTCGTTAATTATTTTGGCATCCTTGATCAATATTGTACTCATATATTTTAAATAGTTTTTCCTAATTTCTAATTCGATTTATTTTGTTTCTGCGGATATTTCTTGAACAAGCTTCTCAGACGTAATCCCATCACACCAAACAATGCCTCTCCAAAAATGCCACCTGACATCTTCGACACTCCCAATACACGGTTGATGAAAATGATAGGAACTTCCTTGATGGTGAATCCACATTTGTAAGCAGTGTATTTCATCTCAATCTGGAAACCATAGCCTTTAAGTTTGATTGTATCCAAACCAATTGTTTCCAATACTTCACGACGGTAGCATTTGAATCCCGCAGTGGTGTCGTGGATGTTCATTCCTGTGACTATTCTTACATATTTAGATGCAAAATACGACATCAAAACTCGTCCGATCGGCCAATTCACAACATTCACCCCCGTCACATAACGAGATCCGATCGCAACGTCCGCACCTCCCTCGTTGCATGCCGCATACAGCTTTCTCAAATCCAACGGGTTATGGGAAAAGTCTGCATCCATCTCAAAAATGAAATCGTATTTTCTTTCGATTGCCCACTTGAAACCAGTCAGATACGCTGTACCCAGACCTAATTTTCCTGGTCTTTCTACAATAAACAGACGGTCGGAAAATTCATCCTGCATCATCCTCTTGACAATGTCTGCTGTGCCGTCTGGCGAACCGTCGTCAATGATCAATACATGAAAACCCTCAGGCAATTCAAAAACCGCCCTGCAGATGTTTTCCACGTTTTCTTTTTCATTGTATGTCGGTATAATAACTAAGCCGCTCATTTTATTTACCTATTTCTATTGCAAATATAGTGAAAACAATTTAATATAAAATCGGTTTGCCATTCTATTAAATTTGTTTTTAAACATAAATTCAAAATTTTATTGAACTTCCGTAATTTAAGATGCTGTTTAGATTTGTTTAATATATGGACTCATTTAGCATCTAAAAAAAGGTTTGTTTTCCGTTTTTCTCATAAGATATCAAAAGATTAATTATAAGGATTCATTCCTAAAATTCATTTCGTACAAACAGAAAACACCGTCTGAATACAGACGCTTGGAAAACACACAACTCTCTATTATGTTGAAAACGACCTAACGGAGAAAACTAAAAAAAAGAAAACTATGAGTATTGCTTTCCTCTTTTACGTTTTCTGCGTTATGCAGTTTTCCACTTTTTTCCATACACCTTGGTACAAGGTTTGTTTTCTGTTTCTCATAAAATATCAAAAGATAATTATCAGGATTCATTCCTAAAAAAATCATTTCGTAAAAACAGAAAATACCGTCTGAATACAGACGCTTGGAAAACACACAACTCCCTATTGTGTTGAAAACGCCCTAACAGCGAAAACTTAAATGAGAAATGTTTTCCATGTTTACGTTTTCTGCGTTATGCAGTTTTCCTCTTTTTCCCTACACCTTGGTACAAGGTTTGTTTTCTGTTTTTTTTAATAAATTCAAATGAGATTAATTATCAAAAAGCTTTTATAACATTACTTTTGCTATCATAATAATACCTCTCAATCTCAGCTTTAGGAAACGATCCAAAATTCACTAAAATACCAATTGGAAACTCCGTAGCACGAAGATATCCGTATAATTGGATACGTTCTTTATCTCCAATTTTCATAATAGACTTACATTCAATCACAATATTTCGCCCCTTTTTAGGTACCATAATGTCAAGTTGGATATGACAGGATAATGTTTTCCCTCTAAATCGAGGAAAATGATGATACTCCCGCACTGCATCTGTATAACCTGCATCATGCAGAGCCATAAGTAACGACTCTTGAAATACAGCTTCTGGCAAACCAGGAGACAATTCCTTATAAGTGCTGTGAATACAACCAATTATATCATAGCAATAATCCACGAGACTTAATCTCAAAGATTCATTCAATTGTTCTTTTAATATATACATATATAAATTAAATCTTTAATAGTATTTTTAAGTAAATCTTAATATTTTGGGGAATCTGTACCAAATTATGACTGATATTACAAAAAGAGAAATGGAACATATATAACTCATTCCGCCCTTAACAATCCTCTTATAAGACTTCGTCAGTATTTCATTATTTTATGGCAAATCGGACATCTCAGACAGTTGCTTTTATCGCAATAGTTTTTCCTTAACTCTATCAATGCCTGACTCTCCGACGCATCTCTCACATCAATGCCAAGTTCCGCCCATGATTTAGTTATATTGTTGATTTCCGCTGGCACCGTCTCCAAAATCTCTATCGCCCATTCTTTCTTTCGATTATCATTAGTCTGCACTCCATATGCAAAGACAACAGGTGCGACAGCATTGATTATCAACGCATTCTGCATCTCAGTACCAATTTCTTTATTTCTCGCCTTGCTCTCTTTTCCAAATTTGTAATGAGTGAGCCAATAATCAGAGACCTCCACATCAAACATCTTCTTTATATCTTCAATGTCACAACAGTCGATAATATGCGTGAACATTCTAAGGCGACGGAAGAGAAGTTGAGAAATCTGTGATATTCGGATAGTTGGGAACGACGGCGGACGCATCTTGCTGTATCTCCACTCCGTGCCGTTCATTCTTTTGATATCGAAAGTTGCCGACGCGGATTTATAAAACAGACGCAGACGTTCAACGTAATCATCATCTCCGTCATCAAGCATTCCTGCGGCTCCATAGAGTAGGGCTTCTATCTTGTACTCCTCATCCGCTTTTTTTCCGATTATATCGAGCGGTACACGTTGGGCGAGAGTTTCAAACGGCTGTTGGTTGACATTTCCTCCCATCGTCCGGCAGATGAGAATATAAAGCATCTCATCCCACGTCGTATTCAGATTCTTGATATTTTGAAGCAGAACATCCGCACGTCGCTTCATCCGCTCAAACAATAACGCACTGAATCTCAAACGAATATCTGATATAAATTCCGTCTTCCAATATTGGGAGCATTTTATATCTGCAGGCGACGACGCGATATCCTGAGCTATTTTAGAGGCTTTGTCCGATATCCTAAGCACCACCGTCGGAATACGTTCTCCATTCTTACGCAATATAGCCTCATCCGCTTCCGCCACCACATGAAGGATAACATTGTCGTATCTGCCATCCGCATCGTGGTTATGCCTCATCCAATCTGAAGATTTGACATGAAGCTCAACATTGCCCACCCATGTGAGACGGTCGATCCTGACTGTCGCATTGAAAAAATCCGGACCAGCCGACTGATTATGCATACCAGGATTGATTATTTCGACGGAATCCCCATCCGTAGTGACGAGCGGTTCCTTATAAAGCCTATGCTTCCAAATGTACTGTAATACCTCTTCCTTCATATTTATTAACACTCGTTAATTTTGATTTTATGCAAAGATAATTCTTCTATTTAATTTATCATCCAACATTTTCAATTATTTGTTTGTCAGACAAGTTTTAGTCAGCAATAAAAACTAAAAAAGCCGGACTACATGCGTAATCCGGCTATGAGATTTTTTATTCCTAAAGCTAAATTAAGAGATATCCAAATAAACGACAACCAATTTCACAGCCTCACTCATACACTCTCCATTCGTCTGCTTGACATAGAAAATATAACCTTCTCTATAGTCGCCGTCTAGCTCTTGAAGTTCAAGATCACTCTTACTGACATCAACTGATGGAGCTCCGAGTACCTTCTTAATGTAGAACCTTCTATCACTAGACCAAATTCTTCGTATTGCGGTTTTACACTTACCAATTTTGGAGCCTCTATATTACACTCATTTGACAGAATTTAAAATCCATAAAGATTCTGGAAATAAACCACACCTTCTTCTTTCTGTGAAAGTTCCAATACCTGAACATCTTCCGCATCAGTCAATTTTTCAGGACGGATGTAATATACCTTCGACTCTACACCCTTCACCTTTGATGTCAAAATCTATCATTCTTTCGTAGAGTTTTCTTTTATTTTAATCTCCTATATTCTTGAAATAAACGACATCTTCGTCCTTTTGAGAAAGTTCTAGAACTTGAAGATCTTCTGCATCAGTCAATTTTTCTGGACGGATATAATAAACCTTCGACTCAACACCCTTTACTTTTGATGTCATATTGAATAGACAAAAACATCTTGCCATAGCACCTGATGTATCTGAATTAAAAGCCTTGAAGATGATCGTATCACCACTAAACGTAATGTCCATCTTAGGCTTAGCTGCACAGTTCAATGTAGCATTCTCAAGATTCAACTCCACTTCTCCCTTGCTGGAATCATACTTGTATGCAATGAATGGTATTCTTATCTGTTCTTCTGCTCCATCTGCACGTGTCCCATCTCCATAAGGAGAACCTTGACAATCACTGGCACTGATAAATTCAGCCGACAAATTGGATGTTGTTGCTCCTCCATTGTCTGATGAGTTACTATTATTGTTATCATCCTCGTCGTCACACGACATGAAATTGAATGCGGTTATTGCAAAAATGCCGCAGAATAATAATGTCTTTTTCATAGTAATTCTATTTTTTGATAATTAAAATGCATCCCACGAAAAAAAAGCCTCACCTTCTTCTTTCTGAGATAGTTCAAGTACTTTGATGTCTTCTTCATTACGAAGATAAGAAGGACGGATGTAATAAACCTTAGATTCTACACCTTTTACCTTTGATGTCAGATTATAAAGGCACACACAATCTGCTTTAATTTCAGACGTATCTGCATCGTAAGGAGTGAAGATGATCGTATCACCACTGAACGTAATGTCCATCTTAGGCTTGGCAGCACAATTCATCACTGCATTCTCTAGATTCAGAGCCATTTCTCCCTTGCTTGAATCATACTTGTATACGATTCTTGGACCATTGTTATGGTCGTCTGCACGAGTCTCATCATCAAAAGGAGATCCTTGACAATCACTGGCACTGATGAATTCTGCCGACAAATTGGATGTAGTGGTTCCACTTCCGTTGTTTGTTGTGTTGCTGTTTTCATCCTCGTCGTCACACGACATGAAATTGAATGCGGTTATTGCAACCAAACCGAAAAATAAAATTTTTTTCCGCATAAGATTAAATTTATGGGCACAAATGCCCGAACCCTATTATTTATATTTTCATTGCGAATATAGAAAAAAATGATTTATTCAAACAAAATTATTGATGAATATTTTCATGATGTATGTTAAACAAAATAAAATAGACACCGCAATGCGACGTTTCCATGCATTTCTATAGCTTAATTAACGTGAGTTCGACAAATTGTAATCTGCAAATCATTTTCCACTTTCTGATTGAATTTTCACCTCTTTTTCTCAAAAAAAGGCAAAGCCTTTCTCCGTAAACCTTGTGTCTCTGTGGTTTTATTAAATTTTATGTGCTCGCCTTACGGCTCGCACGTGGTGAGGGGTTAGGGCGTTCCGCCCTTAACAATCCTCATTTATGACACTCCAACTACCATTTTTCTACTATTTATTAATTTCGTCTCGAATTCACGTTAATTATTTAAATAGCAAAGAGACGCAACAATGTCACGTCTCTACAATAATTTAAATTTCGAATTTATAATTGTTTAACGGCCGCCACCACCGCCACCACCACCGGAGTGTCCACCGCCGCCGCCAAACGACGAATGTCCGCCTCTTCCAGAACTTGAAGACGATGAATGTGATGAGAAACTGTGGCTGACACTTGAAATTCCTGTATACGAATTGAAATCGCTCACCACATGTCCTGACTCATCTATAAGTTGTGATCCTAACAACGATACAGCGAAATAATCCGGACAATATTCCTTCAAATCTTCTATCACTTGATCTGCCATACCAAATAGGGTAGCGAACACAATATACTCGTCCAACATCTTCATCTCATACTCGTCTAACATCCTCTTTTCTTTGGCATCACTCGCGTCTACACGGGTCGTATCTTTATGATAATTAGCCGGAACTGATGAGTTTTCAATCTCAGGAATTGAATTGTCTTCTTTATCTATATTCTCTGCAAGCAATGATTTATCACCGTTGTCTGAATAAGAATAATCTTTCTGATAACCGGTTTCGACAGGAAGGATCGACTCTGATGCCCTTTCTCCACTTTCATCCAACGGTTTCACATCCTTGACCCCACGTCTGCTTAATTCCAAGAAATCATTCAAATAATTCTTCAATCCTACAACTTCCTGATACTCTTGCGGAGTACACTCACTCTTATTCTCCTTTTCTACAGCCTTCAGCAAACTTTTTGCATCACTTTTGTTTTTGTTCAGATAAGTTCTCAATTCGCCTTTTTCAAGAATAAGATTCTCTCCTGACGCATTTTTAAGAATCCTATACATCAGTTTCATGCATTTCAGATCCGCCTTATTCTCATCTTTCACTTTATTCCAATCAAAACCACTTGCGATCTTCATACGGTTAACTGTCTTACCTTTTTCTATGGTAGACGTAATGGATATAGCCTTGTAGCACATAAGTCTGACCAAATAGGCCGCATACAAATCGTCCTTGTCTTTAGGAAGAATCTTGTAGTTGTTGTCGTCGAGAATATGGAAAGCTCTGTTCAGATTGCCATTCAGCGGAACAGCTCTAAAGTATTCGCTCTGGGCTCCATCCATTAATTTTTTTCGACGGAGATATATGCGCAACGGGCGCAAACTGACCACATTCCAAAGCAGACCACTTCCATAATATAATACAGCACAAATAAGAAGATAAAACAAACCGTAGCCGATAAAACAAGCCACTGCTCCAACTATAAAAATTCCAATAATCAAAAGTATATCCAAGAATGTGAGATCTTGGTCTTCATTGTTTTTCCATAGCACATTATTGCCATTGGCATAATCTTCCTCAGTGTAGTTTTCCAGATAATCACTGCCTTCAAGAGCCCTCCACTTCATAGTGCCGATTGTATCGTTCACCACGTTGGACGATAGGAAAGCATCTTTCGGGAAAAGACACATCACAACCATAGAATTATCTGTGGTCAATGGCTCAATGTTTTCAGCCACCACCATGCCATCCACGAATTTGCAGGTGCCGTTGTAACGGAATGCCCAGATGCGAGCGTTTTCTGCAGAGAGTGGGGTAGAGTCTGCCATTGAGATGACGGTGCGTGTGAATTTTGGACCAGACGACATGTCATGGTTGACAAAACAGTGGTTGAAGCCACATCCGTCTTCAAATCTCTTGACAAATCCGTTGATTTTATACTCAGCTGTCCAGCAATGTGGTCCGGACGACCCCACGCCCCAGCACAGTTCACAATCATTTCCTTCCAGATTATGGACGCCACATTTTCCAGCTTTCTCGTCTCTCGAACGGTCTACATTCCATGGAGTGTCATCAGAAAAATAGTATTTCTGATCATTGTCGAACACCTTGAAATCGGAAATCACCATGTTTCCGAAATTCTTCATCGAGAGATACCATTCGGTATTGCTATTATCCACGTCGACTTTCCAACGCTCCTGGACATAGGCATCACCAGAACGGTCAAGCACGACACGAATATCAATAGTATCTATTTCCGACGCCATTAAAGCAGACGGTGCTGTCGCCAACAGCATTCCAACTATTGCAGTCTTTCGCATTTTGTTAAAATTTATCATTTAGTCCCTTTTTTAGAATGCTTCAAAATTAGTTAAAAAAATGACGAAGCAGGAAAAAATACTTCTAAATTATTGATCAGACTCAGAATCAACCACAATATTCTCATCATCATTATGATCCATAATTTGATACGTATCATGGAAGACCAAGCCAAAATATCCCACCACAAAATTCAGTTTGATATACTTTCCTTTGGCATAGATTCCGTCGCCACATCTTCCTTTCGATCAACCAAACTATAGCTGTCGTAGTAAAGCAAACCAAAATATCCCACTTTGTAATAGAGCTGTATGTCTTTTCCATCTGCAGAATAATATGTGGAACGTCCGACCTCCAACGAAGTCATCGTCTTGCTGTTTTCCACACCTTTCAGTTTCATTCCAGACAGCCATGGCAACGTACGCAGACAGAATGAATTCAAGAATGAAACATTCTTTTTGCCCTCTGACTCTATCTTCTTGCCACGAAAAGAAACCGGAGTAAACCTCACATGATAATGTGTGGTTGTATGATTCTTGCTACGGGTCGTAGTAGTGTATGTATCCGTCACAGGCACCGTCACCACAATTGATTTTCCATTGCTGAATATCTCATTTCCATACAAAAACAATGTGTTCGACACTTCCCACAAAAGAGAAAAAACGACAATCAACGAAAGGATCGATGTCATAATCAAACCTCTCTTCTGCAAACTATTCTCAATCTTTGTTCTTATAATAGGAACCAACGAAGATTCCAGTTCAGTAATGGAATATAATGTGATTATAAACAATAATATCACAAATATAATTCCGAATATAAATAACCAGCTTGGATAGAGATCGCACATCAAATCACTCTCAAAACTTAAAAAGATCCAAAGAAGAACTCCCATCAATCCACCAGCGAAAAGCAAAGCCACTTGTGTCGATCCAAGCATAGACACCTTGGAGACTTGCTTATCCAATAGCGACAATGAAGACATATCCATACGAAATATATCAGCCAACACATTTGACGCCGGATAGAAAATCTCTTTATTCATGAAATGTTGGTCGTACCATATTTGATCAGTTCCAGTGGCGAAATTGTGTATCAGGCTATCGAGTTCGTTTTTGTCTATTTTCATGCCTTTCACACAAATTCTATCCAACATGTATTTCTCCGACTTGTTTCCATTGGTGGTGATCAATTTGTCGGCAGCGGCAAGAAGATACAGAAGGTACATCACATACAAACGGTCGTCTTCGGTCATATATTTAGCCAACTCCTCAGCCAATCTTTTGCCGTGAAGATCATGTATGTAATGGAAAGAATTGTCGCCTTTTTTCAGACAATTCCTTCCTCGCATAAATTCATCCACATCCACCAAAGATTCTGTTCTTCTATGTTTTCCGCTACCTTTCTCTCTGTCTGTAAGGTATTTAAGAGCTTCTATCGCCTCTTTATGATATGTCTGAGGTATAACTTCACGGATATAACGGACAATCATCTCCAACTTATCACGCTGGACTTTATCCCCGTCAGAACGAGTCATATATGTCATCAGGTAGACGATGCTGATATGAAAACGTTTTGGATCATTCGCCATTACAGCACGCAAGCTGTCATCTTTCGAAAACAATTTATACAGTTCACTTTCCTGATTGTAATTCTTAAGCAGGTAATATGCTATACCAAAGATTATAGCAAACGAAATCAGATAAATAACATAAAAATATTGTTCCATAAATAAAAATATGCTTAAATCATAAAGACACAAATTCTGCATCTATATCAAAACAAATTTACTAAATATTGCCTAAACATCCCCACAATATGACGATAAATTCATCTTTGCACTCCTCTATGCTTATTAGAGACCTGTAAATTTCTAATTTTTTGATGGACAAATATCCAATTTAGATAAAGTATTTTTTAATATATATGGAAAACTACATTTTTCATATTTTGTATTAAACAAGCAATCAAAATTTAGTCCACATTCCAAAGGTTCTTTATTTTTTTTATCATAAAAAGAAATCCAAGGACCATCTAACAAGTCAAGAAAACATTCATCTCTCTTTTCTAAAGGAGTGTCTAAATACATAAACAAGCTATCTGCATCCAAATGACAATTATTATACGGCAAATTATACACGTTTATATCATAAGGTCTTATTTTATATCCTATCAAAGTATTGTTTTTATAATACCAAATAACATTGATATAACAACCATCCAAAGTACATTCAAAAAAACACTCTGACTTTCTTTGAACTTTCCTTATAACTTTCTTTGTGTTTCTTTTCAAAGATAATTCTGGACTACATCCACACAAAATAAATGCCAAACTTCCCAATAATACTAATTTCATTATTCTTCTATTATTTCTTGTTTTGTCATACGAATAAAATCTGATAATGAAATTTTAATAAATTTCTTTTCATTGTAAAAAACGACATTTTGATCAGTCAATCCTACAATGAAAAAATTTCCCTTATATCCATTATTTCTTCTTCCTCTAGCCATTTTGTAATCTGATATAGAAGGAACTGCATATCCAGGATGGATATGCCAAATATATTCAATATCAGATTCATATCTACTTCCAACATTAATTTTTCCATTAATTTTAAATGGTGTAATACTCCATGAATATTGTATTTTATCTTGATCTTGTCCTTCTACTATATTAAAAGCCATCCTTTGTCCTGGATCCCAAATACGAGGTTCAACATCTCCTTTTAATGCATGACCACCAAATTCAACCCTATCATCACTTGAAGTTCCATTCTCTAAAGTTAATCTTTCTGTTTCTGCAACACCATCCGCAATTTTATTCATAGGAATGTACATTACATTTTTACTTTGTTGCAAATCACCATCATATGGTCTATTTTCTTTAGTTGCTTTCATAACATCTCTTTTTACAGAACGTCTAACTAAATATGACCTGTCAACATCTTTGCCATCATCTCCTATAGTAACAACATGTCCTCTTTTCTTTGCATATATAGGAGCCTCCCCATCTGGATCCACCATAACAACAGGATTCTCATTACAATAATTATATGGGGACAATCCTTGATATGCAAAAATACTAATTGAATACATTGTTGTTGATAAAAAAAATAATAATCTATTTTTCATTTCTTATGTGTTTTTGTTTGACATCTGTTTGAGACATCTTGTGTCCATCTCTTTCTTAATTCAGGTGTTTCTTGTGTCCAATGTGTAGCTTTTAACATAGCAATACATTGTTTATTTAATTTTTCTAGTTTATCTGTATATGCATCTTTTTGATATTCATTGTTTTTCAAATATTGTTCCAAAAGAGCCATTGCTGATTTGCCTTTTACAATAATAGCATTAGGATTATTTTAAAGATGTCTCTGCACACTTTAATGAAAAATTATCATATTTGTGAAATCTATCAACATAAACCATCGCTAAATCGCATAATTGAGACGCAATCATTGAATATCGGTAAGCGGGGTAAGGTATGTTCCTGCTATAATAGCAGAATCTTTTACTGCAAAAAAATCCTTAATCCACAAACTTGATTGGTATTGTTTTGATGATAACGACACATATACCCAATCTTCAGGAAAAAGATTGTCTTCATCTTTGTACATTAAAATACAATGTCTTGGCACATGTGCAATTTGAACATCGGCACCCATTTCTTCTGCCAACAACTTAAAAGTCCAAGGAAGAGAACGGCATTGACCTTTATGTTTTTTTAATGTTCGAGATACAAGCTGATAATGCCAGTCATTAGAAGTATATTCACAACTAAAATCATAATCAAATGTATTATATTCATTTCCACTACATGGATAAAAAAAGTAATTACAAAGTGCTATTTGCTTAGCTGTCTTATAGTGCCACCAATTATTTGCTGTTATCAAGCGGTATAGGTATTCCGATGTCTTTTTTATTGGCTTGCAAAAATCGTTCTCATAGTCAAGTTTCCCATTTAAATATGCATTTTCAGCTACATATACGGCTCTTTTCAAAGACAAATGCTGTTTGCCTTCAAGCATATCCGTCATTTCTTTATATGCTTGTTCAAAAATGGTTCTTGATATTGCATTCTGAGCTCTAGAATCTGAATATAAACCTATTAATATTATTAATGTTAGTATACCTCTCATAATAGATGGAAAACAATCATTAATTTTGGGGAATCATATATCTTCACATTAATTATTTATTCAATCTTCAATTGCCAATTATATGGCAGATAGAATTAAATATCCAGCAACTTTAAACAATTATAACAAGTAAATTTGCTTTGATAAAAGGAGACGCGAATATTCACGTCTCCTTCAATTATCTTAAATCTTGTGAGAAATCAATTACTTGATTGCGTCAAGACACTCCTTGATTCTACGGAATGCCTCCTTGATGTTCTCCTCTGATGTAGCATACGACATACGGATGCAGTTCTTATCACCGAATGCGTCACCAGACACACAAGCAACATGACCTTCCATCAAGATGTACATAGCCAAATCATTAGCGTTGGCGATCACGTCACCCTTAGGAGTCTTCTTTCCGAAGAAGCTATTACACTCTGGGAATACGTAGAATGCTCCATCAGGAATAGAAACCTTCAAACCTTTGATTTCCTTAACCAAGCTGATCACTAGATCACGGCGTCTCTCGAATGCCTGACGCATTGTCTCAACGCAAGCCTGCTCACCTAGGTATGCAGCCTCCGCAGCCTTCTGTGCGATTGATGATGGACCTGATGTATACTGACCCTGAAGCTTCGAACAAGCCTTAGCAATCCAAAGTGGGGCAGCGATCCAACCTAGACGCCATCCTGTCATCGCATATCCTTTTGACACACCGTTGATGATAACGACACGGTCGCGGATGCTCTCAAACTGAGCGATGCTCTCATGCTTACCGACATAGTTGATGTGCTCGTAGATCTCGTCGGCGATTACTATGATATTTGGATGCTTCTCGATAACCTTAGCCAAAGCCTCTAGCTCCGACTTTGAATATACAGCACCTGTAGGATTCGATGGAGAACAAAGGATAAGACCCTTTGTCTTTGGTGTGATTGCCTTCTCCAGCTGCTCAGCTGTTATCTTGAAATTCTGGTCAAGACCAGCCTCTACGATTACGTTTGTTCCCTCAGCAAGCTTCACCATTTCGATGTAGCTAACCCAGTATGGAGCTGGAACAATAACCTCGTCACCCTTGCTGATGATAGAAAGGATAACATTACATACAGACTGCTTTGCTCCATTCGAACATACAATCTGATCTGGAGTGAACTCTAGATTATTCTCTTTCTTAAGCTTCTGGCAAATCGCATTTCTTAGTGTAGCGTAACCAGTCACTGGTGAATAAAAAGAAAAATTGTCGTCGATAGCTTTCTTAGCTGCCTCCTTGATGTGGGTTGGGGTGGTGAAATCAGGCTCTCCAACACTAAGGTTGATGACATCTACACCCTGAGCTTTCAACTCACTGCTCTTCTGAGACATAGCCAAAGTCGCTGATGGCGACATTGCTGCCAAACGATCTGAAACTTGATTCATTTTTCTTTTCCTAAATTTGTGTAATAAACATACATTATCGACTGCAAAATTACACTCTTTTATGTTACGCAACAACAATTTTGCCACTTTTTTTCGTTTTTTTCCAAAAATCTTGCTTTTTCTGACTTTTTGCGTCAATATCTATCCTTTTTCTTGATTTTTGACAGCATTTTTTGAGATTGAGATGACGGAATTGTTTTAATATGAATATTTCAGCGCCGATAAGACATTCTTTCATTAAATTTTGTCACTAGCAACCGCGTTTTACTTCTCAGATTCAATATTCATTAATTTTGCATTTAGAATTTAGAATTTTTAATTACTTTTGCACACAAATTATATATATACTAAAAAATGCTTACAGTAGAAAAAATTGGCGGTACGTCCATGAGTCAGTTTCAGGACGTTTTGGCTAACATAATCAAAGGAAAGAGAAAAGAGAATGAGTTGTACAACAGAATCTTTGTAGTTTCTGCATACAACAATGTCACAAACTGGTTGCTTGAGCATAAGAAAACCGGAGCCCCTGGTATTTATGTTAAGTTTGTTGAAGACGGTGACTACAGCGCCGCTCTTGATGAGTTGTGCGACAAACTAATCCAGCTTAACCGTGGTTTCGCAGACATCAAGCTTGACCAGGAGGTTGCTGACAAATTCATAAAGGATAGAATACAGCAGGCAAAAAATTATCTTTACAGCATGCACAACGTGGCTGGTTCGGGCTACGTCAACAAGGCAAATATCTTCTTGGCAGCTCGTGAGATCCTTTCTTCTATCGGTGAGGCTCACTCTGCGTTCAACTCAGTGAACATCTGCCAGAACAACGGAATCAACGCCACTTTCGTTGACCTTTGCGGTTTCAACGACAGCGAGTCGCTAACTATCGACGAGCGTATCAAAAAAGAATTCTCCGGAATTGATTTCAGCAAGACTCTTTGCATCGCCACTGGATACACGAAGGGTATCGAGGGAATAATGCGCGCGTTCGACCGTGGTTATTCTGAGGTGACTTTCTCTAAGATCGCTGTTGAGGTTAAGGCCGACGAGGCTATCATACATAAGGAGTTCCACCTGTCAAGCGCCGATCCTAAACTTGTCGGCACTGAGAACAGCATTGTTGTGGGCAACACTAACTTTATGGTGGCAGACCAGCTTGCAGACGTAGGTATGGAGGCTATCCACCCTAAAGCAGCCAAACCACTTGAGCTTGCCGGCATCAACATCAGAATCAAGAACACATTCGAGCCTGAGCACCCAGGTACACTTATCTCTAAGAACTACATCAGCAAGGAGACTAAGGTGGAGATCGTTTCCGGCACAGACAAAGTGTTGGCTATCGAGGTTCACGACCCAATGATGGTAGGTGAGGTAGGATATGACTTGAAGGTGATGCAGGTATTCGCAAAACACGATGTAAGCTACATCCTGAAGACTACTAACGCAAACTGCATCACAATGGTAGTGTGGGACAAGCAGAAGAGCAAAGACCTTATAAAAGAACTTAAGGAGACATGCTACGAGGTAGTTGTGAAAGAGGCCGCTATCGTATGCTGCATCGGCACAAACATCGCTCACCCAGGAATCCTTTGCAAGGCTGCTCAGGCATTGTCTGATTCAGGCGTAAATATCGATTGCTTCGCACAGTCGCTACGTCAAGTGAACATGCAGTTCGTAATCGAAAGAGGCGACTACTCAAAGGCTGTTGTTGCACTCAACAACGCACTTTGCGTAAAGAAATAAATGAAATCGTAGAGACGGAACACGCACCGTCTCTACATTCTTCATTTTTAATTTTTCATTTTTAATTTCTAATTAATATAAGATGGGTCTATTAGACGGTTTGAAAAAAAAGAACGAGGATAAGCAGGCTGAAATCCAAAAGAATGAGGAAGACTACATATCTTTGATCCGTGTATATATCCAGGCATTTGTGGCGGAAACTTTCGGTATCTCAAACATCAACCAGATGCCTGATCTGAGAGCTTTCAAAGTAGCGTGCAAAGTGCCGACTCAAAATGGAAAACTCGGTCTCGGCGAAAGAATAGAGGCGAGAAAGATGCTTATGGCAAACTACGGTTTGAGCGAGGATTTCTTCAAGACAATCAACCGCTCAATCACAAAGAACTGCAAGAATCTTCAGCAGGTCAACAGTTTCTTTGTTGTTTTCCAGGGATTTGTACAGGATTTCGTACAGCTTCTCACAACACATCTCGGATGGAAGCTTCAGATGCCTAAATACTTCGACGGAATGATCAGAAAAGTCGTAGTTGACGGAGTGAAAGACTTGATGGAGAAGAACGATTGGGACAAGCTTGACGCGGCACAGACAGCAGCCCGTCTGCGTGAGAATGTCAACAGACTTGGATATACGCAATCGTGGATGGTAGAGTTTATCTATCCGTTCATCATGATTGCCAAAGGAGCGACTACTGTAAAGCAGTAATATATATGAATTTTGTCTACGTTGCGATAGGAGGTGCACTCGGTGCGATGCTGAGATATTCGTTGAATTATCTTCCCGTGTCGACGGCATTTCCCTTCAAAACGTTGATTGCCAACATTTTTGGATCATTCATAATTGGAATGATAGCAGGAGTTGCGGATATAAAAGGAGTGGACGACAGATTGTCGCTACTGCTGAAAGTTGGTTTTTGTGGCGGATTCACAACATTCTCCACCTATTCGTTGGAGACAGTCACATTAATAGAAAAAGGGGATTGGGGAGTAGCAGTTATATATGCGGCGACAAGTGTTATAGTTTGTGTCTTGAGTTGTGTTGCGGGAATAACATTGGCGAAATATATTGTTTGATAGATAAATACACCTAACTTAGTAAAACAAAAAACTCAGAATTTTCAGAGAAAGCCATTTGCTTTTCATATGAGTTTTATAATAAAATCAGTCATTATATGGAAAGATTAGAAGCACATCAAGAACAGTCTATCAATAAATATAGCGAAGAAGAATATACAGGATCTTCTAAATTTGAAGAGATTCAAGAAATATGCGTCAAGAATAAGGAGAAAGTGGACAAGTACTCCAAAATCTTGACTACGATTTTGACAGGCATCATATTTCTTTTTATATATAATAACTTCTGGGACCAAACATGGATAAAAATATTGTTAGGGATCATTGGTTTTATATACTTTATTCTTTACTTGCTACCTTTGGGGATTTTCACTCTATTATTGGGAATATCATATGAAAATGGTAGAATACACTCCAAATACCCAACAATTTTAACTATTATACTTATATTACTTATTACTTTGTTTACCAATTGGTTTTCGTTTGGATTCTCCGCAAAATGGCTGTTGGAGAGTTGTGTAAGTGTAATTTTTATATGGATTGTAGTATTTTCTATCCATGGCATAAACATCAACATTTTAGATACTAACATATTTCCAAATCCCAAACTCACCTACACTGCAAAAATAGTTGATATCAGAAGTTTTAAAGATAAAAAGAAAAAAACTTATTTCGTCCATTTCTACGATTATACAACCACTACAAATCATTGTGATATAACAGAAAAAGAGTATAACACCTGGAAAAAAGGAGACGTTATAGAAGTGGTACTTCAACCAACTATTAATGAAATTAAAGCCGAAAGCATCAAACGGCTTGAAAATTTCGAAGGGTTGACAGATATGGAAAAAGATCAACTAAAACATAAAAAAGATATTGAATTATTCGGACAATCTCAAAAAGAAATGGACGCAATAGATGGAGATGGTAGATCCACATCCTTAAATCTTTATTATTTTTATATAAACATTTTCAATGTAGTCATATTTGTATTGAATAACAATATTTTATCCGATATATATAGAGTCATGAGTAATAGTTGTATTTATACAACCACATCTTTAATTGCCTTAGCCATTACGATCATTACGTCATATATTGAGTATTCTAAAATTAAAGCCAAATATACTCTTGAAGATATTTATATATGGACTGACCATCTATTATACCGTAGTTTTTATTTCTTTATCACTATATTCTTATTGATAGGAGAAATAATAACTATCTATCTTTTCATTTTTTCTTAATTTTGAATACTATGATGACATTTGAATATATTCAGGAAGTAAATCCCCAATTATAAGTCGTTATAAATACGAAAAAATACGATCATAAAATTCAAAAAATAACCAAATAATAACAGTACAAAAATGGATTATACAGACGAAGAATTTTACATGCTGGCTCTTTCTTTAATGGATGAGTTCACAGCATATCAGAAGATCAAAATGTTGGAGGAAAAGGGTAGTGCTGAAGCCGTTTTTCTGGATCTTGGAAAGACGGAATTCTATCCACACCACCGTCTACAGCAAATACAAAATGTCATAAAAAATGCCGATATGGAGTGCGAATTGATGGCAAAGAATAACATTCATGCCATCTTCGCTAAAAATATCGAATTTCCATTCAGATTACGTAACTGTCCGGATTATCCACTCGTGCTTTTTCACAAGGGAAAATTGGATGCAAACCGCAGATATGCTTTGTCAATTGTAGGGTCGAGAAAGGCTGACAAAAAAGGTGAGAGGCGAGTGTGTGAAATGCTTGATTATCTCACTCTATATAAAGATAATATGGTGATTGTCGCAGGGGTAGCGTCGGGGATAGACGCAATGGTTCTCAATCATGCTCAATCACTTGGTTTCTACACAATCTGCGTCATACCACATGGATTCGGACACAGATATGACTGCAACGTCGAAAAGAGAATAAATTCAGCTTCATGTGTCGTATCTGAAAACAGATTTCTTTTCGGATACGGAGACAGAATCTATGAGCAAAGAAACCGTATCATTGTTGGTTTGTCGGACGCTGTTGTCGTGGCTCAGGCAAAAAATGGAAACGGTGCCGGATTATACGTCGGAAAAGCTCTTGACTATAATCGCGACTGTTTTGCATTCATTTATCCAAATGAAAATTCACAAAATGAAAAATGCAATTTATTCGTCGAACAAGATCAGGCTATTCCTCTTTACTCATCTGAAGAATTTTTAGACAAAATGATCTGGCCATGGGGAATGTATCAATTCGTAATTCGTAATTCGTAATTCGTAATTCGTAATTCGTAATTATTGTAGTATATTAATCCATGGTTGGAAACATCATTCTTAATTCTTAACTTTTAATTCCTAATTCTACAATCAAAAATGTGGGGGATTACTCCTCCAAACAAAATTAAACATAATATTAATTATAGGCAAATACGGATTTTCGAAAGGATAGATGACTAACCACAATTTTTTTCTTATTACTTGATATTTGACAATACAGGTTTGACAAAACAAGTTTATTAAAATTAAATAAAAACTTACGCGTCATTACACTATTTTAATTTTATAATCAAATCTAACTCTACTAAACAATGCCTAATTTTAAGTATTGCCCAAACATGTTTCGCAATATAATTTTGCATCCGAATAAAAATTAATCACAAATCAAATTGTATGAATAAAAAATTATGCTTTGTCCTGATGACTTCTTTATTTGGTGTATTCCAAAACTTATCAGCTGACGAAAAAGTTGTTGTGACTGACATTAAAGGCGAAAAAATTTCTTTTCTGTTGTCAACAAATCCAATTGTATCGTTTGATGCTTATTCTCTAATTTTGAATACAAATGAAGAGACTGTATCGTATCCACTTACGGAATACAGATCTTTCACTATAGAGAGTAATCCTTCAAGTGTGAAACAAACTACTCTACTCCAATCACCTTTGTTTTTTATTAACAATGGTTTATTGGAGGCAAGTGGTCTGAAACCCAAATCTAAGGTTTTAGTATGCAATATCTCAGGTATGGTTATAACAGAAGGAATCACCGATGAAAACGGATACATTTCTCTTTCTTTAAACAATCAGAAAAATTCCATATGTGTAGTCTCAACATCTAATGGCAGTTTCAAAGTCTGTGTCCGTTAACATTCTTATTGTAGGTTTAAAAAAAATTAAAAATGAAAAAAAGTTTTACATTTGCTGCTTTAGTATTAGCAAGTACAATTCAAGCACAGAACATTCGTGTCAATCTTAATGACGGAACACACGTTGTTTACGATAAAGACTCAGTCTCTAACATAGAGTTTAATCCTTCTGCATATACAGGAAAAATGTATTATGCGACAACAGACATGACATTCGCTGAATTTTACGAAGGAGAACTTCGTTTGCCAGCAAATGCACTTGTTGCCGATGGTGTCGACGTTGTCACATCAGCCACTAATGGCAAAGCGTCTCGATTCTCTGCATGTGTCGTATCAAAAGAAGGAAATCAGATTTTAGGTGTTAAAGACGTGAGTGTCAGCATGACTGAGGATGTCTACAAAGCTCTTACAGAAGAACAAAAATCACGTTTCACATTTGTTGAAGATTCTGTTTTTGCCTCTTCAAAGCAACTTCTTTCCAATGGCAAATTCAGTGCCTACAACGCAGCTCCTGTGGTAATGGAAGGTGTTTCTGTCAGCCTTTCTTCAGAAAGTGCCGCTAATTGGGGAAATTACGTTATCTCTTTGGGGATCGACCGCACAGCCATTCCATCAGCAGATTTGCAGGGAGCTGTCATCACAACAACTACAGGTCAGAAGTTTGCCCTTACTCCACTTAACAATCTATGGATCAACACTGCAGAATTGGCATTTTGTGTAAAAGACTTTGTTGAACCCCATGGTATTCATCGCGCATTCAACCATACTGCCGGTCTACAGGGTAAAACAATATCCAATATAACTTACTACCTAAAGGGAAAGGATAATGTGTCTATTCCATGCAATGTGTATGTAAAACAGCAGACATTCGCATCAATTTCAGTCGACGGTGCCGCATTGGCTAAAGTCAACCCTACTGTCAATCTGATTATGAATGACATTCCTTCTGATGCTGATTATACTATTGCTTCACTGAAAAAAGGATCAGGAAAAAGCGCAAAAACTCTTGATGCAGGAAAATACAGTTATGAAAACGGAATTCTTTCCATACTCGACACTGCAGCTGTCGGTGATGTATACAATATCACTTTCAATTCCAACAAGTATGTGTCATTAGGAACAGCCATCAAATTTGGCTCGGAAATTCAGCCGACAGAATTGCAGGATAAACTGACAGGCACATACGTCGAACTATTTTCAGAACAGGGCACTTTAGCTGCAAAATGGGATAGCCTATGGATTGCGGAATGTGCAAAATATGTCGGTGAGGAAAATGCTGATTCTTCGGCAAAGATGCTCAAATACTCCATGCTCGGCACTCTTACCGGAGCTGAGGCAACTGCCAAATTTGGTGACGGAAGTAATGGTTTTGCCTCAGACATCCAGTTTTCTTGCCATTTCTTGAATTCTGTCGCAAGATTTGTGTTTGACGGTTGCACAATCAAAGGATTGGCAACTGATAGCACTGAAATTTTTGCTCACAATTACGTAAAGGTTGGCTATAATGCGGAGCATAATTTCCACATTTATAAATCTACAGACAATAATGATGACGAATTCAAGTATTTCTTTATCTGTCCTGACAATCCAAAGGATACATACCATATAGAATTCCGTTATGGTAGTGATGAAAAAGAATTGCCTGAATTCTTCACTGGAAAATATGCCTACTGGATGGCTGCCGGTGTGTTGGAAAACAACGACAAACAGTGTGAAGAGTCTATTCGTCTATTTATAAAAGAAAATCTTGAACCAAGAGCTGAATAGCCGAATGAGAAACATCAACATATTAGGGGTTGTTCTTGTATCTATTTTGAACTCTATCATCGTTCATGCCCAAAGTTATCAGGCTTCAAACTATGACGGGGATGTGTTTAACACTACTTATCATATAACATTCGAAGAGACACTTGAAAGCAAAGAGCGAAAAGAGAATTGGCACGACAGCATCAGAAAACTGTTCAAAGACTTTGATTACTCATTGTCTATGTTCAATCCCAAGTCTGTAATATCTGCGATGAACAACAACAATCCAGATGCAAGAGCAAACCCATATGTGAAGACTGTCATAGAAAAATCTTTGGAAGTTTCCCGACACACGTCCGGAGCTTTTGATATCACCGTCGCCCCATTGGTAAATCTTTGGGGCTTCGGCTTTAAAAACAGAGAGAAAATCACTGCCGAAGCTGTAGATAGCATCTTGCAATTTGTAGGATATCAAAAGATTCGGCTCGACAGAAAAGGACGTCTTCACAAACAAGATCCACGCATTCAACTCGACGCTTCAAGTATAGCCAAAGGATATATGTGTGATATCATAGGAAATTGGTTGAAAAACAAGAGAGTGAAAAACTATATGGTGGAAATCGGAGGTGAAATTACACTTCATGGCAACAGCCCCAAAGGATTCCCCTGGCGAATTGGAATAAACGTTCCTGAAGAAGATATCTTTCAACGAGTCAATGGTATAGAGAATATTTTAGAAATAAGCGAAGGAGGAATCGCAACTAGCGGCAACTACCGTAATTTCTACTATCAGGATGGAAAACGTTATGCTCACACAATAGACCCCAAAACTGGTTATCCTGTACAAAAAAACATACTTTCTAGCACAGTAATTGCGTCTGATTGCATTACAGCAGACTCATATGCGACAGCGTTTATGGTGATGGGGGTAGAAAAAGCTCTTGATGTGCTTGCCTCGGATAATTCAATCATGGCTTATTTTATCATTGCCGACGAAAATTCTACCCAAAAGTATAAGGTTGTGTACAGCGAGGGACTAAAAAAAATGTTAAAAAAATGACTATAAATAAAATGTGGATTATCGAAAGCCTATGTTTGATAGATATTGGACTCCCCCTCCTCTCTAATGCGAGCACATAAATAATAACTGATCATTCTTACTCGCAAATGTGGTGAAATTCATTAACATTCATCAAACTTGAACAGGTTTCCCAATTTTTGAGTTAAATATCTTGTTGATATTTCAAAACACGTTCCATATATATGTTCTTCATCATAATACGATATTTTTTTGAACAATCTGTTTTGATAATTGGTACATTTGAGTAGTTAAATGTCTAACCAAAATTTGATAATATGGAAAAATTTATGACAGCTCAAGAGATTTGGGACACATTTGTCCGGCTCAGTCATTCACAAGAGTCGTATGCTCAGCTTTGCGACAGTATTATTAACAGTGGTGAGAAAGATGCTGTGCTTGAAGAACTTGCGGCAAACAACATCAAGGATCAGAATGCACTGATTAGATTTTTTGAAGCATAATTAATCACTAAGATGATCAAAATACAACAGAGACACTGCGATTCGCAATGTCTCTGTTTTTTTTATTATCTGTTTATTTCACAAATAATTTCTCTATTCTACCCTCAAAATCAAAGAGATAGACACCAGGAGATAGGTTTGAAATGTTAATTTCATCGTCTTTCTCGGCCATGCCTGATTGCAACAACACTCCAGATCCGTCATATATTTTATAATATCCTGTAGATAAAACACTTACAGATGATTTTGCCGGATTTGGATAAAAAGAAAATGCGTCAACGGAATTGACCAAAGGTACGTCATCAACTTCCACTGGAACCAAATTCAATGTGTATTCAAAAGTGTAGTCTTTATTAGCTATATATTCATACACCACTTTTATTGTATCGTCACCAATGCTTTCATCAATGTTCAAATATCCATCTTTATCTACTGCATTACCAGATTTGATGGACATTCTTGTGTGATCGAACTCTCCCGGTAATGAAGACAGGTTGAATATGAATGTTTTATCTATATTTACCGTATAAGAGTTATCAGAACAATCAACATACCAACTCATTGTTGGATTCAAATTTAGATTATTAGACAAATCCAAAGATGATAAATTATTGGATGAACAATATAATCGTTTTAGTAAAGTATTGTTTGACAAATCCAAAGATGATAAATTATTGGATGAACAAGCTAATCGTTTTAGTAAAGTATTGTTTGACAAATCCAAAGATGTAAGTTGATTTTCAGAACAATCCAAAACTTCCAACTTTGTATTTTTTGTCACATCCAACGTGGTTAGTTGGTTGCTTTTACACTCGAACTCTATTAATGCTGTGTTATTCGATACATCCAAAGATGTCAATGGATTCCAATAACATAATAAATATTCTAACGCTGTGTTTTTTGAGACATCCAAAGAAGTTAAATTGTTGGTCCAACATGATATTGTTTTCAAAACAGTGCTGTTTGGAAGCAATAAAGATGTCAGTTGATTTTGCCAACATAATAAACTTTCTAACTCTATATTTTTTGACACATCCAAGGATGACAGCATGTTACGTCCACAGTTAAGACTTTTTAGTTTGACGTTGTTGGTCAAATTCAGATTTAACAGCCAATTACGAGGACAATCAAGCTCCGTCAAAGCCAAATTTTTAGAGACATTCAATGTAATTAACATGTTGCTTCCACACCAAAGTTCTTCCAATTCCGTATTTTTTGATACGTCTAAATATTCAATTTCATTTAGATCACAGTGTAGAACTCTTAATGCCTTGTTTTCAGTCACATTCAAAGAAGTCAGACTATTACGGTCACACCTAAGTTCGGTCAATTCTGTGTTTTTTGATATGTCGATAGAAGTAAGAGCATGGTAACTACACCCTAATTTTTTTAAAGCCGTAAAATACTCGATTCCCGTCAGGTCTGTCATCATATTATCTTTATTGCCAGTATATCTCAAACTGACATCTATAGTATCCACCTTTTCAATTTCCGTTGTTGAAAGAGTGTCATTCTTGTCTAAATCGTAATTTGTTGAAACATGATCCCTAAAAAGCTTATCCGGAAAATTAACATCATTGATAACTACTTGAGCCAATAAAAATTGCATAACACTTACACTAAACATTAGTGAAAACAATCTTCTTAACCTTTGATTCATATATAATAAATTTAACGTGAGTAATCTAATATGATTAGGTGAATATTCATGCGACATGAATAACAAAATTAAGGTTATTTTTACATATTGGATCTTTTCTTTTGTTACATTTTTATTACAAAACATAAATAGCCACATTCCGTCAGATTACCAGAACATGATAAAAAAAGAGTGTAGCTGAAATATAACAGTCAGCTACACTCTTGATAAATTTAATGCAACAACACTCTCGTTCCGACTTTTGGTTCCCCGGATATTTTCTTGTTATGCTTCTTCAACTGCTCCAGCTGCACTCCATAATACTGAGAAATCGAATGCATCGTCTCCCCCGGCTCAACTATATGATAATCAAGAGCTCTGTAGCTTCTTCTCTTTCGTTTCAAGAAGACATATTCACCGACTTTCAAAGTGTAGTTCGACGGGAAATCATTCAACGTCTTTAGTTTATCCACCGTCATATCATACTTCTTCGACAATGAATAGAATGTGTCTCCCGACTTTATCTGAACGCATCTTACACCATTGATTTCCACACGGTTGTCTCCCTTACGGATATCCACATTGTCTGCTTTTCTATCCTTTTCAGGATTCACCTCTTCCCTACTGTTTCTGCGTCCTTTGTCATCGTTTGGCACCACCTTGTCCTTGTTTCCTCCGTCATTCCTCTTGCTGTCGTCCTGATAATTGGCATCGTCGTATACATACAGTTTATTCTGCTCAATCACCTCTATCAGCAACGACGGATACTTGGGATTCGTAGCGTAACCACATTTTTTCAAACCATTCGCCCACCCTTTATAGTCGGTGATTTTCAACTTGAAAAGTGGAGCATAATGTGCTCGCTGCAAAAAGATAGAATGATCCACAAAACTCTGAGCAGCATTCTCATACACTCTGAAACAGTCTCTTCGCTTGTCATCCTTCTTGTGGTATGTCTTGCCTTTATAATCGCTTGTACACTTGATTCCAAAATGGTTGTTGGCTTTGACAGCAAGGTCGCTCCTACCGCTTCCGCTCTCCAATATTCCCTGTGCCAACGTGATGCTTGCAGGGATTTTATACTGCTTCATCTGCTCTATTGCCGTCTGCTTATACTTGGCAATATATGCGTCTGTCTCTGCCGATTTATAGCTCACTGCGGATGCAATGGCAACTACAAATAATGATATTGTCGAAAATATAAATCTTATTTTCATGGCACTGTGAATTAAAAAGGCTGCCAAAGAGAAAACCTTGACAGCCTTATAATGTAAGTTAATTGCTAAGTCATAATTCTTAACTTTTAACTCTTAATTTTAATTTTTACTCGAATGCACCCATTCTTAGCATGCTAACCTCACGCTCTGTAAGGAATCTCCACTCGCCTCTTTTCAATCCCTTCTTTGTCAAACCTGCGAAGAATACACGGTCAAGACGCATCACACGGTAGCCAAGTTTGTCGAAAATACGACGAACGATACGGTTTCTACCAGAGTGGATCTCGATACCGATTTTCTTGTGATCCGCTTCGTCTACATAGCTTACCTCATCTGGCTTGATTGGGCCATCCTCCAAATCGATACCAGCAGAGATTGTTGCCATATCCTCCTCTGTAAGCTCCTTATTTAAAGTCACCTGATAAATCTTCTTCTTGTTGTACATTGGGTGAGTCAACTTAGAAGCCAAATCACCGTCGTTAGTCAATAGAAGAACTCCTGTTGTTGGCTTATCAAGACGACCTACAGGATAGATACGCTCCTTACATGCTCTCTCAACAAGCTTCATAACTGTAAGTTTTGCGTTTGGATCATCAGTAGATGTAACACAACCCTTTGGCTTGTTCAATAGGATGTAAACCAACTTATCTGGAGCCACAAGCTGATCGCCGATCAACACCTTGTCTCCACGCTTGATCTTTGTTCCCAACTCTGTGATTGGAGTGCCGTTTACAGATACAGCACCAGCCTGAATCAATTCGTCTGCCTCACGACGTGAGCATACACCTGCATTAGCAAGATACTTGTTCAAACGGATATCTTCATTTGGATCCACCATAACAGATTTATACTCAATCTGACGATGTCCAATATTTCCTTGCTTACGTTTGTTCTGTGGACGTCCACCACCACGGTTATTGTTGTTGAAGCCACCGCCACGGTTGTTGTTGAAGACTCCGCCACGGTTGTTGTTGTAGCCACCACCACGGTTGTTGTTATAGCCACCACCACGGTTGTTGTTGTAGCCGCCGCCATTGTTGTTATAGCCGCCACCACGATTGTTGTTGTAGCCGCCACCACGGTTGTTGTTGTAGCCGCCGCCACGGTTGTTGTTGTAACCACCTTCGCCATTATTATCGCGATTGTAGCCACCATTGTAACCGTTATCACCGTAACCACCACGATTGTTATTGTAGTAGCCACCGCGGTTATTGTTATAACCGCCATCGTTGTTGTAACCACGGTTGTTATAACCTCCGTCATTGTTGTAGCCACGGTTGTAGCCACCGTTCTGCTCGCCTACTGGAACACGTGTATCACCAACTCTTCTTCTTGGAGCACGCTTCAAATGGTTGTCTGCTGTGAAATTAGGGTTAAAACTTCTTCTTTCACGCTGTTCTGCACCGGAATTTCTCTCGAAATCTTGTTGCATTTCGTCATCAAATGGTTTCATTTGTTTAACAATTTTAATTAATACTGTCCTTTATTTAATTTATGGGGTTTACTAAGGAGTAGCAACCGCTACCCCTATAGTAAATTTTTTCTTTTAATGTTAATTTAACTCTTCTGTTGTCTCGTCAATCAATCTGATCTTCTCCAACAATAGATTTCTCTCGTCTTTCAACTTAGAGATCTTCTTTTTCATTCCATCAAGCAATGGAGAAGTACCCTTTGATTTTGAGAAGAATCCGATATTGTTTTCTGCAGTGGCAATCTCAGAATTGAAGTTTTCAACCAATTTCTGCAATCTCTTGCGTTCATTGTTGACCTTCGCCATACCCTGGCTTGCCAATGTCTCGATATTTGTCTTGAAGAAATCCAATCTATTGATGCTACGGTCTTTGTTCAACTTGTCGAACACCTCATCAATTGTAGATTTGTATTTCTTGTAGATATTATCCTTCTCCTTGAATGGCACATGACCGATTGAATTCCACTCTGCCAAAAGTTTCTTGAAATCAGCGAATGCATTGTCGTTGCCTTCAATCTGAAGACTCTTGATTCTTTCAATCAAATCCTTCTTCTTCTCCAAATTGACTGATTCTTCAGACTTTCTGCTTGCGAAATCAGCTTCCTTCTGCTCAAAGAAATAATCACATGCTGCCAAAAATCTCTTCCAAACAGCATCTGAATTCTTGCGTGGAACAGGACCTATTGTCTTCCACTCCTTCTGGATTTCGACAAACTTGTTAGTTGTCTCCTTCCAATCCTTGCTGTCTTTCAACGATTCTGCGATCTCACACAAAGAAATCTTCTTCTTCAAGTTCTCCGACTGAGTCTCCTTCATTCTCTTGAAAAACTCGTTTTTAGCCACAAAGAATTTGTCGCAAGCGGCTCTGAATCTCTCGTAGATCTTGTCGTTGTCTTTCTTTGGCGCAAAACCTATCTTTCTCCACTCATCCTGCTTAGCAACGATGAAATCCGTCATCTTCTGCCAACAGTCGAAGCTCTCTTCGTTTTCTACCTTTGCATTCTCAACCTCTTCACAAAGCTTTGTCTTCTCAACCAAATTCTGCTCCTCTTTAGCATGAATCTGCTCGAAATACTCTCTGTGTCGCTTGTTTACAACAGCAGTGGCCTCCTTGAAACGTTCCCAAAGTTCCTCACGTTTTTCACGTGCGACAGGACCAATTTCCTTCCATCTTTCGTGATAATACTGCAATTTTCTAAACGAATCGACTACATCTTTGCTCTCAGCCAATCCTTCAGCAAGTTCACAGATAGAGATTTTCTCTTCCAAATTCTTGCGGAAATCCAAATCTCTCAATTCGTTAGCAGCACTCAAAGAGTCGTAGAATGTCTCAATCCAAAGTTTATAATTGCCATTAACCTCGTCAGCTTTTGCCTGAGGCACAGCACCTATATTCTTCCACTCGTTCTGAATCTCACGACAAGCGTTGAAATCCTGACGAGCGTCTTTTGAATTCTGAGCTAATTCTTTTAGTCTGTCGATTAGAGCCAACTTAGCCTTAAGATTCTTCTCCATTTCGGCTTCCTTCTGGGCCTGCTCCTCCTTCTTTCTGCGTTGATAAACAACGTATACAGACTTGAATTCATCAGCAGGAAGCTCGACAGGCTCGGCGTTTTCTCCTCCTTCTGCCTGCTCACTTCTAATCTTATCTATTGTTTGATTGTAGCTCTTATAGTAGCAACTCTTAATATCTTCTATATCCCTCTTGATAGCGCTAACACTACCCTTGCATTCTGTTATCAAAGTGCGAGCTTTTTCTACCAACTCCGCCTCACTAAATGAAGAATAATCAACAATTTCTTGATCCTCTGCATCCGTCATAGCAACCTCATTTTCAGCTAATGAATTATCAGATGCTACAGTTTCTTGCGCATTTTCAGGCTGTGTAAGAGTCTCTTTTTCTTCAAGTGTACTCATTAAAATTCCTTTTACTATTTTCAAAAACTATGCAAATATAATTAATTTATCAAACTATCAACACCAAAGTGGGAAAAAAATTAATACAGCACATCATATTCTGAAACCATTTCTATATCTGTCTTATCTACACTAAAAAATGAGTTCTTATTGTACGGAGAATGAAAATCCTTATCTGCACCACTTGGATAATACACGAGGGAATCACCATTCTCAAATTTAATGACTATCCCCAAAGGATATGCGTTCTTCATAATACTAGTTATGTCTTCACTTGAAATAGTCCCCAAATCACTATCTTGTATCAATAATTTTTTTTCTCCTTCATTCAAAATAAGGTTATCACTTTTATTATTGAAATGACAATATTCTACCGAATCAGAAACACTGTTTTTGATAGAACTAAAAGTGATAGTCTGCGATGTCGTATTCTTCATATGCACTTCATAATAATAAGACGGATCACAACCTACCAAAATTAAAATAGTCACTACTGCTGTAACTGTTTTTAAGAACACTTTATTGAACTTTGCCATATTAGTCATTTTATTAAATAACTCTGTTGTTTTCAGATATCTCTTTTCCCTTTAAAAATGTGTTTGACGCCATACTGTAAAACACCTTGTGCTCCATATCCAATTTCTATGTTTCCTCTCCAATATGGGCCACCAACCTCTACAGCCACTGGTGATACATGAAAATATAAGCTGGCACTGCTCGTGTTTGGCAGTATTTCTGATTTGGGAGTCGAAGTGTAGAACTTTCTTTTTTCAAAGTTGAATCGCACACCTACAGCTGCCTTACTATACATGGATACATGCCTTTTCTTAAACCAGTACACTGTTGCTTCTGGCATAATGAATATAATATGTCTTTTAAGTTCTCCATTTCTGAGCTCTTGTATCCAATTTGTATATGTGTTTCCAAATGGACTTATCACATCTCCTGCAGATTTGATGTAATTAGTTTTTTGCCACATTTTCTCACATTCATATCCCATACACAAACCTACCCCAAAATGTTTTTTCAACGAACAGTCATACTGAAAATTGAAAACAACAGGTATTGAATGCAAATCTTCATCCGTATACTCGTATGTCCCATGTTCTCTAATGTCCGGAAATGTATATTCCTGAAATTTGCGTTCATTGGCTCTCTCCTGATGATAAGCATGGCTGACAAAACCAAAAGTATAGGAGATACGATGCTCCAATTGTGCCAAACTACTAAAGGTAGCACAAAATGCGCCGATTATTACACAAATTATTTTTTCCATTAAATTTCAAAAAATTACTCAATCTAAAATATTAACGTGCACCCCACATATTTATTGCAAAAATATATTTTTCTCCGATAATCTTCCGTCTTTATTGAATTTAAAAGCTTGTTAAACTTGAATATTTAACATATATTTGCATTTCTATATTTGATACAACTTAAAACAGACAAATGACTTCTGAAGATTTGAAGAATTATTGGGCCAACTTTATGGTTGCGTTCAAGAAATACTGGGGCATCTTTTCTGTTGTGTTCAAAAAATACTGGACAATTTTTAAAGATGCTTTCAAAAGTAAATGGTATGTTAAGGTCCTTACAGCAATTGCGTCGCTTATATTGCTGATTTTCCTATTTATTAAAGCTGTCGACGTGAATTTCCTATGGATGTTTGGTGAATCTCCATCTACGGAGGTGCTTGCCAACCCTAATTCTGTGGAGGCTTCCGAAATTTATAGCGACGACGGTGTGCTTATCGGAAAGTACTTCACTGAAAACCGTTCTTCCGTAGAAATCGAAGATATTTCTGATGAATTGCTGATCACGCTTGTCCACACTGAGGATGAACGTTTCTTCGAACATCACGGTGTCGACTATTCTGGTCTGCTAGGTGCTTTCAAGGACGCTTTGCTAGGTAATGCCCGTGGTGCAAGCACAATCACCCAACAGCTTGCTAAGAATCTGTTTAAAATGCGTTCTACATATAATAATGGCATCTTATGCAAGGTGCCAGGGGTAAAGACACTGATTATCAAGGTGAAAGAGTGGAATGCCGCTAAACGTATTGAGGAAAGATTCACAAAATTGGAGATTCTTAAGATGTATCTCAACACTGTCTATTTCGGATCCAACGCTTACGGAATCAAAGCTGCCGCAAAAACTTACTTCAACACGACCCCAAAAAAGCTTAACTGGGAACAGTCGGCTTGCATCATCGGTCTGCTGAAAGCCACAACTTATTATAATCCTGTCCGTAATCCGGAAAACAATGAACGTCGACGCAGAATCATCATCAACAATCTTGTCTCTCACAAGATGATCACTCAGGAGCAGTGTGATTCTATCCTGGCTGTGCCTTTCTCCCTGAACTTCAAGTCGGAATCCAATCTCGACGGAATCGCCCTATATTTCCGTGACGCGGTGAGCAATGAGCTTCAGGAATGGTGCGACGAGAATAATGTGAACCTCTATACTGACGGACTGAAAATCTACACATCCATCGACTCTCGTATGCAACGTTACGCTGAGCAGGCAGTGTCGAAGCAAATGGAGGAAAACCAGAAACGTTTCTTCAAAAACTGGGGAAAGCAAAACCCTTGGCGTGACCGAAACAAAAAAGAGATGACCACCTTCATCGACGAGACTATCCGCAAAACATCTCTTTACAAATCTTTGTCAAAAAAATACGACGGAAACAAAGATTCAATATATGCCTGCCTTAACAAACCTCACAAAATGAAGATTTTCAGCTATAAGTCTGGAGTGAAAGACACTGTGATGAGCAGTCTCGACTCTCTCCGCCACATGGTGAAATTCCTGCATTGTGGGTTTGTGGCTATCGAACCTCAGACTGGTCTGGTGAAAGCGTGGGTTGGCGACGTGGATTACAACTATTGGCAATACGATAAAGTGCTTGCCAAACGTCAGCCAGGATCAACATTCAAGCTGTTCGTCTATACCCAGGCAATCAGGAAAGGAATGTCTCCTTGCGACCTACGCACAGACTCAATCACATCATGGATGACCGAGGAAGATGGAAAACCTGTGCTTTGGCAGCCACAGAATGCCAACGGTATTTTTTCAGGAGAACAGCTGACACTAAAAACAGCTATGGCTCGCTCTATCAACAGTATAGCCGTACAGCTGAATAAAGAACTCGGCCCAGAGAATGTAGTGGATCTGGCACACAAGATGGGTGTGGCAAGTCCGGTTCGACCTATTCCGTCGGTATGCCTTGGTACGGAAGACGTGTCACTTTTGGAAATGGTGTCAGCCTACTCCACTATCCCAAATGAAGGTGTACACATGAAACCAAGAATCGTAACTCGCATCGAAGACAAGGACGGCAACGTCATCTATAAGAATGAACCCAAAGGAGAGAAAGTGCTTGATTACGAAGAGGCATTCTTGGTTCGCGAGATGCTTCGTGAAGGATTGGCCGATGAACGCGGAACCTCCCGTCGCCTTTGGAATTACAAGATCCATGGAGCCACAGATTTCGGAGGAAAAACAGGAAGCACATCCAACTATTCCGACGCATGGTATATGGGAATATCTCCAAAACTTGTGGCAGGAGCATGGGTTGGAGGCGAATACCGCTGCATACATTTCAAGGACGGAGAGCAAGGACAAGGAAGTGCATCGGCACTGCCAATCTTCGGAGCCTTCATGGAGAAAGTGATGAACGACAAGAAATTGGCACGCTACCGTGGCAGATTCAGTGAACCCAAACAGACTATCTCCCGCACTTACGACTGCACTGAAGTGTTGGAAGAATTAGAAGAAGAAGAGGCAAAGAATGAAGGAGCGAGAGGATTCTTCCGCCGACTGTTCGGACGCGACAAACAGGAAAATGTAAGACCAGATTCCATCAAAATTGATGTCAAGAGCCGCAGAGAATTGCGTCAGGAACGACGTCAGGAACGACGCGAAGAGAGAAGACGCAGAAGAAACAGAGACTGAGTCAATGCTGAATTATAAATGCAAAATGCTAAATGGCGTCTGGAAGACGCTATCTCTGTAATCGCATGCACCGAACGCAGTGGTGCTTGCGGATTATGACACATGCGGATAACACATACCGATATGCTCCCCCGCGTCTGGAAAACGCTATCTCTGTAACCGCATACACTGAACACAGAGTGCTTGCGGATTATGACACATGCGGAGGACACATGCCAATATGCTCCCCCGCGTCTGGAAAACGCTATCTCTGTAACCGCATGCACCGAACGCAGTGGTGCTTGCGGTTTATGACACAAGCAGATAACACATACCGATATGCTCCCCCGCATCTGGAATCACGCTATCTCTGTAACCGCATGCACCGAACGCAGTGATACTTTGCGGATTATGATAAAATGTTAAACCTTTAAGATTTTATGTTTAGTCACAAATCAACTACGTTAAAACGTTATGGGAAAAATGTGAATGAGTGCAAATGAGTGTTTCATACCTTTGCTATCGTTATTCTAAAACTAAAACAACAATAGCATGAAACACTTAGCAAATGTATTAAAGACTGCATTATCTGTAGCAGCATTCTTTTGCTTAGCAACAAACACAGCATTCGCAGGAAACTTATCTGGCAAGTCGGCTAATGAACTTGCCAAAATGATCCGTGTAGGTTGGAACTTAGGAAACTCTCTTGACGCAACAGGTCAGGGAGCAAACGCAGAAACAAGCTGGGGCAATCCACGTACCACAAAACAGATGTTCGACAAGGTTAAGGAGGCTGGATTCAACGCTGTCCGTATACCTGTGTCGTGGAGCACTCACGTCTCTAATAATGGCCAATATCAGTTTGCTATCGACGGACAGTGGATGGCAAGAGTGAAAGAGGTTGTCAACTATGCATACGACAATGGTATGTTTGTGATCATCAACATCCACCACGACAACGACCAGTGGCATATGTTCCCTTCCAATCAGTATCTTGACCAATCAAAAAAGTATGTCACTGATATATGGACACAGGTGGCTAAGGAGTTTGCCGATTATGATCAGCACTTGATTTTCGAAACAATCAACGAACCTCGTGTTGTAGGAGATCCAAACGAATGGTATTTCGATCCATCCAATCCAACGGCATCTGTCAGTGAGGCAATTGGATGTATCAACCAGATCAACCAAGCCGCAGTGGATGCGATCCGTAATGCAGGAGGCAACAATATGGACAGATTGGTTGGATGTCCAGGTTATGTTGGCTCTATCGATGGTGTGACTACAAATAATTTTAGAGCTCCTAACGATAAGGCTCAGAATAGACTTTGGATTTCTGTCCACGCTTACACACCATATGACTTCTGCATGAACCCATCTATACAAAACCACTCTTGGGATCAGAAGTTCTACTACGATATCCAGTGGCTTTACAATTCAATAAGAGACAAAGTAATGTCGAAAGGATATCCTGTTTATATTGGAGAAACTTCATCTTCTAACTACCACAATGTGGAGGATCGTAAACAATGGGAAAGATGTTTCTTTGGATTCTCTAAAGAATACGGAGTACCTTGCTTCTTATGGGACAACAACCAGGAATTCAACCAGAAAGATGGAGCAGAAAGCCACGGATATTTGAACCGTAATTCACTTCAATGGTATGAGCCATCGCTTATCCAGACTATCATGGAGACGTTGGGTTATGATCCGTCTTCTGTAAAAGATGAGATCGCAAACGAATGGAACGCTTACGCAGAAGGCAAGACTGTTCGTATCAAATCAAATGTCGAGATCAAGAATGTAGACGTGATTTCTATCAACGGAGCCAAAATCGCAAGTCTAGTTTCAGGAAGAAACGAGTGTTCTGTAGACGTGAATCATAACGGAGTTTACATCGTTGTGATCAACACAGAAAATGGAAAATCAGTAAAGAAAATCATTATCAAATAAATACTATCCTTACTAAATGCGGAGGGGAGATGATGTGAAGCATCTCCCCTCTTTTTACTTCGCGTCTGGAAGACGCTATTTTGGTAACCGATGGTGCCGAACGGAGCGAAGCGAAGTGGCACCATCGGC
>DGHQ01000048.1:0-134 GCA_002392915.1 Bacteroidales bacterium UBA3844 | reverse complement strand
ATCGGCACATCAGCGAAGCGAAGTGACCCCACCGGCACATCAGCAAAGCGAAGTGACCCCACCGGCACATCAGCAAAGCGAGTGGCTCCATCGGCACATCAGCAAAGCGAGTGGCACCATCGGCACATCAGCGA
>DGHQ01000036.1 GCA_002392915.1 Bacteroidales bacterium UBA3844 | reverse complement strand
GGAGGAATGGGTGTGCTTTTGTCACATCCATTCCAAAATTATGTCTATATCCAAGGCTTTTTTGAGAAAAATACGCCATTTACGAAAAAAAACTCGAAATAAATTTGGAATGCAACATAGAAGAGACGGGGTGTACCCCGTCTCTATCTAATCATTTTGTTATTTCAATTGGTGCTAATTCTCTTCTTATACATATTCTTGGACTACAACCCAAGATTACATCTGTTATCAAAAATTTTTCATTTGCTCTTAATAATCTGATTTTTTCCATTGCTTTGGGTGTAAGTGTGTTGTAATCACGTGGATTTACCATTCCTCGTGGAGAATCACATGGGAAAACATATTTTTCACCTCCTGTCCTATAAATTTCACATTGCAAGATTCTATCTAGTGTGTTATATCCCACCAATCATAAAACACATGTGTTGCTAGTTGTGTTATATAGAAAAAAACACCACATTTCTGCGGTGTTTTTCTGTTAATTTTGAAATCTGAGTAAGATTAATAAGTCATCTTTGGCTCAAGTTTGCCAGCCTGCTCGATCATTGCCTCTAGCTGACCAACTGAAGGGATTCGGCGAGTTAGCTTCTTTTCTGCGTTGACCTCCTCCATCTTCGCGTGAAGGTTCTCTGCCTTACGGTGGCGCAACTCTTTGATTGTGTCTACACCTGCTGCCTCAAGCAACTCTGCAAACTGACCTGCGATACCAGTGATGCGGAATAGGTCTGCATGGTTTGTCCACTTCAAGATCAAAGCATCTGAGATACCTGTCTTCTCTGCCAATTCTTTTCTTCCCTTTGGAGAAGCACCTGCCTCAAGTAGAGCTTCTGTTGTGCGGATACCTGCGTTCTGCAACTTCTTTGCGTAAGCTTCTCCTACGCCTTCGATGTCGATAATACTATGTGACATATCTTTACCCTTTTTTAGTTAATGTTCAAATTGTAGCTTCAGATGAGATTTTTTCTCTTATCTTTCTAACAAATTTATCTATGCCTTTTCTTTTTTCCAAACAATGTTTCTATTATTTATCATAAAGTTGCTATCTAACATAATATGGAATGAACTATATCTATCTTTTGTTTTTAGTGTTCGCCTACGGCTCGCACGGTGGGTGGCTGGTTAGGACGTTCCGTCCTTAACAATCCTCATTAAAATAATAGACCATGGTAGTCACTGCCTGCGACAACCATGGCCTTTAATTATGCATTATGAATTATGCATTTATCGCCTGATACACGCACGTCCGTGCGTCTCTACATGATGGTAGGATTACCAGATGTGTGGATTTCCCAACAATTATGAATATGCATTATGAATCAAATCACGCGTCTTTCCAGTCTCCGTTCTTTTTTATCAGTTCAATCAGTTTGTCCACAGCCTCGTCTTCTGGAATGAGTTTCTCGACACATTCTTGTTTTTTATAAAGGTTGACTTTGCCTCGTGCTGATCCTACGTATCCGTAGTCGGCGTCTGCCATCTCTCCCGGTCCGTTGACGATGCAACCCATGACTCCGATTTTAAGCCCAGTCAAATGTGATGTCTTGGCTTTGATCTTTGCCAGTGTAGACTGTAGGTCGTATAGCGTGCGTCCGCAGCTTGGACATGATATGTATTCTGTCTTTACAACTCTTGTGCGTGTGGCCTGTAGGATTCCGAACGCCACAGAAAGCGACTCTTTCAATTTTGACTTGATGCAGATTCCGCTTGGCAAATGGTCGATGAAGAATAATCCGTTGTCGGCTCCAGCGCACACTTGCAATTCTCCGCTATCAGAAGTGGCGTAAGAAGATTCCAAGATGACGGGATTGCTCTTGCCTAACGAGGTCAGCATCACGAAGATATTGCGTCTGCATGCCACGTCATTCATGCCTGCATCCGACTTGATTATCAATACCACGTCGTCGGCTATATTTTTCAATGCCTCCTCGGATGCCTCTTCATACGATAGCTGAAGGAATTTGTATTCGGCATTCACGTCGCCAATCTTTGAAATCTCATTGGCTGAAAATAGAGGATAACAATTTGATTCTCCCTTCCAATTTGCGAATGGCACTATATGAGCGACGTTGCAGCTAGCGTCATACTTGTCTCTTGATACGAAGTCTGGCTTAAGTCCGTCTACTTCAGCATATTCTGAAATCACAACCGGCACTTTGCCTCCACCGATTATTCCGCATCTGCTCACTTTTCTGGCTTCCAGTTTGAAGATATCTTTCAGCTGATACTCTTGGTTGGCTGTCGTCTTCTTCGCAACTTTGGAATTGATATAGTCGGCAAGTGATTTGGCCACAGGAATCTCAGCTTCAGGGTCTTCGCTCAATGAAACGCGGATTGTGTCTCCGATACCGTCGTAGAGCAGAGCACCTATACCTGCCGCGCTCTTCACACGTCCGTCCTCACCTGCTCCAGCCTCAGTCACCCCAAGGTGGATAGGGTAGTGTAGATCTTCTTTCTCCATCCTTTCTACAAGCAGACGGACGGTTTGCACCATGATTATGACGTTGGATGCCTTTATGGAGATTACAACGTCGTTGAAATTTTCGGATTTGCAGATTCTTAAAAATTCCAGACATGATTCCACCATTCCGTTGGACGTGTCGCCATATCGGGAAAGGATTCTGTCGGACAGCGATCCGTGGTTGACTCCGATTCTTATCGCAGTCTTATGTTCCTTGCAGATGTTGAGGAATGGGACGAATCTGTTGCGGATCTTCTGCAACTCGGCTGTGTATTCCTCGTCTGTGTATTCAAATCTTTTTTGTGTATGCACACTGTCGACGTAGTTGCCTGGATTGATTCTGACTTTCTCCACGTATTGAGCGGCTACGTCAGCTGCGGCAGGATTGAAGTGTATGTCTGCTACCAAAGGCACATCGCATCCTAGCTCGGTCAAACGTTTTTCGATAAACTGTAGATTGTTGGCTTCTTTCTGACCCTGAGCAGTGAAACGTACGATCTCACCACCAACGTCAGCGATTCGCTTGCATTGTTGAGCCGACGCTTCTATATCGTTTGTGTCGGTGTTTGCCATCGACTGTATGCGGATAGGATTGTTTCCACCAATCACCACTTTTCCCACATGCACTTCAGTCGTCTGTCGACGGCTATATTTAAGAATATTAGTCATGACTATTATTGTTTTCTTCTTTTTTATTTGCCCTGCTTGTCGTTTTCTATACGGTTCACAGATTTCATTCCGTGCACTTTCAACAGATTTAGACAAAGGTTGTTAAGGTCTTCTACGTCGTGGATATACAGAGTGATGTCACCTTCGAAGATTCCATCTTTGGTATCAATATTTACTTTTGTCATGTTGATTTCGTTCTCTTCGCTGATGACATTCAGAATTCTGCTCAACACTCCTTGAGAGTCGATTCCGTTGATTCGGATAGTGGCTGGGAATGAGAGCACTTTGTGAGTTTCCCATACGGCAGAGACGATGTTGTCGCCGTGGCTGGCTTTTAGTTTCATCGCTACTGGACACTGGCATTTATGCACCACGAATTTGTTTTCTTCCTCTATGAACCCAAGGATGTCGTCTCCAGGAATAGGTTGGCAACACTCGGCGATACGGTAGTTTTTGGAACTTTCGGTAAGAGTCAGCACATTAGATTTTGACGTGTTGATAAGCTCTTTTGCCTCTTTTTTATTGCTTCCGAACTGAAGTTTCCAGAACTTCATCCATTTGCTTTCCGCTTTGGCTTTGAAGAAGAGTTTCGGAATTTCGTCTAGATTTATTTGACCTTTTCCGATTGCATAGAAGAGCTCTTCTTTTTTAGCTTTGCCATAATGTTCGAGCATTTGGCTTATGATGTCTCTAGACATAGATTGTCCGTGGCTGTCGAGCAACTCTTTCAAGCTGGTTTCACCTTTTTTCATGATATTTCGGTATTCCTTCTTGAAGAGGCTTCTGATTTTGGCTCTTGCTCTTGCCGTTTTGACAAAATCAATCCAGTCTTCCGACGGAGATTGTTTCTTGCTTGTCAGGATTTCGACCTGGTCGCCGGAATTAAGCACATAGCTCAGTGGCTCAAGTTTATGGTTCACTTTGGCTCCGATGCATGTTGTGCCGACATCAGTGTGTAGCAGGAATGCGAAATCGAGCACTGTTGAGCCTTGAGGCATGGTCTTGATGTCTCCATTAGGAGTGAAGACGAAGATTTCCGATGCGAACAGGTTTAATTTGAATGTGTCGAGGAAGTCGATGGCGTTTGGCTCAGGGTTTTCAAGCAATTCTTTGATTGTCTGAAGCCATTTCTCCAATTCGGAGTCATCTTTTTCTCCTGTCTTGTATTTCCAGTGGGCGGCAAAACCTTTTTCAGCGATGTCATCCATGCGTCGTGAACGGATCTGCACCTCCACCCATTGGCCAAGAGGTCCCATCACAGTCACGTGCAGAGCTTCGTAACCGTTTGCTCTTGGAGTGCTCACCCAGTCGCGAATACGGTCGGGATGAGGTTTGTATTGGTCAGTCACAGCAGAATAGATTTCCCAACAGAGTTTTTTTTCTGATTGGGTTTCATCTGGGTCGAATATGATACGCAATGCCAAAAGGTCGTAAACCTCCTCAAACGGGATGTTCTTGGTCTGCATCTTTCTCCATATAGAGTAGACGCTCTTCACTCTTGTGTGAATCTCGTATTTAAGACCAAGCGCGTCGAGAGATTTAGATATAGGAGCTGAGAACATTTCAAACAATTTGTCTCGAGACTCTTTTGTGTTGGCTATTTTGGAAGAAAGTTCCTCATATTTGTCGGGATGTTCATATTTAAAGCTTAGATCTTCAAGTTCCGTCTTTATGGCGTATAGTCCAAGACGGTTGGCAAGAGGAGCATAGATATATTGCGTCTCACCGGCGATTTTCAATTGCTTGGCTTGTGGCATCGACGCGAGTGTTCGCATATTATGCAGACGGTCTGCCATTTTAATCAAAACCACTCGGATGTCCTCACTCATGGTCAGCAGCAGTTTGCGGAAGTTCTCAGCCTGTTTGCTTGCCTGCTCACCGAACACACCACCTGAGATTTTTGTAAGACCGTCGACAATCTGGGCAATCTTCTTTCCGAAACGTTCCTCTATATCCTCCACAGTATATTCGGTGTCTTCCACCACATCGTGAAGCAGAGCCGCACAGATAGATGTCGAGCCGAGACCGATTTCCTCGGCCACGATTCTTGCCACTGAAATAGGGTGCAATATATATGGCTCCCCACTTCTTCGACGTACTCCCTGATGAGCATCCACAGCGAAACGGAAAGCCTTGTCAATCAATTCAATCTTCTGTCTGTGGGCACTCTTCTTATAAATCGCCAACATCTCCTGATATTGGTTCTCTATATATGCGTTTTCGTCTTCTATGTTTTGCAAACTTTGTGGATTTTCCATGTCTTAGTCCTTTTAACAACACAAATATAATTTATATCGGTTGAATTGTCAAGAAATTCTAAACGCAAAATTTGAAATATTATTTTCGCAATATCTAGCAAACCTTTACCATTTCATTATTCTTAATTGCATACAACAGACAAACATTTCATCACACGTAGTTCCTATGTTTGCATCGA
>DGHQ01000054.1 GCA_002392915.1 Bacteroidales bacterium UBA3844 | reverse complement strand
TCTCGATGCAAACATAGGAACTACTACTATGTTTGATTAATAACGGAATTCTCCGAACTCACTCTACTATGTTTGATTAATAACGGAATTCTCCGAACTCACTCTTGATAATCAGCTCCTTCTTTGAAGACTCCTCACAATGTCCGATGATCTTTGCGTCGATTCCGAACGATTTTGAAATCTCAATTACCTTGTCTGCGTTCTTCTTGTCAAGATAGATCTCCATACGGTGTCCCATATTAAACACCTTGTACATCTCAGCCCACTCAGTGTTGCTCTGCTGCTGTATTGTCTTGAACAATGGCGGAACATCAAACATGTTGTCTTTTACAACTTTCAGATTGTCGATGAAGTGAAGAATCTTAGTTTGGGCACCTCCTGAACAGTGTACCATTCCGTGAATCTCGCTACGCAATTCGTCGAGCACTTTTTTGATTACAGGCGCGTATGTACGTGTTGGCGACAAAACCAACTTGCCTGCGTCGATTGGAGATCCTTCCACTGAATCTGTCAATTTCAAACCTCCTGAGTATACCAACTCTTCTGGTACTGCTTTGTCGTAGCTCTCTGGATATTTCTCTGCAAGATATTTTGAGAAGACGTCGTGGCGGGCAGAAGTCAAACCGTTGCTTCCCATTCCTCCGTTGTATCCTTTCTCGTATGTCGCTTGGCCGTAACTTGCCAAACCTACAATCACGTCGCCTGGTCTGATATTTGCGTTGTTCACAACATCACTACGCTTCATTCTGCAAGTGACGGTGCTGTCCACGATGATTGTGCGAACCAAGTCGCCAACATCAGCTGTCTCTCCACCTGTGGCGTAAACACCTACTCCCATCTCACGTAGCTCAGCAAGAAGCTCGTCTGTGCCGTTGATGATGGCACTGATCACTTCTCCTGGTACCAAAAGCTTGTTTCTTCCAATTGTAGATGAAACCAAGATATTGTCTGTTGCTCCAACACAAAGAAGGTCGTCGATGTTCATGATCAACGCGTCTTGTGCAATGCCTTTCCACACTGACAAATCTCCCGTCTCCTTCCAATACATATATGCTAACGATGATTTCGTTCCAGCACCGTCGGCGTGCATAATGTTGCAATATTCTGCGTCTCCACCTAAAATATCTGGGATGATTTTGCAGAATGCTTTAGGGAAGATTCCTTTGTCGATGTTTTTGATTGCGTTGTGTACGTCTTCCTTTCCGGCAGACACTCCACGCATAGCATATCTCTTGTCGCTCATCTTAAATTGTTTTATTTTGCTGCAAAATTACTCAATTTTTTTAGAATCTGTTCAAAATTATTTAATATTTGGTTGTAGTGTCGAGGATTGTTAAGGGCGGAACGTCCTGACTTTACAATGCGATGATAAGAAGTAGAATGTTGATGACGCATATCACACCAAATCCAATGCAAAGATCTTTCATCAATTTGTTGCCGGAAAAGAACATTCCATAAAACATCTTTACGACGTTGTTGCTGATGATCGCTTGGAACGCGGCCAAAATTATAAGCGATTCCGATACATTGTGTTGCGCCTGGAACAAGTTGATGATAAATGGATTGATATCTGTCACACCCACTATTATTGATAGAATTCGTAAACCGCTGTCTCCGAAATAGACAAGAGCGTAGTTTGTCACTAACGTGAATGCGATAAACAGAATAGCAAAAAGAATTGCGACTTTGAATTCCAATGGATTCTTTTCTTCCTCATCTTCAATTTTTACTTCTGCACCAACTTCTCCTGTCTTGGGCTTTTGACGATAGAAGAAGAATGCAACCACAGCTGACGCGACAATCATAATGGCAAACAAATACCAGTATTGAATCATCAGACCATAGTTGAAGATTCCAAGGAGAATAAAGATCTTGAAATACATCATCGTGATGGCACAAAAGATTGCCGCCACGTATTCCTTCAAGTCATCTGTGCGGTCTTTTGCTTTTTTTGCCAAAATTATGCATGTGGCAGTACTGCTGTAGATTCCGCCAAGTATACCTGTGATGATGACGCCTCCGTTTGGAAACAGATACTTCTTCACCAGATAGCTTATGTAGGAAATTCCTGATATGACGACGGTGGCAAGCCAGATAGAGTAGGGGGTCAGACCTGTGCCTTCAACCAATTCATTTTTAGGCAGGATTGGAAGGATTACGCCGGCGATAATCAGAAATTTAGCAAGATTGATAAATTCCTCGTCGTTCATCTTCTTTGTGAACTCTGTGAATTTGTCTTTCATTTCCGCCAAAACGAGCACCGTCACCACCATGAGAATAGCAATAGTCATGGATGTCTTATATATAATGGGTGCGATGCAATATGTGAGTAAGGCAATCATTATAGAAGTGATTCCTGTGCGTTGGCGTATGAATAGTTTGTGGGCATACGTGATGCATAGAAGCAATGTCAATGTCGCTCCTCCATAAAGAAATGGAGTGAGACTTCCACCTCCTATGACAAACAGTACATATCCTAATATGCCGATCAGTGTGAATGTCCTGTCGGAACCAAATGTGTGCAATATGTCGCTGTTTTTTTCATATAATTTTCTCTGTGACAACCCGATCACCAATGACATCAATGCAACAACAGCAAAATTGATGATGTCGGCTGAGAATATATTTGATATTGATTCCATGATTCAAAAAATTAATGTTCGAAACCTTCTTTAACAAATATAATGTTTTTTTCCATTAATGTCAAGTAATGCAGTATAAATTTAAGACTCTGTTCTGGTTTATGGCTTATTCTTACGAGGATTGTTAAGGACGGAACGTCCTAACTTCCACAGTCCCCGCGAGTCCGTAAGAACGAGCGGTCAATAAAAGATATTATTCCCTATAGAGATTGATTTCAATCTCTTTTCCTTATAAAAAAGACATTCTTTTACAACGCCATCTATCTATATGTGCTCGCCTCCGGCTCGCACGTGAGGAGGGGTTAGGGCGTTCCGCCCTTAACAATCCTCACATACAATTACCTATTTATCAGTCATAAATATAAAAAGCATCCAAAAATATATGATTTTATCAGATGTATTATTTTATTGATTTTTAATGTGTTGTAATAAAATGAATGTTTGCAGCTTAAATTATCTCGAAAAAATATTTAATTTTATTTGGAATTTATTGAGCGTTTGTGTAATTTTAACACAAAACAAAAACAGAACCAAAAACAATATAGTTATGAATACGATTATCAAATCTTTATTGGAGACTGATCTTTACAAGTTTTCTATGGGTCAGGCGATATTCCACCAGTTCCCCGGTTATAAAACAACCTGGACTTTCAAATGCCGTAACAAGGATGTGAAATTCACTCCTGAGATGGTGGAGGAAATCAAACGTCAGTTGCAGGAATACTGTAAACTTACTTTTACGGAGGATGAGTTGAGCTATCTGAGAAATATCGGAGCTAGAAAAGACGAGAATGGAAACATCGTCAAGAAGGGATGGATTAAGGGTTCTTATATTGATTTCCTTCGTATCTGGCGTCCTAGATTCGAGGATTTCCATATCGACGACAATGCTGAATGCGGCTTGAATATCGAGGCGACAGGAACATGGTTGAACACAAGCATGTATGAAATCCCTACTTTGGCTATCGTCAACGAGGTATATTTCCGTATGGCTTACGACTATGATGAGTTGAAGAAACAATTCCGTCGCAAACTGGATGAGAAAGTGAATCTTTTGGAGCAGGATATCTATGAGCTTGGCGCGTTCTCTGAATTTGGTCTACGCCGCAGATTGTCTGCTGAATGTCAAGAGATGGCGGTGATGGCTTTGAAAAACGCAAAGATGAACAATAAGTCTGTCTTCGTTGGTACAAGCAACGTCTTCCTCGCTCGCAAATATAATCTTATCCCTGTTGGTACTATGGCTCACGAATGGATCATGTGCGTCGGACAAGGTAATAGATCAATCAATCCTGCCTACTCTAATCTTTATTCTCTACGTGCTTGGGTGAATGAGTATAAGGTGCAGAACGGTACGGCTCTAACAGATGCGATCACTACTGATTGCTTCCTTCGTGATTTCGACGAGGAGTTCGCTACTGTGTTCAGCGGTGTGCGTCACGATTCTGGTGATCCGTTCGAGTGGGGTGATAAGATAATCGCTCACTACAAGAAACTTGGCATCGACCCGAAGACGAAGACTCTTCTCTTCAGCGACAGCTTGAATTTCGAGAAAGCCACTAAGCTGAAGAAATATTTCGAGGGAAGAGCGAAGACGGCATTCGGTATCGGTACGTTCATCGCCAACGACACTGATGTGCCACCGCTTAATATCGTGATGAAGACGACGCTTTGTAATGGTGGCGACGTCGCAAAGATTTCTGACACTCCTGGTAAGGGTATGTGCAAGAATCCAGACTATGTCGACTACTTGCAAAGAGCCATCGACTGGAGAATGAACCACGCTGAAATGTGATTGAAAACCAATTAATTTGAATGGTATGAACAATTGGCAGATAAAGGAGAGAGAGGTTGTGATGAAAACACCGATCGGAAGCTTTGTGACAACGAAGAAAATCGATCCGAAGGGTGTGGAACGCAAATATATATCTATGCAGGCTCCTGATTGGGTGTGTGCTGTCGTCCGACTTGGAGCTGATTCTGATAATTTCATGATGGTCAAACAGTTCCGTCATGGCATCAACAGGGAGATCACGGAATTTCCTTCTGGAATGGTGGACGCTGGAGAAAAGGCTATTGATGCTCTTTACCGTGAATTGGACGAGGAACTTGGAATAAAAAAAGAGAATATCATCAAACTGGAGCAACTCTATACGGGCAGCCCGAACCCTGCTTTCATGGAGAATCGAATGACTTGCTACTATGTGGTGGTGGACGGTTATAGTGAGAATAATCCTGATGACGATGAGTTTCTTGAGACGGTGATTGTCAAGAGAAGTGAGATGGCTGGAATAGTCGGACAGGAGGATTATGGTCTGATGATGCGACTCGCGTGGGAGATGTTTGAAAAGAAAAATTAAGAATTAAGAGTTAAAAGTTAAGAATGACTGTGTTCTAATAGAACCGGTAAATATAGGAGGAAAAGATTATGAGAACACTTAAAGATCAGATGGTGGCCTGGATTAAGGACTACTTCGCAAAAAATGGTGACGAGAATACAAAAGCACTTATAGGTATCAGTGGGGGAAAGGATAGTACGGTGGTGGCTGCTGCTTGTGTGGCTGCTTTGGGCAAGGATCGTGTTGTGGGTGTGATGATGCCTAACGGTGTTCAGACTGACATCAATGATTCAAAGAGAGTGTGTGAGTTTTTGGGTATCAAAAACTACGAGGTGAATATCAAAGGTGCATACGACGCTCTTACTCAGGAGATCACGGCTAAGACAGCTGGTGAGGCAACTCCACAGTTTAAAACCAACACTCCTTCTCGATTGAGAATGGCTACTCTATACGGTGTTGCGGCTATTATCGGTAACTGCAGAATCAGCAATAATGGCAATAAGAGTGAGCGTCTGATGGGATATTTCACTATCTGGGGCGACGGTGCCGGTGATTTTGCTCCGTTGGCTAATCTATACGTAAGCGACGTGGTAAGATTGGGAATCGAATTGGGCTTGCCAGAGGATTTGGTAAAGAAGGCTCCGAGCGACGGTATGTGTGGCAAGACTGACGAAGATAATCTTGGTTTCACCTATGCTGAAGTGGAGAAGGTGGCAAGAGGATTCTTCGACGACGTGAATCCTGAGACAGCTCAGAAAATCCAGAAGAAGATCAACGGTATGAGCTGGAAGTGCAAACTGCTCAACCTGCCTTGCTTTGTGCCAGACCAGAAGGTGTTGGCTATCGTCGACGCGCAGAAAGATTTCATCGATGGCAGTATGGGAGTGGGAATGGAGAAGTGGAAAAAAGCCAAAGCAGCGATCATTGATTTGATGAAGAAAGAAAAATACGACAGCATCGTCTACACTAAAGATTGGCATCCTACAAACCACTGCAGTTTCAAGGATCAAGGAGGAATGTGGCCAAGCCATTGCGTCGCCGGGCAGAAAGGAGCTGATATAGACCCTGATCTGTTGGCTATTCAGATTCCAAGTGTCACGCTGAACAAAGGATGTGATCCTAATGTGGAGGAGTATGGAATAGATGTGTTGCCAAACGTCGACAATGTGAAAGAGCTTCATCTTGTCGGTCTGTGCTTCGACTATTGCGTGCAGAGTTGCGCTAAAGAGACGGCCAAAACACATCCGAACACAAAGATTGTGGTGAAGAAGGCAGGCACCGTCGCAATCGATGAGAACGCTAAAATTGATTGGGAAGGCTTGAATGTAAAAGTGGAATGATGATTCCTAAATGGTGAATGATAAAGGGTGGGTTGCAAAACCTGCCCTTTGCTGAAAATCAATGAATTTCGACCCTAGAAAATGATTTTGCTCCGTCGGCCTCAACCATTTGGAAATCGACTACCATCGCAAGCGATAAAGTGTCTTCGACCATTGGAGAAATGATCCCGCGTGTGTCGTCAGGTTCGTAGAACCTGTATTGACGAAGTCAACACTAGCCGATTCCAACGAAGTTGGTGTCGGAATCGGGGATTAAACGGATTCACAATTCATAATCAATCGAAAATCATTATATTTGCAGAGTAAATTGAATAAGAGAGCATTATGATAAAGCCATATCCGATAGGACGACAGGATTTCAAGGCCATCATTGAGGATGGTTATGCATACGTCGACAAGACGGAACGAATGTATGAGATGATAAAAAATCGTACATTTGTGTTCCTTTCACGTCCTCGCCGTTTCGGCAAGTCTTTGCTTGTCAACACACTCCAGCAATATTTCGAGGGAAACAGAGAACTGTTCAAGGATCTGAAAATAAGCCGTTTGGAGAAAGACTGGATCAAATATCCCGTCTTCAGATTTGATATGAGCGAGTGTAAGGATATGGATGTGGACGGCATAAAGGCTTCCATTGCTAGCACTCTGAAAATATATGAAGATCTGTATGGTATAAGTTGCGAAGATAAAGAAAACGGTTTGAGGTTTAAGAAACTTATCCGTTCTGTTTGCAGTCAGACTGGTCGCAAAGCCGTTGTCTTGATCGACGAATATGATTCTCCGCTGTTGGCTCATCTTCACGATGGAAAATTAGCAGATGTAAAACCGGTTCTTCAGGAGCTGTATCAGCAGGTGAAGGTGAACGAGCAGTTTGAGCAGTTTGTCTTTATCACAGGAATCTCTAGATTCTCTCAAGTTTCCATCTTCTCCACGCTCAACAATCTGGAAAACATCTCTATGGATGATGCTTTTTGCGACATCTGTGGCATAACTCAAGATGAATTGATGGAGAATTTCAGAGAAGACATCGAGGTTTTTGCGAGAAATGAGGAAATTTCTTTTGATGATATGGTTCAGAAACTGAAAACGAAATACGACGGATACCATTTTTCAAAAAAGAAGACTGATGTTTTCAATCCTCTAAGTGTCCTGTCTGCATTCAGCAAGAAGGAGCTGAAAAACTTCTGGTTTGAGACAGCAACGTCTTCCTACGTGATAGATCATTTGAAGAAACACAATGCTCAGATACTTGATTTTGAGAGTGTTGAACTCTTTGAGTCGGATTTCTATGTGTCGCAGGAAGACAGCAGAAGCGTCTATCCATTGCTTTTCCAAGCTGGATATCTTACGATTAAGGATTACGACAGAGAGTCGGAAGTCTATACTTTATCTTACCCTAACAATGAAGTTCGTGTATCTATGCTTGAAGTGTTGATGCCGTCGTGGGTGGGATGCTCGTCAAAAGATGGAAAATTGAATATGCAAAAATTCTACTTCGCACTCAAAGCAGGAAAAATCGATGAGGCTTTCGAACTGTTGAAGGAGTTTTTTGTGCAGATTCCAAACGTGCTGAACAATAAGAATGAGAAACATTTCCAGACGGTCATCTACGTGCTTTTCCGCTGGCTTGGTTTCTACACTCAGTCGGAGGTCAACACGTCGAAAGGTTGCCTCGACTGCATTCTATTTGCTCCCAAACAGATTTTCATCATCGAATTCAAGGTGGATGAGAGTGCGGAGAAAGCTCTTGCCCAGATCAATGAAAAGGGTTATGCCGAGCCATACCGTACGGATGGCAGACCTATTGTTAAGATCGGAGTGAATTTCTCAAGCGAGGAGAGAACGATTGAAGGATGGATGGTGGAAGATGAAAGTGTCTGAAATTTTTTCTATATATTTCCTTCAAAAATATCAATTTGTTGGCTACTATTTTTTATTTTTGTAGCAACAAAGATTTAGATGAACTTAAAATTTTCAATGATGAGAAAGATTTTGTATTTTTTCCTATCCGCATCTCTTTTTTGCTCTTGTGTGCCAAAAAAGAAATTCGTTGAATTAAGCGAGGAACTTGATGATTGTTATAAGGCTAAACAGGCCGGCGTGAAAACAATGGCTGAAAACAAGCAGACTATTGCTGACCTTGAATCCAATAAAAAGTATTTGCAGGATGCAATCGACGCTTTGGCTAAGGATACTTTGGCTAAGGGTAAGCTTTTGTCGCAGAACAAGTCTGATCTTGAAAGCCTAAGAAATCTTAACAAGAAACTTGCTGACCAGCTTAAGAATTCTCGTAGCGAGAGTGAGGTTAAGGCTTTGTTGAGCCAGCTCCAGTCTATGCAGAACAAACTTGCTTCCCGTGAGGATAGCCTTTCCGCTAAGGAGAAGGAGATGCAGAAACTTACTGCTATGGTCAACCGTCAGGATTCTCTAATGAAGAACTTGAAGAAAAAGGTGAGCGACGCGTTGACTAATTTCGAGGGCAAGGGTTTGTCTGTCGTAAACAAGAATGGTCGCGTCTATGTGTCTATGGATGAGAAGTTGCTTTTCAAGTCTGGTAGCTATGATGTTGATTCTAAGGGTATTCAGGCGTTGAACAGTATCGGTGATTTCCTTGTGGAGAATAAGGATATCCACGTTGTGATCGAAGGTCACACTGATAATGTGCCATACACAGGAAACGGATATTTGCTCGACAACTGGGATTTGTCTGTGAAGCGTGCTACTGCAATCGTGCGTGCTCTAATCGGCAACAAGAATATCGACCCTGCCCGTATCACAGCAAGCGGTCGTGCTGAGTATGTTCCTCTTGACCCTGCCGACACTAAGGAGGCTCGTCAGAAGAACCGTCGTACAGAGATCATCCTGAGTCCGAATATGGACGAGTTGATGAAGGCTTTGTCTGGTGAATAGTAGAATATTTATCTAATTATAAAAGCAGGGAGTGTCTTTTGCTCCCTGCATTTTTTGCATATATGGAATTCCGTACTTTGGTGAATATCAAGCCGTTTGCAAAAAAGATGACCTATGATAGTAAGGTTGTCTCGCTCGGTTCTTGCTTTTCCACTGAGATGGGCAATCGTCTGCTTGACCGCAAATACGATGTGTTGCTGAATCCGCTTGGCATCGCTTTCAATCCAATGTCGATAGCCATGCAGATTGAAAAATCTCTTGATTTGGATTTCTTCAAAGAAGATGATTTTTTCTGTTGCGACGGAATATGGCGCAGCTTTCTCCTTCATAGTGATTTTTCGGGGGATTTGCAGAAAACAATTCAAATAGCTAACAATGCTCTCCATGATGCAAACGAATATTTGAGAAAGACTGATTTTCTGCTCCTTACTTTTGGCTCTGCTTTCGTCTACAGACATAAAGAGAAAAATTTTGTTGTGGCTAATTGCCATAAGGAAGACGCGAATGTTTTCAGTCGTGAGCTGGTGACTGTTGATGAGATTATTTCCGTCTACAATAGCTTGATTGATAGGATTATCAATCTTAATCCGAATGTCTGTATAGTGTTGACGGTGAGTCCGATCAGACATTTGCGTGATGGCCTTGATGAGAATTGCCTTAGCAAGGCGATGTTGCGGTTGGCAGTCAATTCACTTGTTAAGCGATATGCGGGCAATGTGGTGTACTTCCCGTCTTACGAGATTATGATGGATGATTTGCGAGACTATCGCTTCTATGCTGAAGATATGACGCATCCGTCGTCCGTGGCTGTGGATTACATATTTGAAAAGTTTTCAGACGCGGTGATGTCTGCCGACCAAATAGCAGTGATGAGACGAGTGGAAAAGATAGTTGAAGGTCTCAACCATCGTATGACTGATCCCCAAAGTGCTAACTCAAAACAGTTTGCTGCTAAACTAATTATGAATATGAATGAGTTGACGGGCAAATATCACGTCGACTTCAAAAGAGAAAAAATGGATTTAATTAACAGATGTGGACTTGAAATGGTATGAAAATGAATTTTGAATCAATAAAAAATAAATATGTCTCGCTCTACCGTGAGTGTTACGATTTTATCGTTGATCCTAATATAGTATGGGAAAAGGTTGTGACGGAGCGACGTAGCTGGACAGACACGCAGACGCGATTGCTTTATCCTTTGCTTGGACTTATATGTCTGCTAGGGTTGGTGAGAGTTGTTGTGCAAAATTTCTATATCTCTGGATACAACTTGCTCGAAGAGACTTTGATTGCGTTGGCTTGGCCTGTGATTCTAGCAATTTCACTTATGATCTCGGCTCTTGTCGTCCGCTTGTACATCAAGATTTTTTTGAAAAAGCAGGTTGATTTCGAGCGTATAGTTATTTTTATGACGTATGCGGAGATACCGGTTTTTCTCTCTTTTGCGATAATGGCTGTACTGCCATTCATGTTTCCGGTGCTGATATTTGTAAATTTTTACTCCGCACTCATTATTATGTCGGGATATAATGTTTATTTTGCCGACATAATGGGTGAAGATAGGAAATATCATTTCCCTTCGACTCTTATTACATTTATTATTATTTATGCTCTTACGTATTTGGCATGGGGAGCATTGGCTAAAATTTAGACTGAAAGGTTAGTATAAATATGGGAAGCAACAAATTAGGAAAGTTGATGAAGAAGGATGTGCTTATTAAAAATAAGCGCGCGACTTTCGATTACGAATTGGTCGACAAATTCACAGCTGGAATTGTGCTTGTCGGGACGGAGATAAAATCAATCCGTTTGGGCAAGGCAAGTTTGGTGGACACATTCTGCTTCTTTGCCGGCAACAATGAGTTGTGGGTGAAGAACATGAACATTTCAGAATATTCGTTCGGATCCTACAATAATCATCTTCCACGTCGCGACAGAAAACTTCTTCTTAATCGCAAGGAGCTTATCAAGTTGCAGCGAGAGGTGAAAGACAATGGAATGACTATTGTTCCTACGAAGTTGTTTATCAATGACAAAGGACTTTGTAAGGTGGAGATTGCGTTGGCACGTGGTAAGAAGGAATACGACAAACGTGAGAGCATCAAAGAGAAGGATGCAAAGAGGGATATCGATCGTTATATGAAGAGATAAAATGGATTTTGTACTAAGGATGAAGGATGTGGCTCCTCGTATTTGGGGTGTCGACTTTCCTGAAAATATAAATTTTGAAGTTAAGCCCGGTGAGGTCTGGTGTATTCTTGGAGAGAATGGTTCTGGAAAGACCATGCTTTTGGATTTGATCTCTGGAAAAAGCGGAATACGAGGCGGAGAGTTGAAATATGGATTTTTTGATCCGAACAACCGTCCTGAAGGAATCAAGTACGCTAGCGACATGATCCGAACAATGTGTTTTGAGAGTGCGTACAAACTTGCCGACTATAACAATATGTATTATCAGCAGCGTTTCAATTCGCAGGATAACGAATTGGCATCTACTGTAGGTGAACTGCTGAAACTGAGTGTAGAAAAGAAGAAGGGAACTCGTACACTTGATGCTGAACTGCTGAAATCGTTGATGGAGAAAATGAAAATCAACGATATAATTCATAAGCATATCATCATGTTGAGTAGCGGTGAACTACGTCGTTTCCTTATTGCCGAGGCTTTGATTTCGGCTCCTCAGTTGCTTCTCGTCGACAATCCGTTTATCGGACTTGATCCGTCGATGATGAAAGAGCTTAATGATTTCTTCACTCTGCTTGCACAAAACGGTCAGATGATGATTTTCTCTTGTCCGAGTGAGGAGGAAATTCCTGATTGCGCGACACATATCCTTCCGGTAAAAGATAGAAGATATTTTCCGGGAATTGAAAAAGATAAATATCTTGCCGACGCTGATCTCAGGTCGACGGTGTTCGCCCCTCGTAAGTTCAAAACTGATGAACTACAAGCCACAGTATTGTCTAAACCTGATTTTGATGAAGTGTTCTGTATGACCAATGTAAACGTGTCATATCCAGGCAGAACACTGTTCAAGGATCTGAACTGGCGGATTATGAAGGGAGAGAAATGGAGTTTGTCCGGACAAAACGGTTCAGGCAAAAGTACTCTTCTTTCGCTATTGTCTGCGGATAATCCGAAAGCGTATTCGTTGGATATCAGACTCTTTGGTCGTCAGCGTGGCACAGGAGAGAGTATATGGGATATCAAACGTCATATAGGATATATCTCAAGTGAGATGCATCTCTATTTCCGTCAGGACCAGCCATGCAAGAAAATTGTGGCGTCTGGGTTCTTCGACACCATCGGACTTTTCCGTACACCTACGGATGCCCAGTATGAGCTGGCATTGCAGTGGATGAAACTTTTAGGTATAGATCATCTTGCAGAACAGTCGTTTTTGAAAGTGTCAGGTGGAGAGCAGCGTCTTGTGCTAATCTGCAGAACAATGGTTAAAAATCCGGATCTGCTTATTCTCGATGAGCCTCTTCACGGATTGGATCTTGCCAACAAGCGTCGTGTGCGTGAAATCGTGGAGAAATATGCTGCTCAGGAAGAGAAGACGTTGATTTATGTCACTCACCGTAAAGCGGAAATACCGTCTTGCGTCACCAAACATTTTGAGATTCAGAAATTGGGATAGGTTAAAATAGAGATGTCTATGAAGAAACTGTTGTATTTCATAATCGCCATATTAGCACTGATTGCTTTGGCTGTCGGTGCTATATTCCTTTTTTCCGACACCATCATGAAGAAGGTGCTGGATAAAGAGTTGAATGAATTCCGTGATAAATATGGAGTTCAAGTCGAATATGAAGGTTTGAAATTCAACGATTTGTCTTCAATGACATTCAATGGTATCTCTGTCTGTAAATTAGACGAAACCAAATCCGTCTCAGATACGATTGTCACAGTGGATAGCCTCACAGCAACAGCCCAGTTGCGTAGTCTGCTGAACAAAAAACTAAAATTGGATAGATTGGCAATTTCCGGGGTAGATGTGTCATTAAAAATGAAGAAGCATAGAAATGATGCAGATGTCGACAGTGTGGATATTGAGAAAAAGGATGAGAATGAAGGTGGAAAGAAAAGCGTCTACGAAAAATTCAATCAGGCTACGGGATTATTTTTCAGAATGATGCCAGAGCAGTTTTCTTTATCAGACTTGAATGTTTCTGTAGAGTCTGACTCATTTTATGCCAAGATTGCCGTGCCACGATTCCAGATTAAAGACGACAAGTTTGAGTCGGATATCATTTGTCAGGAGATGACGCATGAAATCCAGAACATTTCACTTACTGGAACATATCAACGTAAGAATCAGACTGTCACTGCTGATATTCAATCAAATATAGATACGGCTAAGGTTATAGTTCCTTTGGTTGAATATAAGTATGGAGCGAAAATCAGTGCGAATTTATTCTCTTTAAAAGTGTCGGTCGATGCTGATGAGAATGCGGAATTGTTTAAGATTAGAGGAAATGCATCGGCAGAATATTTGTCAATATATCACGAGCGTCTTTCTTCACAGACTTTGAATTGTGGCGCTCCTTCAGCAGAATTTCTTTTAAATATCGACAAGAATAGTGTAGAATTAGATAGTTCGACGGTGGTGCGTCTGGAAAAACTTGAGTTTTCTCCATATATCAAGTTGGAGAAAGGTGATAAATTCGGTTTGACAATCAAATTGGATAAAGACAGATTTCCTGCAGACGATTTGTTTTCATCTATACCTAGAGGATTGATGCCGAGTCTTGAAGGAATTAAGGTAGACGGAGATATTGATTATCATTTGTTGTTCAGTTTTGACATGGACAATATTGATTCTCTGCAGTTTACATCTTCAATGAAAAAATATCCTGGTTTCAAGATCACGAAGTTTGGCAACGTCGACTTACGCAAGATGCAGGACACGTTTACCTATTTGGCTTACGATCAGAATGTGTTGCAACGAAGGATTTTGGTGAGTGAACAGAATCCAAACTATCGAAAGTTGGATGATATTTCCGTCTACTTGAGAAATGCCGTGCTATTCAGCGAGGATCCAAGTTTCTTCCGTCATCGAGGATTTTTGGAGAGCGCGTTGAGAGAGAGCATGATAAAGAATATCAAAGAGAAGAGATTTGCAAGAGGCGGCAGCACAATTTCCATGCAGCTTGTGAAAAATGTGTTCCTCAACCGAGAGAAGAAACTGCAGCGTAAGGCAGAGGAAGCGATGATTGTGTGGCTGATTGAAAACAATGCACTTACGTCAAAAGATAGAATGTTTGAGGTTTATCTCAATGTGATAGAGTGGGGACCAAACGTATATGGAGCTGCTGAGGCCGCTAAATTCTATTTTGACAAAGAACCGTCAAAACTGAGTGTAGAAGAGGCAATTTATCTTGCTATGATCATTCCACGTCCAAAGAAATTCAAGTGGTGTTTTGATGATGAAGGCAAACTACGTGATTCCTACGAGCAGTATTTCTCGACAATATCAGGCAGAATGCTTAATGCAGAGTTGATTTCTGAGAAAGAGAAAGATAAAATTTCTTGCAAAAATGTTGTGCTTACAGGCGACGCTTCAAAGATGTTGAAAAATGGATCCTCTGCTCCTGTTGAGGAAGAAGATGTGGATGAGACAGAAGAGAAACCAAGTCTGTTAAAAAAACTCTTCAAGTTTAGAAAAAAGGAAAAATGATGGATGGATCGAGTGGATTCACTAAGAAACGCCATAAAAAATAAATTTGTTTTTTACAAATTTGCATATGTTAGATTATTTTGTGAACTTTGCAAAAAGTTGGTTTAGTAACGTAAAAAGAAATGAAGAAACAAAGTTTTGTAGCGAATCCTTTATACGACAGCGTGTTTAAGTTCATGATGGAAGATGAGCAAGTGGCGCGTACGTTGTTGTCAGCATTGTTGAAGAAAGATATTGTCAGTGTTGAGATGCATCCGAACGAGTATTCTAATGTCAACAAGGAGAATGATCGTATATCTATATTCCGTATTGATTTTGGTGCTGTTGTTAGAGAAAAAGATGGTAAGGAGCATCTGATATTGATAGAGGTTCAAAAGACATGGCGTAGTACGGAGATTTCTCGATTCCGCCAATATCTTGGAGTTCAGTATGAGAACAAAAGGAATATTGATGTGAATGGAAATTCATTGCCTATAGTTTCTATTTACATACTTGGACATAAGGTTGGTAAAATTAAAGAGCCGGTGGTTTATGTAAGTCGCAAGTATTTAGATTATGATTCAAAAGAAATTACAGAAGGCGTTCCAGATCCATTTGTGGAGAGCCTTACACATGACAGCATAATCGTACAGGTGCCTTATCTAAAAGGAAAGGCTCGAAACCGTGTTGAAAAATTATTGTCAGTTTTCGATCAGACATATATTCAGGATGGTGATCCTCAGTTTGTATCTGTGTCAGGTCGAGATATTTCAGAAGATAAAGATATGGAAAGAATCATTAATCGTCTTGCAAAAGCAGCTACAATCTCAGATATTCGTATGACGATGAATATTGAGGATGAAATTTATTCTGAGTTGGAAAACTTAGACACAAAGATCCTTTCTCAAAAAAAAGCCTTGGCTCAAAAAGATAAACAGTTGGCCCATCAGGAAGAGCAGTTGGCCCAACAAAAAGAATTACTTCGAAATACCATCAAAATGCTTCTTGAAACTGGCAAAACACCGTCTGAAATAGCTGATAATCTACATCTCGATATTGATGATGTTAATAAGCTAATTTGATATTAAGGATAATTATATTAAGCAAAAGAATGTACCGAAGATGTCATAGAAATTTTTTCTTGTTTTAAGGTGGATATTTTTTTATTAAAAATCAATTGTTTGACGGATATAATGTTTTTTTTTCTGCAATATCCGTCATTTTTTTATGTGATATTTTCATATCGTTTGCTTCCATATATTTTCCTTTTTAAATTATTTTTTTATTATTTCCCGTATTCCGCTATTTTTCCCATTGATTTTTATATTTTTGCTATCACGAAACGTATTGTTTCGTAATTTACGTGCGGAATATGATTTTGAGATTATTTACAATACTTTATCTAACATTGGCATTCTGCAGCTTTACGTCGGCTGTGAAGTATGTTGATTTGAGCCATAATGTCAGGAATGTGCGGTATAGCATCGCACAATACACTACTCTTGACGGAATGGGAAGCGACAAAGTCTTCGCTTTGATGCAGGATTCCCACAAGAATGTCTGGATAGCGACAGATTTTTCACTCGACCGTTTTGATGGAAAAACATTCCACCACTATACGAAAGACAAATACAAAGAGATGCAGCGTAATGATCTGCGTCTTGTGAGAAAATGTGTGGTGAATGGAAAAGAGGAAATTTTTATCGGTTCGTACAACGGACTTTGTATGAAATATGACGAGGCATATGACAAATTTGTTGATGTCAAACCGCTTGAATACGAGAAGAATATCTATAAAGAACCACATCAGTTTAAGGTATGCAAGGATGGCAACTGCTATATGTCGACAGTTGATGGCTTCTATAAATATGACGGTGAGCGTTTCACCCATGACTTTAATCTTTTCGTTCCGACGCAGAAAATGTTCATCTCTGATTTCCACGTCGACAGCCATAACCGTTTTTATTTTGGAGGAATCCAGAATTTCACAGTTATGGATAAAAATGGAAATGTCATAAAAAAATATCAGGAGTCTGACGGATGTTCAGGTATAATTGTAAAATTTGTGGAACTGTCTGATTCACGTCTTGCTGTTATTGGCAGTGGCTCATTGATTCAGGTTCTCAACGTAGGAGGAGACAGTGTTGTAGTCGAATCTATTGTTAAACTACCGTTTTTTTCCACTTATGATGTCTTACTCGCATCGGATGGCAAACTATATATGGCAACAGACGGAGATGGGCTTTGGCGCGTCGACACAGATCTGAGTGAAAAATCTGAGTTTGAACATATTCTTTCTTATGGAGAGCAACCCAAAGAACTGAATAAAATTTATGCCATGATGCAGAGTGCCGACAATGATATTTGGCTTGGCACACAGATGGGAGGCGTCTTTCGTCTTTCGTTAGACAGAGAGAAAGGTGTGAACTATTCCTCGGATTTCGGATTGGAGAATATGGTAGTCTCAGATTTCCTGGAATTGCCAAACGGAGATCTTTTCATTGCGACTGATGGTCAGGGTGTCTATATCCTCGACAATAAATTTCAGGTAAAGAAAAAAATACCGCTCACATCAAACAATATTTTAAGGGCAGACTGGAACATGCGTGGCAATATCTGGCTTTCCACTTGGGGCGACGGTATAATTGAGATGGATCCTAACACGTTCAAGACAAAGAATCTGGATTTTGAAAATTCTGAATTTGCCCGCCCTACATGTGTTTTTTCAGTGACAGAACTTAATAATGGGGAGGTATATCTTTGCACTGCAGGTGTGGGGTTGTGGATTAGACGGACAAATGGAAAATGGGAACAGTTTGATCTACGGGAAGAAGATTATACAATAGAAGACAATTGGGTGCTTCGAGCATTGGAAACACCTAATCATAATGTGTGGGTCGTCACATCAAATTCGATCGCGTTGGTAAAAGATGGTGTGGTGAAACATGCGTTGCCTTGTGTGGTGTTGGAAAAAACACATAATCCGCTTATGTTTGCAGATTCACAAATCGATGGCTATGGCAACCTGTATGTTGCGACATCACGTGGCATTATGGTGATAATGGAGTCGACACTTGAATATAAAATGTTGGATTATCTCCCGTATAATATAGATTACAGATCCATAGAAAAGAAGAAAGATGGTACTTTTGTCTGTACAACATCAGATGGTATTCTGAGCTTTAATCCAACTACTCAGAAACATTCGTTTATTCCGACGAATTCTATGAAGACACAAAAGAAATTTTTTACAAATTCGTCACTTCTTTTGCGTAAGAATGGTCAAATACTGGCAGGTACTTCAAGTGGATTCTATATTGTTTCTGGCTCGCTCAAACAGCAGGTTAACAAAATTGGCGACCTTAATTGGGGTGCTGTTTATGTTGACGGAACTCGTATTCATCCTGATGACGTGTTGTCGATTGAGGCTTCGCATAATAAAAATGTGAATATAGAGGTGAGGGTCGCGGATTTCCGTGAAAATGTACAGGACAGACTTTATTATAAATTGGAAGGCAAGGATGATAATTGGAGCGAAGTGCCAGAAGACAAGGTGATCAGATTCACCTATCTTCCGAGCGGTAACTTTAAGTTGAAGGTGGCTTATTTTCAAGACGCTGACAAAATAGATACCAGCAAATATTTGGAAATGCGACTTGCTGTATCTCCAGTATGGTATCAGTCGTGGTGGTTCTATTTGGCAATGTTGGCTTTCATTGGTTTAGGATTCAAATTGATGTACCAATACCGTCTGCGCAAACACATGATTCAGGAGAAAATCTTGAAAGAAAAGGTCGCAGAACGAACAGAAGAACTTCGTACGGCTCTTGATATGAAGGAGAACATTATCTCTGTGATTGCTCATGACCTGAAAAACTCAATGTTTGGAATCGTTGGCGCTTTATCCCCTTATAACGACGAGAATGCTCCAAAGAATCCGGAAACGGAAAAACTCAAGAAGGCTTATGAACAGGCAAGTACTTTGCAGAACACGATGCTTTCTCTTGTAAATTGGGCTATTGCTAAACGAGAGACAACAAAACCAGTGCTTGTTGAAACAGATGTTGTGGCAATATTGGAAGAGGTGGTTAATTTGAATTGTGCTGTGATTGAGGATAAGCAGATATCTATAGTACGTAAATTTAAGACCACAGATTATGCTACGTCGGACGAAAGAATGCTCTCTACGATTCTTCGTAATCTGATGAACAATAGTATAAAATACACTCCTGAAAATGGAGAGATTGTATTGTCTACATATTCTAGGAACGGAATTTTCTTTGTCGAATTCTCCGACAATGGAAAGGGAATGACGGAAGATCAATTGGCTGTGTTGAGATCTTCTTCTGGTGTGATTAAGAATGGAGAGACCGGTTTTAGTGGTGAAGTCTCTACAGGTTTAGGCTTCTCTCTGATCTACAGTTATCTTGATATTCTTGGAGCGACGATGCAAATAGAGAGTGAAGTGGGAAAAGGCACTCGAATCACTGTCGGAATGCCAGCCGCAGAACAAAAGAATGCCGTAAAAAAACTTGATGTGAATGAGAAGATATCCCTTGATTTTTCATTCATGCAGAATAAACGAATCCTTATAGTGGAAGACGACGAGTTGATTCTCGACAACCTCAAGAATCTTCTGTCTGGTTATTCTAAAGTCGACACGGCAAACAATGGTCAGGTGGCTTACACAAAAGCATTACAGACTATTCCAGACTTGATCGTCAGTGATTTGCAGATGCCTATAGTGAATGGTTTTGAACTTTGTAAGATGCTACGTTCTCAGGAAAAAACAAAGAATATTCCATTTGTGATAATGTCTGCTTCCGGAAGTGAGAGAGCAAAACTTTCCACTTTGAAGGTCGGTGCACTCGACTATATCAACAAACCGTTTAAGAATGAGGAGATGTTGCTCAAGATATACAATATCTTGAAATTGAAAAATGAAACCCATGATCTCACTGACAATGTTCAGGATGATGCTTTGGAAATAGGTTTTGTGAAGGATTTCAACGCTGTGATTGAACAACATTATGCTGAAAGTGACCTTACAATCGGAAAGATGGCGTCACTTCTTTGTATGAGTACTGCTACTCTTGGACGTCGTTGCTCCACTCATTTTGACAAGACTCCGATTCAGTTGCTTCTAGATTATCGTATGAACCTGTCTCATACAATGCTGACGATGCCAAATCAGTCGTTGTCAATCAGTGATATAGCGTATAAAGTTGGATTCTCAGATCCTGCTTACTTCTCGAAAAAATTCAAGGAATACTTTGGTGTCGCACCGTCGCAAGTGATCGGATAACAACAATGAAGTAGTAAAGTGTTGATTTTGCGTAACTGAAAGTTTTTTATATCTTTGCCGATACTACTATAATATTGTACGAAATTTTAGTCTTATATGACAAGTCAAAGTCATCCTAAAGGTTTGTATCTGCTTTTTTCCACTGAGATGTGGGAGAGATTCAGCTATTATGGAATGCGCGCTATTTTCACGCTTTTCCTTATCGGCGCGATGTGCTATGATAAAGAGACAGCGTCTGAAATGTATGGAAATTATACAGGGTTAGTTTATCTCACTCCATTGATTGGTGGCTATATGGCGGACAATTACTGGGGCAATAAGCGATCTATTATTGTAGGTGGCACACTTATGGCGTTAGGTCAGTTTTTCCTTTTTCTTTGTGCTTCATTTTTGGGGCAAGGAATACTTACTCATTCGCTTCTTATTGTAGGACTTGGACTTTTGGTGCTTGGCAATGGTTTCTTCAAACCGAATATCTCAAGCATGGTAGGAACATTGTATCCCGACAATGATCCACGTAAGGATTCGGCATACACTATTTTCTACATGGGTATCAATTTCGGAGCATTCTTCTCTCCGCTTGTTTGTGGATTCTTTGGAGTCACAGGAAATCCTGAAGATTTTAGATATGGATTCTTGGCGGCTTGTGTAGGAATGATTATTGGAGTTGTTTCTTTTTGGCTCGGAAAAGAGAGATATCTGGTTACTCCTGATGGTGAAGAAATAGGAGGAGTGCCTCATATTGCAGTTTCAACATCGATGTCGGAATCCCCAGAAACAACTTTAATGCTTGACTCTCATGAAGACACGTCGTCTGCTCATATATATAATGATAAATCAAAAATTGGTTTGTTTGTACTTTTGGAAGTGGCTGTGTTCGGATTGTTGTATTGGCTTTTCGACGGTGATTATATTGGAGCGTTGATTTATAGTTTGAGCTGTGTTGTTCCAGTCTATATCATAACAGACAAAACATTAGTCAAAGAAGAGAGACGAAATATTTTGGTCATCTATATTCTTGCGTTCTTTGTTGTGTTCTTTTGGGCTGCGTTCGAACAAGCCGGAGCATCACTGACATATTTTGCAGAGGAGCAGACCGATAGGATTCTGCCAAATTTTTTTGATTTCAATTTGACGTTGACGAGTAAAGTCGTTTCAATAGTTTTATTCACAGCTTTGGCAGTTTGTTTGACATATTTGATTGGCAAGAAAATTAAGAATAGTTTTGATTTGCCAACATATTTGTCCGTGATAATTTTTGCTGTGACAATTTCATTCATATTTTTCAGCTCAGGCGATGAGGTCAACACGAGCTATTTTGGAAGTCTGAATCCGATTTTCATTATCATACTGGCTCCCGTAATGTCGTCGATGTGGATGACGTTGGAAAGTAAGAACATACATATCGCGTCGCCTACAAAACAAGCGATTGGATTGGCGTTACTTTCATTTGGATATTTTTTCATAGCATATGGAGTTGATGATGTTCCAGTAGGAGAGAAAGTGTCGATGATGTGGATCACAACCTTGTATTTGGTGCTGAGTGTCGGAGAGTTGAGTTTGTCACCAATCGGATTGTCGATGGTCAACAAGTTGTCGCCAGCAAGATTTGCGTCATTATTGATGAGTGTATGGCTTTTGTCTTCGGCGACAGCCAATAAATTTGCGGGTGTATTATCAGCATTATATCCAGAGGCTAATGCAGATGGAATAGTCGTAGCCAAATCGTTTATGGGTTATGAAATTGAAAATTTGCATGACTTCTTTATGGTTTTTGCTGTAATGTCAGGTGTGGCGTCAGTGATGTTGTTCTTGATTTGCAGATGGATCAATAAGAATGTGAAATGCTAATTCCGTCTTCCTGATTTTTAAAGAAGATTATTATGGAATTTGTTTTTAAGCGATATTATGAATTAAGTAAAGCCATTATATCAGTAATGGCTACGATTCTTATGTCTGTTTCATCAATATATGCGGAAAAATTCAGTGCATGTGGCGACACATCAATTTGGAGTGCCTATCTGAAAGATGTAGCTACAGACGAAATATTAGAGATGTATTATCCGGAGGAGTTTTTTACGGATAGCGGAGGCTGTATACCTGGCTATAATTCCAATAGAGATCCTTATACGGTGCCAGAGTTTGTTTATTCAATGCAGAGTTGCGACATAGAAACATTTGAGATACGTTTCAGATACAAGTATGCGGATCCTTATGTTTATGATAGAACATATCGAACAGTTGCTACAATATGGTTCTCAACTCAAGAGGAATTACAGTTGGATTTTGATGATATATTGAAAAGTAAGACCAATAAGAGACAGGTGTCCATATCGGCGGTTGATTCTGGACCGAAAAAATCAGAGTTGAGATATACTGATTATGAGCAGGAAATGTGGTTCAGATATGAGGATGGAGTGATTTATAAGTCGGGAGGTGGAGTCGCTTATTACAATATATGTACTTTGGATCAGTTGGGTTTGACGTGGGATTATTTAGGCGGAATGATAACCTATATGTCCGTAAGAATCAATGGTGATTTATATGAAGAAGACTTTACAGATTGCAGCAATGCTATGAAATACAATGAATGTCCTCCGAAAGAGCCTGATTTTATCAAAGTGATTTGTGAACAGATTCCGGATTGCAAAAATGATATTTACAAATTCTATACAGAGAGTAACCTGGGAGATATTCATTGGGTGAGTTTGGACGGGCTGTCACACGATGGCAAAGATCTTACTATGATGCTGGATGAATTTAATGGCGGATGTGTGGCCGTGTGGGCTCAAAAAGATCCGTGTACTCCTCCTGTCTACGACACAATTTGTCCGCCTAAACCAGATCTTGTTGTGAAAGAAACGGAGGTGAAAGACACTATTTGTTGGAGTGACCCGTTTGTTGTGGATGGAAATAAAATCACGGAAAGTGGAATCTATGAGGAGATATACACAGCGGCGAACGGTTGTGATAGTATTGTACGTTATAAAGTCACTGTAAATACTGCAGACACTACTTTTTCGGATACCGTTTACAGATGTGGAATAAAGAGTATTTCCAATACAACATACATTAAAGATACAATAGAAATTGAAGGTGCATGTCCCGGGTTGCAGATGTCTCCGCTCGGAAAAGCCAGTGGACGTAATCATGTCACGATTGGTACAGTTAAGGAGGAACGGGATGAGGTTTCTATTGATGTGTTTAACAATATAGGAAATATCACATACACTACAGTGTGGATGGGAAATGTTGAAGAAGAGAAGGTCTCCGGAACTTTGGAGTTTGACAAAGCTGGAATGTATAAGATTGTCGCATACGACGAAGAGACAGGGTGTAAAGATAGTATACGCTTTTATTATATGACCCCGATTAAACCAGATGTTTATTTTAATCCAGATAATTCGGAAGACAATAAATGGGATGTGATAGGTATAGAGAAATATACTAATTATAGAATATTCATTTATGACCGATTTGGAAAAATGTTGATGTCGTATGAAAATGAGTTCGACGGTTGGGATGGCGTCTACAAAGGAAGAACTATGCCGTCGACTGATTATTGGTATTCTATCGAAGTGGATGAGGCGGATATAAGTATGCATGGTCATTTCACGTTGATAAGGACTCCATAAAAAGTATGAAGAATATAGATCTTGCTTTTTATCAATTCAGTCATTTTTAAATTATATTCCCAAAAAATTATTTAATTTTGCGAAAAATTTTTTGATATGTTTTCAGGTATTGTTGAAGGAATGGGCACTGTCCGTAAATTGGTGCAGGATGGAACAAACTTACATCTGACGCTTTCGTGTCCATTCACATCGGAATTAAAGATTGATCAAAGTGTGGCTCACAATGGTGTCTGTCTTACAGTGGTAGACATCAATGGAGAGGAATATACAGTCACTGCTATCAAAGAGACTCTTGACAAATCCAATCTTGGCAAACTTTCTGTAGGCTCGAAGGTAAATCTGGAGAGAAGCATGATGATGAATGGTCGACTTGATGGCCATATTGTCCAGGGACATGTCGACCAGACTGCGACTTGTATTGAACGAAAAGAGGAGCAGGGCAGCCATTATTTCACATTTAAGTATGAGGCCGATGATTCTATGATTTCGGCTGGCTATTTCACAGTTGAGAAGGGATCTGTTACGGTTAACGGTACAAGTTTGACTGTCTGTCGTTCGAAAAGAGACCAGTTTACTGTGGCAATTATCCCATACACATTGGAACATACAAATTTCTGCGACATCCAGGTGGGGTCGGTGGTGAATATAGAGTTTGACATCATCGGCAAGTACATTGCGCGTTTGCAGGGATTACAAAAATAGAAACATTGATATTAAGATATAATTAGGATGAAAAGACAATTATTCGTATCTCTTTTTGTTGCATCTGCTGCGGTGACAGGCGTCGCACAGGAGGTGAAGGTTGACGAAAACAATGAGGTTAAGTCAGTGGTTACAAGTTTGGCAGTAGCCAACAAGGATGTTATCAATACAGGTATTGCGGCGGACACTGCATCGTGGAAGTTTCCAGGAACTCTCTCTTTGAGTGCTGTCCAGACATCTCACAACCCTTATTCTGTAGAAGGTAACGGAACGGTCGTAGGCGCAAACTTCTCGGCGACGTTGAATGCCAACTATATTCGTGCCAAACATAAGTGGGATTCTAAACTTGAGGTCGCTTATGGAACGAATTTCTCTAAGGACTATGAGGGAGAACCGTATTGGAGAAAGCAGAATGATGAGTTGAAAGTGTCTACTAAGTACGGTTATATGGCAGACAAAAACGTCTACTATACTGCCAAAGCATCTTTTGAGACACAGTTCACTCCGACATATAGATATGACGACATCGATGCAATGACAGAGGAAGGCTTTGAGTTTGAAAATACCAGCCGTGAAGAGAGAATCGACACAGGTGTTGTCAAGAATATGTTCGTCAATCCGGCATATTTGAAGTTGTCTTTAGGATTGGATATGAAAATGTCTGACAGAGAGGATCTTTTCTTCTACGTCTCTCCTCTTTCTGCTCGTTGGACATTCTGTGAGAATGATGTGATTGCGTCAAGTTATTCGATGGAGAAGAATAAGGACGACGTCGATAATCTATATAAGAATACCCGTTTTGAGGCCGGTGTTCTTTTCAATTTGAACTATTCAAAGTCTTTCAATGATGTATTTTCGTTGAATACATCTCTTGAGGCATTCTTCGCCGCATACGGAAAGGCTCGCGTCTATCAGCTTTCTGACGATGCAATCAGAAACAATATGCTTCTTGATTTGAATAATATTAAGGAAGACTGGAATGATGATGACTACGTCGCAAGACATGGACGTTATGTTATCTGGAAAACAGAATTTATCCTCAAGGCCACTAAGTATTTGACATTCAACTTGCGTACTCAGTTGAAGTATGACAATTCTGAAGTCGATTACCACAAGGATCTTATCCGTGCTGACAAAGGAGACTGTGATGACACCCGTGTTAGTTTGTTGAGCAAAGACGCTCGCTACTATAACTACGGTTATAAGAAGGCATTCTGGCAATTCTGGGAATCATCATCACTTGGTATCTCATACTCATTTTAATTAAGGGGACTAATTCTTTAATGTATTGACGATAATGAAAACAAAATATAATTTGCTTGCATCTGTAGTTGCTGTTATGGGAGTTTCGGCAGTAGCTGCTCAGGAGGATGTAAATGAAGGATTGAAGATAATCAAGGAGACTCAAAGCACAGTGTCTAAACTTGCTACGTCTATTAAGGATGACGCGAATGCTGATTGGGCTTCGGATACTGCTTCGTGGAAATTCCCGGGTATGGTCGGAATGAATGCCGCTCAGACTTTCCATAATATCTATTCTCACGACGGAGTTGGTTCCACTTTTGCTGTGGACGGTTATTTGAACTTGAATGCCAACTATACTCATGCTCGTCATAAGTGGAATAACAGTTTTTCTGTTAAGTATGGTGTCAATCTTTCATCTGAGTATGAGCATAATCCAAAGGTTCATAAGGCAATTGATGAATTGAACTTGTCTACTAAGTATGGCTTCAAGGCGACAAAGAGCATTTTCTATAGTGCGATGGCATCGTTTGAATCACGTATCACTCCTACTTATAATTACAAAAATGTAGATTCTTGGTTCTCCGACAGAATTGATGAGGTTAAGGCAGAGGGTGGCTTGCAAGCCAATGAGACTCCAATCGGACATGTGAACAAAATGTTCGACGAGTTGGATAGAGACAGTATCAAATCATTGGGTATGATGCAGAACAAGTTCGGAAATCCTAATATTGTTAAGGCATCTCTTGGTGTGGACTTTGTTCCATGTTGTTTTAAAGGTGATTTGTCGATGTATGTTTCTCCTATCACAGGTAAGTTCACATTCTGTAAGGATGATGATATCGCGCCTAACTATTCGATGAAGCGTAACGTTGACGGATCTTATGAAGATGTACGTACTGAAGTCGGTGCATTGTTCAATATCAATTACACTAAGTCGTTCAGCAAAGTGTTCACTTTGATTTCTAAACTTGAAGGTTTCTACGCTTACAACAAGGAGACTTATGGATTCAGTGACGCTTTCATGAAGAAATACCATCAGGTAAACAAGGGTATGGTTGAAGTTGGTTCGGACGTGGTTGATTTGAAAGAGTATGTCGACGGATTGATTTCTTCTACTCAGTCGTTGCAGTTCGACAATGATGGCGTAATGACAGATATCTACGACAAAACTAACGGTTGGTCTGTGAAGTTTAATCTGGATTTGTTGTTCAAACTGACTAAACATATTGATCTTTCTATCAAGACACAGTTGAAGTATGACAAGGCGGAAATCAACTATCACAAGGATATTCAGAAAGTTGATGAGGATGTACTCGATAAGAAGGTTGACAGACGTGATTCTAAATACTTCGACAGCGACTACCACTACGGTTATAGAAAGGCATATTTGCAGTTCTGGGAGAGCACTACTCTTGGATTGTCATACACATGGTAATGTAGTTGATATGTAGACGTGAACATTCGCATCTGCTGAATATAAATGAAATGGGACGGATTTATTCCGTCTCATTTTGTTTTTGTGAAATTATAAATCGAAAAAACGACACAAAAAAATGAATGATGTCGACATCGTGAATCGAATAAACCGACACCAAAATGTACGATGTCTGCCGACATCATACATTTTGGTGTCGGCTACCGTCGCAAGCGATAAAGGGTCTACGACCCTTGGGGTGAGGTGTTCGGTGTGTGCCGTCAGGTTCGTAGAACCTGTATTGACGAAGTCAACGGTAGCCGATTCCAACGAAGTTTGTGTCGGGGTCGGGATGTCGGGATCGGGAATGGTTTATGATATGATGATTTTGTTTTCAAAATCAATTATTAAGCATTATATTTGCAGTGTGACAGAAAAAGCATACCGTTATAACGCATGCCATATCAAAATTTATCATGAATTATAGAAACAACGAATACCGAGCTTTAGCTGAGTGGGAACGTCAAAGTTTCGTACAGCTTACATGGCCACACGAGAATACCGACTGGAACTATATTCTTGGTGATGCTGTCCGTACATTCTGCGATATTGCTAAGGCTATCATCCGTTTTGAAAAACTTGTTATTGTGTGTCAGGATGAGGCAGAAGTCCGTCGCCAACTTGGGAATGTGGACTATTCGCAGATTGTCTTCACTAAGATTCCAAGCAACGACACATGGGCTCGTGACCATGGCGGAATAACTATGGTGAAAAACGGACGAATGAAGGTTTGCAACTTCATTTTCAATGGCTGGGGTCAGAAATTCGCGTCGGATAAAGATAATCAGATCACTTCGGAGATGCGAAAGAAAGGGCTTTTTTCATCTGATGTTGACGTTGTGGATATTCCTTTTGTCCTTGAAGGAGGAAGTGTGGAATTCAATACCCGTGGCGAACTATTGTCGACATATAATTGCTTGAATGCTCCAAACCGCAACAACCATTATTCTGGCAAACAGGTGGAGGAGATTCTTACGAAGATTTTCAATCTGAAGAAAGTGCACTGGCTTTATAATGGCGATTTGATCGGCGACGATACAGATGGGCATATTGATACACTTGCTCGTTTTTGTGATGATACCACGATTGCTTATGTGAAGTGTGACGACGTGAATGATGACCATTATCAGTGGCTGAAGGCTATGGAGGATGACTTGAAAGCGTTGAGAGATGTGGATGGCAAACCTTTCAATCTTGTACCACTGCCGATGCCCGATGCTGTGTTTGATGAGAATGACGAACGTATTCCAGCGACATACGCCAATTTCTTGATTCTCAATGGGGCTGTGCTGGTGCCAACATATAATCAGAAACATGATGCGGAGGCTATCGCAACTCTGCAGAAAGTGTTCAAGGATAGAGAAATTGTCGGAATTGATTGCCAAACTTTGATCCGTCAACATGGTTCGCTACACTGTGTGACTATGCAGTATCCTGAAGGTGTATTAAACGAAAGTGGAAAGACAATCCCGTCTACAGCAATTAAGAAAGAGTGGGATAGTGAGGAGATTTTCCCTCAATTCGATATGTGTGGTATTTGATTAAGTGAGACTTAACTACAAATAAAATAATTTAATAGATGTAATTATGGTTGAAAAAACAGAAATGCCAGAAAAGAAGAGATTTTTTGCAGAAGGATTGGCAAAAGTGTTTAAGATTGACACAAAGAGAGTTGTGTTGGCAATAGTTTGTGTAGTGTTGCTGATTTTAGGGTTGTTTTCTTATGATATCATAGAACCTGATGAACGTGGTGTTTCTGTGACATTGGGAGAAATCTCTTGTAATGAACCTATTGAACCTGGAATTGTGACACATCTTCCATTTGTCACAAAGATTGAGCGTTTCAGTGTTGTGCCTATGACTTACGAAGTGAAATTCTCTGTCGGTGAAGACGGTGCTATCACAAAAGATATGCAGACAGTTGGCTCGACAGTGGTTGTGCGCTACAACTATGATGAGAAACGTATCATTGAGATTGTGCAGAAATATCGCAAGTCTAAAATTATTGAGGATGCGATGAGAGACTGTATAAAGGCATCTCTAAAGGAGATCACAGGTAAGTATAGCATCTACGACCTTATCGCAAATCAGCAGGATATCACTCAGCAGCTAAGTGAGGTGGTGTTGAGAAGAATGCAGGATAATTATCCTATTCAAATCAATTCTACAACAATTACAAACTTCGATTGGGCTGAGGATTTCGATAGAATGATTAAGGAAACAGCCAACCGTACTCAGCAGGTAAAACAGGCAGAGCAGGAGGCTAATGTGGCAGCCGCACAGGCACAGAAGAAGGTGCGTGAGGCTGAGGCAGAGCGTCAGGCGGCTGAGGAGTTTGCCAAGGCAGAAGTGTTGAGAGCTCAGGGAGAGGCGGACGCTCAGAAGATCAGAGCAGACGCTCAGGCTTACGAGGCTCAGAAGATTATGGCAAATATGAATGCCATGAGAGCTCAGTGGGAATACAATATTAATTTGGAGAGAGCAAAGCGTTGGGATGGTAAGGAAGTACCGGATGCTGCTTATGTAGTGCCAGGCACAGGTGCTGTTGTCCCATTGACAACTAAATAAAGATAGACAATTGTCTCTATTTATTGTATAGATAGAGATTTATTCAAACGGTGATATATTGCTGATTTTGCGGTATGTTACCATAATATTTGATACTTATGGAATTGATTAACAGAGATATGACATTCTTCGCCAATGTAGGTGCGGATAAGAACGAGAGAGGTATCACCTCTACAGCTGCGACTCATCTGTCGGAACTTGCCACAGAAATTATAGCAGGTTGCAAGGCAAAACTTGAGTCTGCTTCTTTTGTTAATGGATTTGTTGACATTGTAGGCTCAGCCAACGACAAAGGGAAACAGGTGGAGATCGGATACGCCACCCATCAGCTTGCCGAGTTCAACACATTGGTGGCAAGAGTGGGAGAGATGCATTCTTTTTGCGCGTGGATGCGTGAGGCGGTGAAGACGAAGGAGAGGATGATGGAAGAGGTTTCCGACGTCACTCTTGATGATTGGGCTGAGGCAAATAATATTGTCCTGCCGAAGATGCCTGTGCGTGAGGATGAACTGACCGAGCAAAATATCATCCAAACACTATCTGTGGCTGAGAGATGTGAGTATTATTCTTTGGAAGCTAAGGCGGCTGCGTATGGTAAGTTCATTCATCCTGACGAACCGTTCTCTATCGCACGACGTCGTTTGCAGGAGATAATGTCAAAGCCGATCACTACGCAAGGAGAGGGAAGCTCATTGCTTATCTACCGTTATGAAAATTCCGTGGATGAGGAAGATGTGGAGAAGGTGTATCTGCAGTTGCAGAGCGAACACCGTGATGCTGAGAAACGTCTGAATCAGATCAAGACGTCGATCAAGAAAAAACTTAATATCGCCAAGGCTGAGCAGACTGAGGCTTATAAGAACAAACTTGATTCATATCAGTCGGAATCACAAAAAATCAATGCGGATTTCAGTTCTTGGCAGCGACGTGAGATAGAGCAGATTTCAAGTTTGAAGATTATCGTGCCAAACGATTTGCAATCCACATTCGATTATCTTTCTGCTTTAGACGAGAAAAAACATAAACAGAATAATCGGTGAGTGATGCGTGTGGCCGCAAAGGAACCGCACCGTCGCTCTTTATGACGCTATAGCTGACACTTCAGTTTGGCTATGCAAGGCATAACCTACTAGAATACCGCAAGGTAAAAAATGCTTAAAGTTTTCTATTGGCGGCGTCTCTCATAAAAATCTGAAGACCTTGTCTTCGTGGGATGCCGGTCCTTGTCTTTGCCTTCGTCTTTGTCTCAAGTCGGCTATGGCGTCGACGATTTTATTGCCTACTATGTTACGTCAGACGGATTTAATTTCGTCTCATACAATTATCCAATCATGTATAAAAACCTTTTTATAGATTTCGACGATACTTTATACGACACAAGAGGTAATGCTGAAATATCTCTTCGTGAGATGTTCGACCATTTCCAATTGAATCAGTATTTCCCTGATTTTGAAACGTTTTCTCGCTCATACTGGAAAACAAATGTTGAGTTGTGGGCACAATATTCAAATGGGGAAATAGAACGTGACTATCTTATTATAGAGCGATTCCGTCGACCATTATCTGAAGGTGTTGACGCTAATGGGAATCATTTCAATCCTACAGAGGAATTTTGTTTGAAAGTGAGTGATGTATTCCTCGATTTCTGTGCTGTTAAGCCTGGTGTGGTGGATGGAGCTCATGAACTGATGGAATATTTGAAGAAGAAAGGATACCGACTCATCATGTGCAGTAATGGTTTTCATGAAATACAATATCGCAAGCTAAAATCATGTGGACTTTTGGAAGCATTCGATCAGATTATTCTTTCTGAAGATGCGGGGGCAAACAAGCCGAGTCCTGTTTTCTTCGACTATGCATTTGAAGCCACAGGAGCGACACCTTCAGACACGTTGATGATTGGAGACAATTTTTCTACAGATATTTTGGGAGCAAAGAAAGCAGGTTTGGCTACAATGTTCTTCAATCGTCATCCTGAATCATTCAAAGCCACGGAATCTGTGGATTATGAGATTCATTCATTAAAAGAGGTGATGGGATTGTTATGATTTGATGGCGAATACTTTTAATTTGACTAATTGAGATGAAAAAATATTATATTTTTTTGTTTGATATGCTTTTTTGCTAAATTTGTCGATGTTTTTAACACGAATATAATAATGCGTAATAATGCGAAGCAATAGGGTATGTATATATGGTGTTAAGACAAAAGTAAGTTAGTTTTTATAATAGTTTATTTTATGAAAAAAAGTTATTTTAGGCTTGCTGCAATGATGGCAGCGGTTGTTTCTGCATCTTCGTTCGTATCATGTGACGAGGAAGAGGAAAATAACAGTTTTAAGAGCGAAACATTTACGGTTGAGCTTATAGAAAGAATTTATCCGGCTAATTCTTATACTGGCTATACATCAATCTATGAGTGGGAGTGGACAAACAGAGAGGAGGCTGCCGCTGATTCCATTGATTTGATTCCTAATCGTGATTTGATGTCTGAATTTGAAGAAAATAGCAAACTTTTGCCCAAGATCAACACAAGTGTTGATTCTATGCCTAAATTTGAATACAAAATGCATGATACAATCAAAGAGGTATGGACATTTAAGACAAAAGAAATCGGTGTGAGAGAATTGAAATTCCGTAAATTACGAATTTATTCAGGTCCTATAGTTTTTGAAGAAGATCTCAATGAATTAAGACGTCGTGCTAAAGAAGATCCGACTGCTGTCATCGCTGACACAGTGGTTAAATTCTGATATGTAATGTCTTAGCATTGTATGTTTGTATAGGTGTTAAGACAAATGTTAGTTAGTTTTACATTAAAGTCAATTTTTATGAAAAAGAGTTTTTCTATGGCTGCTGCAATGATGGCAGCAGCGGTTCTATCTATCTCTTCATTTGTCTCATGTGACGACGATGATGAAAAGTTTGAAAGCAAGACATTCACGGTTGAATTGCCAGCTCAGTTGGGTACTGGATATGAGTGGGTATGGACTAATAGTGCTAGTGCTGCGGCTGATTCAGTGTCGAAATCAGTAAATCATGCCAATCCAGATGACGAAAGAGTTGGAGGTCCTGGTGTTGAAAAATGGTCTTTCAAAACTAAAGAAAATGGAGAGGAAGTGTTGAAGTTTACTTATATGAGACGATGGGAAGAGTCTACAGCTCTTAAAGACACGGTAGTTACATTCAAGAAATAATTTGATGAATTTCCAATTCCGATAAAATCCGGTTTTGAAAAAACTATGGTTGTGAATTTGTCATGTGGCAGATTCCAGCCGTATTTTTTTCGATAATGCGTAATTGTAGGGGCGATCCATTGTGGTCGCCCCTTTTACATTTACAAAAAAAATTGGTTCTCCCCAAATACGTCGCTAGACGTTTTATATTGGTGGCAAATATATAGATGGATTCCCATCCTTACCCCGTTTAGGGGTATTGGTGATGAAAAACCTATGCATTTATAGTTTTTCGCAGAAAACATACGCGTCGCCAAACAATCCGTCCAGATTTGGCTTCTCCTCAAAGAATCCGAAAAGAGATGATCCTGAACCAGACATTGATGCGTAGACAGCTCCTAAATCGTATAGTTTTTCTTTGATTGCCGCCACAGACGGGTGTAGCGCGAATATTGTTTTCTCAAAATCGTTTTCCAACTTGCCTTTCCACTCTTTCATCGGCAATGACACAATATCCCTGCAATTGATTTTGGCTGGAGCAGGTGTGATTCCACGGAACGCATCGGCTGTGGATACATGCACGTTTGGCTTGACCAAGACGAAATAGTAGCCGCTAAGATTCACGTCGATATCGGAAAGAATCTCTCCTTTTCCTTCCGCATACATTGGACGGTTGTAGATGAATATCGGACAGTCCGCGCCGATTGTGATGGCTATCTCTGCCATTTTCTCGTCGCTCCATCCAAGATGATAATGCTCGTTCATCATACGGATCATAAACGATGCGTCCGCGCTTCCTCCACCGATGCCGGCTCCAAACGGAATGCTTTTCTGCAAATGAACTTTGGCGTCAAAAGTGCGGCCTGCAGCTTTCTCAACCGCACGGAAAGCCCTCACCACAAGGTTTTTCTCAACATCACCGTCTACCTCCAATCCCGTCTGCACAAATTTCAATCCTTTTTCGTCGGAATCGAGAAGTTCAAGAGCATCACAGACAGGAATCGGATAGAACACCGTCTCCAAATTAGAATATCCGTCGGGGCGGCGACTAACTACATTGAGACCTAAATTTATTTTAGCATTTGGAAATGTTATCATCATTCACGCTTTTTAATAACTTTTTTGCAAAAATACGCTTAATTTCAACTATTTTTGCATTAAAGTAGCAATTTATGGTTAAAACAAATAGGTTCACACTTGATAATGGCCTTCATGTGGTGCATCTGGAAGACAAAACATCCCAGACGGTGACGCTTAACACTGTTTTTGATGTGGGATCGAAGGATGAGGATCCGGAGCACACTGGATTCGCTCATCTGTTTGAGCATCTGATGTTTTCAGGCTCTGTCAATGTGGATGATTATGATGGAGTGCTTCAGAAAGCCGGCGCCTACAACAACGCTTACACTACGCAGGATCTGACCAATTATTATGTTGTCCTTCCTGCTGTCAACGCAGAGGTCGGCTTTTGGGTTGAGTCGGACAGAATGATGTCTTTGGCATTCAATGAGAAGGGCCTTGAGGTGCAGCGTGAAGTGGTGAGTGAGGAGTTTAAGGAACGAACATCCAACAAGCCATACGGTGATGCCTACCATTATCTTTTTGCAATGATGTATCCTGCCGACCATACCTACTCATGGCCTACGATCGGCAAGGAAATCAAACATATTCAGGACGCGACGATGCAGGATGTGAAGGATTTTTTCTTCTCTCATTATGCTCCTAACAATGCTTATCTTGCGGTCGTGGGTAATATTTCTCTGGATGAGGTGAAACGTCTGGTGGAGAAATATTACGGTGATATCCCGTCGCGCGATGTGAAAAAACGCAAGATGGTGGAAATCCCAGAGCAAACAGCTGAACGCAGAAAGGTGGTCAGTGGTGATGTCCCGAATGATAAACTCTATATGGTGTTCCGTTCTCCTTCCCGTCTCGACGACGATTATTATGCTTCGGATATTCTTTCCGATGTGTTGTCGAATGGTATGTCTTCACGAATGTATAAGAGATTGGTCGTGGAGAAGAAGATGTTTTCTTCCATAGATGCATGTATTCGTGGAAGCCTGGAAGACGGTGCTTTTTATGTGATCGGTGTGCCGAATGATGGTTTCACACGTGATGAGGTTGAGAACGCTATTTGGAATGAGCTGGAGATGCTGAAGAAGGAGAGTGTTGAAAAACTGGAATTGGAGAAGGTCGTGAATAAGTATGAGGCGACGCAGATCCTTTCCGACCTTTCGGAGGCTGCAAAGGCGGAACGTCTCGGCTATTACGAGATGATCGATGCTCCCGATCTGGTCAATACGGATTTCGACAATTATGCTAAGGTGACACCAGCAGAATTGCGTGACACGGCAACAAAAATCTTCAGACATGAAAACTGTTGCTTGCTTTGGTATATGAAGAACGACAGTGACCGTGGCTGACAAAATAGAAATCTTTCAGAGAAAAATATGAGAAATTGTTTAAACTTTGGTTTTTAATTTGCTATGTGAGTGATTTGTAAAAATTAAAAGAGATGTTTTGATTTTTATCACTGCTCGTTCTTGCGAACTCGCAGATACGTGTGGGGTTAGGGCATTCTGCACTTAACAATCCTCTATTTGATTTATAGCCAAATATTTAATTTAAGCGGTTTCTGAATAATAAAATAAATGAATAGAATTTTTAATATAATCCTTTCTCTATTTGCGGCAAGCGCCACAGTGTTTGCCAACACTTCCTTATCTGTGGAGACGGAGAAAAAGGATTCTGTTGATATTGTGGCATCTGATTCTGTAGTGTTGAATCAGGATTCTGCAATCATTTCAAAAATTGATACAGTGGCAAAAGCGACGGTGGATTCCGCACCTGCTTTTCAATATCAGACGGAGGTGTCTCCGTCAAAACGTGGTCCGAAAGATTCCATGATGTATTTCTCGTGGAGAGCCGACGGACCCCTTGGACTGCCCGTCCGTGAGTATGCCGACTCTACTCTCGACAAACTCTATATTGCCAATATGGCCGACAAAAACACACTCCGTTATGCTGATCATTCATCTTTAGGATCTCCGGGAATATCGTTGATCTACGCGGACAGAATTAAGAAATCAGATTTCTTTTTCTTCACTCCGTATGAGGCAAACTATACGTCGCCTGATGATATCCTTTATTATAACACTCGCAAACCTTATTCCAAATTCTGGTTTATAGGCGCAGGTCCGAGCAACCGTAGTGACCAGTGTGTGGGTGGCTTGTTCACTGTTAACGCAGGATCAAAGTTTAATTTCGGTATGTACGGAGATTGGGTTAATTCGTATGGTGCGTATGAATCTTCGTCTACACGAAATTGCAACGCCGGATTTTTCGGAAGCTATATGGGTTTGCGTTCCAATCTGATGATGAGTATCGGTTTTGCGAAATTTGAGAATTATGAGAGTGGTGGATTTTTGGATGAATCGTATATCACTTCGCCAGAAAGATATGGAAATCCTGCAGATGAGTCTATCCCAGTCTATTTTACAGGAAACACATTTTCCAAACTGCATGGATATAATATGCATCTCAACTATAAATACCATCTTGGATTTGAAAAAGAGTATGAGGTGTCTAAAGATTCTGTAATTGTTGATTATGTGCCTGTTACGTCTTTTATAGCTGACATGAGATATGAGTCGGATTGGAAGAGATACACAGAGAAATCTTCTAATTCATTCCACGACACATTCTATAATGCAAGTGCAGAAACTCGTAAGTTTATGCCTAAATCTACAATGGACAGCGTCTTGTTCCGTCAGTTTAAGGGCAATTTTGGAGTGACTTTGAACGAGGAGTTCAACAAATTGATGAAGTTTGGTTTGGGTGGATATTTTACTGTAAGCTCAAAGACATATCATTATGCCGACGGGTTACAGTTCGACTACCGTGATGCCGGCAATGAGTTTATAGCTGAGAATGAGTTGAAAGAGGTGGAGTTGGAAGACGGAATAGCTTACATCGACTCTGTCGGATATCGTGGACGTCCAAATTGGAATAAAAACAAAAACACGAAGATGGGAGTCGGAGCAGTATTGTCAAAACATTCCGGCAAACATCTGTTCTTCAATGTGATAGGAGAATATTATTTTGTGGATGAGAAACAGACGGGAACAAGCTATCTGTTGAAAGGAGATGTGAATACCAAGTTTGAAATTGGTAAACAACCGGTTTCTTTGGGTGGAAAAGTGGAGCTGAAGAATGAATGCCCAGATTATTTTGAGGACCATTACTATTCAAATTATTTCAATTGGGACAACGATTTCGATAATAAACGCAGTTTGTCCATCGACGGTTTGTTTGAGATGCCAAAGATAGGCTTCTCTGCCAAAATAGGTTATTACAACATCGACAACCACATATATTTCAATGAGCAGGCGATGCCAGTCCAGACATCGGACGCTGTGAATGTGTTCTATTTAGGAGCCGAGGAAAAACTAAAATTCGGAATTTTCCACTGGGATAATGGAATTGCCTACCAGACAACATCAGACAAGTATATAATGCCGTTGCCGACATTTGTTTTCAACAGCAACGTCTACTTAAGGACTCCTCCGATTTTCAAAAAGAGTCTTACTTTTCAAGTCGGCGCTGAATTGAATTACCATACAAGTTTTTACGCTCAGAAATATAATCCTGCGACGGGAATGCTTTATGTTCAGCGAGAGAAGGAGTATGGCGATTATCCTTTGCTGAATGTATACGGACAGGCACAGCTGAAGGTGTTGAAAATGTTTATGGTATGGAATCATGTCAACCAGAGAATGGGAAATAATTCGAACTATATGATCAGTCCGGGTTATGCTATGAGTCCGTCGTTTTTACGTGTTGGAATCTCAGTTACATTTGATGATTAAAAATGTTTGCTCATGAACGGAAGTAAGTATTTCAATTTTATCATTTTCGCTTTTGTGGTGCTTGCGGCAATAGCGTTCATTATAAGCCGTTGTGTGTCAAAAGTGCCCGACAATGATGATATTGCACACATCCGTGAGAATGGAGCGTTGAGAGTGGTGATTGATTCGTCGACGGATGGAATGCAGATCACAGCGGATGGCGACACCGTTGGAGAGCAGTTTGAACTTATCCGAGAGTTTTGCCGTCAGCAGAATCTGCCTGTCGAGTATAAGCTTGAAAGCAATCTCAACAACGCTATTGAGGATTTGCAGGATGGGGAGTGCGACGTGATTGTCCGCTATATTCCTGTGACATCATCATTGCGCGACACTCTGCTTTTTACAGAGAGTCTGATTCACGACAAACAGGTGCTTGTGCAGAGAAAGAAGGTGATAGACAAAGTGGTGAACGACAGTTTTGTGCATAATCAGCTGGAACTTGCGGAGAAGACTGTGACGTTGGCTGAGGAATCCCCGTCTATAATACGAATAAATAATCTTTCTAAAGAGATTGGAGACACCATATATATCAACACAATTCCCAATTACGACAATGAGGCGATTGCCATTATGGTGTCGAAGGGTGAATTTCAGTACACTGTGTTAGGACTTCATGCTGCCACACGTCTTCAAAAAGAGTACAAAAACCTTGATATTCATTTGTCTATCGGTTTTTCACAACTACATTCGTGGGCAGTACGAAAGACGAGTACAGAGTTGTGTGATTCACTCAATTCATTTATTAAGAACTGTAATATAGAAAAATGAATTTTCTTGCGCACATATATCTTTCTGGTGACGACGATGAAGGTCTCATGATAGGAAACTATATCGGCGACAGTGTGAAGGGACGACGACTCTCTGATTATCCGTTCTCGATACAGTGTGGAATACTTTTACATCGAGAGATAGATTCATTTACGGATAGTCATCCTGTTTACCGGCAGAGTAAGGATAGGTTTGTGCCTGTAGCTGGAAGATATGCAGGTGTCGTTTGTGATGTTGTTTACGACCATTTTCTGGCGAAAAACTGGGGTGGCTACCATTCTTTACCACTGAAAAAATATGCGTGGAGAGCGTATGGACGAATATTGAAAAATTGGTTTCGTTTGCCGGGAGAAATGCAGCGTTTTTCTGTAAATTTTATTTCCAGACAGCGACTCACAGCGTATGCGACAATAGATGGTATCCGCGACACTTTGGATTTGATGTCTAATGGAACCTCGTTGCCTAATTGTTCTGATGATGTGGTCCGTGTGATGATACGCGATTATTATGACCTTGAAAATGAATTTTTACAATTCTTTTTTGAAATCAGACGACATATTGATGATTTTAAAATGAATTTCTAAAATCGGATGAATCGAAATTCGGAAATGGATGAATTGACATTCGGAAATGGATGAATTGACATTCGGAAATGGATGAATTGACATTCGGAAATGGATGAATTGACATTCGGAAATCGTAAATCGAATTTTGGAATCGAATAAACCGACACCATAATGATATCGGTCTGCGACCTCAACCATTTTGGAATCGGCTACCGTCGCAAGCGATAAAGGGTCTACGACCCTTGGGGTGAGGAAATTCAGCGTGTGTCGTCAGTGATTAAATAAAATAGCTTCTACGTCAAAATGCAGTATTCTCATATAGATTCACTATCCGTTCCAGAAAAAGTTGTGCTGGCTGTCTATGCCTATTGCGGAAACATAATCGACTGTTCTTCTGCGATGACAGGTCTTGCTGTACGTTATCTTTGCGACAGTGAAGCCTCTGATGTGGATGTGCAGAGTGTCGCAAAATCTCTATATGACAAACGATTGCTTGACATGCTCACTCGTTCCGGAGTGTTTGCGAAATATGTCGTGGCTCCACATTGTGAACTTCCCGTCGTTGCAGATATTTATAAAAATCATAAGGAGGATTGGCTTGGAATAATAGAATCGGTGTGTGAAATGCCAGACGATGGCAGGAATACATCGTTGATTTTCAGGAACTGGTGGTTGGAGAAAATGAAGTTTGTGGACACTGATTCCGTCGAACTCTATTCTTTGGGAATCCGCCAAAGAGAGATGCTTCTTTCTGTAGTAGACGATGCGGAATGGCGACCTGTCTTTATTTCTTTGCCATCAAAAATCTGGAACGATTTTTGTAAAATTTTGCTTGATGGAGTCTATGACCGTGAACAGTTTAATTGGGAAAATGTCAGACCTATTATTGAATTTCGCTATGACCTTGAGAATGTCGGTGATGACCCAGAGTTAGAAATTCGTGATCGTTTTTTCCTTTATCGCTATTTGGCGACGGGAGTGGACGATTTCAAGTATTATGGAGTCAATGGATGTGGCTGTCTTTATGATGCTGTCAAACTTCTACAACGTGAATGTTATGGGGAATCTGCGGTGGCTTTTCAAAAATCATTAGCGACGTTTGGCGGATTTTTGAAGGAGCGTGGAGTGTTTGACCAATATCTCTTCAACTATCTGTATGTCATTGCTTTGATTCTCGATAGCCCACTTAAAAATGAAAGTAAACTTCATGCTCTTCTAAACAAACGTTCAATTGCAGAGAATGGACTTTATAAAATATCAATCATTCCGTTGATTAAGAGTAAAGTCGACGGTGATGAATTTGTCGTTAATGCCAAACGTTTTGTGGCTGACTTATATAAGTTAAACGATGTCCGTTTGGCTACATATTTGTGTCTACAATTTAATGTCGATATTTCAAGATACACAGAAAATGATTCCCGACCATCCAATTGGAATTTTGTAGAGAATGAGAAGAATCCGGATTCTTCGATTGTGGCACGTCTGAATAAAATTAAGCCATGGATGTATATGCTTGATTCTATTGAGAGTGTGAAAATTCCAAAGATAGAAGATCAGGAAGAGAGACTTATTTATGTGCTTGAACCGAATGAGATGCGAGTCGCTCCGTTCATTCAGAAGAGAAATGATAAAGGTGAGTGGAACGGAAGTATCAGACGTCTTTGGAAGGGCAAGAGCAGAGATATACCGGAATGTGCTACTGATGAAGATATCCGTATCCTTAAAACGTTGCCTGCAGGACAAGTCTCATTCAAAAATGGAGACGGATTGCTTTCTTTTGTAGGATGTGACCACATCTACTTGATGCCAAAATGGGGAAAGCAGTTGCGTCAAGTTGTGGTCGGGATGGAGCATCCGTATTTGATAGTCGACAGAGAAGAAGACAATTTGTTTCATGTTTATTCCAATTTGAAATTGTCGGATATTGATGATCAGACCAGTTCATTTGTACGTATTATAGACGATACCCATTATGGTGTGATCCATTTGCGTGACCACGAAAGAGACATATATAAGTTGATGCTTCAGATGGAGACTATCCCTTCTGAGGCAGAGACTCGTCTTCGTCAGTCTCTACAACGTTTGGATGGAATGACAAAGATATATTCCACGCTTATTCATGCTGATGATGCGTTTGAAGATGCTGATTCACGCATTGTGATACGATTGTTCCCCAACACGAATGTTGGTGCGACGTGGAGGGTGGATATGGTTGTCATTCCGTTTGCTGGTTCTCCATATACCACCATTCCTGCGGAGGGGCAATCTCTTAGTATTCTTGATGATGGAGGAACCCTTCGTCTTATCAAGAGAAATTTTGAAATGGAGAAGAGACATTTGTTTGCTTTCGAACGTTTTTGCCAACAAAACGCAATCATATATGATGACGAAGATGTCAGCGACGTTGCTTCCGACCTGCTCAACCTTGAGAATGTGCTGGACATCATCACGTGGGCGAAAGAGAATGACGACAAGGCTGTGGTGGAACTTATGGAGGGATGCCGTTTCAATGTTAAAGAAAAGCTCACTCCTAAGAATCTTCAGTTGGAAACATTTCAAAGCGTCCGTGGTTGGGTAGACATGAATGGAGCTTTAGTTTCTTCAGACACTAAAATCGGACTGCAGGAATTGATGCGTAGGCTTCATAATGGAATTGGCAAATATATCCGTATCGACGGTGATAACTACGTTGAAGTGAGTCAGTCGTTACGTCAACTTATCAGCCGGTTGCGTCTTTATAATGATGATTTAGAAAACCGAATTGCCATACCTGAACTAGCTTTGGCATCTTTAGATAATGAGTTTGATGATGCTTTTGCCAGCTCAAATGGAGATTTGTTAGCAATACGTGATAGAATTACAAAATCTCAGACTGCAGAATTTGTAATCCCGTCCACTTTGAATGGAGAGTTGAAAAACTATCAGATAGATGGTTATAAATGGATGATGCGTACATTATCGTGGAGTGGAGGTGTGTGTCTTGCCGACGATATGGGACTTGGAAAAACAATTCAGACTATTGCTGTTATGCTTCAGAAGAGAGACGACGGACCGATTTTGGTTGTCGCACCCACTTCTGTTGTGCTCAATTGGCAGAGTGAGTTGGTAAGATTTGCACCGTCGCTCAACACAAAGATTTTGAATCAGTGTGCACATAAGACGAAGACGATAGAAGAGATTTCATTTGGAGACGTGTTGGTCGCAAGTTACGGAATGATGCTCACACAGATTGCCAATCTTGAAAAGAAAGAGTGGGGGATAATCGTGCTCGACGAAGCCCACGCAATCAAGAACTACAATACAAAAGCTTTCAAATCAGTGATTAGGCTTAGTGGCAAAAATCGTATCGTCTTAACTGGAACACCAATTCAAAACCATTTTTCTGAGATTTGGAGCCTGTTCCATTTTTCTAATCCGGGTCTGCTTGGAAGTCAGAAATCATTTTCTGAAAAAGTGAAATATAATCGAGAGCGAGATGAAGATTGGGCAGACGACGTTGCGGGAGAGATCAATTCCATTGTCCGTCCATTCATTTTGCGACGCACGAAAAAAGAGGTGCTTGACGAGTTGCCTGGAATAGAGGAAGTAGTGCTTGATGTGATGCTGACGAAAGAGGAGTATGCTGTGTATGATTCCACACGTCTTGCCGTGAGAAAAGCATTTCAGGAGGATGACAAATATTCATTGGACCGTGATCTAAGTGCTGTCGGGCCACATAAGATAGCAGTGTTTGCAATGCTTACGAAACTGAGGGAGTTGACATGCTCGCCAGCTTTGCTTGTCCAGGGGTGGAAAGATAGAAGCAGCAAAGAAATAGCATTTCTGGATTTGTTGCAGGAAATTGATTTAGAAGAAAACAGAGTGTTGGTTTTCAGCCAATTCACAGGTTTTTTGGAAAGAATAAAGATTCTTTTGCAAGAGGAAGGAATCGAGTGTCTTTATTTAGACGGATCCACACCGATGAAAGAGAGAGCAAAGTTGATCGACAAATTTCAGGCAGGGAAGACGCCTGTCTTTCTAGTCAGTTTGAAAGCCGGAGGAGTTGGTCTCAACCTTACAGCAGCCAATTACGTGATACATCTTGATCCGTGGTGGAATCCGGCGATAGAGCAGCAAGCCACAGATAGAGCCTATCGAATAGGTCAGGATCAGAAAGTCACTGTTTTCCATTTCATAGCCAAAGGCACAATAGAGGAGAAAATGTTGGAATTGCAGCGTCGCAAACAGACAGTTTCAGATGTGGTGTTAAGAGGTACGGATAAATCTACATTGATGACAAAAGAAGATGTGAAGGATATTTTGGAAGGAAGAATTTGAACTGGAAATTTCCAAAACAACAGGAGCGAGAATATAAAGATTCTCGCTCCTATATTTCTAGAAACAATTAGACTAATCTCTAATAAGGGTGAAGTGACCTACTATTATTTCATCTGTTTCTTTTATGTTTATCTCATACCAGTAGTCGTCAGAAGGCATTCGTATGCCATTGTAGTTGCCATTCCACCCCCTGCTTTCATTTACTTTATACTCTACAAGTTTTCTTCCTTTGCCATCATAGATTGATATCGTTGCTTGCGGATATTTGTCAATGTCTTTTATTTCAAAAACATCGTTTATACCGTCTCCATTAGGCGATATCAATGTTGGAATCTTCAATCCATGAGTAGGGGCTTTTATAGTAGTGTCGACGACACACCCTTCGTCATCTCTAATTTGAATGTTGTAGAATTGTCCTTCCAAATAGTTGTGGATAATGTTATCGGAGATCCTGTTCCCACCAATTTTGTATTCGTACGAACCTGATCCTCCGTTTGTGATTAATTCAAGATCATTTTCACCAATAATGGCAACACCTTCAATATATGGCTTGTCGTTTACCTCCACTACTGTAGTAAGTTGTTTAGAACATTTCTCATTACTAGCTACAACATAGTATGTTGTGGTTTTGCTAGGCTTTACAACAAGTGATTGTTCTTTGCTGGCAATGGCGTTATGATCAGGAGTATAATACCATGTGTAGTTATATTTTTCAGTAGCATGGATTTTTAATGTGGCTATTTCTCCAATGCAGATTGATGTGTCGTTGATGTTTACGTCTATATTGATTACGTCAACAATATGATTGATGATGCTTGGACAACCAGATTCTTCCATTATGCTCGTTTCAGATATGATTGTGTCGTTAAACAAAACCTGTTCATGATACTCAGATCCCTCACATATCTCAGCATTTATATTTAGTGTCTTAGACGGATGTTCTATTTTGAATATTACTGAAGCAGTGTCAGAAAAATCACCTAATGTCACAGAATATAAAATAGTGTCAGCTGTGGTTCCTGGGTCGACGAGACTATAAGCTAACATGTTGCCAACAACTTTTGTGTATGCGGGAGCATTGATCAATGATACGATAACATTGTCTCTGTCTGAAATAGTATCATTATCCAAAATGTTTATTAATGTATCTATTTTCATACATGTTGCCAATTTTATAGTGTCCGTGTTGCATACTGGCGGTGTACATCTTTTTACGTTAACTTCTATCGGGTCTGATCCAGCAGAACAATTGTTGATGTTATTATGTGATCCAGAAATTCCAACAAACACACGATAAAATCCATTGTTGCTTTCAGTTAAATTTGGAATCTCTAAGTTTTTCTCATTTCCGACTAAAGTCCAGTCGTCTGATTGTATTTGTGGATTTTGAGAGTAATACCATTCGTATACGACAGGCTCAGTGTATGTTCCGTCGTTATGAAAATCAGCTTCAAGAGACAGATTTGATCCGATACAAGAGTTGTTTTCTTGGCTTGTCACGTCAATAGATTGCTTGCATATACGAACTTCTATATCGTCAATGGCAAAGTCGTTTCCATAGTTGACGGTGCTGTTGTTTAATATTTTGAATATTGCAGAAGTTTTACCATCTGGCATCTGATATGGTATTCCGTAGAGTCCCCATTTCTCTTTGCCATTAAGCATTACAATGTTTTTGGATCTCAATACATTGCCATCAGTATCTTCAATGACAAGTTTCAAATTTGCGTCAGCATATGTAGAGTCGGCTCCTTCTTTAATCATACTCAATCCCCAAAATGAAAAATATAGAGGAACATCGCTGCATAAATCATCTATTTGCACGGAATATATTGTTCCGGGAGTTTCGTTGGATGCGTTTGCTGCATCACACTGCATGAAATATCCTCTGTCTTTTCTATCAGGGAATGTGTGGTCGGAAATGTTAATCCATGATTTGTCAGGATAAGATATCTTACGTATCGAATATACACCTTTCAAATACAAATCTACAGGTTTCGCATTTAATTCGTAGGTACATTGAGGTATCTTTTGATAACTTACTGTTGGATCTGCATTATAGTTGCCTCCAAAATCCTCTTTGAATATTAATGTTCCATCAGGGCAAGGTTGGTGTTCTACTACCAATTCAAGATGAGAGTAGTGTGGGCATTCTCCGATTGTTTTTTTATAAATATTTGGTTGTGGATTCTGAATAAAAAATCCATTTTTATCATATGATTCACCAACTTGGATTGTGTCATAATAGTGGACAGTGTCAGATTGAAGAACCTTTAGCGTTAGTAGTGACAAACTGTCGCATCCTTCTGTATTTTTTAATGTGTCAATATAGAACCCTGACTCTGTAAGTTTTTTCCCACCGAAAATGAGTGTGTCACCAGAACATATTGCTTTTTCTATATTGGCTTTTGTGTTGAGATCATAAGTGTTTGACCCAGCACAATATGCATAAGAAACACCAGATCCCATACCGTATACGTTAGCTATAAATCCAGATTTGGATTCGAGTATGTGTTGTCCTTTGCTGATGATTACATATCCAGTCGAGTAAGTGTCGTCTATTGGAGTGAATTTAGCAAAGTTTGTCTGACCATCTAGTTTGATGCTTGAGGCATCTTTTGTTCTGATAACTAAATTGATGAAGTGGTTTGTAATATCTTTGTTGTTTGAGGTGCATAATGATATTTTATTGATAGCTTGTTCGACAGGAATTATATATTGGTAAGATGGTCCTCCATTTGCTCTTTGGTAGACGTAGTTGCTGCCTGTCATATATTGATATACAGAGACTGGTTGGGATGTCTCTATTTTGAATGCCCCTTTTGATTCTTCGGCAAAAAACTCATATGATTCAAATGCGTTAATTGTTGTCAAGAGTGTGCCATTTCTATAAATTTTTGTGTCATTTTGGCTGGCGGTGATCTTTATCAAGTCAATTACTCCAGTTTTGAATGGCTGTATGATGAATCTTTTACCCCATGTTGATACAGGAAATGACACGTCAAACAGCATATTTGAATTTCCTGCTGTGTTGGAATACGGTACGTTACACATTCTGTTGCCGACATAGACTGCTATTTTTTTCCCTCCTGTCGCAAGTACTTGAGTGCCTGAAAATCCACGGTTTATGTCTGTCGGTGCACTTTCTACCTGATAAACTTGTCCTTTATGCAGAGTTACTGAAAAAGGAGTGTTGGCGGCGTGTCCGTCGTTGGTCTTTATCGTAGGTGTTATTTGAACAGTGGTGTTATTCTCAGTTGCAACAATAGAGAAAATTGAAGGCATGAAAACATTATAATTTGATTCTATGCCTCCAGCTGCATTTTGAATTATATAATACGATCCACATGCAGATGTAGGTAATGCCAAAGTTGCGTCTTCTGACATCTTCTGGCGATTGTCCATATATACTGATATTGGCTCTGTACTGGTAATGTTTAGTGTCTTGTATACACATTCTCCATATTCTAGTACACTAAACAATTGGCATGGTACTGTTATGACTTTTGTGGAATTTTCTTCCATTGAAAATTTCCAGTGGTGTTGGTAATGTTGTAGATTGTCGTCATGGATAGGTATGATGTCATCGTCTAATTCCAAAATGTCATTTTGTATTATGACATCTGTGGCTTTTTCTGTTGAAATTATTAAGTCCAAACCATGAGGAATTATAAGCTCTTGGTCATTATTCTGTAGGAATGCAATCCAGAATTCTGTTCCTTGTGTAGATGTCTCGTTTTTGCAGACGTCTGCCTCTGCATCCAAAATTGATAATAGTGTCAGCAAACTTAAACAAATATTCTTTATTATGTTTCTACTAATACTTATCATATCATACTGAAATACTTTTATTTTACTTTAAGTTTTATTCGATTGTTTGTTATTATAATAGTCGTTTGTGATTTGTCTATTTTAGCTATACGAATGCAAATCTAATATATTTTTTTTATTTGTGTGACTAAAATATCTAAATTCCCACATATTTCTTATTTTTGCGTTGTGCCAATTTGATTATTTTGATATTAAAGAAAAAAGTATTGGTTTTATGAGTGATAAGATAAAAGACGAATTTTTGGAACTTCTTCGTAGCACTGAACGTGACGGAGTGGAGGATATGATTGAGGAGTTGCGGTCTAACGGTTTTATGGATGCTCCTGCGTCTGCCGGACATCATTTGAATGTGGCTGGCGGTTTGGTTGAACATTCGTTGAACACATGCAAGAGTGCTTTGGCTATATGGGAAGGTATGAAGACTTTGAACCCATCTTTGGAGAAGTCTACTCCTAAGGATAGTGTGATCATTGCGTCTCTCCTTCATGATGTCTGCAAAAGTGACGTTTATTTCCGTACTGTGAAAAAGAAAAAGACTGCTCTTGGCACTTGGGAAGACGCGGAAGGATATAAAGTGTCGTATAAAAATTTCCCAATGGGACATGGTGAGAAATCCGTGATCATGATTCTTCCATTCCTGGAACTTACTGATGCTGAGATGCTCGCTATCCGTTGGCACATGGGTGCTTGGACAATCGACAAGACTAATTATGAGGAGGTGAAAAATTATGATACTGCCTGCAAACTGAATCCGTTAGTGTCTATTATCCATGCTGCAGATATGCTTTCATCACATATCTTGGAGACAGGTGGTGATGAGGAGGAATTATAAAATGAAGAATAAAGAGTGAAGAGTTAAAAATTCTTCACTCTTAATTTTTAATTCTTAATTTCCCCTGTACTGTGCCTCTCTCCTTAAAAATCTTATTTAAGCGGTCTGTAAACTCATAGTTTTTCAATCCCCAATCCGGGGCGACGAGAATGCTTTTCGGCGTCTGTGACACAAACCTTTCTATGCAGATGTCAGCACGCAAATGTTCCACAAACTCTGCCAACAGCTGTTGGTAGGCCTCGATTGAGAAGAGTTTGAATTCATCTGGATTCTTGGCATATTCCTCTGCCATAGGAGTGTCTCTTACTATCTGAAGCTGATGCAGTTTGATGATGTCAATCGGAAGCTCCGACATTCTGTCAGCCCCTTTCAGAATCATTTCTGGAGTCTCACCGGGCAGACCCAATATTAGGTGTGCACCTGTCTGGATGCCACGGCTGGCTGTGTCGCGTATAGCTTTGCATGCACATGCAAAGTCATGTCCACGGTTGATTCGCTTCAATGTGTTGTCGTCGGTGCTCTCCACACCGTATTCAATCATCACATATTTCTCTTTTGACAATTCCTGGAAATAGTCGAGCAGTCTGTCGTCCACACAATCAGGACGGGTGCCGATGACTAATCCCACCACGTCTTCACATGCCAAAGCCTCTTCATAAAGAGATTTCAGACGTGAGAATTCACCGTATGTGTTTGTGTAGGCCTGAAAGTAGGCAAGAAATTTCAGTCCTGCATATTTTGCTTTGCGTTTGAAGAATATTTTCCCTTCTTCAAGTTGTTTGGTCACAGAGGTTGTGGAGACGCAATAGTCAGGATTGAAGGAGCGGTTGTTGCAGTAGGTGCAGCCGCCCACACCGATGCTTCCATCACGGTTGGGACAAGTGAATCCTGCGTTGATGGATATCTTCTGCACTTTGTAATCGAAGTGTTCTTTTATATAGTCGGAATAGTTTTTATAGTGATTCATAATGAGTTGTCAGCCGTTGAAGCCTTTTAGAAAGTCACTTTCAATAATATAAAAGATTAAAAATGACCAATTCTGTGAAAAATGTTGTAAATAATAAAATTGCTATTTGGAATGAAGTTTTTAGATATCCCCAAATGTTTTGTTGATTCCTAAAATTATGATACCCAAATAGAATTATCTCGAATATCGGATATGTTAATGAGACAAGTATGTTTGTGACCAAAAAAAAATGAGTGGTATCGTTACTATAAATATTATTAAGCTGATACAAGAACCAAATCCAGAGTGTGCCAATTATCAATAAAAAGATTAGCCTAAAACATGTATTCTTGAAGTCGTATTTGAAAAATTCCATGCGTGTATTTTATTAAAAGACGCTGTTTCTCAAAGAAAACTTTTTATTAAGTGCTCGCCTACGGCTCGCACTGCAGAATGTGTTAGGGCGTTCCTTCCTTAACAATCCTCTATCTAATATAGATCTGGCAACCACAAAGAATTGCCCCTAAAGATTCATTGAGAATTACGCATTACGAATTGTTCAATCAACAACAAACTGGCTGTTGTAGATTTCAAAGTATCTGCCTTTCTTTGCCAACAACTCTTCATGCTTGCCTTGCTCTGCGATTCTTCCTTCATGCATCACCAGAATCTTGTCGGCATTCTTGATTGTGCTCAATCTGTGGGCGATCACGAATGATGTGCGTCCTTTGGTAAGGTTGTTTATGGCTTTTTGAATGAGGATCTCAGTGCGTGTGTCGATATTGCTTGTGGCTTCATCAAACACAAGGATTGGTGTCTCGACGAGGATGGCACGCGCAATGGTCAGCAACTGCTTCTGGCCGTTGCTGATGTTTTCTCCACCACGTAGGATCTCGCTGTCGTAGCCTTGTGGAAGTCTCTCGATGAAGTTGTGGGCATTGGCTGCCTTTGATGCGTTTATGATCTCTTCCTGTGTGGCTGATGGCCATCCGTACGACACGTTGTAGTTCACTGTATCGGAGAATAGGAACGGCACCTGCAATACGATACCCATCTGGTCGCGCAAACTCTCTTTTGTGATGTCGCGGATATCTATTCCGTCTACTTTGATCGAACCTGAATTGATGTCGTAGAAACGGGTCAGAAGGTTGATGATAGTGGTCTTTCCAGCTCCCGTTGTGCCGACAATGGCAATCACTTCGTCTTGCTTGGCTGTGAATGATATGTCTTTCAATATCAGTTTGCCTGGCTCATATCCGAAAGATACGTGGTCGAACACGATATCTCCTTTCACGGTCTCTTCTTTCAATGTGACAGCGTCTGGTTTGTTGGTGATCGTTGGCTTAGTGTCGAGAATCGTGAAGATTCGCTCCGCTCCTGCGATTGCCGACTGCACTGCGTTGAATTGAGACGCCACTTGGTTGATTGGTCGTAGAAATTGCTTCGTGTAAAGAAGGAACGACTGGATTGTGCCGACGGTAATGGTCGCGATTCCGATTCCAAACACAGTCATGTCAGTGGATGTCGCCATGATTCCTCCAAGCACTGCCACTATGATGTATATGATGTTTTCAAGCACTCGCATCAGTGGCATCAGCAGTCCGCTGTAAATCTGTGCTTTCACTCCAGACTTGCGAAGCTCCTCGTTGATGGAGTTAAACTTGTCGATCTGCTGTTGCTCGATGCCGAAGCTGCGTACCATCTTGATTCCGCTCACACTCTCTTCCACAAGGCCGTTAAGATGTCCGAGCGAGACCTGTTGTGATGAAAAGAATTTTCTCGTTTGCTTGGAGATGATGTTTGTCATCATAAACACAACTGGTATGGACATGCAACAGACGACAGTCAGTGATGGACTCAATGCCACCATGGCAACGACTGTACCAGCAAGTGTGAAGATTGTGTTGAACAGCTGGATGAAAGAGTCTCCCAATCCCGATTTCATCAGCTCGACATCGTTAGTGAAACGGCTCATCAGATCGCCACGCGTGTGCACATCGTAGAAATGGATATCCTGCTCAAGCATCTTATCCATCATCTGTGTGCGGATCTTTTTTGCAATCTTCAGGGAGACGTTGGTCATTCCATACTGCTGTACCCAAGAAAACCATGAGCTGGAGATGTATAGCATCAGCAACATGATGACGATGACATTCAGCTTTGTGAAATCCACCGTCATATTCGACAAATCTATACAATTATCTATCGCTTTGCCGATAAGAATTGGTGCCATCAATGTGCAGAACACTTCACATAGTGAACTGACAAGCATAATTACAAGCCAGCTCCAATGCTCTTTCCAATATGAGAATATTCGTGCAATTGTTTTGCCAGTGTCTTGTGGACGTTCGTGCTTGGCTGTCATGTCTCTCAATCGGCTTCCTGGTCCACCTCTACCATCTGCCATCATAGGTCCTTTCATAATTTGCCCTCCTCTGCACTTTGCACTTGTGAATCATACACTTCTTTATATTCAGCCGAAGTTTTGTATAGTTCATCGTGTGAACCATAGCATAGCATCTTCCCGTCTTCAATCATCAGAATCTTGTTTGCATCTTTTATTGAGCTGATTCTTTGAGCAATGATGATTTTAGTCATCTTTAATTTGTTTAACGCCTTACGTATTTTTGATTCTGTTATCAAATCCACCGCACTCAGACTGTCGTCAAGAATCAGAATGTCAGGCTCTGAAATCAATGTGCGGGCGATGCTTATGCGTTGACGTTGACCGCCTGATATGTTTGTCGCATCTTGCTCAATCTTGTGGCTCAGACCGTCTGGCAGTGACAATACGAAATCTGCGATGTCTGCTTTTTTCAATGCGTCTATCATCTCTTCTTCTGTCGCATCCTCTTTGCCCATACGCATGTTGTCTGCAATTGAGCCAGAGAATAACACTGTGTTTTGCATCACTATTCCGACACTGTCCTGCAATGATTTCCTGTCGATCTCACGAATGTCTTTGCCTCCTATTTTTATAGATCCTTCTGTCACGTCGTAGAAACGTGGAATCAGATTCACCAACGTCGACTTGCCTGAACCTGTGCTGCCAAGGATAGCCAGTGTCTCTCCTTTTTTGATATTGAATGATATGTTGGAAAGCTGGTCTTTGTTGGATCCTTCATAGCAGAATGATACATTGTTGAATTCCAGATCTCCCTCTTCTGGAACGCTCACACCTGTCGACTGAAGATCAAGCTCACATTCCGTCTCCAACACTTCATTGATTCTCACCATCGAAGCTTCTGCTTGTGTGATTGACATTATGACTCGCTGTGCCATCATCAGCGACATCAGAATCTGTGTCATATAGTTGGTGCATGCCATGATGTCTCCGACGTTCAATCGTCCGTCTGCCACTTCATATTCTCCAAACCAAAGTACTCCGACTACTCCGAGATTCATGATAAATGACATGGCTGGCATCATTATAATTATAAGTTTGCTTACCTTGAGCGACGACGCTATATAATCCTCGTTTGAGGCTTCAAACCTTTCTCTCTCTCCTTGCTCCCTTACATATGCTTTGACGACGCGGATTCCGGAAAGCAATTCCTGCACCACTGTGTTGAACTTGTCCATTTTTTGTTGCACAATGGTGAAGAGAGGGAATGTCTTCTTTAATATGTAGATGATTGTAAAAAGCAGGATGGGCAGGATGATGATAAGGATGTATGCCATTTTCAAATCAAGCATAAACACCATCACAATAGCTCCGATAAACATGAATGGGGCACGGAAAAGAAGTCGCATTGAAGCCTGTATCACGTTTTGCACTTGGGTCACATCGCTGGTGATACGAGTGATCAAAGATCCGGTCTGCAATCTGTCGATGTTTGAGAATGAAAATTTCTGGATGCGTGAGAACATCTTTGTACGCATATCCGCTCCGAACGCATACGAAACTTGTCCTGCCGCATAGATTGAAAATACACCCGCACAAACTCCGACAAGTGTTATGATAAGCATTTTTAATCCTAATGCTGTGATTATATCTGTCTCTCCTCCTATGACACCGCGGTTTACAATCTCCGACATGATCTTAGGCTGTACAAGTTCCGCTGTGACTTCTATGATTACGCATAACGGAGCCAAGAGTGTCAGCGTAAGATGCTTTTTCAGAAATTGCAATATTATTCTAATGCTTTTCATTTATTATGGTTATCAATTTTGTTTTTGAGTGGCACATCCCATCCATACAACAATTTGAAAAATGTAGGGGTAGGTTTGAAACCTACCCGTATTTTTTAATCTATTAATAATGTTCAATCAGCAGAACATTTCGCTGGTTGTTGACGGAAATGTTGCCGAATTTAGCAATATCATTTTTAGAGAGTTGAAGTTTGGCGTTTTTGTCGTTGATCACTTTCATCACCAACCCTTTGACTTTGATTCCTTCGATGTCCAATTCTCTGATTGTCACAACAGTAGCCTCATTAAGATCTTTGTATGGATCCTGACTCCATTCGTGAGTCTGGATGAATCCATATTTAGTTAGGAATAGAGCGTCAGCAAAGCTAATACATCCGGTTGTGGCAGAAGTGTCGAGTTGACATGAGATGTCGATATTATTGAGTTTGCAGCCGAATGAGAATTTCTGTTGCTCACGTTTGAATTTGACCTCTGTAGTTTGCAATGCTTTTTGTGAATTTGACTGACCTGAGTTTGCAAAGTTAGCGGACACTCCAGATGCTTTTTTCCACTTGTCTACTATGGCTATGTAGGATGCTTTTGTCCTTAAACTATCGAGATTAGAGTCGGAATCCACTTGCGTGAAATTGCGGTAGCCAAGCTCAAAACTTTTTTCAAGTGAAGACAACGCGTTGGTCGTGTCGTTGATTGCCGCATAAAAAGAGGCGGCAGTGTAGTAGTTGTCTGCGTTAGGGTAAGCTTTCAGAATCTCTTTGATTGATTTCTTGCCATCATTCTGTTTGCCGAGATATAGGTAGGCGAAGGGTTTGAAATTTTCTGTAGCAGACGGAGTTGTCTCCAATCTGATAACCCTTTCAAAATCCTTTTTTGACTTTTTGATTACACCTCTGCGATAATAGAGTGGGGCATAATTTGAGTTTATCTGCATTCCCACTTCATAGTCAGAAACGGCATCTCCGGTCATCTTACGCATTTCTTGGACTCTTCCACGCAAATAGTAGTACTCATAATTCATTGGGTCGAGTGATACTGCTTTGTTTGCATAGACAAGAGCTTCTGTTGATTCGTTTTGCAAAAGCAAGATTCTCGCGATACCTGCGTTTGCGGCTGCTGTTTCCTCCAATTCGTTTGCCTCTTTGTACATTGCAAGGGCAGTGTTGTAGTCTCCTTTTTGGAAATAACAGTCACCTTTTCCAGATGATGTGATGGCGTATTTTTCACCGAGGATTTCCTCTAGTTTTGTGTAGTCTTCAATAGCGGCTTCAAATTTGCCTATTTTGTTGTCGACAGCGGCACGACATTGCATCCAGAGCACTTTGTTTTCGTCGACCTTTATTTTCTGGTCGATTTTTGGCATTGAATATGTCACACATTTTGATGCGGCGTTAGTCAGATCTGCCAGGTATGGTGTGTAATCCTCGTTGTTTGAAGCCACGTATGAGATATCGTCGAACGCTCTTTCATAATTGTGGAGTCCGACGTTAGCTTTATATCTGAGCATGTAAGGCTCGATTTTCTCACCGTCGACAGAAATGGCCTGGTCGAGTTTTGATATGGCTTCTCTTTCTTTCTCGTTGTTAAGATAATTTTTTGCCAAACCAATCAGAGCGTCATAGTTTTTGCTGTCGTAACGAAGGGCTTTGGCAAAAGTCGTATCCGAACCTTTGAAGTCGTTTCTGGAAGCGTAAATCTCGCCCATTTCGACGTAGATGTCGGCCAAAGTGTTGTCGGCTAGAGCGGCTTTGCTCAATTCTTCCATAGCACCATCTGTGTTTCCCAAAGCACGATAACATTTGGCACGTTGGAGAAGTAAGTCAGCTTGCTTGATTTTACTGCTTTTATATAATTTTTTTATTTGGAATTTTTTGTCGAGTTGGATGGCAAGATCCACGTCTTTCAATGCAAGGTCATTCTCTCCGATTCCAAGTTCGGCTACAGAACGATAGTAATATGCCTGAGGATCCATATCATGGTTAGATATATATGATGTCATCAGGTTGATTGCCGCAGTAAAGTTAGACTTTGAAATCTCAGCTGCGGCAGTTGCTAAATCATCAGTTTTGGGCTTCGCATTTATGTTCGACGCGAATGCGAAAAGCAATGCGGAATATGCGATTTTGTGTAGTGTCTTCATAATATTCTATCCTTAGATATTAAGAATTGGTTTTTCAGACGCAATTTAATGCGTCAACATGCCAATGTTTATTGGATGTTGATCAGTTTATGTGTTTGCAGACTCATTCTCCACTGTGGATGTTTAAGAATATAATCCACAACTTCTGCAGTGTTGCCACAAGAAAGTGGTTGTAGAAAACGATGCTGACTATTGAAATTTGTGAATTTCTCCACGAAAGATTGGCTTGTGAACACAACTTTCAATTCATTAGCTTTGTTGATAGCCAACGGAGCTTCTTTAGGACTACATGTTATCCAGTCCACATTTTTGGGGATAGGGTGAGTTCCGTTAGTCTCAATCTGCACGTAGTATCCGATAGATTTAAGTTTGCCGACGAACTCCTCGTCTATCCACAATGAAGGTTCTCCTCCCGTCAACACGATATGCTTAGATTGGAAGGAGGAAATTCTTTGTAGGATCTCTTCGTCGGAAAGGAATTCTCCGGATTCATGGAGAGTGTCGCAAAAATCGCATTTCAGGTTGCATCCTGAAAAACGGATGAATATTGCGGCTGTTCCGGTATGGAATCCCTCACCTTGAAGCGAATAGAAGATTTCGTTAATCTTCTTCATAGTCAGAATATTGTGGATTAGTCTTCCTCGTAGATTGCTGTGTTGTTCTCGCTCTCAGTCACTTCAACTCTGAAGGCTGTCGGAATCTGGTCGCAGATCCACTTGGCGATATTTTCAGCAGTAGGATTGAATGGCAGCACATCATTTAAATAAGTGTGGTCTAAAGTACGGTGAAGCATACTTTTGATGGCTGTGAAATCCTCCACCATGCCGTTCTCGTTAAGCTCCTTGCTTCTGCAGCTTATAGTTATGATCCAATTGTGACCATGAAGTTTGTTGCATTGGCTTTCGTATGTAGTCTTCAGGCTGTGAGCTGCTGATATTTCGATTCTTTTCTTTATTGTATACATCTTTATTTCATTTATTTGTTTTTAGATTTATGCAAATGTGCAAAAAAAAAATGATTTTTTTAGCTTTTTTACGAGAAAAGACGTGACAAAATCCAAGCTGTGCAATAAAAATCAATAGGTAACGTTATTGTTGTCGTAGAAAACAAATTGACTTTAATAAAGAAGATGTTATGAAAAAATTATTGTTTTTGTTGACAATGCTGGCAGTTCAGTTTGCAACGTTTGCGGAAAATGAATCTGATTCAGAACACTTCGACAGAGATGAGTTAGAGTGGGGAGAATCTGATGGTTTTCAAATACATTGGGGAATTAAGCATAAAGACAGAAGTGCGAGAAAAAAATATTCTCTTGAGCCTGGATACAGAAGTTTCGTCTCCGGTGAGATTTTGATGTGTGAATATCCAGCGTTTAGGATTTCGACCACTCACGGTATGCAGCTCGACAATCGCTTTTTTATTGGAGCTGGTTTAGGATTGATATCTTCGGAGTATGCTATGTCTGATTGTTTTTCAATTCCTTTTTTCTCAGAGTTCCGAGTTGATTTCTTAAATAAGAGAATTTCTCCTTTTTTGGAGGTGAAAGGTGGGTATGATTTGGTGATTAATGCTGAATCGGGTTTTTATGGAGGGTTGTCAATGGGATGTCGTCTGAAGAGAATCTCCATGTCTTTTGGTGCAGAGATAATGCCTGAAAACAGCTGTGTGATAGATACTTATGAAGGAAGTGATATTTCTGATGAGGAAATGTATAATTACGGAGGTTGGAATTTTAATCTAAGATTCTCTTACGAATTTAGTAAACATAGGAAATGATTTTTGCTAATATTGAGAAATTTTGTAGTTTTGCTGTTACTTTTGCGTATTAAATATTTGTGATGTAATTAAAACTACTTGAGAAATGAAAAAACTCCTTCTTTTGGTTGTGATGCTGATTGCTTCAATGTCAGTGTTTTCACGAACTTCTCCAGAAACAGTCTACTTGAAAAATGGAAGCATAATTAAAGGTGTAATAGTTGAATACCAGCCAGAAAAATCGGTTAAGATTTTAACTGCGGACAATAGTGTGTTTGTTTGTAATGTTGGGGATATTGAAAAAGTCACACGTGAACCGATAAATGTTTTGGATGTCAAGACTTCAACGTCTGGTTATTTTGGACCTCAAAAAGGATACAGATTCTTTTTGGCTGCGGATCAGATGGTAGGTGATATGACTGGTTTCAAATTTACCACGACCCATGGAGCACAATTTAACAATAAAATATTCTTGGGTGGAGGAATCGGATTTTGTATTGCTGACGATGATATGGAGTCATATCTAGCAATTCCTGTTTATGCAGATTTCCGTTTCGATATATTAAATAAGAGATCTACTCCATTCGTAGAAGCGAGAGCTGGTGTCGCGTTTGCTATTGAAGGAACTACTGGTTTTTATGGAAATATCTCAGTAGGCGGTCGTTTCAAACGATTCTCTCTTTTGACGGGAGTGGAGACTTTGCAAGGAACAGAAAACTATTACAGATATGAATATGATTCAGAAGATCCCTATTCAATGTGGAATTATGTTGATTGTCCTGAACCATATCGAGCTTTTTCTTTTGTGACAAGATTTGCTTTTGAGTTCTAAACGAAATTATTACGCTATGAAAAAAATATTGTTTTTGATTTTGATGCTGATCATGCATATTTCAGCTTTTTCGCAAGTAGGCAGAGAAACAGTTTTTTTGAAGGATGGTAATGTTGTTAAAGGCACTGTTATAGAATTTGTACCCAATCAGTCGGTTACAATAGCGTCGGATGGGAATACTTTTGTTTATAAACTTAGTGATATTGAAAAGATAACACGAGACCAATCTTTTGTTGCTGGAAATGATGTGTCTGAGTCTGTTTATACTATCCATGAAAATGGGTATAAATTCATTTTGAATTTGGATTTCATGGCTGGAGAAATGTCTGGTTTGAAATGGACAACAATACATGGAGTTCAGTTAAACAAAAGAAGTTATTTGGGGTTGGGTGTTGGCTTTATTATAGCAGACGACTATGATTTACACGTGTCAATACCTGTGTTTGCAGATTTCCGATTTGACTTTCTCGAGGATAGAATAACGCCATTTGTGGAAGCTAGGGCAGGCTATGATGTGGCTCTTGATGGTTTTTCTGGTTTTTATGGAGATTTGGCATTGGGCTGTCGACTTAGACGATTTTCTGTTTCGGCAGGAGTTGAGACATTACGAGGGGAAGATGTTGAATATGGATCGCGTTTTGTAAGGAAAGGTGATTTTTACGTTTATGATGATAACCACTATGAATATCAGGCGTTGAATTTCGTGATAAGATTTTCGGTTGAATTCTAAATTTATCGAATCTCATTTGAATATGAATAATTAGTTGTTTGATTAGATGAAATCTTTTGTTTAGCTATTTGGTGAATATTTATGTTGAATAAAAGCGTTTATTTAAAATGAAAAAAATATTGATGTTGGCTGTTATGCTGATCGTCTCAATATCAGCATTCTCACAAAGTTATCGTGGAGATATGGTAATGTCAAATAAGGTTGATACTCACGATTCTATTAGCACTTTTAGTCTGAAAAAAAGTTCAAGACTATTTGTTTCTGCTGAATTAATGTTTGGTGAAATGCCAGGTGTCAGATTATCTGCGACTTATGGATGCCAACTGAATAATAAGTTTTTCCTGGGTGGAGGAACGGGATATTGTATGGCTGTAGATTGGTATAGTGATCATTATTCGATTCCTGTGTTTGCTGATTTACGTGTGGATTTTTTAGAAAAGAAAATTTCTCCATTCATGGAATTAAGAGCTGGGGTTGACATTGCTATTGAAGGTGCTAATGGATTTTATGGCAATTTTTCATTTGGATGTAGATTGAAAAGATTCTCGCTTTCTGCAGGAGTGGAATCAATGAAAGGACAGGATTATGATTTCCCTTATTATTACGTCGGAAGAAGAGAACGCGTCTATTATGGCAATTTCGATGAGTCTGCCGATCCATATAGTTTCCGTGCATTCAACTTTGTGACGAGATGCTCATTTGAGTTCTAAGAATCTTTTTAATATTTGGTTATAGAGAAGAGTGGAAAAGGACGATTCGACCTTAACAATCCTCAACTCTATAAGCAAAATTAAAACAGCTTCTCATATTTTTGTTTCAAATCATAGTTTTCTCTGCAAAAAATCTTATGATTTTGTTTGAATAGTCTTATTTTTTTGTAATTTTGCAACATCTTAGTTAAAATTAAGAAGGCAAAGAAACAATAGACGATGAAAAATATTGGAACTACATACATTCAACTCATTGGATTGCTGCTCATCGGATGATGCAGTGAGATTGTGTGTGGTCGAGATTATTTTTATATAAGACAACGATTGAGCTTTCTCACTTCAATAAAGATGTGAAAAGGCTCTTTTTATTTTATTAATGAAACAACGCTAAAAATTTATTTTTATGGCAGATAGATTATACGTTTTTGATACCACTTTGCGTGATGGTGAGCAAGTGCCTGGATGTCAGTTGAATACAATTGAGAAGATACAGGTTGCTAAAGCTCTGGAAACGCTTGGCGTGGATGTGATTGAGGCAGGTTTCCCAATCTCAAGTCCAGGTGACTTTAATTCAGTAGTTGAGATATCAAAGGCTGTCACATGGCCTACTATCTGTGCACTGACTCGTAGTGTTCAGAAGGATATAGACGTAGCTGCCGAAGCCCTCCAATATGCTAAGAGAAAGCGTATCCACACAGGTATAGGCACAAGTGAGAGCCATATCAAATATAAATTCAATTCCACTCCTGAGGAGATCCTTGAGCGTGCGGTAGCCGCAGTCAAGTATGCCCGCAGATTTGTGGATGATGTTGAATTCTATTGTGAGGATGCCGGCCGTACAGACAACGAGTATCTTGCCCGTGTCGTTGAGGCGGTCATCAAGGCTGGCGCGACTGTTGTCAACATCCCTGATACAACAGGATATTGTTTGCCAGTGGAATATGGAGAGAAAATCAAGTATCTATTCGATCATGTCGACGGAATTGATAAGGCAATCATCTCAAGCCATTGCCATAACGACTTAGGTATGGCTACAGCTAACACTATCTCAGGTGTGATGAATGGTGTACGCCAGGTGGAGGTGACAATCAACGGTATCGGCGAGCGTGCCGGTAACACTTCCCTTGAGGAGGTGGCTATGATATTGAAGTGTCATAAGCATCTTAATATCGACACAAACATTAACACTCAGAAAATCGCGTCTACTTCAAGATTGGTTTCCAACTTGATGAATATGCCTGTTCAGCCAAATAAGGCTATCGTTGGCAAGAATGCGTTCGCTCATTCTTCCGGTATCCATCAGGATGGTGTGTTGAAGAATCATCAGACTTACGAGATCATGAATCCTAAGGATGTAGGTATCGACGACAATTCAATTGTGTTGACTGCAAGAAGTGGTCGTGCGGCTGTACGTCACAGATTAAGTGTCCTTGGTGTAGAGGTGGATGGTGATAAACTTAACACTATCTATGAGGCATTCCTTCGTTTGGCTGACCAGAAAAAGGAGATTTGCGACGACGATTTGTTGATGCTTGCCGGACAGGAGCGTACAAGCACTCATCATATTAAACTAGAATATTTGCAGACTACATCAGGTGTCGGAGTGACTCCAGTCGCAATCATCGGTTTGAATATCGCAGGTGAGAAGTTTGAGGCTACTGCTTCTGGAAACGGCCCCGTCGACGCTGCGGTTAAGGCTCTTAAGAAAATCATCGACAGAAAGATGGAGCTTAAGGAGCTTTTGATCCAGGCAATCACACGTGGATCCGACGACGCTTGCAAAGTGCATGTGCAGGTTGAGACAGAAGGCATAATCTATTATGGCTTTGCAGCTAATACAGATATTGTGTCTGCCACAATAGACGCATATATTGACGCTATAAACAAATTCAAAAACTAAGACATTTAGAAGAAAAAGCAAAATTATGAATACACTATTTGACAAGATTTGGGATTCTCATGTTGTGCAGAATGTGCAGGATGGCCCAACTCAATTGTACATCGACCGTCTATATTGTCATGAGGTGACATCTCCTCAGGCATTTGATACATTGCGTGATAAGGGAATCAAGGTATTCCGTCCAGACCATGTTGTGGCAATGCCAGACCACAATACACCTTCTGACCAGCAGAAGGAGATCAGTGATCCAATCGGTTGCAAGCAGGTCGACACTCTTTCGTCTAACTGCGCTGCATTTGGCATCAAGCATTTCGCTATGGGTACTAAGGACAATGGTATTATCCATGTTGTCGGTCCGGAGAAAGGTCTTTCATTGCCAGGCATGACAATCGTTTGCGGTGACTCTCATACATCTACTCACGGAGCAGTCGGCGCGATCGCAATGGGTATCGGTACTTCAGAGGTGGCGCAGGTGCTTGCTTCACAGTGTATTCTTCAGAGCAAACCGAAGACTATGCGTATTAACATCGAGGGTGAGCTTCAGCCAGGTGTTACTGCAAAGGACGTTGCTCTATACATCATGGCCCAGGTTACAACATCTGGAGCTACTGGTTATGCTGTTGAGTACGCAGGTTCTGCTATCCGCAATATGAGCATGGAGGGTCGTTTGACTCTATCTAACCTTTCAATCGAAATGGGTTCACGCGCTGGTCTTATTGCTCCAGACGAAATCACATTCGCTTATCTTAAGGATCGTGAGTATGCTCCTAAGGGCGCTGAGTGGGATGCTGCTGTTGCTAAATGGCGTCAGTTGAAGAGCGACGACAATGCAGTGTTCGACAAAGAGTTGACATTCAAGGCTGAGGATATCAAGCCACGTATCACATTCGGTACAAACCCAGGTGCAGGTATCGCAATTGATGGTACTATTCCGACTTATGATGGCATGAATGAGGCTGATGCTGCTCAGTTGAAGGCTCAGCTCGACTATATGCAGTTCAAGCCAGGTCAGAAACTAGAGGGTATTCCTGTTGACTACTGTTTCCTAGGTGCATGTACAAACGGTCGTATCGAAGACTTCCGTGCATTCGCTTCGGTAGTAAAGGGAAAGAAGAAGGCTCCAAACGTAGTGGCTTGGTTGGTCCCTGGTTCATGGTTGGTTCGTCAGCAGATTATAGAAGAGGGTATCGACAAGATCCTTAAGGATGCTGGATTTGAGCTTCGTTTGCCATCTTGTTCGTCATGTTTGGCGATGAATCCAGATAAAGTGCCAGCAGGTAAGCTATCTATCTCAACAAGTAATCGTAACTTCGTAGGTCGTCAGGGTCCAGGTGCTCGTACAATTTTGGCATCTCCACTTACTGTTGCTGCCAGTGCGATTACAGGTGTTGTGACAGATCCACGTACACTTGAGATTTCTCCTATCAAGGCTGCTGAGGTGACCAAGGTTGTGGCCTCTAAACCTCAGGATTGCCCTAACTGTGCATTTGGTGCGACTGCGGGCTCTCAGTCTGCTGATGGAGCTAAATCAGTACATAAGGCATTCAACGTAGTTAAGTCTACATGTTTGCCAATCAATATCGACAACAACAATACAGATAATATCATCCCAGCGCGTTACTTGGCATTCACTACTCGTGATCCTAAGTTCTATGGTGATGCGTTCATGCACGATATCCGTTTCGACGCTAACAATAAGCCAGTCGCTGATTTCGTGATGAATATAGCTCCATTCAACGAGACTCCAGCAGAAGGAAAGCGTGAAATTATAATCGGTGGTAGAAACTGGGGATCAGGCTCTAGCCGTGAACATGCAGCTTGGGCTATCGCTGGCTATGGTATACGTGTGGTCATAAGCTCGTCTTTCGCTGATATCCACCGTAACAACCTACTCAACTGTTTCGTATTGCCAGTCATTGTCAGTGAGAATTTCCGTCAGGAACTTCTTGCTTCTATCGACAAAGATGCCAATACAATCGTTACAGTTGATGTGCCTAATCAGACTGTTACAAATGAGGCTACTGGTCATTCAGAGAAGTTTGATATCAATGGCTACAAGAAGTATTGCTTGTTGAACGGTTATGACGATATTGATTACTTATTGTCTAACAAAGATAAGATTGAGGCTTACGAGGCTAAGAAATAATCCAAATTTGAGAGTGAGGATATGATTGAAATAATGGATACAACATTGAGAGACGGAGAACAGACATCTGGTGTCTCCTTCTCTCAACAGGAAAAACTAGGCATTGCCAAATTCTTGCTCTCTGAATTAGGTGTTGACAGAATTGAAATCGCTTCAGCAAGAGTGTCGGAGGGAGAACTTCAGACGGTGAAAAAAATCACTGAATGGGCAGACAAGGCTGGCTATCTTCCGAAAATAGAAGTGTTGGGCTTCGTCGACGGAGAGACATCCCTCAATTGGATAGAAAGTGTAGGCGGAACGGTAATCAACCTCCTTACTAAAGGATCTTTGCGTCATGTCACTGAACAGTTGAGAAAGACTCCGCAGGCTCATATCGATGATATCAAACGAGCTATCGATTTGGCTCATAAGAAGAAAATCTCCGTCAACCTATATTTGGAGGATTGGAGCAATGGAATGAAAAATTCCCCTTCTTATGTGTTTGATATGGTCGACGCGTTGTGTGGCGAGGGAGTGAACAGGTTTATGCTTCCGGATACATTAGGAATCCTAAATCCATTGCAAACAGCAGATTTCTGCAGTCAGATGGTGAAGAGATACCCTAATCTGAAATTTGACTTTCATGCCCACAATGATTATGATCTTGCTGTGTCTAATGTGTTTGCAGCCGTAAATTCAGGAATCAGCGGCATTCACACAACCATAAATGGACTTGGAGAACGCGCAGGTAATGCGCCTCTTACAAGTGTGTTGGCTGTGCTTCACGATCAGCTTGGAATCAAGACAAAGATCAACGAACAGAAGATGTATGATGTCTCAAAACTTGTTGAGACATATTCGGGTGTGCGGATTCCTGCCAACAAACCAATCATCGGAGACAATGTTTTTACTCAGGTGGCTGGCGTGCATGCTGACGGAGATCAGAAAAACAATCTTTATTGCAACGATTTGCGTCCTGAAAGATTTGGAAGAAAGCGTGAATATGCTCTCGGAAAGACGTCGGGCAAGGCTAACATCCGCAAGAATCTTGAGGCGTTGGGCATCGAATTGGATGAGAAGTCGATGTTGAAGGTGACACAGAGAATCATTGAACTCGGAGATAAGAAACAACTTGTGACTCCGGAGGATCTTCCGTTCATCATCAAGGACGTGGTTGGACATGGTGAGGTGAAGCAGACAATTAAAATCATTAATTATGCTTTGAATTTGACTCACAATCTTCGTCCGGTGGCTACTATCTTGATTGAAATTGATGGAAAGAGATACCAGCAGACAGAGGCGGGTGACGGTCAGTATGACGCTTTCTCTAAAGCTCTTTGGAAAGTCTATAAAGATTTGGGTAAGGAAACTCCTGAATTGCTTGATTATTCGGTTGTTATTCCTCCTGGAGGAAACACTGACGCATTGGTTCACAACACCATTACTTGGAAGTTCAAGAATAAAGTGTTCAAGACACATGGCTTGGATGCCGACCAGACAGAAGCGGCAATCAAAGCGACAGTCAAGATGCTTAACTTGATTGAGACAATGTAGGAGAATAAGACGAGTTTTCCACCGTCTAATTAAAGAAATAAAAATAATTAACAGAATATGGAATTAAAGATAGCGGTTCTTGCTGGCGACGGCATTGGACCAGAGATTTCAGCAGTAGGTGTTGATGTGATGTCTGCTGTATGTGAGAAATTCGGACACAAGGTTAGCTACGAGTATGCAATTTGTGGCGCTCACGCAATCGACGAGGTAGGTGATCCTTTCCCAGAGGATACATTCAAGAAGTGTATGGCAGCAGACGCTGTTTTGTTCTCTGCAGTAGGTGATCCAAAGTTCGACAACAATCCTTCAGCAAAGGTTCGTCCAGAGCAGGGTCTTCTTGCAATGAGAAAGAAGCTTGGTTTGTTCGCAAACATCCGTCCAGTTCAGACATTCGACTGCCTTGTACACAAGTCGCCATTGAAGGATGAACTAGTTAAGGGAGCTGACTTCATCTGTATTCGTGAGTTGACAGGTGGTATGTACTTCGGAGAGAAGTATCAGGACGACGAGAAGGCTTACGATACAAACGCGTATACACGTCCAGAGATCGAGAGAATCTTGAAGGTGGCTTACGACTATGCACGCAAGCGTAACAAGCACGTGACAGTTGTGGATAAGGCAAACGTTCTTGCTTCTTCACGTCTATGGAGAAAGGTTGCACAGGAGATGGCACCTAACTATCCAGATGTTACAACTGATTTCATGTATGTGGATAACGCCGCAATGCGTATGATTCAGGAGCCTAAGTTCTTCGACGTGATGGTAACTGAGAATACATTCGGAGATATCCTTACAGACGAGGGTTCTTGTATCACAGGTTCAATGGGTCTGCTTCCATCCGCATCTACAGGTGAGCATACTCCAGTGTTTGAGCCAATCCACGGTTCTTGGCCACAGGCAAAGGGCTTGAATATCGCAAACCCACTTGCACAGGTTCTTTCTGTAGCAATGTTGTTTGAGTATTTCGACCTTAAGAAGGAAGGCGAGTTGATCCGTAAGGCTGTAGACGCATCTTTGGACCAGAATGTACGTACACCAGAAATCCAGGTTGCTGGCGGTGCTAAGTATGGCACTAAGGAAGTTGGCGCTTGGTTGGTAGACTGGATTAAGAAGGCATAAATTCTTAATTTTAATAATATCATTAGAGACGTTGCTATTTGCAACGTCTCTTTTTTGTGTGTGAAAATAATTTGTTTGAAACTTTCGTCTGGAAGACGTTGTTTTTCTAACAGAGAATGCCGAACGAAGCGATGTGTAGCGGCATCCTCAGAGAAAAGACTCCATTAGAGCATGGAGAATATGAATCCGAAAATATTTACAATATCTCCCTCGCTATCCACGCGCATGCCTCCGCATCTGCTAATGCGTGGTGATGGTTTTCCAAACAGTAGCCACACTCTGCTGCGACAGTATGTAGTTGGTGGTTGGGCAGGTATCTGAATGTGCGACGTGATGCATATAGAGTGTCGTAGAAGATGTAGTCGGGATATTCCATCTGATAAACTTTGAACACTGCTTTCAGACAACCTTCATCGAACTGGCTGTTGTGCGCCACGAGAGGAAGACCTTCTATCAACGGTTCTATTTGTGCCCACACTTCCGGAAAAACAGGTGCGTCGTCTGTGTCTTCTCGACATAGTCCATGCACTTGCATACATCTGTAGTTGTAGTAGTTGGGCTCTGGCTGAATGAGAGAATAGAAAGAGTCTGTTATCTCTCCGTCACGCACAATGACAACTCCTACCGAACAGACTGAACTGCGCTCAAAGTTGGCTGTCTCAAAATCTATTGCAGCGAAATTTTCCATAAAATTTTCTTTATTGTAATTGTATTTCAGATATATGTCATGTCTTCAGATATTCAATACATTTTTTTCTGATTCTATGTCATAATATTTTTTTATTGTCTAGAAGCAAAGTTACAATATTGGTGAGCCAAATCATGGCATTGCTTTGAGATTTTTTCCATTTTTTCTTCATATACACAATAAATTTGCATTTTAATCGTTTAGTTTGTAAATTTGTCGTCAAATGGATAAGAAGTACTTTTTAATATATATATCAGCATTGTCTCTATTTATGTTGACGATGCTTGGCTGTTCCAACAAGAAAAACACAGCCATTTCTCGTGGTTATCAAGCGATGACTACGCGTTACAATGTCTATTACAACGGCAAAGAGTCTCTGGAAAAAGGAAAGAAGAATATAGAAGATGCTTATAAACCAGACTATTCGCAGATTTTGAAGATGTATCCGGTGGGTGACAAATCCACTAAAGGGGCAGCTTTTTCCCAGTGTAACAGAGCTTTGGATAAGTGTCAGACGGCAATCAAACTACATTCTATGCGTAAGAAACCGGTGAAGAAACCGGGTAAGATGAAAGACCCTAAGTATGCGGCTTTCTACGCACAGGAGGAGTTTAACTCAAAGATGGACGACGTGTGGATGCTGATGGGAGAAACTAAATATTACAATGAGGATTTCCTTGGAGCTGCTGCCACATTCACATACGTCGAAAAACATTTTTCAGTCCATAAAGATCTTGTTGTGAAGGCTTCAATATGGAGAGCAAGGGCTCTTATGGAAATGGATTGGCTTTATGAGGCAGACGAGATTTTATCCAATATCAGTGATGATGACTTGACATTTGAAAATCAAGACTTTTACGCCGCTGCAATGGCTAATCTTCGTTTGAAACAAAACGAGAAAGCAGAAGCTTTGAAATATTTGAAACAAGCAATCCCGTCGGCTGAAAATAAAAGAGAGAAAACGAGATTCTATTTTATTATGGCTCAGCTTAATCAGGATCTAGGACATAATGATGTGGCTTACACATATTATGATTCTGTGATACGCAAATGTCCTGACTACGAGATGCAGTTTAATGCCAGAATTCGCCAGTCTGAGGTGGTTCCTGGAGATATGGGCAATACGGATCGTATTGTGGCAAAACTGAAAAAGGAGGCTAAATCTTCAAAAAACAAAGATTATCTTGACCAAATTTATTATGCGATAGGTAATGTATATTTGACGAAGGGTGACACTGCCAGTGCAATCAAGAATTACATCGTTTCGGCTGAAAGCAGTACAAGAAACGGCATTGAAAAGGCTGTGACTTTGATGAAACTTGGTAAGCTTTATTACCAAAAGAAAAATTATATAGACGCTGAGCCTTGTTATGCGGAGGCTTCATCTATCCTTTCAAATGATCATCCTGATTATAATGAGATCTTTTCAAAAGCCCAAAACCTTACTGAGTTGAAGCAGAATTATGAAGTGGTTCATCTTCAGGATTCATTGCTTGCTTTGTCGGAAGCCACAGATGCGGAACGTATGGCTGCGGCACAAAGAGAGATCGACAAGGTCAAGGATCGTTTGCGTAAAGAACAGGAGAAGAGAGAACAGGACTCTCTTGATGCTCGCATTGCTGGAATGGAAATAGAAACCATTGTTTCGAAGAATGTGAATTCAGTCAGAGGTTCCAGCTGGTATTTCTACAATGCTCAGGCTGTCTCTAAGGGTAAAATAAGCTTTAAGAATAAGTGGGGAAATCGTCGTCTAGAGGATAACTGGAATAGAAAGAATAAACAGATGATGATTATTTCTGATGAGGTTGCTCAAAATGACACAATAAAAGATGGTCAGAATATTCCTGATTTTCAGGATAGGGGTTCTGATTCAGAACGTTTTGCAAGCGAACAGAACATGCCAGAACTTACTCTTGGATACTATTTGAATCAGATTCCAAAAACACCAGAGGCTAAAGCTCTTGCCTTGAGTCAGGTCCGTACCTCGTTGTATAATGAGGCTGTAGTCTTCGACGAGAAGATTGGAGACTATGATATGGCGATCCAGACTTACAACGAATGGATGCGTCGATTCGGAGGTGAAAATCCAGAGAAGGATGCTGACGTTTTGTTTAATTCCTACCGTGTGGCTGAGAAGATGAACGACAATGCTTTGGCTGTGAAATATAAAGACGAACTTGTGTCCAAGTATCCTAACAGCAAGTATTCGCAGGTGTTGAGCGATCCTGACTATGCTAACAAGCTGGTGAGAATGGCAAACGTGGAAGATTCTATTTATAGAGCCACATATAATGCTTACCATGCATCTGAATACAAAACTGTGTTGGCGAATACTGATTATATGCATAAGAATTATAAGATGTCGTCGTTGATGCCTAAGTTCATGTTGCTTAAGTCGTTGTCGTATGGTAAACTCGGACAGCATGATTCTTTGAAGGCTTCATTGGGAGTTCTTGTTGCAGAGTATCCAAAGAGTGATGTTGCGACTATGGCAAAAGATATCTTAGCTTTGATAGAGCAGGGTAATGTGTCGTCGAAGGGAACTACCGCATCACTCGCGTCGCAGAGAGAGCAGATTTTGCTTGAAGAGAATATTCAGACAGGTGTGATTGATACCGTCGGATTTAGATACAGCGATAAGAGTGCTTATCATTTCTACATTATTTCTCAGGCAGACAAAGTGGATCAGAACAGATTGTTGTTTGAGGTGGCCACATATAATTTCTCTAAATTCTTGGTTAAAGATTACGATTTGAAGATCAGACCGGGATTGGTATCTGTCTCTGGATTGGAAAATCTTGACGAGGCACTTTGGTATCAGAAAGGTGTGAAGGAGAGCGATGGAATTATGAAGCTCCTCAACGGCACTGACTATACTTTGTTGGTGATCTCAGAAGAGAATAGTCGTTTGATCGGACGTGGTTATACCCTGGATCAGTATAAGGTGTTCTATGAAAAGAATATTTTAAATCGTAAGAAGGATAACAAGAAGAAAATCAACATCGAGCTTATTGGCAATGATGCTCCTGCCGCTCCAGTGGAAATCAAAGAGGGTGACGACTTGAACAATATGTCGCAGTCGAAAATCGCTCCAAAAGCAAAACAGGAGACTAAGACTGAGGCAAAACAGGAAACTAAGGCAGGAAACACCGATGAAAAAACTGATGAAGTGGCTCAAACTGATGAAGTTAAGCCGTCGGAACAGAAATCTGACGAGGAGAAGACTGTTGCCAATAAAGTAGAGGAGAAGAAAGCAGACACGGCTCCGAAGAAAGAGTTGAAGAAATATAAGAATCTGTATACGTTTGATCGTTCTGCAGAACATTATTTTGCATTGCTTATCACGAGGGGCACTGTCGATTCTGATAAATTGATGCAAGTATTAGTCGACGCGAATGAAGATTGGCCTGGTGGCGCATTGAAAGTTGAGAAGACGGATGGAAAGAATTTCCCATTGATTGTCACAGTAGGCTTGTTTGAGAATTCTTCAGTTGCGATGGATTATTTAAAAGGCATTGTAAAGTCAAGTGTTTTGAAGCAAAAATTGCAGAATGTCTCATATAATAGTGTTGTTATCACCAAAGACAATCTGGACGCATTGCGAAAGTCTGGAAATCTAAATGTATATATGGAGTTGTTCAAAAAAGGTTATCTTGGACGTTAAAAGAGTTTGATTATGGATGCGATACAAGGAACAATATTATGGGCAGACGATGAGATTGATCTGCTAAAGGCTCATATTATTTTTTTGAAACAGAAAGGATATGAGACAGACTGTGTGAATAATGGTCAGGATGCGGTAGAGGCATGCCGAAATCGTCATTACGACATTGTGTTTCTTGATGAGAATATGCCAGGTATGAATGGCCTGGAGGCACTGCAGCAGATCAAGGAGATCGACAGCACAATTCCAGTGGTGATGATTACGAAGAGTGAGGAGGAAGATATTATGAATCAGGCTATTGGTGCTAAGATTGCCGACTATCTGATTAAGCCTGTCAACCCTAATCAAATTCTTTTGACTTTAAAAAAGAATATCAAGGCACGTCAGATTATTTCTGAAGTCACAACTGATGGATATCGTTCGGAGTTCGGAAAAATTGGTTTGCAGATTAACGACTCTTCTTCTGTGGAGGATTATATGGAAGTCTATAAGAAACTTGTTTTCTGGGAATTGCAGATTTCAGAATCCGCAGCAGATATGGATGAAATTCTTCTTATGCAGAAGGAAGAGGCAAACAGCGCTTTTGTAAAGTATATCAAGAAGAATTATGAAAGCTGGTTTAAGGAAGGTGCGGATCGACCTATGATGAGTCATGATGTCTTCAAGACGAAAGTGTTGCCGTTGCTTGACAATGGAGAGAAGGTGTTCTTCGTGGTTTTGGATAATTTCCGTTTCGACCAGTGGCGAATCATCCGAGAACTGTTGAGCACAGATTTCGTTGTTGAAACAGAGGATTTATATTGCAGTATGTTGCCTACAAGCACACAGTATAGCCGAAATGCAATTTTCTCAGGTCTGTTGCCATTGCAGATTAAGGAAATGTATCCTCAGTATTGGGTTGAGGAGGATGATGAAGATAGCAAAAACAAGTTTGAGGAGGAACTTATTGGTACATTCTTCCAGCGCTACCGTCGCAAATTCACATATTCTTATGCTAAAATTGTAGACTCTGCATTTGCTTCAAAGTATGTGTCGGAGATAAAAAAACTGAAGGATAATGATTTGAATGTGGCTGTGTTCAACTTCGTCGATATGCTTTCACATGCCAGGACAGACAGTAAGATGATTCGTGAACTCGCGTCGACAGATGCCGCTTACAGATCATTGACAAAGACATGGTTCCAGCATTCCGCGATCAAGGAATTTTTTGAGGCTGTGAAAAATATGGGTTATAAAGTGGTTCTCACAACTGATCATGGCACTATCCATGTACGTAATGCGATAAAAGTGGTTGGAGATAAGAATACCAATACTAACCTGCGTTACAAAGTAGGAAAGAACTTGAATTATAATCCAAAAGAGGTATTTGAAATTCGTAAACCAGAATCAGTTGGATTGCCGTCGCCAAATGTGAGTTCAGCTTATATTTTCGCATGCAATTCAGATTTCTTTGCATATCCGAATAATTACAACTATTATGTCTCTTACTATAAGAATACATTCCAGCATGGAGGAGTGTCGATGGAAGAGTTCTTTTTGCCTTTAGTTGTGATGAAAGGAAAATAAATATTATAAGAGACGTTATGTGTAGCGTCTCTTGTTTTGTATTTTTGGGTATTTTATATTACCTTTGCACGCAATTTCAGAAAAAATATGAAAGTTACACCAAAAAAAGCTCTTGGACAGCACTTCCTAAAGGATCTCAACATTGCGCAACGCATTGCTGAGACGATTGATATAGGTGGTGGAATGCCGGTGTTGGAAATCGGTCCGGGAATGGGTGTGCTTACACAGTTTTTGCTTCAAAACAAGGAGATTGACCTTACTTGTGTGGAGCTTGATTCTGAATCTGTGACTTATCTTTTAGCCAATTTTCCAGAACTGAATGGTCGCATAATAGAGGGCGACTTTCTAAAAATGAACCTTAACGAGATGTATAAGGGGCAGTTTTGTGTGATTGGTAATTTTCCGTATAACATTTCAAGCCAGATTTTCTTCAAAGTCCTTGATCACAAGGACAAGATTCCTATTTGTGCGGGAATGATTCAGAAGGAGGTGGCTGAACGAATGGCTTCTAAGCCGGGAACTAAAGCTTATGGAATATTGAGTGTGCTTGTGCAAGCATACTATGATATAGAGTATCTTTTTACAGTTCACGAAAATGTGTTCGACCCGCCCCCGAAAGTGAAATCAGCGGTGATTAGAATGCGACGTAACGAAACAAAGAAAATCGATTGTGATGAGGATTTGTTCGTGAAAGTAGTGAAGACGGCATTCAACCAACGACGTAAGATGATGCGCAACTCGTTGCAGGCTATGCTTGGTCAGGGGCATCCGTTGTTGGCAGATCCAGTCTTTATGAAACGTCCGGAACAACTTAGTGTGTCTGAGTTTGTGGATCTCACAAACCTTATCGCTAAGAATATCAGCGTCTGATTTTATGTCGGAAATGTCGCCGGCAAAGAGAGATCACAAACCTAATAGATAATTCAAACCGTTGTAGTGTTGCGGCGGTTTGTAAAATAAATAGTTATGCCAATTTCTGAGGTTAGATTGTTTTATTTTGAGAACAATCGCTTGAAAGTAGCAAAGGATATTAAAATCTTGAAAGAGATTCCTCTTTCTGATTTTGTTTGGATTGACCTTGTTAATGTAGCTCCTGAGACAGAGAGCGAACTTGAGCATTTTTTGAAAATCTATATTCAGGAAGAAGAAGAGATCGAAGAGATCGAGATTTCTTCTCGTTTTATAGAGACATCGGATACACTTGTTGCCAACTCAAACTTCATGCTTGATGATTTTGAGAATGAGCCAGTTTCTTTTATCCTTAAAAATAAAATCCTTGTATCGGTGCGTGACAACAAACTGAAATCTTTTGATGAGACAGTCAAAAAGATGTTTGCTAATCCACGTAATTTTCCGTCGGGCGACCATATCCTTTGTGCACTTATGGAGACACGTGTCGACTATGATGCCGATATGATCGAGGATGTGACGAATGAGATTTCTGAATTGTCTAAGACGATGCAAGTCGCGGAAGATATTGATGAGGACATCCTTTTGCAAATCAAGAACCTTCAGGAAAAAATCATGCATCTGCGTGAAAACTCAATCGACAAACAGCGCGTCGTGTCGAATATTCTGCGCAGTGAATTGTTCTCTAAGGAGTTGCAGCCAAGAATGAATATGGTCATCAAGGATATCAATTCTTTGATTGAGCACATTAAGTTTGGTTTTGATCGATTGGATTATTTGCAGGACACATTCTTAGGTTTGGTCAACATTGAACAGAATAAGATCATAAAGATATTTACGATTGTGAGTGTTCTATTCATGCCACCTACTTGGATCGCAAGTATTTTCGGAATGAATTTCAATATTATCCCGATGGCAGGCAATCCGTATGGTTTTTGGATTTCAATCGGAATAATGTTGATGGCCTCTGTCGTCGTATTGTATTTCTTTAAGAAGAAAAATTTATTGTGATAGATTAGAAAAATTTGTTATGATATTATTGTGGGCATCGTGATTTGTTTACGATGCCCACAATATTTATACGAAAGGTTACGTTATGAATGTTGAAATGTGGAATGATGATGTGTTGCTGATTTTGTTTAATTTAAATTTAGTTATTGAATGAAGAGAATTGTTTGTGTTTTGTCATTTTGCTTAGTCTTTTTGACAACTGTGTTTGCAAAGGACGCAGATTCTCTGTCTGTAAAAACAGACAATGAACTGAAAAAAAATTTTGCGTTAGGTATGAGTTTTGGTTCAAAAACTCATCATGTGTCACATCTTTCGCCACTGCTTTATTCTGGTAACGGTATTGGGCTATGGGCAGAAAGAATAAACAAAAAAAATTGGAGGAATAAGGATTTCTATAGCCTCACAAATTTTCGTTTTGATAGATCATCACTTTCATATTTAACATTAACGGAGCAGAACATAATGGCAGTCTCAAATTTGGAACTTGACTATCATTTGTATTATGATTGGAAACTGGCTTCTAATTTTCATCTGCTTTGTGGAGGCTATATAGGTGGTGAATTTGAAAAAAATGAGATGCAGTCCTCGTTGTGGATAGGTAATAATCCTAATTTTTATAGTATTGAATTAAATCTTTTGGGATTGTCACTCCGTCCAACGCTATGCATTCAAACAAATCGCCGTTTGATTAAAATCTCAAATCAATTCGACTTGCGTTTGGCTGGTTTTGTATTTTATCCAACTACCAATCAGTCGTTTCTTTGTGATGACCTGAAGGATGTTATAGATTTTAACTCCTTTTCTGAAAAATTTCATTTTAGTGATAAGTTGACGGTTGATTTGCCACTTCGTAAAACGACATTACGTCTTGGAATGTTGGTAGAACGATCAAAGTCGATGATCTTCAATGTGGACAATCGTTCTTTGAATGTTCAGGGAATTGTCGGATTCTCATTTGATTATCTGACTTCTTCTGGAAGACTAAATAGAAAGAAACAGTTAAAAACCATTTTTGAATAAAGAGCTATGAAAAAGATAATTTTGTTTTTCCTTGTGGCTGTCATGTCCACATTCGTCGCATGTGATGACGATTTAAAATATGATATGGATAAAAATTCCGATTACGAATTCAATTTTGAATTCCTCTGGAAGGAGTTTGATAAAAAGTATTGTTTCTTCGACTATAAGAAAGATTCAATCAAGGATTGGAATGCCGTCCATGATGAATATCTCACTTATGTCAGGAATTGTAAAAGTGAGGTTGAGTTTTTTGATGTGTTGGCTGCAATGTTGAATGAATTGAAGGATGGCCATGTCAACCTGTTGTCTTCATTTGATATTTCAAGTTACGATTTTGAAGAGAATTATCCATCTGATATAGATTATGACGTATTATCCAGCGACAGGTATCTTGGAAAAGACTATCGTTACAGCGGTGGCATTAAATATAAGACACTTCGTGATGGAAAAGTAGGTTATATCCGTTATTCTGAGTTCACAGAGTCATTCACGAATGAACAATTGGACTATATTTTGTCTACATTTGAGAATACAGAAGGTTTGATCATCGATGTCAGAAACAATCCTGGTGGAGATATAGGCAATGTTCAAAAGATGATATCTCATTTTATTGATGAATCATATATTCCATTTTATAGTATTTATAAAATTGGGAACGGACATTCTGATTTCTCTTCTCCAGCTTCTAGCAGTGTCGAGCCATACAATGGAGCCATATACAGAAAACCTGTTTATGTTCTTACAAACAGAGGCTGTTACAGCTCCACAAATATCTTTGCTTTTTCTATGAAGGGATTGCCACGAGTAAAAATTCTTGGTGGAAAGACGGGAGGTGGTGCTGGAGCTCCAATGGTGACTGAACTGCCTAATGGTTGGACTGCCCGTTTCTCTGGAACAGTTCTTTTGGATAAAAACAAGCAGATCACTGAATTTGGCGTGGATCCGGATATTGAACTGCATCTGGATAAAGAATTGGCGTATACTCAGGGATTGGACAATATTATCGAGACCGCTTGTGATTATATAGAAGGAGTTGTTAAATAACCGATAGTTAGAGTGTGTTTTTCAGAAAACGCTGGAGACTTTCTTAAAAAGAGATTCTCTGGCGTTTTTGTTTTCTAACTAATGATTTTGAATTTCTCATTAGTTGTGCGATTTTTTTGTTTCTTGAAAAATTACTAATTTTGTTGTGTATTTGATTTTTTTAGAAATGAGGAATTTTGTTTTTATAATCTCATTCATATTTTTCTTTCTGACGACGTTGCATGCGGAGACGTCGGATTCAGCATCTGTCAGACTTGGAAATCGTGCTTTTGGATTGGGCCTGGGTAGAGAAACTCATCATGTTTCGTACCTTTCACCATTGCTGTATTCTGGAACGACGTTTGAGTTTTGGAATGAGACAATCAAACACCAGAAAGCTGGAAAATGTGATTTCTACAGTCTGGTGAATAATCGTGTAAGTATGTCAAATATGATGCCGACAAATGAGTCGACGGAGATGAGTTCTTACTATGATGTGTTTGAATATCATTATTTTTATGACTGGAAACATACTCCGAAATTTCACATGCTTTGTGGAGCATACGCAGGGTTTGAACTTGGTGCCGATTTGTTGTTCAGCAATTCAAATAATCCTGTATACATACGTGCTGATTTGAGTCTTTTAGGTTTGTCGTTTCGCCCTACATTATGTGTCCGGACGAAACGTCGTCTGATAAAAATCTCAGATCAGTTTGACATTCGATTGGCTGGAGTCGTATTTTCACCTACATACACTCAGCTATATTATGATTTGACATTGCCTGAGTATGAAAAATCTGAGTTCTTGGATTTCAATTCATTGTCGGAGAAAGTCCGTATTTCAAATAAATTGATGGTGGAGCTGCCACTTCGCAGGACGACATTACGTCTTGGAATGTTGGTGGATCGCTCGAAATCAATGATTAATATGATAGACAACCGTACGACGAATGTCCAGGCTCTTCTTGGATGGTCGTATGACTATTATAATTTAAAAGGAAGACTAAACAGAGATTCCAGGTTTACAACAGTATTTGAATAAGAAGCTATGAAAAGAATATTTGCTATTATATTTGTGGCGGTGTCGTCTGTTTTTGTCTCTTGTGACGACGACTTGGAATATGAGGATTTCGACATTGTTGAGAATTTCAATTTCCTTTGGAAAGAGATAGATGAAAAATACTGTTTCTTTGACTATAAAAAGGACAGTATCATGAGATGGAATTTGGTTTATGACAAATATTTGCCCAAAGTTTATTACGACTGCGACAATGTCACTGAATATTTCGACATATTGGCGGCGATGTTGGGAGAGTTGAAGGACGGTCATGTCAACCTTTATACGTCGTTTGATGTCTCAAGATATGATTTCGCCGACAATACACCTATTGACTTTGATTATAATGTCGTGAATTATAATGACAGATATTTGGGCAAAGATACAAGAATTGTCGGTGGATTCAAATATAAGACATTGCGTGACGGGAAGGTGGGGTATATTTATTATGGAAGTTTTTCTTCTTCTTTCTCATCAGGCAATATAAATAATATTTTGGATTCATTTGAGGATACCGAAGGCTTGATTATAGATGTGAGAAGTAATGGAGGTGGTTCAATTGCCAATGTGAGTGCGTTGGTGTCTCATTTTATTGATGAGACGACGACTATTGGATACAGAGTCAATAAAACAGGGCCTGGACATTCAGATTTCTCATCACCTGTGGCAGAGAAAGTGTCACCAAACAGTACAGGTGTTATATACAAAAAGCCGGTTTATGTGCTCACGAATAGCCGATGTTTCAGTGCTACGAATGAATTTGTGTATGCGATGAAGGGTTTGCCTCGTGTCAAAATTCTTGGAGGAAAGACAGGAGGCGGATGTGGCATGCCGTTTACTACCGAATTGCCTTGTGGCTGGAAAGTACGATTCTCTGCTAATCCATGTTATGATAAAAATATGCAAATCACCGAGTTTGGAGTTGATCCGGATATCGTACTGCATTTGGATGAAGAGCTTGTCTACAAGCAGAAATTGGATAATATTATCGAAACTGCATGTGACTATATAGAAGGAAAGAAAAAATGAAAAAGCTGACAATAGAAGATCTTAATAGAATTACCCCTGAGGAGTTTAAGCAAACAAAGAAGATTCCTTTGGTGGTGGTGCTTGACAATGTGAGGAGCATGCATAATGTAGGTGCTGTGTTCCGTACTGCTGATGCGTTCATTGTGGAGAAAATTGTGTTGTGCGGAATCACGTCATGTCCGCCTAATGCTGAGATTCATAAAAGTGCTCTTGGAGCAGAGTTGACTGTGGACTGGGAGTATGCCGAAGACACATTGGATGCAGTTAAGCAATTGAAGAAGCAGGGATACCATGTCTATTCAATCGAGCAGGTGGAAAGGAGTGAGATGCTCAACAATTTGTCTTTGCCTGATGTAAAACAAGGATTTGCCATTGTGATGGGAAATGAAGTCAAAGGGGTCCGTCAGGATGTGGTCGATGAAAGTGACGGAGTGATTGAAATACCACAGTTTGGCACAAAACACTCATTGAATGTGTCTGTCACAGCAGGTATTGTGATGTGGGAACTATTTAAGCGAATTAAACTTTGTTGATTTAATTACAATTAGTTAACTTTGCCGAGATTGTAAATAAAGAGAATCCGGTTGAGACGCGAAGAATTGCGTCTTACTATAAATAGATGATGAATTAGTATGAAAATTGATCTCGTAGCAGTTGGCAAAACCGTTGATAAGAATTTTATTGCGTCTATTAAGGAGTATGTTAATAGATTGTCACACTATGCTCAATTTTCATTCATTGAGATTCCAGAACTGAAAAACACGAAGAATTTAAGTGAAGAGCAGCAGAAGCAGAAAGAGGAGGAGCTTATTATGCAGGTAGTCTCAGCCAATGATGAGTTGATTCTTCTTGATGAGCATGGCACAGAATTCACATCTGTCGGATTTTCAGAGTATTTACAGAAAAAAATGAATGCCGGAGGAAAACGTCTGGTTTTCCTAATTGGCGGTCCTTATGGTTTTTCTCCTAATGTCTACAAACGTGCGAATGGAAAAGTGTCGCTTTCAAAAATGACCTTTTCGCACCAGATGATAAGACTTATTTTTGTGGAGCAGATTTATCGAGCTTTTACGATATTGAAAGGAGAACCGTATCATCATGAGTGATTATGAGAAAAGATTTTATTGAAGTCATAAAAAAACTGGTTTCCAATATATATGTAGTTCTTGCCGTCCTCGTTTTGACTGCGACAATAGCATTGGTGTCCGACTATCTTAGTTATATGCGGAGTCAGAAAAGTTTGGATCTCACCGAATTCAATCAGACACTTCATAAGAAGCAGACGATTGCTATGGATCTGCTAACAAAGATGATGCAGGAGACGGGAGGAAACCTTGAAAAACTTCAGAGTAATCCATTTTATATCAGTCAGTCGAAGGAAAACGGTATAGAGTGTCGTGTCTACAGGAGAAATAATCTTATTTATTGGACAGACAACGAAATAAATGTGGATTCCTTATCTGATATTCCAGACAAATCAGAATTCTATTATTGTGCTGCGAATTATCATACCGTCGGCTCCAAAATATCATCAGGGGATTATCACTATATAGCCTTGATAAAGGTCAAGACATTCTATTATCCTCATGAAATGAAGGTAGATAAGTTTTGCGAAGGATTTAATTTGCCTAACCATGTGAGATTTGTAGGTACGGAGAATCTTGATGCTATTGTTGTTAATGGCAACAATGGAGCAGAATTGTTCCGTTTGCAGAATGTCACAATTTCAGTGCCTGACCAATTGTGTAAACGGATATGTTTTTTCAGTTGGATTATATTTGGAATATTCATGTATCTCTTGTTGCGTGTTATTTTCTTGAGATATAATGACGGAAAATTGTCCAAACTATATTTTGCGGGTATTGTAGGATGTATTTTGCTTTTTGTCTTGTTTTGTGGCTCAATTCGTCAGCCTGCATATATATTTGGTGGAAGTTTGTTTGATGACAGTTCGGGAACACCGCTTGGTGTGGTTTTGCTTTATACTATAATCATTATTCTTTATTACTCTCTAGTGATTAAACGACTGCTACCAAGTGAACTTTTGTTTTCTGGTGATAAATGGCATTTTCTGATTGCCTATTTAGGTCATGTCCTGATTATTACGCTTGGTGTGGTTGTTTATGCTATGGCAAGAGTTTTTATTTATAATAGATCGAATGTCGATTTGGCGGTCCCATATGTGCAGGATATATCCAAAGAGACCTGTTTGGCTCTCTTTGTGTTTGTTGTATGGATTATTCTGTATGCCAATATTGTAGCACATCTTATGAGTCTTACTCAAAGGCGTTTGTCCATTAAGTCAGTGATTGTAATTCGAGTCGTGAATTTTTCAATATTCTTTTTTATTGTATTTCTTGTTGATGACGATTCGGTGAAATATACTTTCCCATGGATGATAGCTATGCTATTAGTGAAAGATATATTCTTTTTCTATAAAATACAATCCAGAAATATTTTTATTGGATTGCTAGCTTTTTTGATTTTGAATTTTGCGGTCGCTCTGTTGATTAAGCTAAGTTCTGCAAGAAACGAGTTTAAGATCAGTAATCTGGCAAGCCGCATTGAGTCGAATGCGTTGATGAATTATGATTCCACATTGGAGCAGTTGATGGATAATGTCGAGAGTAAATTCCGTCAGGATGTGGTATTAAAGGCATATCTTGTGGATACTGTGAATCGACAATTGGAGATAGAAACTCGTCTGCGTGAGAAGTATTTCACTGATTATTGGAGAAAGTATGACTTTGATATCCAGTTGTCTCGTCCTGGTTCTGCCATTCATCTTCGAGACCGTAATTCCCTGAAATATACTACGGTGCCGCCTTCATTTATTAAAAATAGTTGTAGAAGGGTACATAATCATAATTTTTATCTAAATGCTGACGCTGCTCTCTCTCTGGTATATTTGGCTAAATTCCACTATCAGGGAATAGATATGTATGTGAAGTTTTATCCGTCACTTCTATATAATCGTTTGTCGTCTGAAACAAACAATCTTAAGTATAGTAGTTACACTTCTCAATGGAATAATCTTGCTCTGGCAAAATATTACAACGGAGAACTTCAGATGTGGACGGGAGATTATCATTATCCTCCTCATAGCACAGCTTTGCGTCGTGGTGAACATGCATATTCGTATAATATTAATGGTTATCACCATTATGTGCGTTCTTTTGGCAAAGGAGGCTATATTGTCTGTAGTTTGCCGGAAATAACAATCAATATGCATCTGATTCTTGTTTCCACCATATTTGGAATTTTCCTTTTTTGGGTCGTTGTATACTATATTATCAAATATCTGAAAAACAAGAGTATCAGAAACTCAATATTCTCCAGAATGCTATTGTGGCTTTTGGCTCCTCTTGCAATAGCTTTCATCGCAACAGCATGGCTGTCGTTCACTTTCTTCCTTCGTCAGTATGAACAGGAAATGCAGTACAACAGTAACACGAAGATTATGACTTTGCAGTCTGCTTTGCAGGAAAAACTAGGTACGCATTCTGATCTAGAGATGATTTCGTCAGGCAATCTTGACTATATTCTTCAAGAGTATTCTATGGTGCTCCACTCAGATATCATCATCTACGACTCAAATGGATTCCAACATTCTGCATCAAGTAGTGACCTTAAAGGCCTTGGAGCACGACGTAAAAATGAGGGAGCTTCACGTATTATGAATGCTAACGCAAAATGCAATCTTACTCTTTATCCGAAAACAGAAGAGTCGATATTGGGTAAGAAGTATGCCACTGAGTATGCTTATCTCTATAATGCCAATAATGTCCAGGTGGGATATGTCCAGGTGCTGAACAATGTGTTGGATAAAAACCGTAATTCGGATGTCTTCAACTATATTGTGTTTGTGCTCGACGCTTTCTTGATTGTGATCACACTCTCGTTCTTTGTCGTTTGGTGGATCAACATGAGAATTTCCGCTCCGATTTATGAAATCAGTAATAAACTGCAGCGTCTACAGCTTACAAACGCCAATGAAAAAATCTATTATTCAAATAAGAATGATGAGATAGGTCAATTAGTCTCCAGATATAATGCAATGGTTGACGAACTTGTCGTGTCTGCTGAAAAACTTGCGCGAAGCGAGCGTGAGACGGCATGGCGTGATATGGCAAGATCTATCGCTCATGAGATTAAGAATCCGCTTACTCCTATGAAATTGTCGATTCAGGCTGCACAGCGTAAACAGGAGATGGATCCTGAACATTTTGAGGAGTATTTCAACCATACTGCGGATTTGCTTGTCGAACAGATTGAGAATCTTGCCCGTATCGCCACTGAATTCTCTGATTTTGCTAAGGTGACGGCGGTGGAGCCAGAACGTGTCGACATCGTGGTGAGATTGCGTAATGCTGTCGCTCTCTACTTGCATAATCCAGAGGGTGTGATTGTGCAGTCTGACATTACAGTAAATCATCCTGTATATATCCTTGGAAACGAGAAACAGTTGATGCAGGTGTTCAACAACCTTATCCGAAACGCTATTCAGGCAATTCCAGAAGATCAGATGGGCTTTGTCAATGTCTCTCTTTCTACATCGGATATGAATGTGGAGGTGCGTGTGAAGGATAATGGTACTGGTGTCAAACCTGATATCCAAAAACGTATGTTTGAACCTAATTTCACCACTAAAAACAGTGGAATGGGTCTGGGGCTTGCCATCACCAAGAGTATCGTCACCGCATGTAAAGGTGACATCTCATTTGAAACGGAAGAGGGTGTCGGAACAACATTCATTGTGAGGTTCCCGATTATTAAGTAAATTTAAAATGCTTAAAGCGGAATGCTAAATTATCTGCTTTTTGTATGATTTGAACTTAGTTCATTATGAATCATGCATTCTAAATTATGAATTATTTTCAGTATCTTTGAAAAATAATTGATTTCCATCATAGATGAAATATGTCAGTGTGATTCTTCCGCTCGCTCTCAACCGTGTGCTGACTTACGCAGTGCCTGATGAGTTGGCTGCCGACGTGATTGTCGGTGGCAGGGTGGTGGTGCCTGTGGGAAAAAAGAAACTTTATACTGGCATCGTCTCCCAAATATTTGATGATTTCGACGATGACATAGAGATCAAGGAAATCATTTCTGTGCTGGATCTGAATCCTGTCGTCACCCAATCTCAACTTAATCTTTGGAAATGGATTGCAGACTATTATATATGTAGTCTTGGCGAGGTGATGAAAGCCGCATTGCCGTCTGGCTTGAAGATGGAGAGCGAGACTCTCGTCGCCGCAAATGAGGATTTTGAGGAGATTGAACCGCTTAAGAAGACGGAATTGGCAGTGATGGAAAACCTCTCTACTTCCAAACAGACAAGTATTGAGGAACTTAGCAAGTTGGTCAAAGTGAAGAATCTTCTTCCCACTATGCAGTCGCTTCTTGCCAAGGGTGCCATCACTCTGAATGAACAGCTGAAGGATGGCTATAAACCCAAAATGGAGACATACGTTACTGTCTCCGACCGCCTGCTTGATACTGACGCAATGAATAAGGCTGCGGCTGAACTGGAACGTTCGCCAAAACAGCTTGAACTTCTGCTTAAATTCCTGTCAATGTCGAGTTTTTATGTGAAAGGAGAGCAGAAGGAGGTGACTAAAAAGGAACTCCTGGCTAAAGCAGACGCGTCGCCCGCCGTCTTACAGGGATTGATAAAAAAGGATATTTTCCGCCTTTACGACAAGGAGATCGGCAGGATCGACAATAGTAAATTTGCTAATGTGGTGGATCGCTATCCACTTACCGATGCCCAGAATAAAGCCTACGATGAGATTATTTCCAATTTCCAGCAGAAAGATGTTGTGCTTTTGCATGGAGTCACCTCTTGCGGAAAAACGGAGATTTATATCAAACTTATTGATGAAGCCATTGCAAGCGGCAAACAGGCGTTGTTCCTGCTTCCTGAGATTGCTCTCACCACTCAGCTGACGACTCGTCTTCGTCGTGTGTTTGGCGAACAACTTGGTATCTATCACTCCAAATTCTCAGATAATGAGAGAGTTGAGGTGTGGCAGAATATGCTCTCGCCAGAAAAGGAGTACAAAGTGATTCTCGGTGTCCGCTCGTCTATCTTCCTTCCATTCCGTAATCTTGGAGTCGTGATTGTGGATGAAGAGCATGAAAACACCTACAAACAATATGATCCTGCGCCTCGCTATCATGCCCGTAATGCGGCAATAGTGCTTGCTAAAATTCATAATGCAAAGGTTTTGCTCGGCTCTGCCACTCCGTCGATAGAAAGCTATTATCTTGCCACACAGACAAAGAAATATGGTTTTGTGGAGCTTTTGACTCGTTATGCGGATATCCAATTGCCTGAGATCAATGTGGTTGATGTGAAGACGGAGCGTCTGCAGAAGAAGATGACGGGATTGTTCAGCCAGAAGTTGATCGACGAGATGAGTCGCGCGTTGTCCAATCATGAGCAGGTGATTTTGTTTCAGAACCGACGTGGATATTCTCCATACATGGAGTGCAGAAGTTGTGCCTACGTGCCACGCTGCATCTATTGTGATGTGAGCCTGACTCTTCATAGCAAAGATAATTCTCTGGTATGCCACTATTGTGGCTATACAATTCCGGTTCCGCAATTCTGTCCGTCGTGTGGCAATCCCACACTCAGCAACCGTGGGTTTGGCACAGAGAAGGCAGAAGAGGAGATCAGCAAAATTTTTCCTGCCGCAAAAGTGGCTCGCCTTGATTTGGATGTCGCCAAATCACGTAAAAACTACGAGTCGATAATTTCAGATTTTGAGCGTGGCAAGACTGATATCCTTGTCGGCACGCAGATGATTTCCAAAGGTTTGGATTTTGAGAAGGTGAGGGTAGTGGGAATCTTAAGCGCAGACTCCATGCTCCATTATCCGGATTTCCGTGCGCATGAGCGAGCTTTCCAGTTGATTTCACAAGTGGGAGGACGAGCCGGCCGGCATGGCAAACGAGGCTTGGTGGTGTTGCAGACGAGTGATGTGAAGCATCCGGTTGTGGATCAGGTGTGTAAGAATTCCTACAGGAGTATGTATCTCTCACAGCTGAATGAGCGTACAGCATTCCGTTATCCGCCATTCTATCGCCTGATAAACCTTATGGTAAAGGGTAAGGATGTGGATAAAACAGAGGCGGCGGCGTATGAGTTGGCGGCGGTGTTGCGTTCCCATTTCGGACAGTTTGTATATGGTCCGGATCTTCCCGTAGTTACAAGGATCCAGGCGTTGCATATACGTAAGATAATGGTGAAACTTGATGTCAACACCAACGTCTCACCGTCAAAAATGATTATGAAACAGTGTGTCGACAATATTCTGCTTCATCACAAGAGTGTGTTTGTGCAGATTGATGTCGATCCGATGTAAATATGAGATAATTAAGAGATGAGAGAATAGAGATGAGAGAATAGAGATTTGGGTTTGAATCATCAACCATCAATCATCAACCATCAATCATCAACCAAAATAATATATTATGCCAAAAGAGTACAGACTTACAGATTTTCTGCCTACTACTAAAAAAGAGACAGATTTGAGAGGATGGGATTACGTGGATGTAGTCTTGTTTTCTGGCGACGCGTATGTCGACCACCCTTCGTTTGCGGGTGCTGTGGTCGGCAGATGTTTGGAGTCGTACGGATTGCGAGTGGCTCTTGTGCCGCAACCTGATTGGCATGGTGATTACCGTGATTTCAAGAAATTTGGTAAACCACGAATGTTTTTTGCGGTCACATCTGGCTGTATGGATTCAATGGTGAACCATTACACCGCTGGGTTGAGAAAACGTAGTGACGACGCCTATTCTCCCGATGGAAAGGCAGGTTTTCGTCCGGATCGTTGCACCACCGTCTACACGAAAATATTGAAAGAACTTTATCCTGATGTTCCGGTTGTGATTGGAGGATTGGAGGCTAGTCTCCGTCGTCTTACCCATTATGATTATTGGGACGACACCTTGATGCCGACTATTCTTGCCACGTGCGGGGCTGATCTTCTTATTTATGGAATGGGAGAATTGCCACTTAAAGAGATTGCCAACAGGTGCAAGAGAGGAGAAAGCATTTTTGATATGCATGATGTGCCACAGACTTCATATTTAATTGAAGGAAATAAGATTCCTGAATACGACGGTGAGACATTTGAGCTTTTTCCTCATCTTGAGTGCTGCAAAGACAAGATGAAGCAGGCGAAGAATTTCCGTGTGATAGAGGAGGAAAGTAATAAGATGGAGGCACGTCGTCTTATCCAACGTGTTGATAAAAACCATGTTACGGTTGTTAATCCTCCTTTCCCTGTGATGGAGTCGAAGGATTTGGACGCTTCGTTTGATCTGCCATACACACGTCTTCCACATCCTAAATATAAGGGCAAACGAATCCCAGCCTACGATATGATCAAGTTCAGTATCAATATTCACAGAGGATGTTTTGGTGGTTGCTCATTCTGCGCGATCAGTGCGCATCAGGGCAAACATATCACTTCACGAAGCAAGGAGAGTATAATGAGGGAGGTGAAGGAGGTGTGTGAGCATCCTGAATTCAAGGGCTATCTGTCGGATCTTGGAGGTCCGAGCGCAAATATGTACGAGATGCGTGGACGAAATCAGGAATTGTGCAAAAAGTGCAAACGCCCAAGCTGTGCCTTCCCGAAAGTGTGTCCGAATATGAACACGGACCATTCGTCGCTTATCGCGCTTTATAAAGAGGTGGACAAACTGAAGAAGATAAAGAAGTCGTTCATTGGTAGCGGTGTCAGATACGATTTGATTTTGCATGAAGACAAGGATCCGAAGGCAAACGCAAGTCATCAGGCATACGCGGAGGAATTGATCACCAATCATGTGAGCGGACGATTGAAGGTGGCTCCAGAGCATACCGAAGACGGAGTGCTATGTTTGATCCGCAAACCAAGTTTTTCGCAGTTTGAGAAATTCAAGAAAGAGTTTGATAGAATTTGTGGCAAGGCAGGTCTACGCCAGCAGATAATACCGTATTTCATCAGTTCACATCCCGGATGCCATCGCGTCGACATGGCGATGCTTGCCGCTCGCACGAAAGCAATGGGATTCAATCTGGAGCAAGTGCAGGATTTCACACCGACACCTATGACCTTTGCCACGGAGATGTATTACACAGGCATCAATCCATATACATTGGAGAAAGTGTATACACCGCGCACAAAGAAAGACAAGGAAGACCAACGTAAATTCTTTTTCTGGTATAAGAAAGAGTATAAACAGGAGATTATCCGTGATCTGAAAAGCCTTGGAAGACCAGATATCATAAAGAAATTGTTTGTATAATCGTATGTAGAGACGGGGTGTACCCCGTCTTTATCTGTTATATTCCAGACCTTATCTTATGATTGATTAATTGGTCATTGTAATTGAGAATTGTTAAGGGCGGAACGCCCTAACCCTCCCTGCCAAGTACGAGCCGAAGGCGAGTACATATAAAATTCATAATGCAATATTCATAATTCATAATTGTTGGTAAATCCACACATCTGGCAAACATACCCTCACGTAGTTCCTATGTTTGCATCGA
>DGHQ01000022.1:41609-43562 GCA_002392915.1 Bacteroidales bacterium UBA3844 | reverse complement strand
TCTCTTACGACTCTAAGAAGTCAGGAGGTTTCACTTGTTCACACCTTCGTTTCGGTGACAACCAGATCCGTTCAACATACTTGGTAACTACTCCTAACTTTGTAGCTTGCCACGTTCAGGCTTACTTGAAGATGTACGATGTAACTCGTGGTCTTCGTAAGAACGGTACGTTCCTATTGAACACAATCTGGGATGGTGAGGAGTTGGTTAAGAACCTACCAAACAAGGTTAAGAGATATTTTGCACAGAACAATATCACAGTTTACTATATCAACGCTACTAAGATCGCTCAGGAGATCGGACTTGGCAACAGAACTAACACAATTCTTCAGTCGGCATTCTTCCGTATCACAGAGGTTATCCCTGTTGATCTAGCTGTAGAGCAGATGAAGAAGTTCATCGTTAAGTCATACGGTAAGAAGGGTCAGGATGTTGTAGACAAGAACTACGCTGCAGTTGATCGTGGTGGTGAGTACAAGAAGTTGACAGTAGATGCTTCATGGGCAAATCTTGCTGACGACAAGGAGGAGGCACACAACGATCCTAAGTTCATCCACGATGTTGTACGTACAATCAACGCACAGAATGGTGACCTTCTACCAGTTTCTGCATTCAAGGGTATTGAGTGTGGTGAGTGGCCTGCAGGTACAGCCGCTTACGAGAAGCGTGGAGTATCAACATTCGTTCCAGTTTGGAACGCAGCAGACTGTGTAGAGTGTAACAACTGTGCATACGTTTGTCCTCACTCATGTATCCGCCCAATCGTTATGGATGCTGACGAGGTTAAGGGTATCAAGGGTGATGTTCGTGAGATGAAGGCACCAGCTGCTTTGAAGGGTATGAACTTCAGAATCCAGGTAGGTGTTATGGACTGTCTTGGTTGTGGTAACTGTGTAGACGTATGTCTTGGTAACAACGATGAGAAGGGCAAGAACGCACTTAAGATGGTTCCTTTCGATCCAAGTTCAGCAGCTACAGCTACTGAGGCTGCTAACTGGGATTACGCAGTTAATAACGTTAAGTCTAAGCAGAACCTAGTTGATATCACAGCTAATGTTAAGAACAGCCAATTGGCTACTCCATTGTTCGAGTTTTCAGGAGCTTGTTCAGGTTGTGGTGAGACTCCATACGTTAAGCTAATTTCTCAGTTGTTCGGTGAGCGTGAGATCGTAGCAAACGCAACAGGATGTTCTTCAATCTACTCTGGTTCAATTCCTTCAACTCCATACACAACTAACGAGAAGGGTCACGGTCCAGCTTGGGCAAACTCTTTGTTCGAGGACTTCTGTGAGTTCGGTCTAGGAATGGAGCTTGCTAACGAGAAGATGCGTGCAAGAATTGAGGCTGTAATGAACGACGCTATCGCTTCAGACTGCACTCCAGCAGATGCTAAGGAGTTGTTCAAGTCATGGATCGAGAATAAGAACGACGCTGCTAAGTCGTCTGAGATCTGCGACAAGATCTTTCCTATCATCGACGCAAACAAGGACAAGTGCAACCACTGCAAGCAGTTGTCAGAGCTTAAGGGCTACATGATTAAGAGAAGCCAGTGGATCATTGGTGGTGACGGTGCTTCTTACGATATAGGTTACGGTGGTCTTGACCATGTAATCGCATCTGGTAAGAATGTAAACATCCTAGTACTTGATACAGAGGTTTACTCTAACACAGGTGGTCAGTCGTCTAAGGCAACTCCTCTTGGTGCAATCGCTAAGTTTGCCGCATCAGGTAAGAGAGTACGTAAGAAAGACCTTGGTATGATCGCAACAACTTACGGATACGTTTACGTTGCTCAGATCGCTATGGGTGCTAACCCAGCTCAGTGCTTGAAGGCATTGAAGGAGGCAGAGGCATACGACGGTCCATCTTTGGTTATCGCTTACGCACCATGTATCAACCACGGTTTGAAGGCAGGTATGGGTAAGGCACAGGCTGAGGAGAAGAAGGCTGTTG
>DGHQ01000022.1:0-41566 GCA_002392915.1 Bacteroidales bacterium UBA3844 | reverse complement strand
AGGCTGTTGAGTGCGGTTACTGGCATCTATGGAGATTCAACCCAGCTCTTGAGGCAGAGGGTAAGAATCCATTTACTCTTGACTCTAAGGAGCCTGACTACTCTAAGTTCCAGGATTTCTTGAAGGGTGAGAACCGTTACGCTTCTGTAATGAAGATGTACCCTTCTGAGGCTCAGGATTTGTTCAACGCTAGTGAGGAAATGGCTAAGAAGCGTTACCAGAGCTACGTTCGTATGAGCAAGATGGAATATTAATAAGTGGTCCATTATAATAAAGAGAGCGGCATTGCAAAATGTCGCTCTTTTTGTGTTTGTAGGGGCAGACCTTGTGCCTGCCATATTTAATTTAACGTGAGTTCGACGAAATCAAAAAGATAGTTGGAGTGTCATAAATGAGGATTGTTAAGGACGGAACGTTCTAACCCCTTCCAACGTGCGAGCCGTAGGCGAGCACATAAAATTTAATAAAACCACAGAGAGAAAAAGTTTGCAGAGAAAGACTTCGCCTTTTTATGAGAAAAGGAGGTTAGATTTCAATCAAAAGTGGAAAATGATTCACAGATTACAATTCATCGTACTCACGTTAATTTAATATGCCTGTTACGTTTTTAATAAATATGTATGTAAATAGAGGATTGTTAAAGACCGTATTTTATATAAAAATTATTCCGCTCACCCTTCGGGTTCACGGATGGTGAGAATGTAAGGGCGTTCCGTCCTTTTGAATCCTCACTTGTGACAGACCATCTATCTGTTTTGGAAAATAATAATGATGCCCCTACACCATTTTAAAATATTTATTCAATACAGCTAAAGAAATCAAATCCTCACGTTGCTTGTCCATAAATTGTGCAACATATTCATGGGCGTGCTCAATAATAGCTTTTGCTTCTTCTGGATGATCGTGATAATAACGTACACGTTCTTCAACATCTGAGAAATCTGGTGCCACCTCAACATAATGATAATTAGGAATCAACGTTCCTTCCATAAACCATGTCTCACAAGTTGGACGAGGCATGACCGCTAAAGAGTTGGAAGACATAACCCATTTTAAATTGCTCGCAACGTCATTCCCCTCTATTGCCATTATAAATTGGCAATCAAGATGTTCTTTAATTGTCATTTTGCCAGTTCTCCACTCAGCGGGAGAGTCAGTCTTGCGCCCCACGTCGCCCACATCAAAAAGAGGATTTCCATAAAATTTTGCCATAAAATCTTTTCTCGACTGTTTCCCTGCAATTTTTCCACGAAAAACAACCTTAAAATCCTTTTCTTCAAACGATTTTTCGTCATCCACGAAAATAAAATGGCGAACCTTATCAAGTTTCAAAACGATAGAATTCTGATTGTTTTCACATAGAGGACGACTTTTAACCACTGATGGAAATTCAGGCACATACGTCACGTCGCCAGGCTCAAAACCCCATTTTTTTTCACCTGGGAAAAACCTTGTAAATTCGTATGTGTCATGCATATACACATTACCGCCACATACCTTTTTCCAAGAATCACTTAGACATTCCGCAGTATTTGGTAAAACGACAGGAGTGTTTGTCTTACAATAATAATCCACACGCCTCATGATATAATCGCGATCTTGTCGAGATTCTATTTGGGCAAGAAGGCGTGGCAAACGATTCCTGCACAAACAACGAGGCTCCAACAATCGCATATAACAACGCAAATAGTAGGCAAACTTCATATTTTTCCCACTATTCAAAGTATAATATATCTTTCTCAACATCCGATTATAAACATTATTCTACATAATTGTACAGCGTGGCAAAATTAATAATATTTTATTTGTTTTGTTGTAGACAAATTGATAATTTTGCAAATGAATGGAATTTCAAAATAGTTTGAAATTTAGTCCAGAATTAATAAAATAACAAAATATTAAAGAACAATGACTATCAAAGCATTAAACGGAGGTAAACTCCTTTGCCTTATGGCAACAGTAGCAAGTGTTATGACACTTGGTTCATGTAACAAGGATGATGATGATCCAGAGCCAGAACCAGCTCCAGTGGTTCCTGTAGACACAACACCAAAGAAGGTGGTTTATCCAGATCAGTTCTCTTTCAGACTTAACAAATCTACACCAGATTCTCTAAGAGACACAATCAAGGCAAACACATTGCTTGCTGACGGAATCAACTCAGACAGCATCAGCGTAGACGTGATTCTTCGCAACAAGACAAATGTTGATCCAGCTACTGTGTCATTCACAGTTTCTAACAGCTTCCTAGGAAAGGTTAACGTTTCTGGTAACGCTTCTATCACAGACTCTATCTACAGCATCACTTTCCCTGCTATCGAGGGTTCTTACGCATTGTCTATCAATGGCAAGAACAGAAAATTTATTGTAGAAGGTACAGGAAAGGCTCTTTCTGCAAGTTCAAGAAACTTCTCTAACGGTTACGTTGTTGATTTTAATTCAGACAACACTAAATTGGGTGATTTCACATTTACTCCATATTCAGAGACTGAAGATGGTTCTGTATATGCTAAGATATCAGGAAATGGAAAGTTTGTAGCATTGACAGAAGAAGATTATAATGGTTATCTTTCTGGAAATAAGGGTCTTTTGGAAGTTGCATTAAAAGATGTAGCTGCTGAGGATTTGAAAGCAAGTATTAACAATGTTAATTATTTTGCATATCAGTCAGGAGAGAAGATTTATTTAGGAAAAGTCCTAAATTATGTAGGAGCTTCTCTTCGTGAAGCATCTTCTGTAAAGGTATCCTTGACTTATTAATAGAAAGAATATAGATTTCTAAGCCCGGCATTTATGTCGGGTTTTTTTGTTTTTTGGATGGTTGCACTACCCGATTAATCTTTACAAATATCAATTTACACAAAAAAATAGGAATTTAGTCGCATCTTTTTTAGATTTTTTAACAAAAAAAAGTGACAGACAATGGTTGTACAAACAGGAATAACTTGTAATTTTGCGTAATCAAAAATAATTAAAGAAAAAAAAACATGAGGTTAAAAAAGTTTTTATCGCCATGTGCGATAGGTATTGTAGCAGTCCTATTTACGTGTTCTTGTAAAGATGAGGAGGTCGAACCAGAAAGTTCAGAACCTGCCGAAACATTGGATGGTTTCATTTTCGGTTTAGGGGATCCAATCCAACCAAATGTTGGAGGAAATGAACAAATTGGAGATGTTCTTACAGAAATTGATGAAAACACTAAGACGTATTGTGAATGTACAAAGTACAAAGCAAGTGAATCTTTTTCCGAGGTTCTTTTGATGGATCCTACTTCTGATGTGATTTATCCCGGTAGTATTTTAGATGGCAACTCAGTTGCAGAAGGATCATACAGACAAATTGTTCTGGAAAGAGGACCTTTAACTATTTCTACAGATTTTCCGAACATTGTGGGGGATGTTGTCAGGACAGTTGAAAAACCTTCATTGTCTAGTTTGACACAGTCTATGAAAGATATGATGTATGATTCGGGTGTTGACGGTGCGACTCCTGCATCTTGCTCTTTTGAGATCAAAGAGATTGTGTCAGAAGAACAATTAGCAATGGCTGTTGGAGCAAGTGTTGAATACAACAAATTGAAATTGCGTGATAATTTTGATTTTTCCAAGACAAGCACAACATCAAAATATTTGGTGAAATTCCAACAAGTTTATTACACAGTCAATGTTGATGCTCCGTCGTCTCCATCAAAGTTTTTCGCCTCATCTGTGTCTGCCTCTGATTTAAGACAAGCAATAGGAGGAGGAAGTACTGTTCCCGTTTATGTTTCTAGCATTAAATATGGACGTGCCGCCTATTTTTGCGTTGAAAGTAATGAAAAATCAGATTCTGTCGCAAATGTCTTGAACTCTTCATTCAAATTGCGTAAAAGCAGTATCGTTCTAAATGATTCTACGACTGCTTATAAAAAATTGAAGGATTATTCCATTTCTGGAACTGTGATTGGAGGATCCTCTAAGGATGCTGTTGGAGCAGTCAAGGGTTATGAGAAGATGATTGAATTTATCACAAATGGAGGTGATTTCTCTAAGGAATCTCCATCTAAACCAATCGCATTCACATTGAGAAGACTTTCTAACTATGATGAGTTTGGAGTTGTGAACGCTACTGAATATATCGCAAGAAACTGTAAATCAACAAATGCATCAATAACTGCAGAAAATTTCTATGGAGTAAAGGGAGAAAATGATGTTTGTGGCACAATCAAGCTACGTCTTAAATATCCAGATGGAGAATTGTCATCTTGGTTTTACGTGCTAAACCAACCTATTTCAGAAAGTGGAGCAATTAATGTACCTGTTGGAAAAACAATAGAAGCACCAATGGCTGGACATTCTGTTCCTTTCACTATCGATTATAGTAGATATGAAGGCACTAAATTAGTAGTTGATGCACAATTGTATGAGTGGGACAAGCCATGTGGCTGTGGAAACCGTCACGAGTATGATGATTACAATGCATTCTATAAAGAATATGTTCTTTCTGATATTCTTGACAATAATAATGGCAAAGTGACTATTGAGCTTCAGTTGACTAATGAATTCACTGAAAGTCATCATTATAGAGGTTTATTTAATAATGTTTTAAGTCATGAGCCTGGAACATCTGCAACAGATTGCCGTGTTCAATTTACATTTAAAGTCAAAGTTCAATAAATACTTAAAATTTAGTAAACATGAAAACAAGTATTAAGTTTATTGTTTTAATGAGTGTTTTATGCACTGGATTTTTTTCGTGCAAAGACAATGAGGAAGAAGAAGGTAAAGACGAGCCTAAGCAGGAGACAAAAGAGTTGAAGAAAGTCCTTTCTGGCGAGTTTGTGCTGGACAATCAGTATGGACAGGATATGTTTTTTAATGCAAAAGAGATGAAAATCAGCACTGCAAGCAACTTTGATTTTGCTTTCGCTTATTATGACACTGTAAGAACTTTTGATTTTACTGAAAAATTAAAATCATCATTTGATTATGCTTCAAGTACAAACACTACATATCCGAAGTATTTCCTTGCCGGAGGAACATCTGTTGATTTGAATCAGCTGACAGCAGTTGATCTATCAACACGTTCCACTTCGTTCTATATTTTGCCTGATGATTTCACATCTACAAAGTTTGATACTTTGAAAACAGTTTCTGGGCTGTTGCACGTGTTTGAATCAGCGAAGATCGTAAGAAATCAGGTAGATAAGTCATCAGATATTTATTTCTCTGATGGTTTTGGCTGGCCGGAAGGAACTCTTATTGGATTCAAAACACAAGAGGGGAAATGCGGTATCATCAAAGTGATTAGCGATCCTTATAATTACGACAGACATAAAATCGGTCAAATCGAGATCGCAGTAAAATTTGAAGGAGAATAAAGGCTCTCACAAATAACAACAAGAAGGATGCATCTGTGCGATACGTCCTTCTTTATTTTATCTTTATCCATATTTATTATTTGCCTCAGAAAACAAAAAGAGACGCGATTTCCCGCGTCTCCCCCATTTTTTCATATCATTGAATTTATACCAATGCTAATTTGAACACATCCTGCACATTATCAACGTAGTGGAACGTCACGCCTTCAAGATAATCTGGCTTGATCTCCTCCACATCTTTCTGATTATCCTTACACAAGATAATCTCTTTGATTCCGGCACGTTTGGCAGCCAAAGTCTTTTCACGGATTCCACCAACTGCTGTGACTTTTCCTCTCAACGTGATTTCTCCAGACATTGCCAAATTTGCTTTCACTTTTCTGCCTGTGAACGCAGATGCAAGTGCTGTTGCCATTGTGATACCGGCTGACGGACCATCCTTCGGTGTTGAACCATCTGGCACGTGGATATGCACGGCTGTGTCGTCAAAGACTGTAGGGTCGATGCCTAATGTGTCGGCAGAACATTTTACGTATTGCATCGCAAGCATTGCCGACTCTTTCATCACATCCCTGATCTGACCAGTGACTGTAAGTGTAGGATTTTTGCTCTTCGACAATGATGTCTCAATAAACAGGATCTCACCACCGTAGCTTGTAACAGACAATCCTGTCACAACACCAATATTGTCATTGCCTTCGTAAAGCTCATGCGGAACCTCTTTTTTTCCAAGGTATTCCTGGATATCCTCCACGTCGACTGTCGACTTGAATTCTTCTTTCATCACAATCTTCTTGGCAAGCTTACGATAGATCTTGCGAATCTGTTTCTCCAATCCACGCACACCGCTTTCCATTGTGTAGCCGGAAATCACTTTATTCAATGCTTCGTCCGTGAATGTGACTTCCTCCAATGAAACTCCAAGTTCAGCCGCGATTTTTGGTACGATATGACGCTTTGCGATCTGCAGCTTCTCTTCTTGTGAATATCCACCGATATTGATAAACTCCATACGGTCTTTCAACGGCTGGCTGATATTGCTGATGTCGTTGGCTGTAGCGATAAACATCACGTTAGACAAGTCGTAATCCACGTCTAGATAATTATCGTGGAAATTCTTATTTTGCTCAGGATCAAGCACTTCAAGCAATGCAGAATCAGGGCTTCCGTGGAATCCGTCTGCATGGCTTACCTTGTCGATCTCATCAAGTATGAAGACGGGATTGCTCGAACCTGCATCCTTCATCGCTTTTAGTATACGTCCAGGCATTGCACCGACGTATGTGCGGCGATGACCACGTATTTCGCTTTCGTCATGGATTCCGCCAAGTGCCACACGCACATAGTTTCTGCCAAGAGCTTCTGCGATGGATTTTCCTAAAGATGTCTTACCTACTCCTGGAGGGCCATACAAGCAAAGGATATTCGACTTCATATTTCCACGAAGTTTCATCACAGCAAGATGTTCAAGGATTCTGTCTTTGATATCCTCCATGCCGTAATGATCACGGTCGAGCACCTCTTGTGCGTTCTTCAATGAAAGAGTCTCCTTCGTCTTGACATCCCAAGGCAAAGCAAGCATGTTTTCAAGATATGTCACTTGAGTAGAATAGTCAAGTGATTGCTGAGGAAGTCGGTTTAGTTTACCTAACTCCTTCATAAACACGTCTTTGATCTTCTTGTTCCATTTCTTTTTATCAGACTCGGCAAGCAGACGTGAATAATCCTCATCGTCTCCATTTTCATCAAGTTCATCCTTGATTGTCTTCATCTGTTGCTGTAGGAAATAGTTGCGCTGCTGACGGTCGATCTGACGGTTTGTCTTTTCTCGGATATTCTGTTTCAGCGACGCAAGCTGCATCTCTTTGTTGAGCAGCGACAATAGTATTAGGGCGCGCTCTTTCAATGAACCGCATTCCAACATGTTCTGTTTGTCTATTACAGAAAATGGGAAGTTTGCCGCTACATAATTTACAAATGAGATGCTGCTTTCTATATTGCGAAGAGCAAACATTGCTTCCATTGGCACTGCTCCGGATGACGCTTTTAGTATCTGCTCTGATCTCTCTTTGACAGAATCAAGTATTGCGTCAAACTCTCGTTTCTCTTCGTCTTCAGGGAGCATCTCTTCAAGAAGCACTACATCCGATTCCAAGAAATTAGACTGAACACGCAGGTCTTTTATCATCACACGGCGTAAACCTTGGATGATTGCTGTGCTTTGTCCGTTTGGCATATCTAGTATTTTCACAACATTTCCTACGACACCAACGTCATATAGATCCTTCTTGGTTGGCTCATCCTCATGTGCATCTCTCTGAGTGACCACTACCAATGGCTCGTTTAACGATTTAGTCCGTTTTGCTGCATATTTTGATTTTGCTCTTCCTAGTTGTACTGGCAAAACAACACCGGGCATCAGCACTACATTGCGTAATGCCAGTGTCATGAGTCCTTCTGTCTTATCTAATTTATATTCTTCCGGCACTCCACCGTCTGCAATCACTGGAATAAATTCACCGTTTTCTTCGTTCATATCATCGAAATTGTTCATGTTCAAATTTAAAAAATATTACATCTCATAAAAATCAAATTGTATGCCAGATTGAATATACGACAAATTGGCATACTCTTTGTTTTATAATATGACAAATTTACAAGGCTACCTAGTCGAAATACTCTATTTCTCTTGTTTCTTTTTCCAAGACATTTCCGTTGTTGTCAACACGCTGTCTCTCTAGCCAGTTGCCATGCTCGTCACAACGAAATATCTCTTTTTCTATGATACTGTCTTTTGTGTCAAAGAATCTTTTTTCGGAAATAAAACCTAGAGAGTCATAGAAATATATAATTTTCTTTATTGTATCGTTGTGGTTGACCTGCTCTAACACATTGCCCAATGTGTCGTATTTTTCAACGATATTGGATTCTGTATCTTTATCAGAGATAAAAGCGTTGATTTCAAACTTACGGTTTTTATTGTCGTAAGTGTATTTAAAAAATAGTTTTAAGGAATCTTCTGGGTGGAGAGTCTCTTTTGTAGCAAGATTTCCTTGATCATCATAAGTGAAAAACGTTTCTGAAATCACCGATTTATCTCCATCATTGTTTTCGTAACTTACTATGTGCACAATCCTCCCCTCATTGTCAAAAGTGTTATCACAAGTTATTTTGTAGTCAAGTAAATGTGCAGATGTCATTTCTTTGAGGTAGCCATGCCAATCATACTTGTATTCATCATAATCGTTGCACGGATAAATAAATTTTACGAGGTATCCGTCTTTATTATATTCTTCTGTATATGATTCGTTCAGTTTTACATATTTTACTTTGCCTTTAAGTCCTTTTTCAGATGTGTCGGATTCTCTTTGTGGACTTAAATAACAAGAAGTAGGAATTATTGTCAAAACCACAAAGAAAGATAAAATATGTAATATTGAATTAATCATAGATTGAAAATCAAAAAGGAACTATAACACGTTTTTACATGAATATAGTTCTTTTGTTATATTTCTTTGATAATCAAATTATTTTGGATTATATCCAGACATTTCCAGAATTTCTGATGCGTCGTTGTTGTTCATCAGCTCCTGAAGTGTCACATTAGTATTGGCATCCAAATAAGCTTTCACTATATTGTAGCCGACAAACAATCCGCTTCTTCCAGGAGAATCCTGAGGAAAGAATGCAGTCGACGGTGCTGGATCACAATATTTGCCTACTGTCAGACGGTCGGTGTTGAACAGATGCTTGTACTCTGCCATATAGTGCCACATTTGTGCCTCATTTTGGCAACACCATTCATATTGGTCAGGTGTGTAGCCTAGGATTGTGTGGAGATCTTCATTTGGCAAAGATACTGAAGTCAAATACACCAATTTTCCAAGATAGATGATCTTTTGCAACAATGTTGGGGCAGACTCTTTGAACTCGTATTCCGTCGACAGCCAACAAAATACGCCATCTGAAACCAATTTTTCACGTCGGTAGTTGCAGATCATGTAGTCGTACAATCCGTCGACATATTTATAATTTGGATAATTCGCTCCGAGATAATATTCAAGAGAGAATCCCAAACGGCTTTTAGTGCACAACACATTAGAATAGAATCCCGACACTATAGCCACATATTGCTTTGGCACATTCATGTCGGGAAGATTAGTCTTCAGGATCGAGAATGCGTTGTCAAGCTCTTGTTTTTCAGCAGACATATCTGGAAAAACAGAATCTGCATCTTGGAAAAACTCGCAATATGGTTTGCCGGTAGCGAATTTCTGGATGATATTCCTTGTCTCCATCTGATCCACATTTCCGATATTTAAAACGGCTTCTGTGTAGATGTCAAGAAAATTCATATCCGACGAGTCTTCTGCAGCATAGACATCCTTCAGTTTTGCGAACTCTGATGCTGAGTTGGCATAGTTCAATCCCGTCAACTCTTTATCCAGTCGACGGAACTCAACGTCTACCCTATTCTCTTCTGGGATAGCCACTTTAGAAAATCTATCCTCTGATCTTGATCCGCAACCGACGAGTGTGGCTGCAGCGAAAATCGATGATATCAGTCTAACGGCAAATTTCATTTTCTACGATTATTTAGCGTACAATTTAGCTTTCAACTCTTTGATAGAATCATCAGAGATATAATCGTCGTAGTCCATACGTTTGTCGATGATTCCGTTTGGAGTAAGCTCAATCACACGGTTACAAACAGTCTGAATAAACTCATGGTCGTGGCTCGACATTAGGATTACACCTTTGAATGTCTTCAAAGTGTTGTTGAATGCCTGGATTGATTCCAAATCCAAATGGTTGGTTGGAGAATCCAAACATAGAAGGTTGGCGTCCTTAAGCATCATACGTGAGATCATACATCTCATCTTCTCACCTCCGGAAAGCACATTACATTTTTTGTAGATCTCTTCTCCAGAGAACAACATTCTGCCCAAGAATCCACGGACATAACTTTCTGTTGTGTCCTCTGAATACTGAGATAGCCAATCCACCAAACTCAAATCAGAAGTGAAGAATTTAGTGTTGTCCATTGGAAGGTATGCGCTTGTGATAGTGTCCTCACCCCAGCTGTACTGACCAGCATCAGCCTTGATATTGCCGTTGATGATCTCAAACAAAGCGGTCATGGCACGTGGGTCGTGGCTCACGAATACAATCTTGTCATCCTTCTCAACCTGGAAAGTGACATCCTTGAAAAGAACATCTCCTTCAATGCTTGCAGCCAATCCCTTAACCTCAAGAACCTTGTTGCCTGGCTCACGTTTAGGAGTGAAGATGATGCCTGGATATTTACGTGTAGACGGTTGGATCTCCTCGATATTAAGTTTCTCCAACATCTTCTTTCTTGAAGTAGTCTGCTTACTCTTAGCCACATTGGCAGAGAAACGTTGGATGAATTCCTGAAGCTCTTTCTTCTTCTCCTCAGCCTTTTTATTCTGTTGAGCGCGCTGACGAAGAGCCAGCTGGCTAGACTCGTACCAGAAGCTGTAGTTACCAGCGAACATTGAGATTTTACCGTAGTCGATATCCACAGTGTGTGTACATACGCTGTCCAAGAAGTGACGGTCGTGGGAAACGACAAGCACTGTGTTTTCGAAATTAGACAAGTATTCCTCAAGCCACATCACTGTCTCAAGGTCAAGGTCGTTGGTAGGCTCGTCGAGAAGCAGATTGTCTGGTTTTCCAAACAAAGCCTGTGCCAATAGCACACGCACCTTCTCTTTACCACTCAACTCCTTCATCAACTTGTAGTGCAACTCCTCTTTGATGCCCAGACCGGAAAGCAAAGCAGCAGCGTCGCTCTCTGCATTCCAACCGTCCATTTCAGCGAACTTCTCCTCAAGCTCACATGCACGGATACCGTCCTCGTCTGTCATCTCTGGTTTTGCGTAGATAGCGTCTTTTTCCTGCATCACATTCCACAATGGCTCATGACCACGAAGCACAGTCTCGATAACAGTGCACTCATCGAATGCGTAGTGATCCTGACGAAGCACAGACAAACGCTCTCCTGGGGCAATAGTGACACTACCTTTTGTCGGAGTCAAGTCTCCGCTGATCACCTTTAGAAATGTTGATTTTCCTGCACCGTTTGCTCCGATGATTCCGTAGCAGTTGCCTGGTGTGAACTTTAGATTTACATCTTGGAAAAGGATACGCTTTCCAAATTGAACTACAATATCAGACGCTGTAATCATTATATAATTTTATTAATTTTCGTGTTGAATTTCAAAATTTTTGCAAAGATACAAAATTTTATTGATTTATAACATAAAAACATGAAGGGTCAACCGAAATAAAACGGACGACCCTTCATAATTCTAAAGTGAATTAGATATTATCTTCTAACAAACACTTTTTTTCTGCCTACAATATACAGACCTTTGTTTAGTCCGTCAAGTGCTTCACTCTCTTTGACATGCTGTTTCAACAGATATCCATTGATTGTGTAGACATTGACAAATGGATCACTTTCCTTTTCTGCAGCGACTAGGTCGACACCTATTGGATAATCCTGTAATAATACTATGTTGATGTCATTTTTCACGACAAAAGAAAAACAAGAGTCATTTGGTACTCTATATAAAACAGATCCCATTTCATAATAAAGAGGTTTCTCAATACAAACATTAATTGTGTCTCCCTTTGCATAACGACCATTTCCTTCCCATTTATAATCAGGATAGTAATTATTAATTGTGGCGATAATGATATCTACATTGAAAGAATCTCCTTCAGCTTCCTCCAATTTCACAATTTGCATTGGTCTAGTCAATTCAATCTCTTTATAAATATAATGTCTTGATGAGTCATCATATACAAATGTATAAACAGAATCATTTTTAAAATCGTCATTTGACTTAACAGAAACCAATAAAGTGTCACCATAAGCAAATACATAATTACTTAGAGAGACTATATCAGAGCAAAACGTTTCTTTTGTTGCCAAATTAGTGACAATAGCAGAATCTTTTATTTCTGATGTTTGATAACTTTCACGGAATAAAAGATTACCATATAGATCCAATGTGTCGGTTCGTTCGATCCTCAAATTCAAATATCCCATTGGAACTGTATCTTTTTCAAAATGAAGAATGATAGTATCAAGCGGTCAAGTAATAATCCCAAATATCTTTAAGATTTCCCATATTGGTTTCCCAATAAGAAAAATGGTATCCGTTTTTAGATTCGAAAATCAAAGCGGGATCATGTGGATAAAAAAGCCAGTCTCTCTCCATGATTTTGCCTTCATACCAAAGACCATTTCCTCCGTATACGAATCCTTGGGTTGTATCTTCCGAGATAAAAGTAAGATTATATTTAGGCAACTCTTTGAAATATGCCAAAATAGTGTCATTATCTGACACTGTGTCTGTAGACAAACCTTTTACAGATTCCCAACGATCAAATGTAAAACCATAATTAGGTTTCGCATACAGTTCTAGAGAATCTCCTACCGCTGTACTAATGTTTGACAGCGAAGCATATCCCTGTGTAGAATCTGCTGACATAACAAAGACATTACGATGCTGTAATTTATAGTTAGGATCATAATCATCTGACATTGCAAACGAAAACAATGTTGAAATGATAACCATCAACATCGATAAGAGTATTTTTTTATTCATACGCATTAATTTATGACTTAAAAGTTGATTTATAGATTTCGAGTGCAAAATTACAAAAAAACAAAAAATAAAGAATCCGTACCACTTGTTGATAGCAGTACGGATTTTAAATATTAACATTTTTTAACCGTCAATTTCTTATCAGTGTGAAATGTCCAATGTATGTTTTGTCGATCTCATCAATCTGAATCTCATACCAATAGTCGGTAGACGGTAGGGCTCTTCCATTATATGTGCCATCCCACGCATCCATCTCGGCTGCTTTCATTTCACACAGCTTTTTGCCAAAACGGTCGAAGATCTTTACCGTCGCTCCTGGATATTTGTCAATATTATTGATCTTCCACACGTCATTTTCCCCGTCTCCGTTAGGTGTGAAACTTACAGGAAATTCCAACTCGTAAGTCGGAGTCTTGATAGTGGTGTCTGATTCACATCCTAACTCATCTTTGACTTTGACTTTATATGTGCGTCCGTATGTGGCTGGACTTAATGTCGACGATGGCTGATAACCGTCGCCAAAATCAAACAGATATGCTCCGCTGCCACCTTCTGCTGCGACTTCAAATGCGTTGGCTCCACTCTCCTCCACCGAAACAATATGCGGTGTCGGCACTACATTGATCGCAATATTGTATGTTTCCTTACAAATCTTTCCATTCACTTCAAGTTTTACATTTGCTGGCTCGTCTCCATCGTATGTGAACTTATAGTTTTTAGACACTGTGTCTCCATTGATAGTCCAGATATATTTGTAGCCCTTGCTTCCGTCAACAGAAAATTTCACTTCTCCACCCTCACATAGCGATGTGTCGGAAGGGACATCAAGTGAAATGGCTTTTTCAACATAGATTTTTTTTTCTATTGGCTTTATTTTACATCCGTCCTGTGTCCATGCAAAAACTGTGTAAACATCTGTCTTATTTGGATACTTTACTTCTGTATATTCATCTACAGCCTGTCCATAGCCATAAAATTCGGAATTCCAATGATCCAGCCATGTCAAATAGTCTCCCCATTCTCCATAATCTGTATTTTCATTATATATTTCAATGTCATAGTCAGATAAAACAAGTATATTGTTTTCATCGGCATTTGCTGATGAAAATTTAGTGGTGAATGTTATTTTATCACCTTCACAAACACTATCAGATGATACTTCAAGAGTCATTGTAGGAACCTTTTTTACATTGAATGTTGTTGTGTCAGAATCCTCACAATATTTTCCTGATACCTTTAGTGAAAAAGTGGTTGTCGTATCAAATACTGTCTTTATAATTCTTGGATCTTCTGTTGGTGTGATTGTACTGAAGTTAATGCCGTCGACACTTTTGGTCCATTCATATTTCATATTGTCATTAGGTTTGTCTATGTATGCATCTACCTCAGTCTCATATCCAGGACAAAAACTTAAATAATCTTGATTATATTTGAAAGAAACAGTAAATTTTTCTTCAATCTCCACTTTTTGTGTCCAAACAATCGGTTCGCAAGCACTGTCATTTTTGGTTATGATAGAGTATATTATAGTTCCTTTTGGAATAAAATTTCTACCTGGAACAATAAATGTTTTTTCAGTCATACCAGTATCTAGATCCCAGAAATAAACGCCATCTGAACCTGCTTTCCAAATCAAATCATCCACATTCTCTGCTGTCGGAGTGATTGTTACTGATTCTTCTTCACAAACTCCTGTCTTATCAATAGTCACGGAAAGTTTTGGTTGTTTCTGAATCTTTATATTGATGCTCTGGGTCTCTGCGGAACATGCGGATCCTTGCAACGTCAATTCATATTTTGTCTCCTCAGCAGGAGTCGCTTTATAAACCTTTTTCTTAACAATATCGTATGAATCAGGATTTCCGTTTGCTGTGAATGTTACATTTTCTGGATTTCCACTCTTCAAATCCAATTCTAGAGTCACTTCTGTTCCTTCACAAACAAGATCCTTGACATCTGATTTCAATTCGAAATCAATTTTTGGTTCTACCTCTACGATGGCTGGCTGTGAATAAACCTCATCACAAACAGATCCTTTGACACTCAAATAGTATGACGTCGATTTGTTTGGTGCGACGGTGCTGATTTCAGAAATCTTGGTTTTCATTCCGTCTGTTTCGCTCCACCATGTTACCGAGGCGGGATCATTTGTGCCATAGTCTTTTGTCAATGTCACACTTTCTCCTTCACAAATCAATGATTTGTCGGCTGTCAGAGTCAATGCGTCCGCGCTCTCCACCTCTATTTTTATCTTTTGCTCGACAGATGGACAGACATCTCCATTCAAAGTGACTTTGTAAGTGGACGTGCTTACTGGAGTGTCTTTATAGGATGACACTGCGTTTATCTCTATATCATTCTTCTCCCATTTGGATGAGTTTGGTGTGCCGACTAAGTTTTTGACTGCTAAATTAACCTCTGTTCCGGCACATATTTTTCCATTCACATCACTTATCAAGTCAAAAGAAATTGGTTTCTCCACTTCGATCTTTATAGGGTCAACTTTGAATGCTCCACACGCTCCATCGCTTGGTGTTCCTGCATAGACGTAGATTGTTTCGTCTGGTGTGATTTTGTTTCCACTTTCAGGTGTGAACTCTGTATATTTATTACCGTCTGTACTCTTATACCAAACGATTCCATTTGATTCTCCTGTCACAGTGAATGTGACATCCTCTCCTTCACAAATTTTAGTTTTGTCTGCAGATAATGTGAATGAAAGCGGATGGTCGACATATGCAGTTGTGTCGAATTTTGTTTCGGCACAAACCTTTCCTGAAACAGTCACCTCAAACTTGGTTGTCTCGGTAATCGCAGTTGTGTATTTGTTGTTTTTAAGTGTTATAGCATTGCCGTTGGCTGTAGCTGTAATCTGAGATGGATCATATGTTTCATTTGTCACAAGAGTCAATTCAACATCTCCATTTTCACACACTCTATCTTTGTCCAAAATCAAAGAGAATACAGGTTTGTTTTCAGCCTCAATAGTGATGATGTCTGAATAAGCGGCTTTACAGACGTTTGTGCTTGCCACGGCGGATGACACTCTGAATGAAGTTTCCTCCGTGATTTCAAAATCATTCGTTGTCTGTGTGCTTCCTGCATCCCATTTTGAAAAATCATTCTCTCCTTTCTTTCTGTATTCCCAATCCCATGTCGTAAGATTATCTCCTGAGACAGTGAAGGAAACGGTGGTAGGAGCACATACGATTGAACCTGTGGCAGTCGTTTGCAAAACAGGTGATGGCACCGTCGACAAATCGATAGCCTGAGGTAGTTCTACGTCTATTTCTACATCTTCTGACTTATTGGATTTGCAGACTTCGCTCGTAGCGGTCGCTGTGTATGTTGTCTTCTCTGTTGGGAAAACAACAAGATCGTCGATATCTACGGTGCTACCGTCGCTTCCTTTAATCTCATACACATGATTTTTTGAATTATGTGTCGGAGTGATTTTCAAATCCAATTCCGCTTTTTCACTTTTGCAGACAATATTGGTGTTGGCATTGAATGTGAAATCAGGCTCATCCTCATAATCGACATGGAAGATGATCTCTTCCGACTTACATTTGCCGTCTTTAGAAATAGCATAAGCTGTAACATCCACATCACCGACTTTTGATGCTATATCCGCAAATTTGACTTCGGATTTCATCAATACTACTTCGGCTTTCCCTTCATGTGAACCGTATTTCAACAAAATGGATTCCGCATTTCCAGAAGCGAGTTCCATCTCCACCACCGGTTTCTCGGTGCCGCAGAACATCTGGTCGTCAACTGGTTTAAGCTCTATAGGCTCTCTCACGTCGACATTGATATATAATGTGTCGCTCTTGCAAGTGTCGTTGATTGCGTAGATCATATAGTTTGCCGACTTTTTGTCAAGAGAAATTTTCCAGATATTATCTGTAGACGTTGGGGCTGGAGACATAACTTTCGCAGCTTCATACTTTTTGTCCGCACCCATAGTGGCGATGTAGAAATCATCAACATTTGCTTTGTTGGTCTGGATTACTTTGATGTCTATAGCGTCAGGAGTGCTACAGAATACAGTGTCGATAGTTTTGACTTCATCATCAGTGTCGAATGAAAATTTAGGTGCACGGCATCCGCTCTCTTTGCATTTGAATCCGACAACATCAGTGATATAGTAAATGGAGCATTCATCTTTGTGTCTGCCAGTAGCCGCTACTTCTTCTGCCACAGTTTCTGTCTCACCTATCACAACTCTATACAATGATTCTAAATCTCCTGTATATTCATATTCGATGGAAGTTGATGAAGCAGATAAATTGCTCCACGTCGCTCCCCCATCCACAGATGTCTGCCAAATGAACGCAGCGTTCGGATATTGGTCGATCCAATCTGCTTTGCCATCGAAATCAATAGTATGCGTTTTTTCGTCTGTACAATCAAAGCCACTTAAAAATTGTAGTGATTTGTCTCCATCTATATAGACGGAAGTCTCTGGCATAGTCTCTCCACAAACTGCTACTGTGATATTGTCGATTCCGAAACTTACGTTTTTCTCTGCATCTTTAATTTGTTTGTTTCCATCAATATATTTTGTCGAACAACTTATTTTCAATGTCAAAGATTTCTTAAAATCAGATGGCAGTTGGAATGGTGCGGACAGTGTGATCCATCCTCCTTGACCTCCCGGTATGACTCCGGACGCTTCACCAATCACATCTTTTCCATCTAACACTTCAATGCGTATTGGCAGTGTTCCCCAGTCGACATTCTTGAAAACATCCACATTAAGCATGTATGCCTTACAGTTGCAGAATGGACCGGCAAAATCTGTAATATATATGACTGTGTCTGTCACACTTGTTTTCCCATATAGGAATGCTCCACCTACTTTTCCCTTTGAATCTTTTGCATTCTTGCTGTCTCTTTCAGGATTGACATTCCAACTTTTCGACTGTATAATGGCCAGACTAGGACAAGATGTGATCACATATTTGCCTGCGTCAAATTCAGCCACACCATCGTCTTCATAGAAAGTGCCTGGAGCATTGGGATGGGTTTTCAATTCCATTGTGTCACATACACCAAAGTCTTCAGACCATAAGATTCTTAGATTTTTTCGATACTTGCAATCTGGCTTTGGCAGTGCGGCAGACAGAGTGTTGGAAATAGAAAACAGGTAGCAACCATCGTCTGGTCCACCGTTCTTACTGATCTGTTTGGCAATCTCTTTAGCTTTGGCTTCACTTTCGTCTGCTCCTGTGATAATCACACGATATTGCATCGACTTAGTCGCATCCACATCCAAAACTGTTTTGGTCTTGTCGATACCGCTGATTGGTTCTGCAATATCATTCCATGTGTATCCATCCTCACTCTCCTGCCACAAGAAGTAAATGTTCTTGTATAATTGGTGCCAGTCGTCAAGCACTTTGCTTGGTATTGAGTATGATGAAGAGTATAAGCATCCGTTCTGATTTGTCTCTTCTACAAGGGAATTGTTTGTGATATCAGGATCTGGCACCGTCTCCGCATCCTGACGGAATAATTGAATATCATCGAGTACAAAATCATTACCGGATCCACATGAAATTTTATTACATTGACATTCATCATCCCATTTAGTTCCTGGGGTTTCACCTTCAGCTGTACATTCAGCTCTATTTATCAATTGGAATTCAACCCATTCGTAATTGCCTGGGTCAAATTCCACTTCATATTTGCTCCAAGTTGGAGGTACACTCCAGTCGTAACTGCTATAAAGCATTGGTATTCCACCTGTTTTGGTTTGTCCAAGTAGAGAACCATCGCTTGCCAAAACTGTCATTTCAAGACTAGGAAGGATTCCACCGAAATTGGTGCTTCCTCCGGCATACATCACGAATTTATACTTGTTGGTGGAGCATATTGGAAATTCGATTTTTTGTTTGTAGATGATTTCTCCTTCCAATGATCCATCTGTGTTGCATAAAAGCAGGCCTCCATCTTTATTTCCAGTATGGTCGTCTATCTCATACCACCACGAACCCATCGGCTCATTGTAGACATGGCTGACAATCGCATAAAATCCATCCTGGACGGCTTGACCCTGTTTGGCACATTTATGTCCTGGCATTGTTTTGCTCGGATCTGCAAAGTCGGAATATACGGAATCAGGTACAACACCGAAATCCTCCTGCCAAACTAGATTCCATGATTGAGAAAAAACTGTAGCCGAGAATTGTAAAAAAGTTGCAGTTGTAAGGCAACGTATTATCTTTATAAAGTTTTTCATATTCATATTAAATCCCTATTATAATACAAACAATACAAAATTAATTTTTTTTAACAAATAAGGCAAGAATATGAATAAACAATTAAATAATGGGAAGATTGAGACGGATGAATGGGAAAAACGAAAGTCTCATTATTAACTATGCATTATGAAATTATAAATTGTCTTGATTCGTTCAGGTCGACGCGAATGTTGTTGTAGCTGTCCTGATCAATCAACATTGGGATGCCAAGTTTATTGGCTGTCTTGATGGCTGAGACTGTGTCTATGCTTCCTAATCCGATTGGAACGTCTGTTTCTGAAACTCCCGGTTTGATAAAATCCTTGAAATGAAGTGACTCTACCCTACTTTCATTGCGTGTGAAGAATGCGATAGGATCCTCTCCTCCCGCCGCACACCATCCTAAATCAAGCTGGAATCCTACTTTCCCGTCGCACAAATCAACCAATCTTTCCAATGCTGTCACTCCTTTGATTTTTACTGCGGTGTCTGGCTGGTTGTTGTGGATGAGCAGTCGGGATCCGCAAGACTGAAGTTTTTCTGCAGCGTCGCTCAACTCTTTCGCTCTCTCTTGCAAACTTGTCTCATTAAGCTGATTTGGCATTCCTACCACAAACTGTTTGATTCCATATTCGTTTGTCAATGTGATCATCTCGTCGACGGATTTTTCTATTGATTCTGTCACAACATGGATTGATTGTACTCCTAATCCGATGCTTTTCATCAACTTATAAAGATGCTGGAATTTCATCATTGTCCAAAATGATGGGTTGTTGTGTGTCAAACCTCCTAGAAGGATGCAAGGTTCAACATAATCGATTTCCAATGCTCTTACTGCAATCAACAGATCTTCTTCCTTCATTGCCTGCTTTGAGCATGGACCATAGAGATTTAAGCCTATTTTCATTGATACTTTTTTAGTGTGGCACAAAATTATAAATATCGACATAATTCAACCAATGATATGAGCAAAAAAGTCTATATTTGTGAACAAATTCTTAATTTTTGAAGAATTTTGAGCATTTTTTTAGAATTCCAACACAGATGAGCAAACGACTAATCGTCATACTCGGACCGACAGCAATCGGAAAAACAGGACTCAGCATCCATGTTGCTGAACGTCTTCACACGGACATAATTTCGTGTGACTCTCGTCAGTTCTATAAAGATATTCCGATTGTCACAGCCGCACCGTCTGCGGAAGAGTTGAAGAGAGCCAAACATCATTTCATAGGAATGCTTGGTCTTGACGACTACTATAGCTGCGGACGTTTTGAGATTGACGCTTTGGCAAAACTTGAGGAGTTGTTTGCCTCTCACGATGATGTGGTGATGGTAGGAGGATCGATGCTCTATATCGACGCTCTTTGCAATGGAATAGACGACCGCCCGAATGTGGATGAAAAATTGCGTGATGAGCTTTGGAAGCGGTATGAGACGGAGGGAATCAGCAATATGCTTGGTGAACTGAAGATTCTTGACCCTGAATACTATGAAGAGGTCGATCCTCATAATTATAAGCGTATTATTCACGCTCTGGAAATTTGTCTGGAGACGGGAAAGCCTTATACTGAGATTCGTAAGCAGGAGAAAAAACAGCGTCCGTTCGACATTGTGAAGATCGGGCTTACTCTCCCTCGTGAGGAGATGTACGACAGAATCAATCGTCGCACTTATGTGATGATTGAAGACGGTGCGGAAGCAGAAGCTCGCAACGTCTATCCATATCGACATCTGAATAGCCTTAACACAGTGGGGTTCAAAGAGTTGTTTGCATATATTGACGGTGAATACACGTTGGAAAAAGCTATTGAGGAAATCCAGAAAAACACTCGTCGATACGCAAAAAAACAGATGACTTGGTGGAGACGAGACCAGGAGATCAATTGGTTTTCGCCTTTTGAAAAAGATAAAATATTTGAATTTTTAGGAATATGATCATAGATACTCATTCCCATATTTATATGGATGAAGACTATCCTGACGACAAAGCGGAGGTGGTTGAACGATTAAAAACAGCTGGTGTAGGCAAAGTGATTTTGCCAAATGTGGATTTGAGCACAATTCCGCAGATGCATGCACTGGCAGACACTGATCCCGGATTGTTCTCGTGCGCGATGGGTCTGCATCCTACAGAAGTGAAAGAGGATTGGCAGAGTGTGCTTGACGAAATGTTTGCATATCTTCCTCAACGCAAGTATTGTGCTTTGGGCGAGATTGGAATTGACCTCTATTGGGAAGACGATTTCAAGGAGATTCAGATAAAGGCGTTTGAGCAGCAGGTCGACGTCGCTATCCAAAACAATCTGCCTATTATAATCCATCAGCGTAAGGCTCTCGAGGAATGTACTGCATCACTGAAGAAATTCGACAAATCCAAACTGCATGGTGTGTTCCACTGTTTCACTGGCAATATCCATGAAGCAGAGCAGATGATGAAACTTGGAGATTTTGTTTTGGGAATAGGCGGTGTTGTTACATTTAAGAATGCTGGTGTTGCTGCTGCTGTCAAGGATATACCGTTAGACAGGATCGTATTGGAGACAGATGCTCCGTATCTTGCTCCGATGCCTAAACGTGGTCAGCGTAATGAGACAGCGTTCATCGCATATACAGCCGCCAAAGTGGCAGAAATCAAGGAGATGGATGTCGATGCAGTGGCTGAAGCTACGTCGAAGAATGCAATTGAGATTTTTGGATTATAGTGTCGATATTCTTAATTCTTAATATCTCGTCATTCCTCCACTATCCATCCTTCAATCGTTCTCTCCTCGCTTGAAAAATTCACTCCGATCTTAATAATCGGTCTGCCATCCGTGCGGTAAGGCTCGGCATAACCCTTTTCATTTATCTGGGCGAGAGCTTTCTCCGCACTCTCATCCACCTTGAATTCGATGATGAAAATCTGTTTGGGAGCAAACAAGATGCAATCTAATCTGCCTTTCGACGTGTTGACCTCCGACTGAGTGTAGAAGCCAAGCCAGCGGAACAAGACGTAGATCACCGTCTGGAAATGTTTCTCATTTTTATTGTTGAGCACGTTTGGAATCTGCACAAAAAACTCCTTCAACAGTTCGAAAGCCTCATCAATTCTACCAGATTTAAGTGCGAAGTAGAATCTTTGCATATTTATTTTTCCATCATCTGTGCTACAACCCACCCACGACGGCATCAGCACTTCAAGCATTGAAATGCGGACCTCACTATTGGGATAAGAAAGAGTATAGACATCCGATTCCCTGTCGTAATCCTTAATCGTAAGATATCCAGCTTGGTAAAGAAGAGGATAAACACTTATCACATCCTCGTACGACGCATAGAATCCGGATTCAAACATTTGTACACCTTCAAAATCAAGTATCTGGGCATTGTGTTTCTTCAAATGATCTATCACGTAGGAAGACGTTGCTGTCTCAAACCAGAAGTTTTTCAGCTCTTTGAAATCCAATGAAGACAAAACGCTGAGCGGATTAAAGATATCTTTTGAATCATAGGAAAAATGATAGCCGTCGTATTTGTTTTTCAGCTTTAGATACATTTCTTCAAACGAACAATTGTATCGTTCTGCCACCTGACTAATTCCATCCTTAAAATTCACCATAAGTTCATCTGATGAGATTCCACAAATGTCATCGAAACGTGGATCCATAGATATATTCACCAGATTATTGAGCGTGGAGAAGATGGAAACTTGAGAGAATCTAGATATTCCTGTGATGAAAACAAACTGCTCATACTGCTCGTTCACCTTCACCTGCTGATACAGCTCCTGAAGAACCGGTTTTACATCAGCTAATTTTCCATCGTGAAGATGAGCCAACAGCGGAGAATCATATTCGTCGATCAGGACCACAGCTTTGCGGCCTGTCTGACTGCAAACAGAACGAATAAGTTTCTTAAACCTCAAACCGTTTTCTTTATCTTCGCAACTTATACCATACTGATCCTCATATATTTTCAGAGTGCTAGCAATGGAAGCCTTTATGCCGTCCACATCCATATCCTTACACTCGCTCATATCAAACCTGAAGACGGGATATTTGATCCAGTCTTTCTCCAACCTACTTATTTTCAGGTCTTTGAACAATTCTTTGTTACCCTCAAAATATTGCTGGAGAGTGTTGACAAGCAAAGACTTGCCAAAACGGCGAGGACGTGAAAGGAACACGAATGTACGATTCTTTATCATCTCATACATTCGTTCCGTCTTGTCGACGTATGCATAACCATCCTCAATGATGGCTTTGAAATCCTGTCGTCCTATCGGATATGGTTTTATCATAATGCTCTCTTATTCAATTTGCTCTGCAAATATAATGATTTTCGATTGATTTATTAGCAGCTACTGCAACGGTATAATCATCATCCACAGAAGTGGTGTCCTTACCACGGACAAATTTCATGCTGTCAAGCGATAGACGGACATAAATGCGAGCACGCAACTTAATAATGTTAGTATATATCTTTTCATCGTTTTTTTGTTTTTCTAAATCTTATAATGCAATCATCTAAAATCTAATTGTATTGTCTGTTTCATATTCCTCATATATATCAGAATCTTCATCACTAACTAACATATCTACAACACAAGAATCCTGTTCGTTGAAAAAAATATCTTTTCATTTTTAGAATCAATCAAAACGCTATCCATATTTTTAGGAAAACGATCTGGAACAGGAGTTCCACTGTTTTTACGAGAAAAATATAAAACTTCTATAATTGCTTTTGAGCTTGAGGTATCCATTATCCCGACAAATGGTTTAGAATTTTTCATTACTAAAAAAGCCTTCAGTCTTTATAATGGAAAATTCACAATGATAACGATACTTATATCCCTCTCTTTCTTCCTTACTATATAATATTGTTAAAGAATCTCCATACATCAAATAATCATTTGTTTTACAATATAATTCAAACTTTTTATGATGTCAAAATATATCATCATATGCACATTTCACCATAAAGGCAATAAAAGCGAAAAAAAGAAAAAAACAAAATAGCGGATATAAGTAAACGACAAATAATAAAAATTTCTGTTTCATGCTTCAATACATCAAATATAACCAACTAATTACTTTTTCCCACTTAGAAACAGGTTCTCCTGGTTTATGCAAACTTGCCCACCAAAAGATAGCCTATTCCTAGTGTACCAGAAGAAGCTAAACTTACTGGGGAAGAATTACGTCCAAAGCCTAGAGATCCTTCAAGACAAGAATTGAGCCATACTGGATCTTTCTGATATTCTTCTAGAAAAGACCAAGATATAGAAACACCTACTTCACATCAGCTCGATGATCTATCTTGACGTTCTCATCGTGTCTGTAGACCATATCTGACTTTCTTAGCCAATTTGTGAAACACGTTACTGCCATACCCAGTTTTTACGCCTCCACTTTCCATCCTTCAATCGTTCTCTCCTCGCTTGAGAAGTTGACTCCGATTTTTATGATTGGTCTGCCATCCGTGCGGTAAGGCTCGGCATAACCCTTTTCACTTATCTGGGCGAGAGCTTTTTCCGCACTCTCATCCACCTTGAATTCGATGATGAAAATCTGTTTTGGAGCGAATAAGATACAATCCAATCTGCCTTTCGACGTGTTGACCTCCGACTGAGTGTAGAAGCCAAGCCAACGGAACAAGACGTAGATCACTGTCTGGAAATGTTTCTCATTCTTATTGTTCAGCACGTTTGGAATCTGCACAAAAAACTCCTTCAACAGTTCGAAAGCCTCATCAATTTTTCCTGCTTTGAGTGCGAAGTAGAAATCGCACATATAGTTTTTTCCATCTGTGGCGGAGCATCCTACCCACGAAGGCATCATAACCTCCAGCATGGAAACTCGAACTTCAGAATTAGGATATCCTATCACATAACGGCTTGACTCTCTGTCGTAATCCTTAATTGTAAGATATCCAGCTTGGAAAAGCAATGGATAGACGCTTCTGCTGTCTTCCTGCGACACATAGAAATCCGACTCAAAGAGCTCAACACTCTCAAAATCAAGTATCTGGGCATTGTGTTTCTTCAAATGATCTATCACGTAGGAAGACGTTGCTGTCTCAAACCAGAAGTTTTTCAGCTCTTTGAAATCCAACGAAGACAAGACGCTGAGCGGATTAAAGATATCTTTTGAATCATAGGAAAAATGATAGCCGTCGTATTTGTTTTTCAGCTTTAGATACATTTCATCAAACGTACAATCGTATCGTTCTGCCAACAGACTAATTCCATCCTTAAAATTCTCAAGAAGTTCATCTGATGAGATTCCACAAATGTCATCAAAACGGGGATCCATAGATATATTCACCAGATTGTTGAGTGTGGAGAAGATGGATACTTGAGAGAAACGCGAGATTCCTGTAATAAAAACAAACTGCTCAAACTGTTCGTTCACCTTCACCTGCTGATACAGCTCCTGAAGAACCGGTTTTACATCTGCTAATTTTCCATCGTGAAAATGAGCAAGCAGCGGAGAATCATATTCGTCGATCAAGACAACAGCTTTGCGACCGGTATTTTTTACAGCTGTCTGAATAAGATTTTGAAAGCGCACGCCATTGTTCTTCTCCTCTGTCTGTATGTCATATTTTTTTTCATACCACCATAATGTGTTGCCGATATATGAATACATTCCGTCTACATCCATATCCTTGCATCCGCTCATATCAAATCTGAAGACGGGATATTTGATCCAGTCCTTCTCCAACCTACTTATTTTCAGGTCTTTGAACAATTCTTTGTTTCCCTCAAAATATTGCTGGAGTGTGTTGATAAGCAAAGACTTGCCGAAACGACGAGGACGTGAAAGGAACACAAATGTACGATTCTTTATCATTTCATACATCCGTTCTGTCTTGTCGACGTATGCATAACCATCCTCAATGATGGCCTTGAAATCCTGTCGTCCTATCGGATATGGTTTTATCATAATGCTCTCTTATTCAATTTGCTCTGCAAATATAATGATTTTCGATTGATTTTTCTAAATCTTTAGTCATCAACCATCTATCATTTCACCAATACACTTTTTCTATTCACCACATACACTCCCGTCTTTACAGGAATTTCAACCTTCATTCCTGCCTGCATATACAACTCTTTGACTATGCGTCCGTTGATGTCGTGGATACGGATCCATTCGCCATTGTTTGTGCTCTCCACAACGATTCTTCCATTTATGCTGTAGATGATTAGTGAAGAATTGTCAGCGATGCTGTTTTTCACCTCTGTCAAATCTCCTGCCAATGCCTTGACTTCCTGACGTGACAAGATTATCCAGCGTTGGTTGGAAGCTGAGTTCTGATGGTCAAAACGAGAGGTTGAGACATTGTTGGATGAAGAAGTCAACGCATTCGGTTTGTCTGATCCATTTGCGAAAGTCATCCAATATGATTTAAGATTGAAATCATTTGTCACCACATTCTGTCGTGAGCCGAGCATCTGGATTCCAAAATTGTCATTGTCAGACAAATTGAGGCGTGAATTGCTGCAAGAAAGAGATTTCTCCAACTCTATGTTCTTCAAATCATAATATTGCGTAGTCGGGTTGAAACGCACTTGCCATGCGTACGAATGGTCTTTCAGCACCGTCTTCCAATCACTCTTCTGCATTTGCAGATTGCTTCCGTTTGTTTTAAGCATAGAGAATTCAGATCCATTTAGATCGTTGGCTGAAAGGATGTAGTAGTATTCATTGTCGTCCTGAATGAATGTGTAAGCTGGCGACGCGAATGCTCCCGACACAGGAGGCAGATTATCCTCTCCCAACGACTGGACGATAAGAGCGTTTGCGTAGTATAGCATACGTGTGCCATTGTCTTCATGCGCGCCGTTGATTCCGTATGGCCAGAAATGAGTTTTGTCTCCTTTCAGATGAGCATTGTTGTCATTTTCCAAGAAAGCCAGAATTTGGTCTGTTCGTTCGCCGAGCCAAAAACCACTGCTTGTTTTCTCTCGGTAGACGCTGCTGTTATACCAAGTGTCTGTTGTGCCGACGCCCACGGCATGTGCCATCTCATGTTGGATTGTGCCTGTACGCTGGTAGCTGGCGTTTGGCCCCACACGCATCCAGCCTCCATAGCTGCAGTCGGCAGTCTCGGTGTTGGCTCCATAGTTCACAGTCATGTTTATACCTTTGATGCTTGTCAGGTTGTTCCAAATATCCACAGCATCTTTCACAGCTGAATTTATACGTCCGTTCTCTTCCGAAGATCCACCATTGTTGTAAGTCCATGTGATTTGTCCCATAGGCAGTGTGCAGATTTTGATTGTCTTACCATACCCCACTACATTTTGATTAGTCATCGCATACGGACGTATATAATAGAATGTTGATGGATTCAGATTTTCAATCACATAGATATCTCCATTGTTGCTGAACGATTTTGTCGATCGGCTGTCTCTTATCGTTGGATTGTTTCTCGTTCCGTAGCAAAATCCTTTCTCCACAATTCCGCTGCCTGAGAATGAGGCACGGCCCAAAGCCATTGTCGCTCCACGTGCATGACGTGGGTCGGTTGTTACAGTTGGAACCGGTCCGCTTGCGTGGCTGGTCTTGTAGAAAAGCATCAGATCATCCAATTTTAAAATCATCTCATTGACGTCCGCGACGGATTTGTTTTCATCCGCATGAATTTTCTTAGCTTTGCTCAATGCCTCTGCAATCTCAGCGTCTTCACTTGCTGCCGGCTCTGCTTCTGAAATCAAATCTGCTAGCTCAGAATATAGGTCGACGGAAGTTTGTGCCGACTCTGTAGCCTTGCGAAGGTCTGACACTATTGAGGAAAGATTCTGTGTGGACGGTGAAGAAATCCATGATTGGGCGTTTTCGACAGCCTCCTTCAGATTCTTACGATGTGTGGCATTCATTGTTTTTGTCAGCAATTCGTTTGCCGCATCCACACGTTTCGATAATTCTTCAGCAAGATAACCTGTTGATTCTTCGCCGACAATGTATAATTTCACAAAATCTGCCACCACTTTGGCTGAATTAGCCGAACCGTTGGACACAGCCTTGAAACCGATTTGTATGCGTCCCGTCGTCTCCTTGGAAAGAGAGAACGAAACCTCATCTGATTTCCATTGGTCAGACGGAAATGACGACATCGACGACATTTTTGCATTGCCGTTTTCAGGAATCCATCCAAGCAAACTATAGCCATTGTTGGAATTGCTGCCATTGTAGAATGCTGTCTGAATTTTATAGTTTCCAGCTGGAAGAGTCACAGTCTGGAAAAATTTCATTTCCTGATCCCAACCAGTGCTCAAAGCAAGACATCCGCCTTTCGAATTGCCATATCCGGCAGACGGAACTTTTCCGTATGTGTTGAACGTTTTGGCAGTACCATATTCATAGATTCCGCAAACCGTATAATCCACGCTGAAATCCTTGTTCCAACCATATATCGGCAGAATTTCCTGAGCCACATTCCCCTCTTCTGAGATGCGGTAGTCGAAATGAGATTCATCATCAAAACCGGCGTTTTGGAGATAAAGGTCAGAGACATCAATGTCGGCCCATGCGAGCGACGATAATGTGGATAGAGCAAATATAGAAAAGTAACGTCTTTTCATGGTATATGTGTTTAAGATTCAAATTTATATGGCAAATATAAGAATGTTTTAGAAAAATAATGATACTTTTGTTTAAGATTACAAGATACATAGATTTATTTTTATGCCACGATATTTCTTATCAGTTATATTTTTGTTTACCGCCACCCTTTCATTCGCTGCTGTCAACATTTACGATTTTTTGGAAGGTGTTTGGAGTACAGGAGAAATTTATACGAGTACTTTGTATACAAATGAAATGACAGATGAAGATGGAAATGTCATAAGAGACGAAGATGGAAATGTTGTTTATAATACTGTTGGAGATTACAGGACATATTATCGTTTAGTTAAAGACAAAGAGATTTTAGAGTTTGAATATTTGAGATTAGGAAACGATAATGGAGATCTAGAAGATATGGCTCCAGAATACATATCTAATTATCAATTTCTTGCAATCAATCATAAGAAGGGAGAATCGTTTCCAAATGATTTTATGTTGAGTGAGATTGAGGATGAATATTCAAATACGGTAGTCCTATTGAAGAAAAATTATAACAAATACGATAGAATTTATCGTGACAATTTTATAGTTTCTGATGTTATTTATGAAAATGGACAATGGAGTTTATCAATAGATAAAGAAAAATTCAAAAAAAAGGATCCATCAGAACTTCCAAATTATTTTTGGAAGTCACTCTATGAATATTCTATCAAATCAAGAGAAGACTATTTCGCTATTTTTTTCAACAAAAAGGTTGGTGTATATATAAAAGAAGATACAGAAGAATCTGCAGACTCAGCGGAACCCCAAAAGACACAAATCAATCTTGTAGAGATTCGTGATGTAAATGAAAACAACGCATACTATCATGTTGAGCCTCTTGGCAAAAGTGATATAGGAGACGGTGATGGTTGGATTCCTGCGAGAGATATAGTATTGGTTTCCGATATGATTCTTAATATAAACCCAACAATAAGCAGATTGAGAAATGAAACGAATTCTATTCATAATAACACTATTGATTAATAGCATTTTTGCTTTTTCTCAACAAATGAGCAGATGCGATTGTGTGCAAGGCTTGTGGATGATTGAAGACGAGTATAAATTACTATATGATTCCGCTTCTGCCGCAAATATCAAAAGCAATGTTTATGAGACGTTGGGAGATTACCGTACTTATTACATTCTAGTGAAAGATGATCATATGTTGGTGATGGATTTCTTGAGATTCATACGAAATGCAGAAAAGAAGGAATTTGATTATCAGCATGAGAATACCGCATGTTATCAGTTTATGTTAGTCAAAGACTCGTATCTAAAGGAGGATACCGTTCCCGATGAATTTTTGTTTAGAGGTGATATGGAAGATGTCAATTCTAATACTATTATGACTTTCCGACAAGATTATAATTTTAAAACAGATAGAATACGACGAAACAACGTAAATGTCTCATCTGTATCTTGTGCGGATGGATATTTGAATTGGTCTCTTCCTGAAGACGGTTGGGCTTATCAAGGAAACTACAAAAAGGCCGAGTTTATAGAATTACCAGGCTATTTTCTTAATGGATTATTCAATTATTCTATAGCAACAAAAAGAGACCACTTTGCAAAGTATCTAGGTAAGAAAATTGGTGTGGTGTTTGAAAAGAGCAAATCAGAATACAATGATTTTGATATCATTGCAGCTTCTAAATTCCGACATGTTGTAATCACAGAAGAAACCGACACCACATATCATGTCGTGCCACTGGGCGATAGTATGATTGAAGATGGCTGGAAGAAGAAGGAAGATGTGAAGTTATTGAGGGATATGATTTTATTTGATTAACCTGCAGAGACGCGATATTGTCCGTCTAAAGTTGAATTGTCTTGTCTTTACGTGACAAAAATGTCATGTTTTTGTCATTTCGTTGAAAAATTTTGCATAAAAAAAAGCATTTATTTATTTTTGTCGATGTCTAAATCGGTTTGCATCGTTTTAATGGATATTACTAACACACTAATAATCAATTAATCGTACAAACTCAATTTTTTCACATATACTCTAAATTTTATACATGTTTTAGAGACTGTTTATACTTAACTTAAAGTTGGATTATAATAGAGGATTGTTAAGGACGGAACGTCCTACCCCCTCCTCTCAAGTGCGAGCCGAAGGCGAGCACTTAAAATAGTACAACTGCTCAGTCTTATGAACTTGCAGAAGTGGATGTGTTTGTGCCAATAACTATCAAACATGTTTTTACTTCTATAATTAAACTTAAACAGCTTTTTTATTTGAGATTTATTTGCGAAACTTAATAACATAAACATGAAAAACTTAAAACTAATTATTCTCATTGCATTCGGTAGTGTCATCGGATGCGTGAATGTTTGGGGTGAGAAACTCTCCGCGCAAATCACGGTTGAAACGTCCGGTCGCACACCGCAGACGATCAGCATGTATGAGTCGGGCAAGATGTATTTTTCTGGAGATTTTTTAGCGTTTGAGTCGTCAGCAGAATCAAACCAGAATCCTGTCAAGATTGATTTGAAAGAGATCGAAAAACTTTTATTCTCCGCTGGTGATGCGTCAAAAGTGGCTGATGCTTTGTATGTGTCATCATTTAATGTCTCACCTAATCCTGCAAAAGATTTCATCACTCTTCAACTTCCTTTTGATGAGGAACGTCCATATTCTATTTACGATATGAGTGGTAATATTGTAAAGTCTGGCTCTATAAGCAATGGTGAAAAAATAAATGTGGAATCGCTTTCTGCAGGAATGTATTTGATCAATATAGGTAACATGTATATTAAATTCAACAAGTTATGAAAAGGTTTTCAATTCTCTTATTTGCGTTCTTTTTAGGACTGTTGTTGTGGGCGGAAAGATCTATCATTTTTTATTTGGGTAATGAGGAGAAAGAGAGTGTCAAGATTTCAGATGTTGACACAGTGCGTTTTAAGGATGGAAAGATCTTGGTTGAAGGAAAAAATAAAAAGTCTTACGATATTTCAGATGTTGACAGCGCGACATTTGATTTAGGTTCGAAAGACACCGTGTTTATCACATACAACAATAATTCTGTGGTTGTTGAGAATCCATTTGGAGCAGATGCTATTGAGACAAATACGAAAGATGCTCATGTCTCTCTGGTTTCCCTCGTCGGAAAAAAAGGAGTGGTCTATTATTTGTCTGGTTCTTCGTCAGATGGTGTGTTTGAATTAACACCAGACAAGTCGTTCACTTTGGTGTTTGATAATCTGTCTCTTTCCGGACAGCAATCCCCTATTGTTCTCAACAAAGGACAGAATGATGAATCATTTGCAGCGACTGTCCATTTGATAGGAAAGTCGGAGTTGGCTGATGGAACTGATAACAAATTGAAATCTGCCATTTATTCAAAGTCAAAACTTAAGATCAGCCAAGACAGTTTGGCGAGTGAAGGAGAGTTGACAATACGAGGAAACAAACAGCATGCCATTAATTCTGCTAAAAGAGTTGAGATATACAGTGGAAATGTAATTATAGATCAGGCGGAAGGCGACGGAATTAACGCTGATGGTTTGGAAATGTATGGAGGAAAGTTGTCTATTAAAGGTACAAAGAGTGATGGTGTCGATTGCAGTGAACTTATCTATATTGAGGATGGTGAAGTATCTTTTGAAGTCTTTTCTGATGACAGAAAAGGATTGAAGTGTGACAGTGTCATTGAAATCAAAGGTGGAAAGATCACTGCTGATGTGACAGGCAAAGGATCGAAGGCTATTAAAGCAAAGAAGAAAGTGCAGGTCAACGGTGGAGAATTGACTGTATCGCTTGACGCCAAAGAACCGTTTGCCGGCACAGACAATGATTATGGTTACAATGCCGCGATTGCCTGCGATGGTGATATTGAAATTGGAGGAAGTTGTGATGTGAAAGTCAAGGGTTCTGGCGTCGCTGCAAAGGGATTGAATTCAGACGCGAATGTAGTGATCAGTGGAGGAATTTATTCGGCTGACCTTACTGGTAGCTATTACGATGAGAAAGCTAATCATGACACTGTTTCCTGTATGGGTATCAAGTGTGATGGAAATGTGACAATCTCAGGTGGAAAGCAAACAATCAAGATCGGTGTCGACGCAAAACTTGCAAAGGGAATCAAGGCAGACGGTGATTTGACAATCACAGACGGAGAGTTGACAATCGATGTGAAGGGAGGATATTTCATCACTAAAGACGGAAATGCTGGCGACCAATCACAAGGTGGATGGAATCCTGGCGGTTGGAACCCTGGTGGCTGGAATATGGGAGGAAGCACAAAACCTGATTATGAATATGCAACGTCGAAAGCTATCAAGGTGGAAGGCGACGTTACGATTACAGGAGGCGACAACAAACTTTCTGCTTCGTCAGGTAAAGGTTTGATTTGTGATGGAACAATCACGTTGGGACGTGAAAACGGAAGCGACAATGATTATGTCTTATCTATCAGTGCTGGCAGCCGTGACGGTGAGAAATATGTCATTCCTGGAAATACAATCGAGATGGAGCGAACAAAGTATCATGGATATCCTAAAGGAATCAGATCTGGCAAATCTATTGTGATAAACAGCGGAACAATTGATATTTATGCTTTTGATACCGGTATTTTGGCACCAGAGATTAAGATTAATGGTGGAGACATAGAAGTGGATGCTCCATATGATCAGGGAGTTTTCGGAAAAGAGAAACTTGAAATCATGGGTGGTGATCTAAGAGTGTTGTCGTCATACGAGGCATTGTCTGGAGCTATCATCAGATTAGGTGGCGACAGCAAGACATACGTTGTGGCGGATGACGATGCTTGGAATGCCACAGATGGCAATGAGAGTTCTAAGAGTGTACATATATATGTGGAAGGTGGATTGCACTATGCGCAGTGTATGGGAGACGGATTGGATTCTAACGGAGACATGATAGTTTCGGGCGGTATCACAGTTGTGGCGCAGAGTCATTCTCTAAACTCTCCATTGGACACAGATACAGGATGGAAACACCAGGGGGGATTTGTCTTTGCTGTGGGAGGAAATGGAATGTTCAATGAGTCTATCCCTGTAGAGTCGCAAGGACATATCTATAGCAGTGACATCTCATTGTCTAAGGATCAATATATTTTGGTGGCTAATGATGCCGGACAGGTGTTGGCTGCGATCAAGATGCCTTTGGAATCCACAACAAGTAGTAAGAAAAGTGGTGCAGTCTGTGCTTATAATTCAGATGTGAAGAATTATAAATTCTATGTTGGAAACAGCTTCAATGGAGCTATGGATTATTTCGATGGACGTTTCGGCATGTACACTCCGGCACAAAACTTCAGCATCAACGGTTTCACCAGCTATCAGGTCAGCACACAGACTGGTAACGGTAGTGCCTTCGGTGGTGGAGGCGGTGGCGGATTCCAATGGTAAAATGATTTAGATAAATGAAGGGAAGACGGTTGGTTTTTCCCTTCATTTTTTTATTTTTGTGGTGTTCACATAAAAGATAATATCATGAAACATTTCTTATTTATAATAATGCTATTGCTGAATTTCTCTACCTTTTTTGCACAAAAGAATCATGATTATATGCAGGGAGTGTGGGATTTGGGAACAAAATGTGATAAAGATGTATATTAAAAAAAGACGTGTTTTTATCACAGACGAAAACGAATCGTCATATTATGTGAAACCGCTTGGAAAAAGTGAAGTCAAAGAAGGATGGGTAAATAAGAAAAATGTAAAGTTGTTGAGGGAGATTATCAAAAGTTAATAGGCTGTTAAATTTACTCACAAAAATTACTATATGATTGAATTCCATTGCATAAGGCAAAAGAATTAATAAATGCTCGTCTACGGCTCGTACTACAGAACAGGGTAAGAGTATTCCACCTTTATCAATCCACAACCTCTATAGCCAAATTATTTAATAACATTTAATCGACTTCTAAATGAAAACACTATTTTTGTATATGTAAAATGAAAACTTTAATAACAAACTCTAATATGAAAAAATGCAATTTGATTTTTATTGCCATTGTAGTCTTGAGCCTACTTGGCATCTTTTTTCTTAAAGCATCAGGTTCAGAAACAATTTCCGAAGGACAACCAACGACTACAGTTTATGATTTTACTGTGATTGATAATCAAGGAAATGAGGTATCATTATCACAATACAAAGGCAAAGTGCTTTTGATTGTGAACACAGCCACACGATGTGGTCATACCCCTCAGTATGAAGAGTTGCAGCAGCTTTATTCCGTCTACAAAGATAAGGGATTTGAGATTCTGGATTTTCCATGCAACCAGTTTGCAGAGCAGGCTCCAGAGTCGGATGAAGAGATTCAGAATTTCTGCACGTTGAATTATCACACAGAGTTTCCTCGATTCCACAAGATTGACGTGAATGGAGAAAACAAAATCGCCCTTTATGATTATCTTGAACATGCGAATGTGGATGATCCTGCGGCGGACGTGAGCATTGGCTGGAATTTTACCAAATTTTTGGTTGGCAAAGACGGTAAGGTTATTCGTCGATTTGAGACAGATCAGAAAAAAGATGTGATAGAGCCAGCAATTATAGCGGCGTTGAAATGAGATTTTAGTAAACTGACAGACCAAACAAAAGCAGTATGTTTTATTTGAGATATGCTGCTTTTGTTTATTTTATTTATGGTATGAACAAATGGATATAACAGATTAATGTTGTTTATATTTTTCTACGTTCTGCTCTATCCTGCGACTGTGCACAAGTGATGCCACGCTTACGCATTTCCTTGTTGCCACTCACATGACCATTAGGAAACTTACCATCTTTTGTAAAGAAAATCTTGACACCAAGCAGAAGGATGGCGACTCCAAGAAACGCTATTGCCACAAGAATCGTTTTTAACATCTTTGTCTCTATTTTAATGTAGTGCAAAAATACAAAAACCGTTTGAAATGCGAAATTATTGTACTTAGGCAATTAATAATCATGAAAAATCATGCATTTTGCCCTTGTTTCTCAACTTTTTTTATATCTCACATGATATTTCTATCCGAGTATTAATCAGACATATACACAAAACACGTTACAATTACTGCTTGATATTGTTACATCTGTCATCCATGAAAAAATGTTCATCTACATTGTTTGATATTGAAATTTCGTGCTATCTTTACTTTTGCCATTACTTTTGCAAACAGAACAATTCACAAAAACGCATGAATATGAAAACACGTATTTCATTTACTATTATTGCCTCTTTCATATGTGGAATGATGTTTGCAGGCACATTTGTCGCAGACAAAGGGGTTTCGTACTCAACAGATGATTTGAAAAAGCTGGTCTTTTCAAACGGTAAGGTTGATACATATTTCACTGATGGCAGTATGACAAGCTATGATTTCTCTTCTCTCCAGCGTATATATTATACTGAAGTCGAGGAACAACCAACAGCGGTTGAAGATGTTGCTGATAATGGCATACTTCTCTACCCTAACCCTGCCGTTGAATACATCTGTATAAACGGTGTACCTACAGATGCGAACATCTCCGTCTTCAATATTAATGGCTTGCTCATTTCTAATATGAGAGCTGACGGTAATGTTTTGAGCATCAACGTAGCTAATTACAAATCAGGCATCTACTTCGTCAGAATCAATTCTGAGGTTGTAAAGTTTATAAAAAAATAAAATCTAACACACTATGAATAACAAACATTTTCTTTTCTGCTTGGCTCTTGCCTCTGGTTTTTCAGCCACAATGGCAGACAGTTTTAACGTCTTCATGAAAGATGGACGTGTTGTAGAGTACACTACTGATATTGTCGACAGTGTTGTTTTCGTCAAAGATAGCGAGAATATCACTCCCGTCATTCCTTCTGATACTGCGGATGTGACTCCGTCAGTGCCTACTACTCCCGGTGTGGTTGCGACACAAGGAGACATCAAGATTCTTACAACTGGCGGTTGGTTTGAATCTTGCTTCGCAACTTGGTCGGCTTACTCTGGAGCGTCTAAATATAAGGTTTCTGTTAAAAAAGCATCTGATAATCAATATATTCAGATCGACGACGCGTTGATCCGCAACTATGGCAACTTCTACCGTGCTGACGCTCTTGGTTTGGCGGCTGGAGACTATAATCTAAGTGTAGTTGCTGTAGATGCAAATGGAAAGGAGATATGCAAGCCTTCTGTGTCGAAGATTTCGGTAAAGGCTCACGATCGTAGTGGTTTTGCATTCTCTAATGGCAATGTGCCAGGAGCTTATAATATGGATGGAACTTTGAAGAAAGACGCCATTGTGCTCTATATGACGGAGAAGACAAAAGATAAAGTGTCGGCAGACATTGTCACTTCAAGCAACGGGTCGACAACATCAGCTCAAGGAATCCAGGACATTCTTATCCTGTACAAAAAAGGTTATGACGCTCGCCCACTCTGCATCCGTATTGTCGGAAATGTGAGTGATCCAGCAATAACAGACAAGGGTGATATTTTAGTCGACCTTGGAGGCACAAAACAGAAGTGCGCAGGTGTCACTATCGAAGGTGTTGGAGAGGATGCCGTAGCCAACGGTTGGGGCGTGAGAATAAAGAATGCCAAATTGGTGGAGGTCCGCAACATCGGGACTATGAATTGCGACTCAGGTGAAGGAGACAACATCGGTTTGCAGCAGTCTTGCGAATATGTGTGGGTCCACAACTGTGATTTCTTCTACGGAGATGCCGGAAGCGATGCTGATCAGGTGAAAGGAGACGGTGCGTTGGACTGTAAGAAGTCGACATACATAACATTCTCATACAACCATTTCTTTGACAACGGCAAATGTAACCTTCTTGGTTTGAGTGAGGGCACGACAGATGGTCTTTACATCACCTACCACCATAATTGGTACGACCACTCGGACAGCCGTCATCCACGTGTACGCTACTATTCGGCTCACGTCTACAACAACTACTATGACGGAATCGCCAAATATGGAATCGGTTCAACACTCGGATCAAGCATTTTCTCTGAAAACAACTATTTCCGCTCTTGCAAATTCCCTATGCTGACTTCTATGCAGGGTTCTGATCTTTATGCGGAAGACAACAAGAGCAGTAAAGACAATGGCACATTCAGTGGCGAGGCAGGAGGAACGATCAAATCGTTCGGTAATAAGTTTGAGGGTAAGGTGACTTATGTTTCCTACAACAATACGATTTCTGCTTTGAAGGGAGGTAAGGACACTCGTGGAATTAATGGAAAGAGTGATTTTGATTTCTATGAGGCATCCTCACGTAATGAGAAAGTGCCATCATCCGTCACTTCTCTCTCAGGTGGCAACACCTACAACAATTTCGACACAAACTCATCTGTGATGTATTCCTACACTCCTGACTCTGCTGAACAGGCTGTAGAAAATGTGAAGGCTTTTGCAGGTCGTCAGAACGGTGGTGATTTCAAATGGACATTCACGACTGATGAAGATGAAAGTTATGCTGTGAACGCTGCTTTGAAGAGTGCGTTGACTAACTATAAGACTTCGTTGAAGAATATTCAGGGAGAATGATGTTAAATGCTGAATTATAAATGCACAATGCAAAATTTAATTGAGATGAAACGATTAATTAGAATCATATTAATTGCAGTCTGTCTGTCATACTCAGAGTTGGCAATGTCTGCACCAGAGATTAAAGTGAATGGTGAGGCAATCTCCTCGTCTCCTTCACAAATTAAAATCAATGGAGATATTGTGAATGTGACTTTCAAAGACGGCTCTGCTCTTTCATTCGACATGGATGATATCGTGGTGGATTTCAACACGATCACTGATGCTTCGGCTCTTCAAAACTGTTTGTATGGAATCAAAACTATTGTTGGCAATCAATTAGTATTAACTGGAGTTGAAGCAGGAAAGAGACTGTCGATTTTATCTGTATCCGGCATTTCCGTCTACTCATGCCATACAGAGTCAAATGAGACAAGAATAGACATTTCTGGTTTCGCATCGGGCGTATATTTGCTCAATGTTGATGGAAAAGTTGTTAAATTCATTAAGAAATAAGGCGTATGAAAAAGATAGTTTCAATTTTATCTATGTGGGCAATCATGTTCACATCCGTTGACGCGCAGAACAAGGTGAAGGTGTCGATGGACAATGGCGCGGCAGAAATCTATTCATCGTCTTCAGTAGAGTCGATTGATTTTGGCAACGACAATTATTTTAGTATCTCGTTCAATAATGGAGACGAGAAAAGAAGTTACAATGGCAATGCCACTCAGATCAGTTTTATCAAACAAACATCTATTCAGGAAGGCGGTGTGAAGATCGTTTTAGCCGACGGATGGTTTGAGTCTGGATTTGTGATATGGGAGCCGTCTTCAGATGCATCCGATTATTCCGTCTACTATAAAGAAATCGGAGGAAAATATGCGAAGATAGATTCTGAGCTTGTCAGAAAAACAGGTTCGCAATTCAGAGCCGATATTCTTGGACTGAAGAAGGGAGACTATCAATTTAAGGTTGTTCCTCTAATCGGAGGCAAGGAGACGGAAGAAAAAGCTTCAGAAACAGACATCGTAACAGTTGGGGCTTTCGACCGTAGTGGATATGCTCACTTTAATTATACAGAGGGTGTCGGAGCTTATAAAGATGACGGTACGCTTAAAGAAGACGCGATTGTTGTCTATGTCACTGAAGAGAATAAAGACAATGTGACTATTCCTGGTTACGAAAGTGTCGGAAAAGGAATTGGTTGGATTTTGAACAACAACCAGTATTCAAGCTCATCCAGCAACACTTACACAGCAGACGCATCAGAGAAAGGTATTTTTGCAGTGACCAAAGATCATCCTGTAGTGATTCGTTTCATTGGAAAAGTAACAAGTCCGGAAGGATTGACTGCCTACAACTCTACAGACAATGGAGGAAGTGTTGGTGACAATGGTCATTTGGCAAGAATGAAAAACGCTCAAAATCTGACACTAGAAGGTGTTGGCGACGATGCACAAATTTATGGTTGGGGATTCCATTTCATCTGTTCTGACAACAAATACGGTAAAAGTTTTGAGGCAAGAAACCTGCTTTTTGACGCATATCCTGAAGATGCTATCGGAATGGAGGGAAATCAGGCATCGTCAAATGTGACTTCAGATTTGAGTGCATCGGTTGAGAGATGTTGGGTACACCACTGTTCGTTCAAGCAGGGTTATTGTGCCAATCCAGCGGAGAGTGACAAGAAGGAAGGAGACGGTTCTTGCGATTTCAAACGAGGCCAATATTTCACTTTAAGCTACTGCTATTTTGAGTACGGACACAAAACCAATCTGATCGGATCAAGTGACGCGTCTTTACAATTCAACATCACTTTCCATCACAACATCTGGAAAAATTGCGCATCACGTGTGCCGCTTCTTCGTAACGCCAATTTCCACTTCTACAACAACTATGTGTTTGGTGACATGACAGATTCGAAAGCCAGTCTGAGCTATATCGCGTCTTGCCGAGCAAACTCATACAGATTTTCAGAGCACAACTATTTTGACGGATGCAAAAATGTATGTGAGACCACATCTGGTGGTGTTTCCAAAAGTTATGGAGATCTATATTACGCATGTATAGGCACCAACAATGCTGTGATTGCAAAGAAAAGGGAAGAAGCAGTGTCAAACAAATGTCAGTTTCAGGCCAGAAACATAGATTTTAGCAAGTTTGACACCGACGCCACTCTATTTTACTATGATGCTTCAAAGAAACAGACCAAAGCATACATCACTGATGCTGTGACTGCACGTAAGGAGTGTCTGATGTATTCGGGAGTGATGAAGCAAAAGAAAGTCACAAACACATCTATGAACGTCAACAATGTGAATGGAGCTATTGATATGAGCAGTTGTAAATATGACGCTACGATGGGCACAACAGGCAGTGGCATCACATTTACAAACTATAAATCTGGCAAATTCAAAGGACAGGGCATCACATTCCGTATTGATAGAAGTTGCAAGGTGACTGTGACAGCAGGATCCGACTCATACGGTGGTCCATATTTGATGTGTGCGGACGGCACTAAAATTGGACAGTTGAGCGGAACATCTTCCTACAATATTGGGGCTGGCACATATTTCATTTGTTCTGGATCAAAAGACAAAGAAAGTTCGGTCTCTGCTCTATCATTTATATGCGTGGATGATTCAGAAGTTTCCAACAAAGTTGATTCTAACAGTGGAAATGACGAAACTACAAACGAAAACCAGAATAATGACGGGAATGAAAATGAAAACGGAGATAATTTCATTAATCCGGATATAGACCTCACGTCTGACCAAACTCTGACATTCGACAACGGAACTACTGACAATAGTGGATTTTTCACCGTCTCTGCCAATATAAAGAGTGGAATTGCGGCAAAGACATATAATGGTGTCACCTATACATCCGCAATCAAAATGGAGAGCAGCACTTCTGTGACATTCACAACCGTCGCCGCCAAAACACTCTTCATAATCACAGACACTGCTAACGGAAAAATAAAAGTCGACGGTACAAGTGTGACAGCAGACTCCGATGGTGTCGTTTCTGTGAAATTGAATGCAGGCGAACATTCAATCAGCAAGGGCGATTCACTTAATGTCTACAGCCTGATAATCAAATAAATATTTACCATACAACTTAATTGACTAAACGGATAGATGCTTTTGTATCTATCCGTTTTTTGTTCGCTAAACTATAATTAGAGTGTTAATTTGGTGATGTTTTACAACTAAAAATCAACTATTTTCTTATCTATTCTTATGAATTTT
>DGHQ01000049.1 GCA_002392915.1 Bacteroidales bacterium UBA3844 | reverse complement strand
TTTCCGTCCTGCGCAAGCGTTTCGCGAATTATTTTTCAGAAATGTTCATAAATCGCTGATATTATGCGAGATAATTTTTTTACATTTTTTAACACTAAACCAGGCGATACAGGACGGATGGACGGGTTCGAATCATGCCAGTATAATTTTCCGGACATGGCATAGGCTCAAACCATACGCTGGTGATGACGCCCCTTCGGGGCTGAGACCATGCGGAGGGGCATGCGACGTAGGGCTCACGCCCCACGTTGGGTTATGTCGCGCCGTTGGCGCTGGGCTCATGCGGAAGGGATTACGTTGCGTAGGGTTAAAACCCTACGTTGGATGATGTCGCACCGTTGGCACTCCAACGTGGGTAATTATTGCGTAGGGCATATATAGCGTAGGGCTCACGCCCTACGCTAGGTTGTATCGTGCCTGCGGCACTGGGAGATTCCAAATTTACATTTACATTCATGTCGCGTAATGTCACGTCGCGTAGGGTTGAAACCCTACGCTAGGGGATTCGCACCTGCGGTGCTACGGGGAAAAACAAAAAAGACGCGATTACTCGCGTCTTCTTCTATTATGAATTTATTATTTGCCTATTTTATCCGACCTCACAGCCATTGGCTACTTCTTTGCTAGGTGAAATCACCACAAGTTTACCATCGCTGTTGACAGCAGACATGATCATTCCCTGACTTTCCAGACCCATCATCTTTCTTGGCTTGAAGTTTGCAACGAAACATACTTGTTTTCCTACCAACTCCTCCGGATTTGGATAACTCTTTGCAATACCAGAAAGTATTGTGCGACCTCCCATACCGTCGTCGATCTTAAACTTAAGCAACTTGTCTGACTTTGGCACGTTGGTACACTCGAGAATCTTTCCAACACGAATGTCAAGTTTCTCGAATCCTTCAAAATCAGCATATTCTTTTACTGGCTCTGGTTTCCACGACGCTGCTTTTTCTTTCGCCTCTGCCTCAGCTGCTGCTGCCTCATTCTGAGCCTTGATGTCTTGCAGACGCTTTATCTGAACATCAACCACAGCATCCTCTATCTTCTCAAACAACAATTCGGCCTTGCCTAACTCTGCACCCTCCTGTAGCAAATCAACTCTTCCCAGCTGATCCCACTCAAATGTCTGCATATTAAGCATCTTACGAAGCTTCTCAGATGAGAATGGCAAAAATGGCTCAAATGCGATAGCCAAGTTTGCGGCGATCTGTAATGCAATATGTAGGATAGACGACGTGCGATCCATGTCTGTCTTCGCCAACTTCCATGGCTCTGTCTCTGCCAAATACTTGTTTCCGATTCTCGCCAAATTCATTGCTTCCTTCTGTGCATCACGGAACTTGAAGTTGTCTAGCAACTGCTCAAGTCTGTTCTTCACATCAGCAAATTCCTTTAGAGTATCCTTGTCGTAGTCTGTCAATCCCTTCAAAGCCGGAACCTTTCCGTCGAAATACTTAGAAGTAAGCACCAAAGCACGATTGATAAAGTTACCGTAGATGGCAACAAGCTCATTGTTGTTGCGTGCCTGGTAATCTTTCCATGTGAAATCGTTGTCTTTAGTCTCAGGAGCATTTGCAGTCAACACATAACGAAGCACATCCTGTTTTCCAGGGAAATCAACCAAATATTCATTTAGCCAAACAGCCCAGTTGCGTGAAGTGGAAATCTTGTCTCCCTCAAGATTCAAAAACTCATTGCTTGGCACATTATCCGGAAGGATAAAGCTTCCCTCTGCCTTAAGCATTGCTGGGAAGACGATGCAATGGAACACAATATTGTCCTTTCCAATGAAGTGAATCAAACGAGTGTCTTGATCCTTCCACCACTTCTCCCAATTGCCATATTTTTCCGGATTGGATTCACAAAGCTCTTTTGTATTGCTGATATATCCAATAGGAGCATCAAACCATACATATAGCACTTTGCCTTCCGCTCCCTCCACTGGAACTGGTATACCCCACTCCAAATCTCGAGTAACGGCACGTGGCATAAGATCCATATCCAACCAGCTCTTGCACTGTCCGTATACATTTGATCTCCACTCTTTGTGATCCTCCAAAATCCACTTCTTCAACCAATCCTGATGTCTGTTCAAAGGCAAGAACCAATGTTTTGTTGGACGTTTAACTGGTTTTGAGCCAGACAGCTTACTTACCGGATTGATCAACTCTTCTGGCGAAAGTGTGCTACCACACTTCTCACACTGGTCGCCATAAGCTCCTGCAGCATGACAACGTGGACACTCACCTACGATATAACGGTCTGCCAAAAACTGTTTTGCCTCCTCATCGTAGTACTGCTCGCTTGTCTGCTCCACAAACTCATTCTTCTCATACAATGTACGGAAGAAATCAGAAGCTACTTTATGATGTGTCTTTGATGTCGTTCTCGAATAGATGTCAAAAGATATTCCAAACTCAGCAAACGAATCTTTGATGATTTTATGGTAACGATCCACAACATCCTGTGGTGTGATACCCTCTTTTCTTGCACGGATAGTTACTGGTACACCATGCTCATCTGATCCTCCAATGAAAACAACATCCTCTCCCTTCAAACGGAGATAGCGCACATAAATATCCGCGGGAACGTAAACTCCGGCAAGATGTCCGATATGCACTGGTCCGTTGGCATACGGAAGAGCGGATGTCACGGTCGTTCTCTTATATTTCTTTTCCATTATATCTTAAATTTCTTATTTTCTTATATATTCGTGAAGACGGGAGATATTCCGTCTTTTTCAATGGGCAATCTTCGTATCCTAATCCACGTATTTTAAAGATGCATTATTTGCATCGACTGTCAATCTCACACGTCTGCCCAAGCAGATGGCATTGTTTGGCTGGTCGTGTCCGACATTCACACCATACATGATAGGAATATCCTGATCGGCAAACTTGCTCGCTATAATCTCCTCAACACTTTTATCTGCACCCTGAGACATCTTGATAAACTGGCCCACAACTACACCAACAATATTATCAAGTTTGCCACTCAACTTCAATTGAGTCAGCATTCTGTCCAAACTGTAGTTGCTTTCACCGGTGTCTTCAATGAAAAGGATAGCCTGCTTTGTGTTCAAGTCGTAAGCAGTACCTCCAAGGCTATAAATCAACGAGAGGTTTCCTCCCACAAGTCTACCTTCTGCTATTCCCTCTTTGCAATTCTTATTGGTAGCGATCTGCAATCCCTCTGCCTCACCAAACAATGCTTTGCGTAGACTCTCAGCAGTAGTGGAATTAGACAAATTCTGTGCCATACCACCATGTATAGACTCCACTCCAAGATTGTTGACAGCAGCGTGAAGAGCAGTGACGTCGCTATAACCGACGATCCATTTCGGACGAGAAGTCAAAGATTCCAAATCTAGGAAAGGAAGTGTCATCGCTGCGCCATAACCACCACGAGCAGCTATCATAGCTTTTACTGTCGGGTTGTCTATCAACTTCTGTGTGCCATCCACTCTCTCCGACAAAGTTCCGGCATATCTTCCGTCGACCTTATATAGATTATCTGCCTCTATCACATTCAGTCCCCAACTTTTTAATGTTGCTATTCCTGCCGCCATGTCCGACTGAGATACTGCATTCGACAAAGCAAAGACTGCGACAGTGTCTCCCTTTTTAAGGAACGGAGCACGGATATCTTCAGTGATCTCTTTCTGGTTGGAAAGAACAGTAGCGTAATACTCTTTATTATAAATATTAGTGTACTCGTTTGTGATATACTCATTAGTGATTTCGTCTCCACACGAGGACATCATCACCAAACCACCACATACCGCAAATAATGTTGACAGAAATCTCATAAAACAATCTAATTATAATTATTTTGCAAAGGTACTATTTTTTAGAAGATAATCCACTCGCTTATATATATTTTGTTTTTCGATTAATATAAAGTGAGTTCTAATTGTAATCTTCGAATTCGCAATAACTAACAATCATTAAAAGACATTTTCCTCTTTCTAATCGAACTTTTATCTCTTTTCCCCCATAAAAAGGCAGAGCTTTTCTCTGTGAACTTTGTGTCTCTGTGGTTTTATTAAATCCTGGGTGCTCGCCTTCGGCTCGCACTTTAGCAGGGGGGAAAAGGGCGTTCCGCCCTTTGGAATCCTCAATCACGACACTCCAACTATCATTTTTTTCCTACTGTAATATTCTTCTATTTCATCGATTTCACATTAATATACGTGTGTTCTAATCCTAATCTTCGGATTCGCAATAACTAACAATTATTAAAAGACATTTTCCACTTTCTAATCGAACTCTTAGCTCTTTTCCCCTATATAAAGGCAGAGCCTTTCTCTATGAACTTTGTGTCTCTGTGGTTTTATTAAATCCTGGGTGCTCGCCTTCGGCTCGCACAAAGGGAGTGTTTTAACAATCCTCTGTAATCCGTCATAAATGGGAATGAGGTTTAATAAAAAATAGGGGCAAGTACAAGACCTGCCCCTACGGTTTTTACAACAAATTCATTAATCGTTAATCAAAGTGAAGTGTCCGACATATTTCTTTCGGATCTCATCAATCCAAATCTCATACCAATAGTCGGTAGCCGGCATCTTGCGACCAAGATATGTTCCATCCCACGCTTCATTTCCCTTCATCTCCACAAGTTTCTTACCGAAACGGTCATAGATTGTCACCACCGCATCCGGATAAGCTTCAGCTATCACATCCGAAATGAATGCGTCATTCACGCCGTCTCCATTTGGAGTGACCAAAGTAGGAATTTCAAAGTCTGGAGCTTCAGTAACGAACTCATAACTGCTCATACATCCATTCTGGTCCTTGATGACTACAGTATGGTATCCATAAGTGACATATGCTTCCGCCGAAGTTGAGAATTCATTAGCGTCGACTTTATATTCATATGGAGCTTCACCATAATTCTCATTTGGAACAAACTCCACATTATGGTAGTCTATCTTAGTGACCGTGTCGACAAGAGGAACTCCTACAATTGTGACCTCAATATCATCTGTTACAGAAGGACATGCTTCCGAGGTTAGTTTTGCAGTATATTTATATGTGCCAACCTCCTTCTCACTGAATTTTAAGACGCTACTTGTAGAAACAACTTCATCCTTTTCATTCTTCCACTCATAGCTCAACACGTCTCCCTCGACAATCTTCAAACCGAATTTCAAGTTTCCGACATTGTTCTCACATATCGTAGTGTCGTTAGCCGCAATCTTAAAGTCAATTGGCTGAGCCACCTTGACAGAGATCTTTTCCGTTATCTTACAACCTCCATTCTGGCTTATTGTGAATGAATAGGTTTCATCTTGTTCTGGAGTCACGACAGCAGTATTGCCAGTGCTTACCAATGATGGACTTGGAGTCCACTCTACTTCAGCTGTTGCAGGTGAAAGCGTCTCAATACCAATCTCCTCCGACTCTCCTACACAAACGACATCGACATCCTTGATAGTGTATGTAGGACGTGGCAATACCGACAACGTACCGAATGTTCCTGTCGTTCTACATCCTCTGTTAGTAGCCTCATACGTATATTCGCCAGCCTCAGCTGTAGTCACCTTCTTCAACGCTATCGTAGCGTCTGTGCTGATTTCCGTGCCATCCTTCTTCCAAACTACATCTGGAGTTTCTATTCCAGCAGTGATATCCAAAGACAATGTCACGTTTTCTCCCTCACATAGTGTTGTATCGAACGCCAATGTGTTGTCTACAATTGGATTTGGCACGATCTCCACTGCGAAACCAGTCTCACATCCGTTGGCATCTTTGTATGTCAACTTATATACACCACCCTTCTTTGTGACAGTGTTGCCTGTAGTTCCGTCTTGCCAAACGAAGTCAGATCCTGCGACATCCGCCAAAATAGTAACGTCGCCTCCACAACTATGGAATTTTGCGCCGTCGGCAGAAGCATTCATCTTGACAGGCGAATTGTCGTTGTCTTCCTCAGAGATTTCGATGACACCATCAATCAATCCATTGTTGATACCAACCTCTTTTTCATACTTCTTAGTACAAGCTCCATCAGAAATAGTTACTGAGAATGTTGTACTCTGCTTGATTGGATCACTTAAAAACTCTTTTTCAACCGTCGAATTGTTTGGCTTGTTCCAAACGTATGTCACAGTAGAATCAAAAATTTCCTCATCAGTCATAGAAACTTTCAACTCAACGGCTGTATTCGGACAAACAGCGTCTGGACCTTCGATCTCGACTGTACCCAAACTATGAACCTCTATTTTTATAGGCGACTTCTCCGACCTACACTCTTTAATATTTGGAGATACTCCAATATTGAATCCTCCTTCGACACGATATGTTCCAGACTTAGTCACAAGTTCATCCTGACCAAGTGTGCCACCAAGAGCTGTATAGAATGTGGTAAACTCAACCTTTTTACTGATATCCGACCACAATCCATTGATATCGACTGGAGATTCACACGACGCGCTGTCTCGAGTAATGAGACGTGGCTTAGCAAAAATGTGAACTTCCACCACATTTGCGCTACTTGTCTCTGTAGCGTTGCCCTGAGCCACGTAATACTTTCTTACCGTCTCCACCTCTCCAGGATTTACTGTCGCATCAATAACAGGAGCAGACGAAAGTGTTGTACCACCCTTCTTTGGATCATCATCATACCATATCAATGAATAATTGCTTTCAGGTTTCTTCACAAAATCCGTAATTGGATCAGGAGTCTCTCCATCACAATAATAAGCAATAGTAGTTGTTGGGATTGGAGTCTTTGTGATGATCACAGTAACCTCCTGGAACTCACTCTCACAACCATTCTTACTAACCTGCTTTACCTTATATGTGACAGTTGTGTCTTCAGTAACCATATCAGGCGACGGTGCTGTCTCACCGATCAAATTTTCATTTGCGTCATACCACACAAGTTTCTTGTCTGTTGTCGGTACAACAGCAGTAGGATCCTGCTCCGTCAGTGTAGGGAATTTTCCGCCTACAGCATCCGACAATGTGTAATGAATTGCGTGGTCTGGCATGACTGCCGCCACAAACTCAACATTGACCTCAACTGATGCTTTTTCTCCTACACACGTGTGTCCCTTCGCAATCTCGTAGACTGGCTCTACTTCATAAGAATATAATTTTGATGCCGTCACGTCAGTCGCTGGAATCAAATCAGTTGTTGGCTGTCCCTTGATATACCAGTTGTAAGACGTAGGTGTCTTGCCTGAGGAACTAGTGTTGACTGTTGCTTTCAACTCAACAGCCGTCTCACCAGCACAATAATTAATCACATCATCTTTCAAATCAGCCACTTCTACTGTGGTGACAGAGAATGTCGATTTCTCACTGACTGCAGTTCCATTTGTCTGAGCCACTGTGAACTCCTTAACGCCAGCCTTATCTGAAGAGTACAAGCCAGGAGCTGTAGTCTCATTTCCATTCTCGTCGTACCAGATAAGGGAGCTTCCCGTTTCTACCTCAACTAGAGTTGTGACATCAATCTCCTCCCCGACACAGATTGTCGTGTCGTTAGGATTAGGTTTCTGACTGCTAGTGATCACGACACTGACAGAATCGATATCTCCGATACAGCCCTCTGGTGATTTCTCACGCACATAATATGTCACCTTACCCTCGTTACTCAAATCCACAAGTATAGGAGCTTTGACAGAATCCTTGATAGCAGCAGTTTCATCCTTATACCACACCACGTAGTTGCCACTACCTGATGCAGAAGCCATATTGGTGATATTTTCGCTCACACCATCTTTCAAAGGAAGTTCTTTCTCTGGCTTCACTGTCGGAGTAGACGGTACATCATTAATCACCACATCCCACTCTTTCACTTCACCCTTACAACCTGTAGCCTCATCAGTAAGCACATAATAATATGTATTGCGGACATCGTCAGCAGGAATATCTTTTGCGTCTACTTCGATTGCCTTATTGATATCTGCATACCACTCGATAGTATGGTCTTCGACGCTCACATCACCAAGTTTCAAATCTTCATTCTTACAAATCACAGCCTTATCCGTGATTTCTTCGTCAGGAAGGGCATTCACAACCAAAGAAACCGACTTAGAAGTCACAGCACTTGCTGTAGGACAAGAAGGATCAGAAATCTTCACCTTATAGTCGCCCATCTCCTTCACAACGAAAGAGTCGACAGAAGAAGCCTTGCCCAAACTTGTGTTTCCAAGGAAGAACTCATACTCATACTTGCTACTTGTTGGAGTGCCGACAGCTGTAAGCACAGTAGAATCGCCAGCACATATCTCAGCATCTTTGATTGAAATCTCAGCCTTCTCCACGCCCTCACAAGATTCATCGATACATTTGCTTATCGCTCTAGCCATGATTTTATTATGTGCATAACTAAATAGTTTGGTTTTTGCATAATTGAAGATAGAGTCATTACATTCGATGACCGTACCCTTCCAAACTACTGTAAATGTGTCACCCCAAGCTATTGGATTATCTGCCAAGCCTGTCCAAACAATAGAATCTCCATCCGCACTCTTAATATACTTTCCAGTGCCAGCTGCCAAGCCATTGTGGTATGACTCAAAAGAGGCTTCGTCAACTTCAACCTCCGCAGGAACTAGATCTACGATAGAAATATCGTAGGCATAATCAGTATGAATATGAATGTTTGAAAGACGAACAGTACCATTGTCTGGTGAAACTAATTTTAGAGAACCTGCCTTTACAGGAATATCATTAACTGTAACAGCTAATTTAGAGGTGTCCTTATTGAACCAGAATTTTAAAACATCATCTGTTAAGTCTATTGAAATCTTAAATTTATTATTGGCTTGTGGCAATGCATATGTGATGGATTCAACCTCTTTATCTCCAACATAGAATGCATATGTGAATTGACCTCCATCAACATAAGTGTGCATAAAAGTAATTTTTACATTGTCACGCAATTGGATGCTCCATCTCGAATCCTTAGGAGAGTCGCTAATAGGGCCTTCGCATTCCATTGATATAAAGGCATTAACAGATTTTGATTTTTTGTATTCTGCTGATGATCCATTGGCCAAAGCAACCGTTCCATTGGATATACTTGTATTCCACTGTCCCGAAGATGTTGCGTTCAGATTCCATTGGTTAGCATCCTGTCCTGCATCATCAAAAATTGCCCCATGTGTTTGCTTATATCCGATGGTATATGTTATCTCATCTCCAACCTGATATGCGTTTTTATCAGCCTCTTTTGTCATGGTTGTTGGTTCCATAGGCTCAGGAGCTAACCCACAAGTTACGATAATCTTTGTAGTGTCATCAATAGGAGAATTTTTGACTCCAGAGATCCATGCACGATTAATAATAGTCTCATCTGCTGTCTCACAATCTTTTCCAGAAGGGAAAGATGCAATAGCTTTGTATTTAAGCGTTCCTTTATGTCCTGCCTGCATTTTAGGAATAAACCATTCTACAACCTCACGACCAGAAGAGGTCTTATAACTTTTCACTGTAGCGCCAAACTCCTCCAAAGGACAATCTCCTATAAAACCTGCAAATTCCAAACCCTTAGGAAGTGTATCACGCACATAAACGCTATCAATATCACGACCAGCTACAGGTCCATCACCTAAAATTCTACGCCACACATATCCATCATATTCTTCCACCAAAATATTTTCAACCACTTTTGGAGATTCTGAACATCCACATGTGACCCATTTATTAATAGGTTCCACAATTGCCTCTCCATTTTCATCAAGGCGTTGTCTTGCAGGAGATATCGGATAATACAAAGCCTCATTATCAGGATCCTCATAGTCTCCCGACGACCAGTCATCTGACCAATCTGTGTTCATACTATTACCTGCTGTAACAATTTTCACAACCTTCATAGGGTTAACATCTCCCTTATGAATAGCAGCATTCGCACCTCCAGTATTCCATGACACATACGTTGCCGTTGTAGCTAAAACAGAAGGGAATTGAATCATAACACGTTGATTCCACTTTTTCCCTGTATTCTTATCACCATTTTCTATCATTATCTCATGAGAGGCAACAATATCACTGAAAAATCCTGCACTACCAGTTATTGACCATTTCGTTTTATCTCCAGCACAACTATAACCTGGCATATCACACAACTCTGTAACTGTTGGGTCGTAGGCATAATAAGAGACACGATAATTTGAATAATTAATAAGTGGTTCTATAGCATCATGAAATAAACGCATACACCAATCTTTTTGGCTTGGACTATTAGGATTCATTGCCCATGAAACATTTACGCGAGGACGACCTCCGTCAATCCAGCCTACCTCAGACGAGTTTTCAAAATCAATGCTATAGACAGCTGTCTGTCCTGGATTTACTTTCTCTCGATCTGCTTTCTTTTCTATCTGCAAAGAACGCTTTAAGACATCCACACAGTTACGCTGCATAGTTGCAGTTTTATAATTGGGATATTCATTGGAAATCCATCCAAGCCCGTTGGAACAGGAAATCTCTGCCGTCGTACAATATCGACCAGAGGCTTTCGGTCCAGCAATTAGGCTATAAGAGAGATGTCCCATCGTCGCCTTCAAATTTTCCTTTGTCATATCCAACTGATAGCCAGACTCCTTGCCATCACTATGATAACCTGCCAACTTACTTTTCAACTTCCATGTAATAGTACCAGACGACGCATCATAGACACCACCACCTGTAATGGATCCCGGAATTACTATAAAATCATTAGGAACATTCTCCACTATCACGACATTCTCTGCGTCTACTGAACCATAGTTTCGGTAATCCAACAAATAGGTGATTGTATCCCCGGTGAAACAAAAAGTTACACTGTCTTTTATTGCTCGATAAATTTTCAAATTTGGTCTAGGTGACATTTGTGACGGAGCAGGATAATTTCCAGACAAAACCATCATTCCCATCTGTCTTGCCCAACCATGCATATAGTTTGAGCGTTTTCCTACATTGTTTTTTTCACTCGCCGGAACGCTGATGTCTTCTGCATCACCTCTTGTATCCCACTTGATTGCGCACTCTCGATAAAGCAATCCCATTAGTTCATAATCTTCTGCACCTACAGCAGCGTAAGAACCCGTTCCAGACTGCATACTAAGAGAGCAATAGAAATCCTGTCCACCAAAACTAGTCTGTCCTGGTGCAATACCTGTTGGAACACCAGTATTAGGATCATTCTGCCAGCGAATAGTAGCAGGACCGCTATAAGGCATGTTATGGATAGAGCCATAGTCAATACAATGGGATCCTTGTGCTGGATTCCAATTGGAAGGATCATTCATCCATTCAGAAAAACGTATGGCAGCTTGCTGTTCATAGTTTTTTCCTCCTGATTCTACCATATGAGTTTGAGGATTCCAATGATAGTCAGGATTGCCATGCCACATATAATTACAAATGGTTCTCCAAGAACATCTATAATCCTCTCCTTGATCGAAGTTACTAAATTCAGTGCCCGCTTCTGTTGCGATTTTATCAACTAAAAAAGAATCTTTATTTCCATTCTCATCATATGTATACTTGTAATATTTCACATGATCGCCTGACTCAAAAACAGAAACCCAACCCGCTGTAGGAACAGAATATTTACTTTTAGATAACAAATCACCAATCAACCAATCAGAAGAGGCCTCACCCCTACGAAATTGTTCAATCTCCCATGGGTCTCCACCTAATTCTTCTAACAATTCATAAAATTCGCGGTAATAAGCAGGAGCATTGTAATCGACATGTTGAGTTCTTGGACCTTGAAACTCTGGATATAGTTTTAACCCTTTTGCATCCATTGTTTTCAATTCACCTGATTGTGTCAAATTAAAAATTTCCTTTGATTCTGAAAATTCAATAGGATTAGTTGCACTGACAAAACCTGTTTGATCATTCCAAGTATCACCTCCTTTTGGATATCCATCCAATCCAATCAAACCAGAATTCACACGTAAAACATTACCGTTTTTCAAATCATCCTCAAAACGAGTACTTAATGCAACAAGACCTCTGATTACTTCAATCATAGCCTCTTTATAGGAAATAGGATTGCCACATGCATCATTCACAATATTGCCATCCAAATCTCGCATAAATTCTCCCCATTGCTTATATGCGACATAAAGAGCAAGTGCCACGTCCACATCACCATCAGCCGCTGTATTTCCTCCTGCACCACGATCGCCTATTGCATAGGGTCCATATTGATAATCAGGTGCATTATCTACACATTTTGAATATTTTTTTGTTCTGCTTCTTCGTTTATCATGAGTACACATCCAATAGCCATTGAATGTCACAACATCACCCATATATGCAGCGGCTAACAAAGCATATCCATCACCTTCTGTACAATCATACGCAGACTTATATGGTGTCCATATATATTTGTATCCTCCCCACTCTTCTCCTGTATATGCAAACTCATTGGCATGAACCTGATAAGCATCTCTGATTTCCTGTTCCATTTCCGCATGCACTACACCCTCAGCATTTTTTGTTCCTAAATTTCCCAAACGGTGTGAGTCACCATAAGTATATTCCAAAAATTGTGGGAATGGATATGCCGGATTTCCTGAGTTGATATGGACCGGCACCGCATTCAAATTGAACGCAGCGGCCACGGTTATGAACCCCGTAAGGAGTGTCTTCCTTAATATATTATTGTTCATAAGTTCTATATTTTTCCTATTATACAATTATATCGTTCTGCAAATATACAATTTTCCAATTAGATTAGTGTTTTATCATCTTTTTGTTTCCTACCATATAGATGCCTGGATCTAATCCGTCCAAAGCTGAGGAAACTCGAACATGGCGTTTTACTAATGCTCCTAATGTGTTATATACATTTACATATTCATCTACTTTCTGAGAATCAAAATTCTTAATGTCTGACTCATTCTTGTCTGTGATCACCAATGACACAGCATTCACTTTCTCCTTGTCGGATGCGACGTGGCAGCCTGCGCTCATTGTGGTGCCTCCTCCCTCATACACACACGCATAAGTCATTTCATCTTTCTCGCCCAACGGTAATGCAGAGCTGCGACGGTAGGTGATGACTCCTGCGTATGGTTTGCCTTCTGCCTTTTCATAAACAACGTTAGGATTCTCTTTCAATTGAATAAGACGGAATCCCAATGGAATTGTGTCTGTCACCACCACATTCTGAGCATCCTCTCCATTCACAAACGGAGTGTCGCCCAAAACCTTTCGCCAAACATATCCGTCGAATTCCTCTACCAATACATTCTTCGTCAACTTTGAAACTTCATCACAAGCAGTGCGCAACAACCTGTCCACTGGCTGTGGATCTGCTCCCGCCTGATATGATGGAGTCACAGGATAATAATAGCCCTCATCACTGTCTGTCGACAAAATCGACCACCCTTTTGACCAATCAAGCGCTTTCCAACTTGAATCATAGAATCGCGCCACCACTCGCAATGGATATTTGGCTCCATCACAATTGAACTTCGCCGCTCCTGCCATCTCATTCAAGAAATAAGTGGAAGCTGCCAACGCATGTGGGAACTGCACGAAAAACTTATGTGTGCCGTCTGCCAAAATCTCATCCTTGAAATTGAAATCACTGGCATTCGTTCCCATCGTCGCTCCATTCTGTGTGCCCTCCACCAAATCAAATGAACACTGCAGACTCTGTGCATCCTTCAAATCCTTGAACACCGTCACACGGTAGTTTCCATTATCAATATATGGCTCCACCGCATCATGGTAGATCTTGAACATCAAATTATATTGAGCTCCTTTGTCGATATCCGCCACTGCCACATTAACATGTGAGCGTCCTCCGACCAACGCAGGAACCGTATCATTTGTGATTATTGTACTGAATGAAACCGTGTCGCCTTCTGACACAGATGTGACATCAGCTGTTTTCTCCACATTCAATCCCGTAGGCACTACTTCTATATTATTGCGCTGCATAGTGGCTGTCACGTAGTTAGGATAGAAATTCGTCTCTCCACCCAAACCATTTGAGCAAGAGATTTTCGCCGTTGTCTTATACACTCCCTTCGCTCCATTTTTAGCCTTACAACGATAGCTTACACCACCAATTGTCTTAGATAAATTCGGAGCTGAAAAATCCAACGCGTCGCCGACAATATCATCACTCTTGAATCCGGCGATATTGCTCAACTTCCATGTCACAGTGTGGCTGGCAGCATCATATACTCCATTATTATCAGCATCCAAAAATGCAAAATCCACAGGGACATTCTCCACAATCTTCACATCCTTTGCGTCCACCGATCCATAATTACGGTAGGAAAGAAGGTATGTGACTGTGTCGCCCACATGACAAACAGACATGCTATCCTTGAGTGCTCTGTAAATCTTCAAATTTGGTTGGGCCACCATTTTTGAAGGAGCCTGATAATTACCAGTCAGAGCCATCAGACCTGTCTGGCGGAACCATCCACTCATGTAATTAGAGACCCACTCTCCGTCATCCGTCGTGCCACTGGCATCCCAATTCTCATAAATGACAGTGAAAAGGTCGCCCATCAGATCATAATCCTGCACTCCGATAGCAGCGAAAGCAGACGCTCCCTTCGACATTCCAAGCGCGGAAGTGTTTTTATCATCCAATGTCTCTCCCGTCATCGGATCGATTTGCCAACCCATCATTCTTGGTCCAGAGTATGGAATCTTCTTGTCTCCCTTCGTGTAGCACTGTGAGCTTGCGGTCCAATGGGCAGGGTCACGCATATAATCCGACAACTTTACGGCAGCATCATATTCGTATGTATTGCCACCCTTTTCCACCTGGTGTGTTTTGGGATTCCACGAATACTCAGGATTGCCATGCCAAGCATAGTTGCTGATAGTACGCCAAGGGCAACGGTAATCCTCACCATCCTGGAAATTGCTGTATGTCGTCTCCGATCCGTCTCTGCTGACAGTGTTCCATCCGGCAGTAGGAAGGGATGTCTTGTTTTTTCCAATCAAATCACCGATCAGCCAGTCGGAAGAAGCCTCGGCGCGACGGAATTGCTCCGCCTCCCATTCAGCAGTAGCGCCAACGGCGTCTGCCATCTCAACGAAAAGATCATGGAACTCACGGAAATATGCCGGAGCGCAATAGTCGATATGCTGTTTTTCTCCACCTGGATTTGCAAAAAGAGGATAGACTTTTATTCCGTCCACAGTGATGTAATTCTCCTCCTGCAGAGCCCAGTCTGTCTGCTCCTTCCAAGTGTCGCCACCACGAGGATATCCATCAAGGCCGATGATACCAGTGTTGACACGGGCAGGATTCTTGCCAGCATCCATGTTAGTCATTGCCACAAGACCTCTGATCACATTGATCATCTCCTGTTTGTAGCTGATAGGATTGCCACAAGCATCCAACACCTTCTCTCCTTTCTCGTCAAGCATGAATTCACCCCACTGTTTGTAGGCGACGTAAAGAGCCAATGCCACGTCGACATCTCCATCAGCGGCAGTGTTGCCACCCTCGTCCGCTCCATCACTGATTGCGAATTTGCCGAACTCATAGTTTGGAGCATTATCCGAACAATCCGAATAACGTTTTGTATGGACACGTCTTTTGTCGTGGGTAGCCATCCAATAGCCATCGAAAGTCACCTTATCAGCCATATATGCAGCAGCCAACAAAGCGTAACCGTCTCCCTCCGAACAATCGTAGGCTGCCTTGTAGGGAGTCCATATATATTTGATTCCCTTATATTCTTCTCCTGTGTATTCAAACTCATTGGCATGCTGCTGGTAAGCCTTACGAATATATCGTTCCATTTCGGCATGAACCAGACCTTCAGGATTCTCTGTTCCTAGATTTCCACCACAGGCATATTCCAAAAACTGTGGGAATGGATAAGCAGGATTACCCGAATTTATATGAACAGGCACAGCAACGGCTGTACTTGCAGACATTAGTAAAGTCGCAATTGCAGTAAAATATGTAGATTTACGCATTATTCCTTTCATGCAAATTAAGTTTTAATGTGTACCCTATTATTATGTTAATTAGTGTTTTTTTGTTATAGAATTCAGCCTACAAATTTCTAATTTTTTCTTCGGAAATACAAATAAATACAGTATTTTAACGTATTCGGAACAATTACGCAGTACAAATTACCAAATAAACAAGAAGTTCATTTTATTGGAATCAACCACAAGGGTTGCCCTTACAAATTACAATTTTAAAAATCAACCCATTACACATTTTTTCGCAAAATATTTTCCCAAAACACTTGCATATTTCCAAAAAACAATATACTTTTGCACTCGCAATTCAGAAATGAATGCCCAGATGGCGGAATCGGTAGACGCGCTGGTCTCAAACACCAGTGGGGCAACCCATCCCGGTTCGATCCCGGGTCTGGGTACAAAGAAAGAGAATCAGAAATGGTTCTCTTTTTTATGCTTTATTATGAAAAACAAAAAAACGGTTTGAATTTCCATCCAAACCGTTCTTATTATTTTAGAAGCGAACATTCACGTCGCCACTAATTATTCCCAATACAATTCCCTTCTTTGCACACTTCCATCTTCATATTGCATTTTTACAGGATAACCATCTTTATCAAGCACCCACTGATATGGAAGCTCTTCCTCAGCATCTAAATCATCCCATTCAACACTGCCGCCACTTCCATTTGATACTACAGTTTCATACAAAGAGACCAGAATGTTTTTGCATGGTTCTCCTAACAGAAAATCATAAAAAACATCAAAGCTACTGTATGGATCAAAAAAATGGAATCTTGATTTATTCTCAATAGGCGAAGAGTAATTGCTATTGGTGTATTTATAAAAAAACACATACATGTCATCATACTTTTTTACAAGATTTCCATTCTCCCACTCATACTTTATTGTATCGACACTACCATCTGTATTATGATGATATTCTGCAATTAAATGACCCTGATCATCATATTCATATTTGAGCTTACCACTCAAAAATTCTCTTGATTCCAGATATCCTTTTGAGTTAAGAGTCACTGTTGTTATGTTAGGATCTTTAGCATTTTTAGTATAATATGATTCTATCCTTATCGTATTTCCATCATACTTGTGTATACCCTTGTAATATAACTCTTCTTTTTCATTTATATATGAATAAAGAGAGACACACCTTCCGTCATTGTCATAATTAAACTCATAAGTAAAAATATTATCAACAACCTTTACCAATTTCTTCTGATGGTCATTCTCGTCATCTTTATTTTCTTCCTCTTTGCACGACGTTGCAAATCCCGCGATCAACGCAAAGATTCCCAAAAAGCCAACAATTTTTTTCATAAATTTTCCTTTATTTTTTAGACGTTGCAAAATTAATATTTTTTTGATTTGTCAATATAAATCACCTAACAGTGTAATTAGAATGCATATTTCGTCAATCGTTTATCGTTCATCGTTCATAATATTCCATCAGTTTCTCAGCCAATTTTCTCATCTCCACTCTCACAGACTCTGGTTCAAGCACCTCAATTTTATCGCCCTGCTCCATTACATGCTGCATGAAATCATACGTTGTCTTCACATACATCTCAAACACCGACGACTCATTATCGCTTGAGATCAAACGTTGTGAATCATGGAATGGCAGCGTCTCCATATAATTTCTTGCTTCTCCATATGCACGTATTACGACGCGCTGTTTCTCCTCTTCACTGTGCATCACTCCAAGACAACCGTCATAAAACTCTTCCGCATTGAAATCTTTGTCGATTTTGAATGTCTTGTCCGTTATCTCGACATTTACGATTCTATCGAGAGCGTATACACGAATCTCATCCTCATGCGTATTGTTCTCTCTGTTTTTCTCCACATAATGCAAGGCACGCACAATCACATACCAACGTCTGTTTGCCACTTTCATAAAGTAAGGCTCAGCATCAAACGTCTTTCCTTCGTCGTCGCTAAACTTTTTATACGTGATCTTCACCACCTTGTTTTCTCGCATGGCCTGCATAAAGGTTGACAACCAGGTATTTCCCGACGGGATTTTTTCAAACTGTACTCTATTTTCCAACTTTTTGTCGGCAAGCAACTGGTTCAACACCGAGTATGAGTCCATCACCCACGATCTGACCGATTTTGCATCCTGCAATGAAGACTCCGCGATATGGTAGTAATATCCCCTTTTCTCTTTGTCGAGTTCTATATCTATTCCTAAAGATTCCGCAATGCCAGCACGAAAATTATGAAACGTACGAAGAGACAATGGTTCGCCACTGCCAAAATCGGAGTTTTTCCACTTCTCACTTATCTGCTTGTATGTAAGATGTTTGTATTGGCGTATGATATCTACAAGCCATACATATTTAGCCAATTGATTGCCTGCCATAACTACTGCTTTTTATTTTGCAAATGTATGAATAATGTATGTAATAAAACAGCGCAGGTTGGAAATTTTACGTTGACTTTTGGCTTATGGCTCTGTTTGCAATCACCATCATTTAAAACTAAAACCGCCAAACTTACGTCTGGCGTTTTTAATTTGTAGTTTATAAATCCATAACATTTTTTCATCAACTAAAGTTTAGATTCAATACCCATTTTTACTCTTTCTACTCATTCATTTACAATAAAAAATACTCAAAATCAGTCCTAAATAATGTGTCCCTTTTCCAAAATCCTTTTACGTCCCTCCAATTCCCTAAAGAGATTAAAATAAAAACGTCAGCGTGGGAATTGCGCCTAAATGCAACGCTGTTTTTTTAACGTTTTTAACAAAATTAAATCAAAACCTTAATAATTGTACGCAAAAATATATGTCCTTCAACACCTTATTTTATACGAAATTATATATTATTGAAAATCAATAATTTAGGTTTATTATGAAAAACATGTTCTACAAAAGTGTTTTTTGGAGATTGTATATGGTCTCCCAACCTGGATATGTATATTTTGACAATATTTGAGTACAAAAAAACAAAAAGCTATCTGATAAATTTTTGGAAGTTGTTTGAGTTTGTTTTTGAGGATTGTTAAGGACGGAACGATCTAAGCTTCCCTTTTTCGCAATCACGTAAGTGCGAGCGACAATAGCAGACATTGAATATGGAAGTCATCATACAAATTTTTATATTCAATAACTTCTCAATTTTGGAGTTGGAAAAATAGAAATATCCATAAATATATCCTATTTTTGAGCAAAGGAAAACCAAAAAAACTACAAGATGAAAAAAATCAAATTATTCAGTTTACTTTGTCTCGGATTTATGTTAGGAAGCACATCATGTTCTAAGGATGACGACGATGAAAATGAGAACAAGGATGGAAACAAAGATATTGTGGTGAATCCTACCGACGAAGAAGAAAAGAAAGAGACTGCCAAATACAACTTCTTTGGTGCAGAGTTGTTTTCAAACGAAACCTTCACATATGGCAAGTTTGAAGCTAAGATGAAGATGGCTTATGCTCCAGGGTGCATCAGCTCAATGTTCCTTTACTACAATGATTCCTACAAAGGCAACGGTGAAGTTTGGAATGAAATAGATATTGAGGTCATTGGTAAGGAGCCTAACGGATTCCAGTCGAACATCATCACCGGCAAATTGGAGAGCAAGGTCACAACAGAAAAGGTTCATAAGATCGATTCTCCCGTCGCTAACGATTTCCACATCTACACTGTAGAATGGACTCCCGATTACGTCGCTTGGTATCTCGATGGCAAAGAGATCAGAAGAAACGACGCGTCGAACGACACAAAGAAACAGGTGGCAGCATTGGTCAAGCCACAGAGTCTGCGTTTCAACATCTGGTCAAGCAAAAGCTCGGAGTGGGTAGGAACACTCAGTCAAAAGAATATCCCCGTCACCCAAGAAATCGACTATATCAAGGTCTACGACTATAACGAAGATGGTTCATTTACAGAAAAGTGGACAGATGAGTTCGATTCATTCGACAGCAAACGTTGGGGAAGAGGCAACTGGCAGATGGAAAATGTGCTTGAACGTCCCAACAATGTCGTTGTGGAAGATGGCGTCTTGAAGCTAAAACTTACGAAAGAACTAAAGTAAAGTCAAATTATTACTTATATACAAAAAATCCGCCGAACTTGCGTCCGACGGATTTTTAATATTAATCAGTATGTATGAGATTTATCTGATGAACAATAGCTCACGATACTTAGGCAATGTCCACATCTCATCGTCAACTATCATTTCAAGTTTGTCGATCTCATAACGGATCTTCTCAAAGAATGGAACAACAGTGTCGTGGTATGCTACCGCCTTTTCACGCTCTGCCTCAATCTTGTTAGCAACCTTTCTTGCCTCTACTAGATCAGCTGTCAAAGTCTTGATCTTAGCGATACGCTCTGAAATCTCACGGATAAGATCTGAATCAGTACCAGCAAGTTTCAACGCCTCATCCTTTCCGTAAACCTGAGTCATCTTGTAGACATTGTCTAGAAGAAGCGACTGATAACGTGTCGCAACCGGGATGATATTGTTGATTGCCATATCGCCAAGCACACGTGCCTCGATCTGGATCTTCTTTGTGTATGTCTCCCACTTGATCTCGTTTCTTGCCTGAAGTTCTCTTTCGCTGAACACACCTAGGCTCTCAAACATCTTGACAGACTCTGGAGTTGTGTAAGCGTCGTAGATAACCGGAACTGAAGTCTCGCAGTTCAAACCACGCTTTGCAGCCTCAGCCTTCCACTCATCTGAATAACCATTACCGTCGAAACGGATAGCCTTACTCTCCTTGATGTATTGCTTGATAACCTCAAACAAAGCTTTGCTCTTGCTTGCTCCAGCGGCGATTTTTGCGTCAACTGTAGCCTTAAACTCCTTAAGCTGAGCAGCCATTGCAGAGTTTAACGCGATCATTGCGCATGCGCAGTTTGCTGATGATCCTACAGCACGGAACTCGAATCTGTTTCCTGTGAATGCGAATGGAGAAGTACGGTTACGGTCAGTGTTGTCGATAAGCAATTCAGGGATTGTAGCGACAGCAAGCTTCATCTTCTTCTTAGAGTCCATGATAATTGCCTCTTCCGACGTTGCGTTCTCTAGTTTGTCGAGCACTGCGGAGATCTGGCTTCCAAGGAAGACGGAGATGATTGCAGGAGGTGCCTCGTTTGCTCCAAGACGGTGAGCATTCTGGGCAGTCATTACAGAAGCCTTTAGAAGAGCATTGTTCTTGTAAACTGCCATCAAAGCGTTGACCACGAATGTCACAAACTGTAGGTTCTCCTCTGAAGTTTTTCCTGGTGTGAATAGTCCAACACCTGTGTTTGTACCAAGCGACCAGTTGTTGTGCTTACCCGAACCGTTGATTCCAGCGAATGGTTTCTCGTGAAGAAGTACGCGGAAACCGTGCTTACGAGCGATCTTCTCCATGATTGTCATGATAAGAAGGTTCTGGTCGTTAGCATAATTAGTCTCATTGAAGATTGGAGCCAACTCAAACTGGTTTGGAGCAACCTCATTGTGACGAGTCTTCAATGGAATATTATATTTGTAACCCTCAAACTCAAGGTCACGCATGAAAGCCTGAACTCTCTGAGGAATAGCACCGAAGTAGTGGTCGTCAAGCTGCTGGTTTTTAGCAGACTCATGTCCGATCAACGTACGTCCTGTAAGTAGCAAGTCTGGACGTGCTGCGTAAAGACCCTCGTCTACCAAGAAATACTCCTGCTCCCAACCAAGGTAAGAGAACACTTTCTTAACTGAAGTATCGAAATAGTGGCAAACATCAACAGCAGCCTTGTCTACAGCGCCAAGAGCCTTCAAAAGCGGAGTCTTGTAGTCGAGCTGCTCACCTGTATAAGAGATGAACACTGTCGGAATACAAAGAGTATCCTCTACAATGAATGCAGGCGACGAAGGATCCCAAGCTGTATATCCACGAGCCTCAAATGTTGAGCGGATACCTCCTGATGGGAAAGACGATGCGTCTGGCTCAGCCTGCGCAAGAAGTTTTCCTGAAAACTCCTCAATGACTGGACCTCCAGGCATTCCTGCGTATTCAATGAATGAATCGTGCTTTTCTGCAGTTCCCTCAGTTAGAGGCTGGAACCAGTGTGTATAGTGAGTTGCTCCCATTTCCATTGCCCAGCTCTTCATACCAGCTGCGACACCATTTGCGATTGTACGGTCTAGGGTTTCACCATTGTCGATTGCTTTTGTAAGAGTCTTGTAAGTCTCTTTTGAAAGATACTTAATCATCTTCTCACGGTTGAATACATACTTTCCGTAGTATTCCGATGTCATCCCTTCTGGAGATGTCACTGCAAGCGCTTTCTTCTTGAAAGCCTCGCTAACAACTTTGAATCTTAAGTTTGACATAATGATTCTCGTTTTATAATGTTATTACTATTTTTCAAATTTCCATTGGAAGCAAAATTTGGCGTTTTTCAGCCAAAAAGGTCTTTTTTTACTTCCATTGGAAGTAGAAAACCCTTGTTTTCCTTCCGACATTGCAAATTTAAGCAAGAATTTGCTCCATACTAACTAATTTATGTTAAAATCGATACTTTTTTTTGCCAAAATTCAGTTTGTCACCAAAAACATCAATATACCTTCAAATTGTAAGGTTAAAAAAACAAAACGCTTACAGTTTGTTATAGACAAAATCTTAATAGGCTCGTCACATTTTCACAATGCTACAATTAGACCAGATTATTTTTCATTTTGTCACATTTTACCACACATGCCACACTTTTTGATTATATATAGAGTAAAAAACGTCATGACATTTTGCAAAGGTATATTCAACTAAATGGCATATCAGACGTTACGCACATCTTGCATTTCGCATTTAGATTCTCCTCTGACACGTACAACCGTAAATTAATATTTTGGTATATTTGAGACGCACATGGTATATTTTGAGACGTACGACCGTGTTTTAGAGACGTACGACCGTAAATTAATATTTTGGTATATTTGACGCACATGGTATATTTTGAGACGTACGACCGTACGTCTCTACGTGAGGATCCGAATTACGAAATACAATTTATATTGTTTTTTCTATCATAAAATTCTATATTTGCCACATACATATTAAAATAAACACACATGAATAAACTTTTTACTCTTTCGGCTATTTCGCTATTTTCATTTTCGATGGCGAATGCAGCCTCTTATATCTCCAACGGATTTTTCGAACAGAATGTCGACGGTTGGGCGATGTGGAATGGCGGTGACGACGGTGCCTCTTTCGAACGTGAAAGCGGAACCCAGTTCGACGGTGTCGGTTGTATGATGGTTGTCAACCCTATAAGCGACCCTGAAAACCAATGGAAAGTGCAGATCCATACAAGTTTTGAGGTAGACGGTGATGGTCTTCCTGCTGGCGAATATGAGCTTTCCTACTACATCCGCACTAAGAGTGGCACAGGTTCTGTACGCGTCTCCACTTCCGGCGAAGAAAACTACCAAGGTGATCAGGAAGTGACGGCGTCTTACTCACAAAAGACTCTTAAATTTACATCTAAGGGCGAAGTGGACGGTTTTAATTTCGACATCGCCCACACAGCAAACACATATTTTATAGACAATGTGACACTGAAAGCTTTGTCTGTCGAGCCACAGGATCCAGGCAACGGAGAATACACAAAAGCATCTGTCGGCATAGACATCAGCGACAAGCATCAGGAAGTGCTTGGTATAGGTGGCGGTATTGTCTACTATCAAAGCTGGTTTACAGAGCATCCTAACAGTGAGGCTATCTTCGACACCATCTACACAGGTCTTGGATTATCCGCTCTTCGTATCGGAAACTGGAAACAGGACATTAACGAGCATAATGTGAAAGATGAATTGACTGTCTATAATGAAGCAGTCAAACGACTTGGCAGAGAAAATTTCATCGTGGAGATGTCGTCGTGGGCAGCTCCTGGTTCACTGAAGGAAAATGGCGACGTGAATGGTCCATACACTTTAAAGAAAGGATCTGATGGCAATTTCGTCTACAATGAATATGCCGAGTGGTGGAAAAAATCATTGGCAAAATATCAGGAAGAAGGCATCCACCCAGACTATATATCTATGCAGAATGAGCCAGACATGGAGGCAACTTATGCCGCTACTCTATTCGATGCCACGGAACATTACGTCGACTACACAGGCAAACAGTTCGACCGCGCCGGATACGACAAGGCTCTTCCGATTTTTGTATCCAAAATCAAGGAGTTGAACGAAGTACCAAAAATCCTCGGTCCAGAAGTGCTTGGTATCGGATATGGCAACACTCAGAAATATATGGATGCTCTCGACGCTTCCCTACTCGACGGCTTGGCTTTCCACTACTATCACAGTGGCGAGAATGCTGACGACAGATATTCAAAGCCTAACGCATTTGTCAACGCTCAGAAAGAATTGGCGACAAAATATGGCAATATGCCTCAGTTTATGACAGAGAACTGCGCGATGAGAGCAGAGAAGAGTGGCAACGATGTCCACACAGCATGGATTGTGGCAAACAGTTTCAACTACAATCGCGTCGGTTCATATATGTATTGGAACTTATTATGGGGAACAAGCGACATGGACGGATGTATTGCCGTCAACAACCCATGGGACAAGAGCCAATGGAAAACAGACGAAGGATATCAGGTATGTCTTGATTATCACGGTCTGCGCCACTTCTCTAAATTTGTACCAAAAGGATACATCTGCGTCGGCAGCACAACCGACAATTCCGACTTGGTATGCACATCATTTGTAAGCCCGGACGGAAAGAAGGCTACAATCGTTGTGATCAACAAAGGCAACAACCATGCGGTCAAAGTCAACTCTCCATTCGAAAGCAGTGTAGCCCGCTTGACAATGACAGCCACTTCAAAAGATGAGAGAAGCAAAGATTACGGTGTGATCAACTTGGATGATGAGATTCAGATGCCAAAGATGAGTATCGCCACAATCACATTTGAAAACAACGGATCCCCAGACTGTGTAAAGCAGAACTCTGCGGACAACACTATCATTGCTTCATTTGCCAACGGAAATCTCCAGATCATGGCATCAGAGTCGGCAGATGCGACAGTTGAGGTTTGGGATGTCACTGGTAAGGTTTGGATCAACAAGGCAATCTCATTGAATGCAGGAGTAAATACAGTTGAAGCCAATCTACCATCAGCGGTTTACTTTGTAAAGGTTATCGCAAACGGCAAGCAGTCGGTTGTGAAATGCATTAAATAAATTGAGAGACGGAATAAATGCCGTCTTTGCATACTGACACTAATCCAATAAAAATAGACGCAGTGAAAATTGCGTCTATTTTTTTCTACAAACGAAAAAAGCGTGGAATTTTCATTCCACGCCTATTTCTCTGCCTTTCCTTCAAGATTATCTCTTCAAAGCTGGCTCGTCAGACACTGTAAGCTTCTTTCTTCCATGAGCTCTACGTGCAGCTAGCACGCGACGTCCGTTGGGAGTCTCCATTCTTGAACGAAAACCATGCTTATGTCTTCTCTTTGTGTTCGAAGGTTGATAAGTTCTTTTCATCTTATTTTAACTTTTTTAATTATTTTCTAATTTTCTGTTTTCAAATTCCTTGAAAATCGGAATGCAAAATTATAGTTTTTAGAGGATAAAACAAATATTTCACCCCTTTTTTTATATGTTTGTTGAAAACTTACATACTGAGATTCAGATCACTCAAAGCCTTTTGCATTTTTTCGATTGCCTTGCGTCTGTGAGAAATACTGTTTTTTACATTATCATCCAATTCCGCAAGTGTCTTATCGTAGCCTTCAGGGATAAAGACGGGATCATATCCGAACCCGTTTGACCCACGTCGACCTCTAGTGATTTCTCCATTGAGAGTGCCCTCACAATGGATTTCATAGTTTTCCATCACCAAAGTTATATGGGCAACAAACCTTGCCTTACGGTTCTCTTCCTCATCAAGCACAGCAAGCAGTTTGTCGATATTAGTGCTGTCTGTAGCCCCCTCGCCAGCAAAACGAGCTGTATAGACGCCAGGAGCACCGTCGAGAGCATCACATTCCAAACCACTGTCATCAGCCATTGTAGGCAAGCCTGTTTTCTCAAAGATAAATTTTGCCTTTAGACGTGAGTTTTCAGCATACGTAGTTCCATTTTCCTCAGCAGACTCTGTAATGCCAGCCTCTGCCTGCGTGATCAACTCAAACTTGTCTCCCAAAATAGAAGCGAACTCCGCAACCTTACCTTTGTTCTTGGTCGCCAAAACTATCTTCATCTCCAACAAAAATTATTTGATTTTAGTGCCTCCACTTAAAATATGGTTAGCTGAAGTGATCACCACTTCCTTCACTCCCTTGCTTATAGCAGTAAACGCATTGTCGAGTTTTGGAATCATACCACCACTGATAGTGCCGTCAGCCTTATAAGCCTCAAAATCAGTTTTTGTGATCAATGGGATAACAGAAGAGTCGTCGTTCTCATCTTTCAACACACCGTCCTTTTCAAAGCAATAGATTAGAGAGACGTCGAATCTCTTTGCCAAAGCGACTGCAGCCTCCTGAGCGATAGTGTCAGCGTTGGTATTTAAAAGATTGCCCTTGCCATCATGAGTGATTGGAGAAAGCACAGGCACAATTCCACGAGCAATAAGATCAGCCAAGATATCAGTGTTCACCTCCCTCACGTCGCCCACAAATCCATAATCAATAGGATTAGGTTTACGCTTGTCGCTTCTCATATAATTGATATCAGCGCCTGTCAATCCAAGAGAGTTGATGCCATTAGCCTGCAGTTGAGCCACGATATTTTTGTTAACAAGTCCGGCATACACCATAGTCACCACCTTAAGCATAGCCTCATCAGTGATACGTCGGCCCTCCACCATCTTCGTCTCAATACCAAGCTGGGTTGCAACCTGTGTGGCACTGCGTCCACCACCATGTACCAACACTTTGTTTCCTGGGATTTTAGAGAACTGCTCCAATAGGCTTTTAAGAGTAGATGCTTCCTCCACAATCTTGCCGCCTACCTTTATCAATGTTAGTTTTTCCATTTTATCTGATAATTGCAAATTTCAAATGTTTAGTTTCAGTCATACCCTCGTCATCAGCCGCAGTAGTTACAAATACATTATAGACACCTGTAGGCAGACGTGAGCCATCACTTCTTCGAGCTGAAAATCTGTATGTTCCACCCTTGCTGATTCCGTTTTCGATCACCATTCCTCGCTGATCAGTAATTCTGACGTTACTCTCACTCATCAATCCCTTGATTTCCAAGTCGCCATCATAGTCAGATCGAACAGGATTAGGATATATCGTGACATTATCAAAATCGTCTTCTGGGAACGATGAGTCAGTGGCATAAATCAGCAGACCATTGTCTGTTAAAATATAAAGGATTCCTGACTCCTTCTCATATGAAATATCCATTACTGCATTAGAAGACAAAGGCGAATTCTTAGTTGTGAAATTTTCTAATATCTTGTCTCCACTGGCCGAAACCAAAAACAATCCGTTTTCTTCTGTTGCAATCCACTTTCTGTTTTTACCATCCACTTGTATCTTCTTCACTTTGTCTGATGCCAACAAATAATCAGCGTATCGACTGTCATCCTCTCGTGTTATCTTAGGACGCACATATGTTTCTTTATCATTAAATATTCCCTTTACATTCTTCATGACAAGTGGACCCTGATCGGTGGCAATCCATATATCCCCTTTAAGATCTTCCTCGACACTGAAAATATATACTGGCTTAAATGTTTCCATAATACCATCTTCCACATACTTGAAAGAACCGATGATTTTTGTTTTATCATCACTATCATCAAATGGTGTCTTGTTCATATCCAAAACACATATAGCAGGATCTCGATAATCTGCTATAATTAAATCTATTCCTGATTTTGTACGATAGTGAAAACGGGCAGACGGCTGATTTAGAAATTTATTATGATTTAATTCATGCCATTTTCCTGTCGTGTCCATAGCATAAACCATATTACCATACGAATTTGGACTTGCAGCAAACAAGTTGTGTTCTTCATCATACCATGCACACTCAACCTTTGTACATCTTGTTGAAGAAGATGTCCCCTGAAATGCAGAATTATCCTTATTATATATATTTATAAGTGTATCATTATAAAACTCATGCAATCCCCACCAAGTAGGCACAAAAATATGTCTATTATCTTCAGGATCGACAAGCATTCTATACGCCGAATTAAAATCATATCTTGAGATATCCTTAAAAACAACCGAATCTCTCTTCAAAAATTCTCTCAAATAATGCCACTTACCATCCTTTGTATAATCAGCCACAGCAGGCGTGTTATAGCCATGGTTTCCAGTCAAATAAATTTCTCCATCTATTGTTTGTATAGAATAATATCCAATCTGACTCGGTCCATTAAACACAATTGGTTCAGACACCTCAACCTCCAATTCGTCAACCGATAGATCCGCAATTCTTAATCCATCTCCATTATCCAACCACACAACATCCTCATCTACATCATAAACTGCTAATTTCGACCTACACTCTCGATATTTTACATCTCCTAGATTATCCTTATGGAAAGCCATAAGTTGCCAATTTGTAATTGCTGTCAACCGATCTTTATAAACCTGTATAGTATCAGGTACTATTCCTTTGGGACTGACATCCACCCATGTGCCATCACCAAGAAGTGCATACAATCCTACACTGGTCAATAGAAGAACATGACCTGACGAACATTCCATCTTCTTGATCACCACTGAATCAACTGGACATGTTATTGGCAAAGCCACTTGTTGCCAAGCACTAAAATCATTTGCATTCTTGCCCTCTTTGCAGACACGCAATTTTCTATGCGAACAATGACTTCTGTCTGCCATCAAAGCATAAATATCGCCCTTCAACACTACTGTTTGATAAACAGTTTCATACTCGCCATATGTTCCAATTATATAAGTGTCTAAAACTTCTCTCTTTTTTGTGTTGTATACAACTATTCCCGCATCCAAAGAAATGTAGACATTATCGCCATCAACTTTAAGGCTGTTTACCTTCTTTCCGCTTATCTCACTATCTTTGATAGACTCATCACTAAACGTAACACCATCAACAACCAAGTCTATTGTCATGTCGGAATGGATAATGAACAATGTCTTCGTAGACTCAACAAACTCGACCAACTCGATAGCCGACGGACTTAATCCATCAAGTGTAGACAACGGTTTGACTTCTTTAGTCTTCTTATCATAACTGTACATGCCACCATTCGCAACTACATACACTTTCTCTTTAGACGGAATAATACTCGTTATTCCATTATATGAACGGATTGTCTGCCATTCTCCTGGAGCAATATTGCGTTTTGCTAAAACTGATATTGTCGCAATAAATAACACAATAACTGTATAAATGAATCTACGCATGAGTCTATTTTTATTAAAATTTAATGCAAATATAAAAAAAGCAAGGATAGAAATTGCATTCTACCCCTGCTTTTATCCTTCTATCGGAGAAATTTACTTTATTATCTTGAAAACTTTCTCTCCTTGATCCGAAATTACGATTGCAGTATACACTCCCTTATTCCACTCTTTGGTAGAGAATGATGTCTGTCCGTTTACTGATGACGACGCGATTGTTCTTCCAGCAATGTCTACAATCTTAATTGATGCATTCTCTGCAATCACTATCAAATTATCCTTAACTGGATTTGGATAGCAAACCACATTATCGTTTGCCTGAGCATCGTCTACAAGTGTGTATGCCTCCCAACCTGGCATTTCGTCAAGTGTGATCACATTCTCATGATTCATCACTTTCTTCCACTCGTCGTTGGATGTCTGATCAGCGAAATTGCTTCCCCAGCTCTGATACCAAGGCATCATCCAGCTCCACATCGCCTCATCCTCAATACATGCGTCCGCATCCACTACCGGACCATTCTCACTCAAAGCAATAAGTTTCTTGTAGCCTGACATCTTCTTCAGATTGTTGAAAACCACATAATTCGACTGATAGTCAAACGCTTTATTGTAAATGTCTATTGATATCACGTCATAGATGTCGTCTCCCGGATTCCAGTCTGTATCTGCCACACTCTGTGGATTCCATACCCATATTAGATTGTGGACTCCCTTCACGTCGACCATCTCATGATGGATAAGCTGATATAGCTTAGCATAGTTGGCTCCTCCCTGGCGACCCCACCAGAACCATCCGCCTGATGCCTCGTGCAGTGGACGGAAAATGCCAGCCACACCCTTCTTCTGCATGTCAAGGAAAAAATCCGCAATCACGTCTATATCCTTGATCATATTCTTATAGATAGTCGAATTCTCATTCCATGATCCGTCTGCATTCATGGCGACGGTGAAATCAAAGTCTGTGTCACCTTCCTTTAGTTGTCCACCTTCATATCTTGAATAGAACTGATCTGTCTCATACGACGGATCACGCCAGTGCCATGTGAAAGCAGGAATACCACCAAGACTCCACAAATCCTCCATAAGAGCTACAGACTTCTGTGTGTAATCGGTGTACCAAGAAGCACTTGCTCCATACGCGCTCTGTCCTGTCGCATTCATGAAATCCACACCTCCAAGAGCCGGATATTTTCCACTCTTTGTGTAAACCACCTTGTAATCCTCATGGTTTTTGAATGTTCCATCAGATCCGTCCATACTTCCAGCCATGAAACCTGAAATGATATTCTTTCCGAAATTCTCATTCAAAAATCTATATAAAGCTTGTGCCGACGCAGTTGCCTTAGAATCTGTAATGCCCGATGGCTTCACCTCCTGTACTACCGCTGGATTGACCTCCATATAGTCGACAACCCACCATGTCCATCCTGGCACAACCGAAAAAGTCTGCTTTCCTGCCTTTAGTTTGAATGTTCCAACTGTATGAGCTCCATTTTCATTGATAGTAACCTCAACACTTGTCCCGTCTGCCAATTTTACAACACACACTTTGCCCGCATCGTAAGGTATGGCTCCCCCTAATATAATGTCGTAATTGCCATCAGCAGGAATATCAAATTCAAAATTGATATATCCGTCGGCATCCTGGACCGACACCGCCTTTCCTCCAGAGCAAACTTCAGAACCTACTTCCACGCCTTTGTAGTCGGCACACTCTGCCTCGATATGGACTGAAGTGTTTAATGTACAAGGATCATCAACTACAACCGAGCCTTTATATGTGCCCCAATCCTTCATGTCTTCAAGAGTGATGACACGCTCATCCTCCATATTGCTCTTCCATACCGAGTTGGAAGTCTGGCTGATAAACTTGCTGTCTCCCCAGCTGTCGTACCAAGGCATCCACCAGCTCCATACAGCACCGTCTTTATGCATATTATTGACATCTGGAATTGGACCATTCTCTGAAAGTGCGATCATCTTATCTGATCCCATCAAATCCTGAATCTTGTTGAAGTAGCCCGACAATGATCCATTGTCATTAGCATCCTTATATACATCCACTGAAATAAAGTCGCAATACTCGTCGCCTGGATACCATGAAGCCTCAAGCACATTCTCATCGTAAGGAGCCTTGTTGAGACGCTCGATGTTCCATACCCACAGACAGTTGTTGACTCCATTATCCTTCACCATTCGGTCGTACATCAACTTATATAAAGCCTTATACTGCTCAGCCGTACCGATTCCCCACCAGAACCAAGCTCCTGATGCCTCGTGAAGCGGACGCCAGATGCAAGCCACTCCGTCTTCCTGCAATCTTAGGAATACTTTGGAAACAGCGTCAATATCCTTGATCATTATCTTGTATGCGTCACTCTCCTTATCCCATTCCGTCGTGCCTGACTTGAACGCTGTACGGAAATCAAACTTCGCCTTAGTGCTGTGTTCCTCTGTCTCTCGGCTTGGATCTTTCCAATGCCAAGTAAACGCAGGGATTCCTCCCTTCTGATAAAGTTCTTTCGCAAGAGAAACACAAGTCTCAGTATAGCTCTGATACCAAGAATCCGTCTCCTTAGCTCCAGTCAACATAAGAAGATCAAGGCCAACAAGCGCTGGCTGCTTTCCTGATTTCTCAACTACCGCAGCAAAATCCTTCTGATTCTTCAGTGCCGACGCACCGTCCATGTCTCCTGTCTGAACACCGGAAACTGTCTTCTTGCCATAATTGTCATACAAGAATTTATAAATGTTCTTTGCTCCATCAGTGCTTCCCGTCACTGGAGTCTGGCTAATTGCGGCTGATGCTGTACCTCCAAAGCCAAGCAATGCCAAACTTGCGTAAAGATTAAGTAATTTTCTATTCATAATCCTTTTGTTTTATAATTCTACCAACGTTTATATCTAATTCTGTTTTCCCACCCTGACATGTCCATGCAGTCAAAAACTCCAAATCCTACACAACACTATCACAAGTGTTAATGCAAAGTTAGTCCACGGCACAAAAATAGCCACGGAAAATCGTTTCATAAATATGGAGTATTGTTTCATGAAATTAAAAATTATAAATGCGGAATACACGTGAGTCCAACGAAATCAACATATGTATCATAATTATCAATAATTCGAAAATCCCATAATCGTAGGGCAGGTTTGAAACCTGTCCGCAATAGGATCGCCTCTCTAGCGCAAGCCGTAGACGAGCACATATAAAAACACAGAGGGAAGATGTTATCTGAGAGAGTCTAAGTTTTTTTGAAGAAAAGAAACGGGAAATCAGTCATAAACCAAATCTTCTTATGTAATAATATAAAATCATATAGTAATTGTTGTGAATAAAATCAAACAGCTTCCTAATAAACTCAAAAATCACTAAAAAATGCCCTAAAATTGACCTTAGGCATAAATCATTGATTTACAATATATTACAAAACTTTTTATTTTTTTGACGCAAAATATACCCCAAAAAGTTTGTTATAAAGCAGAAAAACGCTACCTTTGCAGTGCAATTCAGAAATGAGTTGAATGGATCGCGGAGTGGAGCAGTCGGTAGCTCGTTGGGCTCATAACCCAAAGGTCGTTCGTTCGAGTCGGGCCTCCGCAACTAAGAGAAGACGGAAATATTTCCGTCTTTTTATTTTTTTAATCATTTTCCTCGCTTTGGTGAATCAAAAAAGGCGATGATTATCAACCATCGCCTGAATACAATATCATATTTTAATCAAATGGAATAGATGCAAGAGGTCGCATCAACAACATTTTGCCCCTCCATTATTTTCTCTTTCAAACCACTTCGGAACAAACTTCTTGGCAAAGAAAAATCCACAAATTGCTCCTAATGTATCAGCAAAAAAATCCTCTATATCCCCTGATCGTGTGGTTGTCAGTGTGGCCTGCATAATTTCAATCAAACCTCCGTATAGCATCGGGGCCACAATTCCCCACAACTTCATTTTCGTGGTTGAGAAATCAACACGTTGCACCCAAAAGTCGTGACAAAGGGCAAAACTAAGGACAAAAAAGAATGTGAAATGGGCAAACTTGTCGATATTCGCCTTAATAAAGTCAGCCAAAGGGCGCAAAAAATCAGGCACCCAGCCGCCCAACGTTATTGAAGGCACACTCGTCGACGGCATCATACACATATTCATAATGATCAATGCCACCACCAAAGAAAGTCCGTATTGTCTAAAAAAATTCATATCTAAATAGCAGTATAAGGGTTCAGTTCTTTATTTATGCTGTAGACGGTGAGTGTACTTATACAATTTTGCTGTAATGTTGGACAATCGCAAATTCTTCTTCCACTCAAGCTGTCTCTGCTTATTTTTTCCAAGGATATATTTATCCACCACGTGAGCCACACCGTTTTCATCATTTGTGAAAGTGATATAGTCGGCATTCCTTTTCACTATCTTCTGAGCATTGCTCATCGCCACTCCAAGACCCGCAAATTTGATCATAGACAAATCGTTGAATCCATCTCCACACGCAATCATCTCATTCTTTGTAAGCCCAAGATGATCAAGAAGACGCTGCAACGACTGGGCCTTGTCTATTCCTTTCGGCATAATCTCCAAAAAGTATGGCTCCGAACGGTAGATGCTCAGTGTTGCACCATATTTGTCTTTTTCGCGTTGCTCCACCTCCGCAAGATGTTCGGCATCACCTGTCATCAGACATTTGGTGACAGGATGCTGCACAGCATCTATAAAACTATTCACTTTTGTGATAGGCATCTTGTTGAGCTTAGCCTCCTTTATTATATATTGGTCCTCCGGCGTCTCAGTCAACACCGATGTCGCATCATAGGAAATAATGGAGACGTTGTTTGCTCTGGAGTCTTCATAAAGCATTGGTATCATCTCTCCCGGCAACACACTTTCAAAGATTGTCTTACCAGTCTTGTAGTCTATGATTTTTCCGCCGTTGAAAGAAAGGATGTATCCACCATGTTCCGCGAATCCCAACTCTTCAGCCACCGGCACAATTCCAGGCGTAGGGCGTCCACTTGCCAAGACAATCTTCACACCTTTGTTTTGTGCGCGTCTCAACGCACGCTTGGTGGTTCTTGAAATTTTCTTAGCCGAGTCTGTAAGAGTACCGTCGATATCGAGGACTAATAGTTTATACATTGGTCTTTCGTTTTTAATGCTTTTCTGCAAAAGTACGATTTTTATAGAAAATAATGGTTATACGCGTGTAATTATTTGAAAATTATGTACGTGCCGGAAATAAAAAAGAGTCGCAATCACTTGTGACTCTTTTCAAAACAAAGAACTTATTTTCCAATGACTTACAAAACAATTTTGTGTATCACATTTGGTTTGTATATGTAATATTGTGTATCTTCTGTGTTTCAAATACAATGCAAATTTAATTCCATTTTCAATTCTTTTTGCATTATTCCACTCTCAGTTATTAACAATCACAATGTAGTAATCAACACTGTTAATAAAGTCGACGGGTTATTAACAAAAGTGTTGTTATTAACCCCAAACTACATATTTTCAGATAAATTTGATTCAAAATAAAATCATAATCTATCATCATTCCGTCTTCATTTTTTGATTATAATGCAAATTTAGAAATTTGCTATGCCAGATTTAAGCACAGTATACGTAAAAATGCCGTTTTTGAATTCTCTCAATTTAGGAAAACGATAAAACTTATATTTTAGGCAAATAAATTTTGTCTGAAGATAAACGTATCAGTCCGTCTTTTTGCTTTTCCTTCTTCAATCTCAATCACACTTACAGTTTACGGAAAGTGTGGAGCAAGAATATATCCGTCCTTTGCATTCATCGCATTTTGAAACGACCCATCTATAATGTTATAACCTTGATACATTAGTTTGCCATCACCCCAAGGGTGGTAGACCCTTTATCTCCGACGGTAGCCAATCCCAAAATGGTTGTATCGGTTTATTGGATTGTTTAATCAGAATATGATTCTATGGGCGTCGATTATTTTGTCTGTATTCAAGAATATTTTTGCAGACGCTTGGAATTTCTCAACAGACTCAGTTGTGAGAAATCTGCCCTCTCCGTATTTCGACAATCTTTCATCCATTTCAGGATGACGGCATAGATAGTCTTTCAAACTGTCAGCCACTATTTTACCCTGTGGCACGACTGTCACATTGGATGGAACATATTTCTCTATCTTATGCTGCAACACCGGATAGTGTGTGCAACCGAGTATGATTGTGTCTATCAACGGATCCATCTCCATCAGTTCGTTCACTTTCTTTTCAATGAAATAGTCGGCTCCTGGAGAGTCGTATTCTCCGTTCTCCACCAGTGGCACCCACATCGGGCACGCGCATCCGTTCACCACTACCTCAGGATCTGTCTTGGCAAACTCCAATGGATAAGTCTTACTGTTGATGGTTCCGCTCGTACCGAACAATCCGATATGCTTGGTCTTTGTACGTTGAAGAATATTCTCCACTGTAGGGCGTATGATTCCCAACACTCTGTTCTGGGGCTCCCACATCGGCAAATCCTTCTGCTGGATTGTGCGCAATGCTTTGGCCGAAGCTGTGTTGCACGCAAGAATCACAAGCGGACAGTTGTGGTCCATCAGGTATTTAGCGCACTGACGAGTATATTCATAGACAATGTCAAATGAACGTGTGCCATATGGAGCACGAGCATTGTCGCCAAGAAACAAGAAATCGTATTCTGGCATCACCTTAATTATCTCTTTCAGAATTGTCAGTCCTCCAAATCCGGAATCAAAAACACCTATCGAACCCTTCTTCTCCATAACTTATAATTAAGCGTCGTCTTTCTAAAATATGAGAGACGATGCCATCACCGTCTCTACAGATTCATTTTTGCAGCACGGAATGAGAGACTCGAACTCCCGACACCTGGTTTTGGAGACCAGTGCTCTACCAACTGAGCTAATTCCGTATACAGTCCTCCTGCCGAGGCAAGAGGGGCTGATTATAATTCAGGATTTGCGATCAGACGCAAATGTCCTATACTTCCTTCCTATTACTTAGTGACACCAAGTTTCTTTAGGACAAGATCTGTGATATCTGTTGCAGACGCTGACTTAAATAGAAGTGCGTTTGTGTCGAAGATGTAAGTGAAGCCGTTCTCTTCAGAAACAGTCTTGATAGCTGCAAGGATCTTCTCACGAATAGGATTCTGAAGCTCCTCCTGCTTCTGCTGCAATGCATTCTGAGCAATCTGGAAATAGTTCTTCATCTTCTCCTGAAGCGACAAAAGCTCCTCCTCACGGTTTTTCTTGATTGTCTCATCCATTGCTGCGACATTCTGTTGGTACTCAGAAGCCTTACGAGTATACTCCTCTTCCATACGCTTCATCTCTGTCTCATAAGATGCTTGTACCTCCTTCAACTTAGCCTCAACATCCTTTAGTTCTGGCAACTTTAAGAAAAGAGAATTTACATCTAGATGTCCAAGTTTCACTGACTGTGCGTTAGCGAATAGAGGCATAACACACAACAAAACTGCTAAAAGTCTTTTTACCATATTTCGTTTTAATTATTTATTTGATTCCTAATTTTCTTTTAATCATACTTGTAATATCCACTGCCTGTGGAGAACAATATTTCAAGGTCTTCACATCCCATACATAAAGAAATCCCTGCTCTTTTGCCACTTCAGCCACAGCTTGGTCTATCTTTTTATGCACGGGAATATAAAGTTCTTTTCTCTTGTCAGACAATGTTTTGCTTGCCATATCATAATAATTCTGCATCTTGAGTTTGATTGTGTGGATTTCCTCCATTCTCACTTTCTTAATTGTCTCGTCCCATGATGCTTGTCCGTTCTGATATTCAGCAGCTTTACGAGTATACTCTCCTTCCATCTTCTCCATCTCAGCCTCATACTGATCCGACAGACTTTTCAACGTACGCTCTGCAGCCTCCGTCTCCTTCATCAATTTGACGATCTCTTCCTCATCATAATGAGCAAGTTTGACGTGAGTGTTCTGTGCAGACGCAAATGCGAAAGTCAGTATCAATAAGAACGTCGACGACAAATATTTCAAGCCTGACATTATCATTTTGTGTATCCAAGTTTACTTAAAACCTCATCACTGATATCTATTTTTGCAGAGTAGTACATCATTCCTACTGTTGATGCCTTGTCTAGCACAAGAGTATATCCCTTCTGCTCAGCAACATCCTTCACGGCAACATATACTTCATCCTGAATTGGCTTCATCAGACTCTCCTTCTTTTTATAGAGTTCACCGTCAGGACCGAAATATTTTCTGCCAAGTTCGTTTGCTTCTTTCTCCTTTGCAAGGATTTCTTTCTCCTTAGCTTTCTTCATTTCATCCGACAAGAAGACCACCTCTGTTTGATAGTTCTTTTGTAGCATACGTGCCTCTTCGTGTTTCTGTTCCACCTCTGTCTGCCACTTCTTTGTGATCTGCTTTACCTGCTCATTGGCAGACTCATACATTGGCATATTCTTCAAAATATATTCCACGTCGACAACAGCCACCTTACCACTGCTGAACTGGGCAAGACCACTCACTGAATAAGCAAGCATTACAATTGCCACCAATATTTTTGATGCTATTCTGCTCATATCTTTATTCGATTGAAGTTACACATTAAAATTCCTGTCCGATAACGATATGACAATTATGTCCTCCTTTTTCTCCAAGGACATTCTTGTCGAATCCATATCCATAATCCACGCCAAGCAATCCTAGCATAGGCAAGAAAATTCTCACTCCAGCACCCACAGAACGTTTCAAATTCAATGGATTGAACTCCTTAAAGTTTTTCCATGCATTTCCTGCCTCTGCAAAAGTCAACACATAAATTGTCGCTGCCTGCTCCAGCATTAAAGGATATCTTAACTCGAACGATATCTTAGAGTACATGTTTCCTGCATACTGAACATAATCTCCTGCATAGAACTGTTCACGAGGAGTAAGCGTACCGTTGTCATATCCACGCAATGTCACTGTTGTCAACGCATACGTTCCACTAGTTCCTGTTGTTCCATCTCCTCCTACATAATATCTTTCAAATGGAGAACGACGGTTTTTGTCATAATAGCCCAAGAATCCATACTCCGCACGTGTCATCAATACAAGTTTCTGGTTTGATGAAAGCGGTGTGAACAATTTTGCCTTGAACTCTGTCTTATAATATTCCACCCATTTGAACAATTCCTGCTTTAAGTTTTCAGCTTCCTCACTGGTCATCGTTCCTGCCTCTTTCTTAGCCAAAAGTGCATCTGCTCTCTCATTCTTGAAGAATTTTGAATAAGGAGGAGTCGCCTGTAATGTCAATGACACTGATGAGCCACGACGTGTATAATATGGATTGTCTATTGAGTTTCTAGCCCATGTTATACCAAATCGTAAATTATTTGCCGATCCATTGTGAAGAGTGAAGTAGTCCCAATCCTTCAACGTGTAATGACGATAAGCAAATTCATAATATAATGAGAAATAATCGTCTGGCCACTTCAATCTCTTTCCTATTCCTACAGATGCTCCAAGTGTTCTGATATACTTGTCTGGATCTGAGTCGTAACGATAGGATGTACCATACATGTACGAACCGTATCCAGAATTCCAATAGTCAGAATAATCATCCATCTCGTATCTTGAACTGATGGCTGTCTGGTTTGAGAAGAATATTGATGTGCTAAAACTGATAGGACGTTTTCCTCCCAACCATGGTTCCATAAATGACAAGCTTGCGCACTGATAGCTGCGTCCACTTGTTGTAAATGACAATGACAACTGCTGTCCATCTCCTTGTGGCAACGGTCTGTATGCCTTTTTATTGAAGATATTGCGCAAAGAGAAGTTGGAGAATTTAAGTCCTAACGTACCGCTTGGACCTGTCTGACCATAACCAAACGACATCTCAACCTGATCGTTACGCTTCTGCTCCAAATTATAAACGATATCTACCGTTCCGTTCTCTGGGTCAGGCACAGGACGAATATCTAGTTTTTCCGGATTCCAATGTCCTGATGCCGCAAGTTCACGTGCAGAACGTTGCAAATTAGACTTGCTGAACAACTGACCTGGCTTTGTGTCAAGTTCACGTCGGATGACATGCTCATAAATAGCCTCATTACCCGTGATGACGACATTGTTGATCACAGCCTGCCTTCCTTCGTAAATACGCATCTCCACGTCAACTGAATCGCCATCTATATTCACCTCCACAGGCTCAACATTGAAAAATAGATATCCATTGTCGAGATACAGACTTGACACCGCATCCTCATCCTCTAGCAGACGCTCATTCATGAGTTTCTTGTTGTACACATCTCCCTTCTTCATTCCAAGAGTCAAATTCAACAAGTTCTCCGGATAAACGGTGTTGCCAACCCAAACAATATCGCGGATATAATATCTTCTTCCCTCGTTTACCTTGATATAGATATCCACTCTCTCTGGTTTCTTTGGTGACTGATATACACTATCACATACAATTTCAGCGTCACGAAAACCATACTCATTATACTTGTCTATCAAGTTGATCTTGTCGGCATCATAGTTGGCCTGCACAAACTTCTTCGACTTGAACAAGTTTGGAATAATATGTTTTTCCTTTGTGTCCTTCATCGCATGCTTTAATTTGCGAGCTGGCACACTGTCATTGCCATCGATATGGATTCTATAAATCTTAACCTTTTCTTTTCTGTCGACATCAACATTTACAATCACATAACCCTCTTTTTCAGGATCATCTGCCAAACTGATTTTTACATCTGCGTTTAGGTATCCATTTGAGTCATAATGTTTTTTGATGACACCACTTGCTCTATCAAGCATATTCTGCGACACCTGGCTTCCTGTAGTCAAGCCCATTGACTTGTCAAACTCCTCTTTATCCTTCTTCTTCACACCAGAATATGAAATACTTGAGATTCTCGGACGTGGCTTGACAGAAATCTCCAACCATGCCTTATCGCCCTCTATCTTTGTGGCGTAGATTTTCACATCCGAATACAATCCCTGCTTCCAAAATCGTTTGATGGCATTTGAGAAATCTTTGCCTGGAATCTTTATCTTCTGACCTACATATAGTCCAGAATAGTTTGCAACAACCTTTTCATCATAGTTTCCCGCTCCCACTACCTTCACCTCCATGACAGTGTAGGTCTTTGCAGTTGTGGAATATGTGATAGTCGGAGTCTCGCTTGGCTGTGGCTTAACAATGCTGTTTGTATCAGCACTAGCGATAGTCGAATCCACCACATTTTTCAATGTGTCTACAGTTGCGGCAATCGTATCCGTCAAGCTTTTCAATGTATCAGCCGTTTCTGTCTGAGCAGATACATTCATAGAACAAACAAGAGCAATTATGCCGATTATTGTTTTGTAAATCTTCATCTCCTTTCCTTAATTACAACTGTTCACTTGTCTTGCCGAATCTTCTCTCCCGATTCTGATACTTGTAAATAGCCTCATAGAATTGTTCCTTTTTGAACTCTGGCCAAGGAATATCTGTGAAATACAATTCAGAGTACGACAATTGCCACATCAAGAAATTGCTGATTCTCTGCTCTCCACTTGTTCGGATAAGCAAATCAGGATCAGGCATTCCCTTTGTCGCCAAATTATCTGAAATCATATTTTCATTAATGTCATCGATATTAATCTCACCGTTCTTTGCTTTACGTGCTATATTCTTCACACACTCGATGATTTCCCAACGCGAAGAGTAGCTGATGCAAAGTACCATCGTCAGTCCGGTACAGTTTGCTGTCTTTGCCATTCCTTCGTTCAATTTCGCCATCGTCTTCTCGTTAAGACGTGACTTATCACCGATTATGATGATTTTTACGTTGTTCTCCTTTGCCTTCTCCGCATAAGTAGTGATAGCCGACGCGAATATTTCCATCAACGCGTCAACCTCTGCCTTTGGACGATTCCAGTTTTCTGTGCTGAATGCGTAAAGAGTGATATAGTCAATACCAAGTTCTGCTGCAGCTTCCATCACCTTGTCGACAGAATCCACACCTTCCTGATGTCCGAAGACTCTCTCTTTACCTTGTGCTTTCGCCCAACGTCCGTTGCCATCCATAATCAACGCCACATGTTTTGGCAGACGGCTCATATCTATCTTTTCTCTTATGCTCATCTTCCTATATATCTGCAAGAACCTCTCTTCCTGAACACATCAACAGAGATGAATCCCATCAACAGAGAGTAGTAGTCATTGTTTTTATATTTCACTTTTCCCATCTTATATGGGTCGTCAGTATAGTCGTCGTATTCTCCTATATCCAAGTCGTCAGAGAAAAGCTTGTGCATTGTAAACTCCACTCCGATGTTGACTCTTTGGCTGACTTTAAACTTATAGCCAGCGCCAAATGCGATTCCTCCTCTGAACTCGTTTCCACTCCACTCTTTAGCTATTGACATCGTAGGGCCGAGCATAGCATAAGGTGTGTGACGCTTCACGTCTTTGTCGTAAGTGGAAAAACCATACTTGAAGAAATTCCAAATGATCAATGCGTCAAATGTCATGATTCTCTTGTCGAATGCAAACGGATAGATGCCGCTTCCATCCTGCGGAACTTCCGGCATCGCATTCTCCTGATAATCTCTCGCATCACACTTGAGATTAGCAAAACCACCGTCTATCTTGAAATTCAAAAAATCATTCGCCTTAAAACGTAAAAACGCTCCTGCCGCTGGCGATAAATCACGGAATACTTTCGAAGAATTGATGTCTCCATTGTAGAACGCGACACCCCCACGCAAACCTATCTCGCCAATATAACGAGGCTGTGCGCTAACAACCATTGGAAGTATTGCCAGGACTAACCCAACAAGTATGTCTTTTATTTTGTCTCTTAACATATTTATCTTCTGACCTCAGAATGTAATACACTAAATTAGCAAGCAAAAGTAGTAATAATAGTTGAAAAGATAAAATTGCAAACGCCGTCAATTCCATCTTATTCTCCTTTTAATAACATTTTTTTGCTTTTTTTATCTAAACAACGTTTTTTTTGAGGATTTATTGTGTAAAACGGGACAAATTTATGATCCAGCTTTTAGATTCTGTTTAAGCTTAATTAAAATATTTTGCCAAAGAAACTCATCCCGCAATTAAAAATGAGGATTGTTAAGGGCGGAACGCCCTAACTTCCCCTCTCTCCGCGAATCCGCAAGGATGAGCGGTCAAAAATGCAATAATTGTGCTTCTATTAAAATAAATATATGTGCTCGCCTACGGCTCGCACGTCAGGAGGGGTTAGGACGTTCCGTCCTTAACAATCCTCATTTATGACACTCCAACTATCATTTTTCTCCTATTTTTTAATTTCGTCAAATTGACGTTAATTAAACATTTTCCTGAAATCACACCTCTTTATTTGCTGTCAGAATCTGATCCATCTTCACATCCCAGTCTTCTGTCGGAACCTTGCTGAGCAATTGACAGTCAAAACAAACTCCTATCTTAAAAGCTTTTATCTCCTTCAGAATTCTATCATAATATCCTTTGCCTCTGCCCACACGTCCTAAATCATTGTCGAAACAGACTCCTGGCACCACCACAAGATCTATACTTTCGTAGTCGTGGAAATTCACTCCCGTCGGCTCCTGAATATTATATTCTCCAGTCTTCAAATCTCCCTTATACTCTCGAATATACCATTTCTCACCATCTACCACAGGAAGAAGTATCCTTTTCTTAGACGCATATTTTTCAATCAATCCATGCGTGCAGACCTCATCCGGCAACGAATGGAAAAAAAGTATTGTTTTCGCACCCTCAAACTGCTGAGTGTGCTCAAGTTTCATCATCACAGTCTCACTCTCCTTCTTTTTCTCCTCTTCCGTCATATTCTTCACTCTCGTCTTAACCAACTTTCTCAACTCCGCCTTGGTAGGCAACTCATATCTTATGAGCGACGGCTCTTCTATCTTGACACTCTGATTGATCACCAATCCCTCCGCATTCGATATATCACTGCTTTTTGTACTCACCTTGGTAAATTTTTGAGCCAACTCCGCTGCCTTCTCTTTATCTCCGGCATTATACGCCTTTTGTAAATCTTCCAGTAGCGTCTTCTTTTGATTATTATACCACTCCCTCTTAATCTTCGTCATCGTGGTGCGAAGATTGTTGAATATCTCTCTTTCTCTCTTCTCTTTGCAGAACTGGCGGTCTGTTTCAGTCATAGCATTCTCCAAAGTCAACCCATCAAACAAAATACTCGTCACCGCTTCATTGACGTCTCTGTCATAATGGTTTTGGAAATATTTGACAATGTCGAAATTTTTGTCATCCTCATACTTCTTCAACGCTTCTTCCAACATCAATTTGAATGTCGGATTCGACAGTTCAAACTCATCTTTGGAGAAATCATAGGCTATCGCCTCCACCACATTCAACACTTTTGATTCTTTCTTTTCCTTGTCCTCAATCTGGCAAACCTCTATGTTTCCATCGTTGACAACAAAATCCATCAGTTCTCGCTCTGGGACATACTGCTTATTGATTTCGGCGAGTGATTTCGCAGAAAACTTATTGAAATCTGTATTCTGTGCATGCTGTTCCGACGGTGCATGCTGTCCTCCTTGCTGCGACGTAGCGTCAGGATGATTATCGAAATAACCATCAGAATATTGATGTTGGTTTTGTGGCTGATTCGCCTGCTGCCCACCAATCGGTTGATTTACATAAGTTTGCCCCTGATTATGATTGTTCTGAGATTGATTATTATATCCACTGCCAGACGGTGCGATAATAGGCGTCTCACGGAATGTCTGACCTCTGAGTCTTTCTTTCTCCTTCTGTGCGGCAGCATCACGACGTATCTTCCCCACATACTCCATGATGATGCTCTGCTCTGTATGGAATAGTGGAGCGATCTCCTTGGAATAGACATCACGTTTGATCGGATCTTCAATCACGGATATGGTTTCTGCCATATCTTTGATTGCCGCCGCCTTCTTCACTGGATCGGTTCCACTCTCACGGAGAAGCACATTCGATTTGAACAGAATATAATCCTGCTCATTCTCCTCCAGATACTTCTGCACCACATCCGCATTGTTGTGCTGCGCGAATGAGTCGGGATCTTCCTCAGGCGGAAGTGTGACGACGCGGACATTCAGCCCCTCCGCCAAAAACAGTTTTCCGTTTTTGATTGCGGCATGCTGGCCTGCAGAGTCGCCATCATAAAGCATCGTGACATATTTCTCATCTGCCAATGTATTGCCCACTGATGGCAACACTCGTTTGAGCAGACGGATCTGTCCGGTTGTAAGCGCCGTACCACATGGCGCGACTATATTCTCCACACCCGCCTGATGCATCGATATCACGTCGGCATATCCCTCCACCACATAGCATTTCTGCTTCTTGATGATGGCCTGACGGGCATAGAAAATACCATATAGGTTCTCACTTTTATTATAGACTTCACTCTCTGGCGGATTGAAGTATTTCGCAACATTTTTGTCGGCTTTCAGTGTGCGGGCTCCGAATCCCACCACCTTGCCGGAAATAGAGTGGATCGGAAACATCACTCTGCCGGCATACTTGTCATAGGTGCGTGTGCCTGTGTTCACCGTCGCTCCCAACGCCACAAGATGCTCCAACTTGATTCCCTGACTTAGAGCGGCATTCGTGTATGCCTGATAATCTGCGGGCGAATAGCCAAGATGAAACTTCTTTATTATATCTTCGCGCAAACCTCTATGGACGAAATATTGGTAGCCGACGCTGCGTCCTTCCTGGGTCTCACGCATTGTTTTCTCAAAATAATCCTGAAGCCACTGGTTGGCGTCCAACATTTTATCGCGAAGAGACTGCTGCTCTTTCTCCTCTGAAGTAAGCTCTTTCTCCACGACTGTGATTCCAAACTTTTTAGCCAGGAAACGGAGCGCGTCGAGGTAGGAAAGATTCTCCATCTTCATGATGAAGGAGATACTGTCTCCACCACCTCCACAGCCGAAACACTTGCAGATATTTTTAGAAGGAGTGACAATAAACGAAGGCGTCTTCTCATTGTGGAACGGACACAACCCCTTGTATGAGGTGCCCGCACGACGAAGAGTGACATAGTCACCGACTACGTCAACAATGTTTGCCGCCTCCTTGATTCTTTGAATCGTGATATTGTCAATCATCGAAAATATCCTTTGTATATGTTTTGTTCTGCTCGTTGTAGACGCCGAGTAAATCAGACACCATGCCCACCACCGCTATGCTCACCTTCACATTGCTGTCGCACTTCTCCATAATCGAAGCTGAACACTCTCGGATGGTTTTGCCCGTGGTGATCACATCATCTACCACAAGTATATGTTTGCCACAAAACTCCTTCACTTTATCCGTTGCCAGATACTTATTGGCTGTGGAACTTTTGTGTCGCTTTGCATCAATACTGTTGCTCACCACCGTACCTTCGTTGATGAGAAGGTCCGTCCTGACTGGTATTCCCGTCTCCATCTCTATGCCGGCAGCAAGCAGCTCGCTCTGGTTGTATCCTCGCATCTCGTATCGCTTGGATGTGATCGGCACCGGCACAACGCAATCGAATTCCCTCGCGTCGACTCGGGCATTTATCATCCTTCCCATCATACGCCCTGCCTCTATGCCATATCTGCGCACGCCTGAATTCTTGATGTTGAGCACGAAACGTGACTCTATATTAGATTTGCGATACGAAAGCAGCGGCATGAAATAGCTGAGCTGGACCTGCGTCATCTCACGTGCCAACGGTGTGAGATCAACGCCGAGCGGAATATATTCCAGACTATATCTGCACTCTTCACATAATGTTTCCCCTTCCGTCTCCACAACAGCCCCACACGCTCCACATGTGTGCGGATATAATGAACTGACAACCGAGTATTTTATTTTCTTGAAGATTTTAGATAATCTTTCCATCCTTCATCTCAATTACCCTGTCAGACTGTTTGGCAAGAGTCATATCATGAGTGACGATAATCACCGTCAGTCCGAACTCTTTACGGAGATCAAGAAATAGTTTCTGCAACTCATCTCTGTTCTGGCTGTCGAGGCTTCCTGTAGGCTCGTCGGCAAACAGAATCTGCGGTTTGTTGATCAACGCTCTCGCCACCGCCACCCTCTGCTTCTCGCCTCCCGAAAGTTCATTGGGATGGTGCGACGCTCTTTCCGCAAGACCAAGACGAGTGAGCAATTTTATCGCCTCTTCTTTGCTCTCCGCCTCATCACGTCCGGCGATAAGAGCAGGTATCATCACATTCTCAAGAGCCGTGAATTCAGGAAGAAGCTGGTGAAACTGGAACACGAATCCCAGATCGTCGTTGCGAAGCTTGCACACCTCTTCATGGGAAAGACGAGAAGTGTCTTTGCCAAGAATTGTGACCTCTCCCGTGTCTGCTGACGCAAGAGTACTGACAATCTGCAGAAGAGTCGTCTTGCCGGCTCCGCTTGGTCCGACTATAGATACAAATTCGTAACGGCGGATGTCGAAAGAGACATCGTTAAGCACACGAAGGTTGTTGAAACTTTTGCATACTCCCTTAGCGGAAAGTACTATTTCTTGGTTCATATTCGTTGGTTCACTCATTACGCCTTCGTTTTAGACAAAATAGATTCAAGTTCCTTTGTTGAAATATCGTGGATGATTGTGCCATTCTCCGCATACGAGATTTTTCCCGTCTCCTCCGACACTATAATAGCCTGTACGTCAAGACGTTCACTCACTCCAAGAGCAGCACGGTGACGCAGTCCGAACGATTTTGGCACATTCATGTTGTGCGACAACGGAAGGATGCAACCAGCAGCCTTTATCACCTTGTTTCCGATGATCATCGCACCGTCGTGCAGAGGAGAATTTTTGAAGAAAATATTCTCGATGAGACGCGAATTGATCTTGGCTGTTATCTCATCACCTGTGACGATGATGCTCTGCAGGCTCATCTCATTCTCTATCACAATCAAAGCTCCGACCTTCTCGCGAGACATGTTTTTGCAGGCAATCACGATCTGCATGATATCGCTCTCCTCCATTGTCTGCACACGTTGCGTGTTGAGCAGACGGGAAAGGAAATTATTGCCTGAACCGATTCCCGTGAGGAAGTTTCGTATCTCATCCTGGAAAAGCACGATCAAGGCAATCGCTCCCACGTTGACAATCTGGTTGAGCACACCGCCTATCAGCTTCATCTGCAATAAAGAGGTCACGATCATCCATGCCACAATCACCACCAGCACTCCTATGAAAAGGCGGAATGCGGATGTGTCTTTAAGCATCTTATACAGCTTGTATAAGATGATGCCTCCAAGCAAGATGTCTAAAAAATCCACAAACTGGAAAAAGGATGATCCCATATATTCTTCTTTGTTTTGCCACCGCAATATAAAAACGAACAAAAGTAAGAATTATAGATGACTTATACAATTACTTTGTCATTTCTTAAATTATTCGCTTATATCAAGCACCCCATTCCATGAAAAGTTTTAGAGAACGAAAGGGAATATATTTAGAAAAATTGTATCTTTGCAAAATACAATGGTATTAGAACTAAGAATTAGCTCATTATGAGTCGAATAAAAATAAATAATTTCGGTCCAATCCGCGAAGGGTTCACAGAAAACGAAGGATGGATGAATATCAATAAAGTTACAGTTTTTACTGGTGACCAAGGTTCTGGTAAAAGTACAGTAGCAAAATTAATTTCATTGTTTTTTTGGATAGAGAAGAATATAGTACGCAATACTATTTCAGCCGATCAATTGAATGTTAATATATTCAAAAACCTATGTAATCAACAGGAAATTTTCGAGTATTTTTCCGAAGATACTTTTATTTCATTTGAAGGAGATGCATTTAATTTTATTTATGACAATAAAACTCTTTCCTTTAAAGCAACAGCCAATAATGGTTGTAAAAATTATATTTTGCCTAAAATACAATATGTTTCGGCAGCAAGAAACCTTTTGACAATCTTATATAATATTTCTGGACAAATAATCGATAAAGACAACAATATTGTTGATTTGTCTTCAAATATTCCATTTATGGTTAGGGTTTTGAATATAGAATACAGAAAGGCATTGGAAGTATTTGCTAAAAATGGTTTTTCTCTTCCAATAAATGATACTAATGTATACTATCAGAATCATAACACATTCATTACGACAAAGGGGAAACGCATTTCAATGTCAGCTGCTTCAAGTGGTATCCAATCAATTACTCCACTATTGATTGTCAGTCATTATTTGATGAATGAAGTAAGAAATGACATTTATGAAAAAGTGCAAACACTAGATAATAATCTAAAAAAGAAAATAGAGAATGATTTTGCAAAAGAAAATGCAAACCTTTTGGAAAAATTCACACAAGTATGCCTTTTCGGCAAAGGCATTCTGAAAAATAAAGAGGACGAGTTTCTGTTGGATGAAAAATTAAAAAAATATATTCCGTCGTCATTCATAAACATTGTAGAGGAGCCTGAACAAAATCTGTTCCCTATTTCACAGCAAAAAGTGATAAACACTTTGCTTGAATACAACAATGCTAAAAGGGAAAACAAACTAATAATTTCAACTCATTCTCCTTATATCTTGTCAACGCTAAATAATTCCATTTTAGCAGAAGACGTCTTCAATAAAACAGGAAAAGAAATAAATGATTACGGACAAAGAAAAAGAGTTGATTTTACAGATGTTTCCGCATTCAAATTTAGCGATGGCAAAATATTCAATATTAAAGATGAAGAAACAAGATTGATTAATGCTGATGAAATTGATAGCTGTTCAGAAAAAATCAATTCCGATTTTGGCGAGCTATTGGATTTATTACCCGAAAATGAAACTAATGATGAATATTCAGAATAATGGAATAGAAATCACGGATCCGAAATTTCCAGATGATGCCACATTGAGCAACGACACACGCAAATCTTTTGTATTGAAAGGAGAACATAAAAGAAAATGGACAGCAGAAAATCCAAATAATCACATTGGTATTCGCCTAGAAATAGATGGAAAATTGATTAAAAGCAAAAAAATAAACAAATGTGATGGAGGGCTTTTGGTAGATGATAATCGTTTATACTTGGTCGAGTTCAAAGGCCAAAATTACGAAAAAGCCGCAGAACAACTGATCAATACAAAGGAATATTTTAAATTAAATTACAAAAATTATAATTTTATTTTCCATGCAAGGATTATAGGGAAATCCTTCCCAAAAGCATCAACAAATAAGCAAAATGCAATGATTAAATTGAAGAATCATTTTAGCACTTTTTTACCATTTGAAACCGAGGGAGCCGAAAATATATAAACTCATCACATCAAATTCGATTGCAACATACATCTCAAAAATAGTTTCCTTTAACAAATGCTCGACATAATGCGAAATGAGGCAGAGTCGAAAAATATGATGGTGGAGAGCGTGAATATAATGGATTTGGAAATGAAACCTTGCATCGGCTGTATGGCTTGCCGTACCAAAGAAAAATGTGTATTGCCAGAAGACGACACTGTACGTGTATTGGAAAAACTACGTTGGGCGGATGCCATCATCTTGGGAGCACCGTGCTACTGGGGCAACATTCCCGGACAGATGAAAGTATTGTTCGACCGCTTGGGTTACGGAATGATGCGTGAAATATGCCATTATGCCGGATTTAAGATCGTCAAGGAGATAGAACGAGGAGGAACGATGATAAAGCCTCAACTGACAGAAAAAGACAAGCAGAAATGTCGCAAGGCTATAGCCAAACTGAAATGAGATGCCTGAATTTGCAAATCATTCAATATTGACGCCACGGATTTCTATTGTTTTATTTAATTTCCAATTAAATGCCAAACAAGAACATAAATACATTATATTTGCAATCTGAAACTTGCAAGTAAAACATGGAGAATATAAAAAGAATAATTCTAACGTTGGTGGTCGTGATGTGCGGTTTGTTCACATCTATGGCTAAAGATCCTCGTTCATCATATTCAAAACATTCGGCTCTACCGAAAGAAAAGACGGGCTTCCGACTCTACGGTGACTTCATGCTCACTGCTGATCTTGCCGACACCACAGGTGAGAAGAAACCTGCGTTCGGATTGTTCGCTACTCCAGGAGCACAGATCACAAACTATTTCTTCGTGGGAGGAAAAGTGGGAGCTATGTATATGCTCAACGACTTTTTCGCATTTCCTGCCGCAGTCAACGTACGATGGACTTTCGGCAGAAAAAACATCCTCACCATAGCACAGTCCGGCGGTGTGGCTTACTGTGAAGACAAACTATATCCCTACGTCGACTTCTATTTCGGAGGCAGAATTCCTCTGCGTGAAGGCAAATGTCTTGTTTGCGCTTTAGGCTACGCCATCTATCCACAATATAATATGCAGAAAGTGGGTGAAGATGAGACGGAAACTGTCATGCAGGATGGAATAGAGGTGGAATATGTCACAAATGAGGCTCCTAAAGAGAGAAAAATCTCTTCTTGGGTATCCCCTCAACTCACTATCGCTTATCCGTTCCGTTTCGAGAAGAAAAACAGAATCCGCTATAGAGTGCGTCACTCAAAACCAAAAGTCGAGACACAGGGCGAGTGTAAGCCAAAATCGGTAAAATCAAAGGATAACGAGAAGTCTAAATCAAAACCATACGAAAAGATTGAGGACGGCAAAAGAGCAAGGCCTGAAAAGACGGATGTGGAGAGATGGAATCCGTAAGATGGTGGATGGTGGATGATGGCTTATAGCGGTAGACGGGAATTGGATCCTTCGGAGCAGGTGTTGAGACTTTATTTCAACCATTTCACTGATTTGCAACCTTCAAACGCTGATTCTCCAACCTCCACATTATTCTCGGAATTATCAATTACAATTTCAAGATTGCAACATCCCCAAAAAGCCTCTTCTTTGATGCTGGTCACACCCTCAGGAATCTTAATGCTGTTCAAACTGCTGCATCCATAAAAAGCCTTATATCCGATGCTGGTCAAACTCTCAGGAATGTTTATGCTGGTCAATCTGATGCACCAGCTAAAGGCCTCTTTTCCGATGCTCGTCACCCCCTTTGGAATGTTTATGCTTGTCAAACTGCTGCATCCTAAAAAAGCAGATGCTCCGATGCTGGTCACTCCATCTGGAATTTTAATGCTCGTCAAACTTCCACATCCTAAAAAAGCAGACGCTCCGATGCTGGTCAAACTCTCAGGAATGTTTATGCTGGTCAATCTGATGCACCAGCTAAAGGCCTCTTTTCCGATGCTCGTCACTTTATATATATCTAATCCTATCTGTATTTTCTCTGGGATTGTTATTTTTTCATCCAAATCAGATTCATAACCTGTCACTTCCACTTCCGTATCTGATATTTTCCTAAACTTCAATTGTGTGGATGAGGCTAATTTCGCATCAAAAAAATTATCGAGAAGAAATTCATACCATCCACTACTTACAGGTATAATCAAAACTATTGCCACTATTATCGCTATGATTTTCTTTTTCATCTCTTCTCGTAGGTTTCGTTTTTTTTTATTATCGGATACAAAATTATTAAATTATTCTAATATGGAGAAATGTGAGACGATAAACGGTGGATGATGGACGGTGGATGGTGGATGGTGGATGGTGGATGATGGATGATGGATGGTGGACGGTGGACGGTGGATGGTGGACGGTGGCGGGAATTATTCCGATATAAAGACGGAGGTTGATAATTTGTCGTTCAAACAGTTAGAAACGTAAAAGCACCGTCTGCTTCAAAAAAATGATGCTTGACGGCATCTTTTTAATTTTTATCACTAAATTTGCACGCAGTTTCATCAAGACAATACAAATGGGTGGCATTTTTGGTACTATCGGCAAAGAAAGTTGCGTGAAAGATTTGTTCTACGGAACAGACTACAACTCGCATCTTGGCACAAAACGTGGTGGATTGGCAACTCTTTCGGAAAAGGGATTCGTGAGATCTATCCACAATTTGGAAAGCACATATTTCAGAACGAAATTTGAGCCAGAACTTGAAAAGTTCAGCGGCAACTCCGGAATCGGAGTGATCAGCGATACAGACTCGCAGCCAATCATCGTCAACAGCCACCTGGGAAGATTCGCCGTGGCGACTGTAGCGAAAATCAATAATCTTAAGGAAATAGAGGGAGATCTGCTCAACCGTATGCACCACTTCGCTGAATTCAGCGGTGGCGACACCAACCAGACTGAGCTTATCTCAATGCTTATCACTGAAGGAAAGAATTTTGTAGACGGAATTGAACGCGTCTACAACACTATCAAAGGCTCATGCACAATGCTCCTTCTCACTGAGAAGGGTATCATCGCAGCCCGCGACAAATATGGCCGTCTTCCTCTTGTGATCGGAAAGAAAGAGGGCGCGTATGCAGTGACCGGAGAGACGGTGGCATATCCCAACTTAGGCTACGAGCCTGTCTACAACATCGGCCCAGGCGAAATCGTGCTTATCACAGCCGACGGATTCGAACAGTTGCGCAAGCCAGAGAAGAAGATGCAAATCTGCTCATTCATGTGGATCTACTACGGTTACCCACCTTCAACATACGAGGATATCAACGTAGACGAGTTCCGTGTAAAGAGCGGTCTGCTTATGTCGAAGGACGACGAAGTTAAGCCAGACTATGTGGCAGCTATTCCAGACTCTGGTATCGGCCACGCGCTTGGTTACTCCAACGGTCTTGGTGTGCCATACCGTCGCGCCATCGTGAAATATACCCCTACTTGGCCACGCTCATTCACTCCTACCAACCAGAAGATGCGTGAACTTGTGGCAAGCATGAAGCTTGTGCCAAACAGAGCCCTTTTAAAAGACAAAGTGGCTATGTTCTGCGACGACTCAATCGTCCGTGGCACACAGTTGAGAGACAATGTCAAGGTGCTATACGACTACGGAGTGAAAGAGGTGCACATGCGTATCAGCTGTCCGCCATTGCTTTACGGATGTCCGTTCATCAACTTCTCAGCTTCTAAATCGGTGCTTGAGCTGATCACTCGCCGTATCGTGAAGGAGCTTGAAGGTGGCGATATGGATGCCCATATCGACGAATATATCACTCCTGGCACAGCACGCTACAACAAGATGGTGGATGAGATCCGCACTCGTTTGGGAATGGATTCATTGAAGTTCAACACTCTTGAAAACATCATCGAGGCAATAGGTCTTCCTAAGGAATGTGTCTGCACACACTGTTTCGACGGAAGCAGCTACGGACACGAATAAAATCTTAATTAAGAATTAAGAGTTAAAAAATAAGAATTAGCGACCGTTGGGATTTCCATTCCAACGGTCGCTGTTTTTTACCATTTTATTTCACCCCTTCGGGGTTCCCGTCGCGCACGTCATCCACAAAACAGGGGTTGAAACCCCTGCCTAAATTGTGATGCCCATTCTGGGCTACATTTCCATAATCGTAGGGGCAGGTTTCATACCTGCCCGCAATAGGAGAGAACCTTAAAATTCAAAATGCGAAATTCAAAAAATGCGGAATGAATAATCATTCATCATATTTGGCATTGATATTTTTGTCATTTATAAAATATATCTAATTTTGCGACGTTATCACAACGACAAATAATTTTGAAATATAATTTGAAAGAGATATGGCGAAAAAACTACTTGCATCGGTTATGGCATTTGCTCTGTGCCTGTTTGTGTCGGCTGCAGATATGGTCGTGAAGGGAAAAAACGGAGAGGACCAGAAGATCAATGTGGTGGACACGTCGGAAACATTTCTGCGATTTGAATTTGTATCGGATTCCACAGTGGAGGTGACAAAAGAGTCTTCATATCGTAATCATGATTCAATCACTATACCAGAAAAAGTGCGAATAGGAGGAAACGTATATACGGTGACCAGTATCGGAGAATGGGCTTTTTCTCGTTGTAGCAGTTTGACCAGCATTAAGATTCCTGAGGGTGTGACTAGCATCGGAAAACAGGCTTTTTCAGAATGCGAAAAATTGACCAGCATTAAGATTCCTGAGGGTGTGAAGAGCATCGGAGATCATGCTTTTGAAGGATGCTACAATTTGACCAGCATAAACATTCCTAAGAGTGTGACAAACATCGGAGATTTGGCTTTTTATGGATGCAGCTATCTTGATATTGTTATTGATAATTCAAAGAAGAAAGTGGAAATTGGATGGGATGCATTCAAAAATTGCAAATCTGTGAAATGGTTGAAAGATTAATCTATTGCATATAAAAACCCACAAAAGTAAAGAAATGACATTTTCTCATGCTCTCAAATGCCGATAATGGATAAATATACAATAAAAATGCACATTTATGCAATAAAAATTGCACAAACACATTACAAATGTGTAAAATTTCATCACATTTTGCTTTTGTTTCCATTTTTTTCTTACTTTTGCTTTTAGGTTTAAACTTTATAAAAATGATTCAGAGAATACAGACAGTTTATCTATTTATCAGCGTCATTTTTTTGCTTTTGGTAGCGTGTAACGATTGTATCAAGTTTTTTAATGCGGAGACTATTGACGTTTGCAGTTATTCAGTGATGGATTTCCCTGTCACAATGACTATTCATATTATCATCATGCTACTCACATTCGGCTCTATCTTCTTATATAAGAACAGAGTGCGTCAGATGAGAGTGATATCTTTGGCCATTATACTTATACTTTTAAACAGCGCAGCCGTCGCTGCTTATGTGGCAACAGATAATTTTGATGGATATGGAATTTCCATTACTTGGGCGACTTTCATGCCGATTGTTTCCATCATTTTGGACATGCTCGCCATCAAAGCGATCGGAGTGGACGAAGCCAAGATTAGAAGCCTCAACAGATTACGCTAATGAAGAAAAGACGTTTCGTCGCTAATATTTTTGCTGCCATGGCTACACTTGCAGCCTCAGCAGTCTCTTTCAATCCAGTCGATAACTCCACCACTTTTTACAAGGAGGGATCGTCTGGTGAATTGGTTTTTGTGGGTGATGCGGACAGCGCAACCATAAATATCGCCCCCGACCAAACAGAATCAGGAATAAACAACGCCATGCTTGTTTCAGGAAAAGACACTGCCAAGGTGACAGGAGCAACTGTCACAATAGGCACAGGCAAGTGTTACACTCTCTTATATAAGTCGGATGGCGACGGTGAGAAAGAAAATTCAGGCAAGGCATATTTGTGCTACGTGAAGAAGACCGCGGTGGCGCCGACAGTGAAAGTTTGTGATTACGATACTATAAGCAACCTCGTTTGCGCCCCAGATTTGAAAGTGAAGTTTTCGAATCTTGTCTATGCCAACTCTTACGTCAACTCAAGAGGTGAGACTGTCGATATCCAGGACAATATCATCCTTACTTACGAAGACTACGAAGCAGATGGCATAAACATCAAAGACAAGCCAATTGAGGTTGTCGTAAACGGAGTCAACAACGATTCCACACTGTTTGTCACAAAGCCTAAAAGACACACCGTCTTCAAGCTGAAAGACAAATTCTCCCAGTATGAATACGTCTCCGACACTTTCCGCTCACTGCTGCCGTTCTCCACAGCGCAGCTCACTGTCGAGGGTGAAGCCATACCGCACAACACAGAGAAACGTGGTGAGGACAATTTGGTGTTCGGTACTTTGGAAGATGCCAAAACAAACGTCGGCAACTACATGTATTCGGGGCCTCTGACCATCAATTTGGAGCGTAATTCCGTCGACAACACGCCTGCTGACACTGTCGACGCATCATACGAATGGAGTTTCTTCAACGACTCTACCGGCACATTCCGCAACAGATACAACAAGTTCTACAACGACATGACTGTTAATCAGGTGCCTATCCAAAACTATGGAACGCATTTCATAACACTTACATGCGACAACGGCGTATGCAAGGACACAATTGTCACAGGATTCAAAGTAAAGACATCATACCTGCTGATGCCAACAGTGTTCACACCTAACGGCGACAGCTACAACGACGAGTTACGCCCGACTTATACATCCATCAATGAGTATGAGATCTGGATCTACAACACCATGGGCAAAGAGATGTACAATTCAAAAGACATCACAGTGGGATGGGACGGCACATACAAAGGCAATGACGCTCCAATCGGTGCCTACTACTATGTGGTGAAAGCCAAAGGAGTGGATGGCGCTGACTATAAATTGAAAGGTGCCGTCAGCCTGGTTAGAAACACAGACAACTAAACTATCTACAACTTAAGATTTCCGCTATGGAAACGAAGGTAAAGCAATTTATCGAAAAAGAGGCTCTTTTCACAAGAAAGGACAAAATCCTTATCGGTGTGAGCGGTGGACGTGACTCCATTGCTCTTCTGCATGTGCTTTATCGTTTGGGTTATGACATCGTCGTCGCACACTGCAATTTCCATCTCCGCGGAGAGGAATCCAACAGAGACAGCGAATTTGTGACAAAGCACGTCCAGGATATGGATGTGCCATTCTACACTATAGATTTCGATACAGAGCTGTATGCCCGCCAGAACAAGCTGTCGATTGAAATGGCAGCCCGTGAACTGCGTTATGAATGGTTTGAATCCCTGCTCAAGTTGACGGGATGCAAATATATAGCGGTGGCACACCATGCCGACGACGTGGTGGAGACATTCCTGATCAATATCACCCGAGGCACAGGCCTGCATGGTCTGACAGGTATAAAAGCCAAAAACGGCAATATCGTACGTCCGTTCCTCCGCATCACACGCAACGACATCAACGACTACATATACGACAATGGTCTTGACTACGTCGAGGACAGCACCAACAGCGAAGTGGTCTATGTGAGGAACAAGGTGCGCAACATCATCATCCCCGCATTGGAAACCATCAATCCAAGTTTCCGCACGTCGACAATCCAAAGCATCGAAAACCTCACACGCGCGCAAAATTTCGTGATGCACTACGTGGAGATCCTTCGTGATGAGATCGTAGAGCACAGGGAGGGCATGGATGTGCTCGACATTGAAAAGATACGCACGGCGCCCGAACCGATATATGTATTATATGAGGTGTTGAAGCCATACGGTTTTTCCGCATCCACAGTGTACAACATCTTCACATGCATATTTGAGGAAAACTCTTCAGGAAAACAGTTCTATTCCGCCTCCGGAATACGCGCGCTCAGAGACAGAGACAAACTCTTCATACAGCTGCGAAAAGAAGACAACGAAATGTATGCGGACGAGCAAGAAGAATATGAGATACGCAACGTCGCGGCATTCTTCAATCTCAACCTCAAATTCATGGCCGAGATATTCGACAGCAACAGTTTCACAATCGTCAAAGACAAAAACGTATGCTGCGTCGACTATAAAAAACTGACATTCCCTCTGACATTGAGGAAATGGAAACAAGCCGACTCTTTCTGTCCGTTTGGAATGAAAGGCAGAAAAAAGCTCAGCGATTTCTTTGTGGATCAGAAACTTAGTTTATTTGAAAAAGAAAATACATGGATCCTGACAGACGGCAAATGTGGCGACATCATTTGGGTGGTGGGCCAACGAACAGACAACCGTTTCAGGATAGACGAACAGACAAAGCAAATACTTAGAATTAGTTTTTTTAAACAGTAAAAAAATGGAAGGAAACGAAAAGACCAACGGAGCGGTGGCTCCATCAGCAGAGAAGCTAAAAGCATTGCAGCTTGCAATGGAGAAAATAGAGAAAGACCACGGAAAGGGTTCGATCATGCGTATGGGCGACCATGTGGCTACAAACGTGCCAGTGATTCCATCTGGTTCGATCGGCCTTGACCTTGCCCTTGGCGTAGGCGGATACCCACGTGGAAGAATAATCGAGATCTTCGGACCAGAATCATCTGGTAAGACAACTCTTGCCATCCACGCAATCGCTCAAGCCCAGAAGGCAGGTGGACTTGCCGCTATCATCGACGCTGAGCACGCGTTCGACAGATTCTATGCAGAGAAACTCGGCGTCGACACCAACAACCTTGTGATGTCGCAGCCAGACAACGGTGAGCAGGCGCTTGAGATCGCCGACCAGCTGATCCGTTCTTCTGCAGTGGATTTGGTGGTTGTCGACTCTGTTGCGGCACTTACTCCTAAAGCCGAAATCGAAGGTGAGATGGGAGACTCAAAGATGGGATTGCAGGCCCGTCTGATGAGCCAGGCGATGAGAAAACTTACTGCCACTATCGACAAGACAAATACAACTTGTATCTTCATCAACCAGCTTCGCGACAAGATTGGCGTGATGTTTGGCAACCCAGAGACAACAACAGGTGGTAACGCACTTAAATTCTACGCCTCTGTCAGAATCGACATCCGCCGCACATCAGCTATCAAGGATGGCGACCAGGTGATCGGAAACAGCACTAAGGTGAAGATCGTGAAGAACAAGGTGGCGCCTCCTTTCCGCAGCGCATCGTTCGACATCATGTTTGGTGAGGGAATCTCTTACACAGGAGAGCTTATCGACTACGGTGTGGAATATGGAATAATCAAAAAGAGCGGTTCATGGTATAGCTACAACGACGAGAAAATCGCTCAGGGACGCGACGCAGCCAAGGAATTCCTTAAAGCAAATCCAGATTTGATGGAGGAGATCGACGCTGCTGTACGTGCCGCTATCAAAGAAAAAGAAAACGAGTAATTGAAATGCAGGAAGTAAAAACTGAAATATTCGACGAAAGAGCAATCCTTGTCGGAGTCGCCACACAGACAGTGTCGGAGCAGAAGGCAAAGGAATATCTTGACGAGTTGGCTTTCCTTGCGGAGACGGCGGGAGCATATCCGCAGCGTTTCTTCATCCAAAAACTGGTCCAGCCAAACTCCAACTTCTATGTTGGACCGGGTAAGATCGAGGAGATAAGAAACTATATCATCGATCATGAGGAAGACGAGGAGAATTCCATCAGCCTTGTGATTTTCGACGACGAGTTGTCGCCCAAACAATTGCGCAACATCGAGAAAGAGCTGAAAGTCAAGATCCTCGACCGTACGACACTTATCCTCGACATCTTCGCAATGCGTGCTCAGACAGCGCATGCCAAGACGCAAGTGGAGCTGGCACAATGCAGATACCTGTTGCCACGTCTGACCCGAATGTGGACACACTTGGACCGTCAGAAGGGAGGTATCGGTATGCGTGGTACAGGAGAGACGCAGATTGAGACCGACCGTCGTATCATCCTCAACAGAATATCGCTGTTGAAAGAAGAACTGAAGGAGATCGACAAGCAGAAGAGCACACAGCGCAAGAACCGTGGCAAGATGGTGCGTGTGGCGCTTGTGGGCTACACCAACGTCGGCAAATCCACAATCATGAACATGCTTTCCAAGAGCGACGTCTTCGCAGAGAACAAGCTCTTCGCCACTCTCGACACAACAGTGAGAAAAGTGACGGTGGAAAACCTTCCGTTCCTGCTTTCTGACACAGTAGGATTCATCCGTAAACTGCCGACTGATCTTGTGGAAAGCTTCAAAAGTACACTCGACGAAGTGAGAGAGGCAGACCTGCTTGTGCATGTGGTGGATGTTTCCAACCCGACATTCGAAGACCAGATCGCAGTGGTGGAGAAAACATTGTCGGAGATCAACAAAGAGGAGAAACCGACCATTCTTGTGTTCAACAAGATTGACGCGTTCACATACATAGAGAAGGCGGAAGACGACCTTACTCCAATCAAACGAGAGAACTATTCACTTGAAGATTTGAAAAAAATGTGGATGGCAAAGATGAACAACAGCAACTGCATATTCATCTCAGCAAAAGACAAGTCGAATCTTGAAGACTTCAAGAAACTACTCTACGACAAAGTGAAGGAGATTCATATCCAACGTTACCCTTACAACGATTTCCTATATCAGAAATACGACGAGGGAGAACTTGGTGAAGAATGATGAATTAGAAATGCAAAATGCTGAATGCTGAATGCTGAATGCTGAATGCTAAATAAAAATTAAAAATAAAATAGGCAATCCGAATGGGTTGCCTATTTATAATGATAATAAGGAAAATGGCTAAGATAACAGTAGATGATTCAGAAATAACAATCGTGAAAGTTAGAAGCTGCTAAAATTCAATTAAATAAGTTGGTTATAGTTTGAGGATTATTAAGGACGGAACGTCCTAACCCCTCCCCACGTGCGAGCCGTAGGCGAGCACATATAAAAAACACTGAGGAAAAATGATGAAAGCTCATGATGGAGAATTCTTTTTCCACAATTGGTTAAGAAATCGAAACACCATAGAATTTTTAGGCATTTGGGAAAAGTGTATAATCCAAATTTTAATTCTGTCGAATTCGACAGAATTAAATCAATGGCAGGATTAAACAATTTTAGAATAAGTGCAAAAGAATGGATAGAATCCACAAATGCAATAGGATTGGTTTCAAAAGCTGGCAGATATTATTAAAAATTGGATTAGGAATAGATATACAATTGAATTTCTTGGAACTTGGGAATTAATGCATAATCCAAAATTTAAAGTGGTCGAATTTGACCACTTTAGAATGCAAGCAGGTCTTCCTAATTTCGTTTTAAGTGCATCTGAATGGATTGAAAAAACTAATGCTATTGGTATTATTGTTAAAAAAGGAAAGTACGGTGGAACCTACGCTTATAAAGATATTGCATTCGAATTAAGAAGATATAGAATATAGGTCAAGTATCAGAAAAAATAGGAGTATAGGTCAAAAAATGAGGATTGTTAAGGACGGAACGTCCTAACCCCTCCCCACGTGCGAGCCGTAGGCGAGCACATAGAATTGAATAAAACCACAGAGGCACAATGTTCACAGAGAAAGGCCACGCTTTTTTGAGGGGAAAAGACGAGAAAGTAGTACTTATGGTATTGCCTTTCAGGCAAAGTTTTGTATCATCGCCACATCAACCCGAGACTTCGTCACGGGTTACTCTCGCTTTGCTCGGTAGCGTCTTTCAGACGAAAAAAACAGAAATATCAGTCATAAAATAAGACATAGCTAAATGTCATTCTCTTTATGATTGTGAACTCGCTGATTACAAAATAAAATAGGCAATCCGAATGGGAACTGGATATTTATTTTCTTGGATCTAAGAACAAATCATTTTGTCTGGCAATTTGACTCAATTGCTCAACTGGCAATGAGCTACGAATGTGCATATAATAATCGTAACCGAAATCAAACTCAAAACCTTTGCCCTTGTTTTCAAATGAAATTTCTGCCAATTCCCGCAAACAGGCTCTGATATAATTGCCTATTTTCGATCTGTGTATCCTGAGTCCTTTCCTGAGCGATCTAACCAAATCCTTAAGAGGCTCGTTTATCTCTCTGAACCGTTTATCCTTAGCAATTCGTTTGGAAATGCTCTCGTAGAGATTAAAACGACGAACAGACACAAACTCCATCTCAGAATATTCCATAATATCCGTAATAAAGTTGACGTAATTGTTCTCCACTTCAATATATTCTTTGAGTGTGAACTTGTGTCCATCATACACCTTATCCACATCACAGATGCTTGTCCACTCGTCTTTTGTGTAATGACCTTGCTCATTGTAAAACTCAGGACGATACTTCACCACAGTGTGCCAAGGCAACTTAAAATAATCCCAAACCCATTCAGTGTCAGCCCACTCCTCGTCGTAACATATCTCATAATCCCACTCCAAATCAAACAGATTCTGATTAATCAGTTTCTTTAGGATTCTCTTGGTAGACTTGGCATCTCTAACCTGATAATGAAGTTTACAAATTCCGTTCTGTATCTCTTTTACAACAAACAGAGCGTTAGGAGATTCGACAGATTCCTTAATCTTTCCGTTGATCAAACATTGAAGATTATTCACCTTTGCTTCCGACTCCTTAGTTGGCAAACCATTCTCTAAAAGCTCCGTCAAACAGATTGTTATTTGACAACCCCACGCAAACGCCTCTTTTTGTCTGAAATTCAAAAGCGATCTGTTTACAATCATAACACTCGGACATACTTTATTTGTCCCCAGATCAGTGACTGTAGAGTTGATGATTTTGTATCTCTCCTTGGGTATTGATATGTCAGATTTCTGTTGCATCACAAAGACAGTTGTTATACTCACGTCTTCTCAAAACTCTACCCTTCATCTCTAACCTCAAATCTCTAACCATCTAACCTTTAACCTCCAACTATTCCTCTTTTCCCTTGTTGATTTCATCCATGAAACCATCCAACAAACCCTCAGACTCTTTAAGGAAATTACCGATCTCACCTGCGAAATCGTTTGCCGCCTTCTTAGCCAATTTGCCAAGACATTTTCCTTTAAGACGGTTGATCTCCTGAAGTTCTTCCTCTGTGTACTGGCTCTTATTCTTCTGAACCTCTTCCTCGATCTCCTCAAGTTCGGTGCCCAATGCCACCCACTCTTCCTCAGAGTATTTAGCGTCGCTCTTGTCGAGCTGCTCGCTCAGCTGAGTCAAACGGTCGATCGGAGTCTGTTTTGTGGAGCAAGACGCTACAGATAAAGCAAGCAACGTCGCAACTATGATATGTCTTATTTTCATGTCGTTGATTTAAATAATATTTTTACAAATGTAGGAAAAATTTGGATTCATAACCATATGTCACCACTCTCCTATCGGTTCTTCATTAGATGCGAAAAACATTACAAAGTATATCGGGATATAAGTAATATCAGATTCCGTAAAAATCTGCCTTTCATTACTTAAAACATATGCTTTATGTATGTCGTAGTTTTTCACTTCAAGAAAATGATCAAGAGCGCTGTGTATTTTGTAGTCTTTACCAGACTTTACTTCAAGTGGCATAGTAGATAAGTTTTTAACATCATCCACAAGAAAATCCACCTCTCCATATTTTTTATTATCATAATAAAAACAGTCATTTCCATGAGCCTTCAATTCATCTGCGACAAACGTCTCATATACAGCACCAAGATTCACACTACACTCGTCATCCATAACCGCTTTTATATTGTTACGATAAAGCATTGCTGTAAGCATTCCGACATCATTCATATATAGTTTAAGAAGATTCTTCCCCTCGTTTTGACACAATGGATAAGATGGTTGACTTATTGCCTTGCATTCTGCCGTTATACCTGAAGCTATCAGATATTCAAACTCGTCTTCATAATCGGCTATACGTTTCCCACTTTTCTCTTCAATATCCTTGACCACAACCCTTTTCTTTTTATTCTCCATGAGCGACGGAATCATATTATATATTCGCTGTACCTTTAACTTTCGCCCCGATTCTTGCTCGTATTTTGCGGCATCATTCAAATAAAGATCATGGATATCGCTATGAATCTGGCGGATTTTTATTATATTCTGCTCTGCGACAAAACAATTCACCGCGTCTGGCAATCCACCGACAAGCAAATATTTCCTAAGTAAATCCATTATCCTGTTGTGCAATCCCTCATTCAAACTCTTACCGTCGTTAAATGACTCTCGCATACTTTCTATGACCAGTTCACCTACTCCATTTGCCCACAAGAATTCCTCAAAGTCGAGAGGGTACATCCTTACCCGTTCATAATATCCTCCAGGGATAGACTGTGTCTTCCTTAAGGTTATTCCCAATTGTGAACCACTAGCAATATATGTAAATTTATCATCTTGCATTAAAAATTTTACGAGCGTAAGAAGATGATCATACGCTTGTATCTCATCTATGAAAACAAGAGTAGACACTTTATCTCCCATCCTATCTCCTGCAATAGAACTTAATGCTAGATAGAAATCCTTTATTGTCTTTGCTTCTGCAAACAATCTTTCTCCCTGCTTATCCTCCTCCATATTTATCTCAATATAATTAGGAAACAAAGATTGCCCAACTGATCGTATAATATACGACTTACCAATCTGCCTTGCCCCATCTATTAATAGCATCTTATTCGATGGTTCTTTCAGATACGACTCTATCTTATTGTAAATCTTTCTTTTAAGCATACAAAATACACTTTTCCGTAAAAAATAGCACTTCAAAAATACACTTTTCCGTAAAAAATAGCACTCAAAAAATACACTTTTCCGTAAAATAAACCCCTTAAAAAATACACTTTTCTTTTTAAAGTGCCTGATTCGGATACTTATCACATAAAATTTGCATAGTGCATCATGCAGTTTTACGGCAAAATTGCATACTCTATCGTGCAATTTTTGAAGATTTTTGCATACTCTATCGTGCAAAATTGTAAATTTGCTGAAAAATTCGCTATATGAACAATCTCATTGAAACATATAAACTACTGATTGATAGAGTAAATGTTGATTTTGTACGTTATCTGCACGACAAAATCAATTGGAATAATAGGTTGGTTGCCATCTTAGGAGCACGAGGTGTGGGAAAAACGACCTTAATCCTTCAACATATCAAAATGTATAATGACATAGAAACTTCTCTCTATGTCACAGCGGATGATTTTTATTTCACTACTCATAGATTGTTTGATTTAGCAAAAGAGTTTTACCAAAATGGTGGGAAGAAATTATATATTGATGAAATCCATAAATATAACGGCTGGTCTGTTGAAATAAAAAACATATACGACCTTTTGCCAGACCTCCAGATCGTTTACACTGGTTCTTCGATTCTTGATTTGGAACAAGGAGGGGCAGACTTAAGCAGAAGAAAGGTGGAATATCATTTAACAGGACTGTCATTCCGTGAATATCTTAATCTTACCTTACATTTGAACCTTCCTTCTTATTCATTGGAAGAGATTGTTGAGGGGAAAGTGAAATTCCCTTATTCAGAATACCGGCCTTTGGTATATTTCAAAGAATATCTGAAGAGTGGTTATTATCCATTCTTTCTAGAATCGGATGATTATGCTATTCGTCTTAAAAGCGTGCTAAAACAAGTGGTGGAATTTGATGTGCCGACATTTGCCAAAATGAATGTCAGTTCCAGTGCCAAACTAAAGAAACTGCTTTATGTGATCGCACAAAGTGTGCCGTTCAAACCGAATTTTTCTGTTTTGGAAAGAGAATTGGGCATATCAAGAAATGCGTTGCCAGACTATTTCATGTATTTGGAAAAAGCACAATTAATCACAATGGTTAGAGAAAAAGCAAATGGAATTAAAATATTAGAAAAAATAGATAAAGTCTATTTGAATAATCCCAATCTCTCATACGCTCTTTCAGACAGCGAACCAAATATCGGCACAATACGAGAGAATATTTTCATCCAGTTTATCCAAAGTGTTTATCCAATTGTTTCATCTACAACACAAGCAGATTTTGAAGTAAATGGATATACGTTTGAAGTAGGAGGAAAAAACAAGACCTCTCATCAAATCAAAAATATAGAGAATGCCTTTATCGCTAAGGACGACATCGAATACGCAAGCATGAAAGAGATTCCACTTTGGATGTTCGGCTTCATTTATTGAAATCCGATATGAGGATTGCAAAAATCAATTTGGCATATGAATTGGTATCTTGAATGGAGACTGACATCTTTGTAAATTACAAGTAATAAAATGTCGTTTTTTTAATTTTCTCTATATATTTGCAATAATTTACAACCGTTTTTCTTGAAGACCATAAAGATTCATTTATAAAATCACTATGGAATTAGAGATCAGACGCATTAATATAATTTGTAAAAAAACAGAAAGTAATTTTTTGAAGTAAATACATATTTTTAACATAAGCATTAGCTATTATTCGCGTTCAAACCAAAAAGCCTGAGAAACTGATTTGATTTGAAAATCGGATAGCAATGTTCACGGAGACGCTTTGAAAGTGGCTTCCATCGTTACTTATATGAGTTGATGCTCGCACCTTAAGGTGTGGGCTTCTATAAGTAACGGCGGGGTTTCATCTCAGGCTTCCCTGTGAACGCGAGTAGAAAGGTCCACACCTTTCTGTTGCCGATATGTGATTGATAGTCGAGTGCGAAAACAGACTATCGATGCAAAAAGAAACAAGAAATCAAAAAATTCAAATTCTAAGAGGAATAGCTATAATAGCCGTTGTACTAATTCATACTTGTCCTAGTGGATATTGGCAAGTAATCTGCAGACCATTTATCAATTTTGCTGTTGCAACATTTTTATTCTTATCTGGATATTTAACAAAAACAGAAAATGACAACTGGCCAAAGTTTTTCAAAAAAAGAATCCTCAGAGTTATATTACCATACATCATTTGGACTATTTTGTATAGTATAATTTCAAAAAAAGGATTAGATTTTGCTAACATTCTTAAAAATACCTTAACAGCAAAGTCTGCCTGTACAATGTATTACATATTAGTGTATATTCAATTTGTTCTTTTAACTCCTTTTATAGGAAAATTAGCAAACTCTAAATTCAAATCAATTGGATGGTTTATTGCTCCTGTTTTTGTTTTGATATTCAAGTATTATCCATGGATAACAGGACAAACATTACATCCTATAATTAAACTTGTTTGGGGTGATTTGTGTATTGGATGGTTCACATTTTATTATCTAGGTTTATTACTTGGCAATAATCTAATTCATATCAAGAGTGGAATTAAACAGATACTTACTTTTTATGTAATTACAATTTTTTTTCAAATTGCAGAAGGATACTGGCTATTACAACTAGAAGAAAACAATTGTGGTACACAAATTAAATTATCATCTTTGTTGACAAGCTCCATTTTTATAATTATCGCATACAAATATATTAGAGACAACACATGTGACTATACTAATAATATTTTGGCAACTATTGGCAACTATTCTTTTGGTATATACCTATCTCATATGATGATAATAAAATTATTTTCTCACTTACACATTTATAAAGATTTGCCATTTATTATAAATTCTGCAGTGATTCTTATTGTCAGTTTCTTCTTTGTATATTGTAGCTCAAAATTCTGCAACTCAAAAATTAATAAGATTTTTGGATTTGAATAATTTTGACCCCCAAAAATGCTCAAATCTGTTTATTTGTAAATGATACGACTTAAAATCAATCATCACTAATAATAATTTTATGCAGACCTCAAGTTTATCTATAATTTATTCTTTTATGTTTCACTTTTGTTTTATATTACGACTCCAACCTTTCTGTTGTGCTAGTGCAAACCCATAATCCTCCTTAGGCTCAATTGGTAATTTTTCGCTATCTTTGCATAAAGAATCAAATTTTATGTTACGTAAACCTCATCTAATCATTGTATTATTGACAATGATAATGTTCTGCACATTCACGTCGAATGCAGAAGAGACAGAAAAAAAGGAAGAAGCGAAAGAGAAAAAATTGTCTGGATTTCTCTCTGCTGGAGGATCATTGAGTTCAGGAAACATCGACAAATCAGATATCAAGGCGACGGGAGGGATCGCTACAGACGACAGCACTATTTCATTCGCATTGGCAGGGAAATACACCTTTTCCCAAAGCGACCATAAAATAAAAAACAACGGCATTGAAGCTGCACTTAAAGTAGACTTTATACAATACAGGAAATGGTCGCCACTGCTTGCATGTGAGTACGTCCACAACACTTACAAAGGCTACAACTTCAGATTGTATTCAGTGGCGGGAGTCAAATACCGTATTTATAACAAACCCAAAGTTTGCGACTACTCCATCAGTCTGGCTGGGCTTTACGACGTCGTCGACTACACAGACGATAAAAAGACATTGGATGACCAGGCATTCCGTCTCTCCCTGAGGCCCAAAATGAAGCAAAAAATCGGCGAGTCGGTACATCTCATAGAAAAAATCTTCTACCAACCGAAGATCAACGACTTCAAAGATTATTTGATAAGGAATGAGGCAGAAATAGAATGCAAGATAGTGTCAGCCTTGTATTTAAGCGTCATCTATGAGTTTGACTATCGCAGTGTTTTGCCTCCAATAAGAGAAGACGTGACGTATAAGCACAGCGACCATTCTCTTGAATTCTCATTGAAACTCAAGCTGTAGGAAAAAGGGTTCTAATGCTCTCTTATGTTAACGTGAGTTCGATGACTTGTAATCTGCGAATAATTTTCCACTTTCTGATTGCATTTTCACCTCTTTGTTCTCATAAAAAGGCGTAGCCTTTCTCTGTTAACCTTGTGTCTCTGTGGTTTATTAAATTTTATGTGCTCGCCTTACGGCTCGCACGTGGAGAGGGGTTAGGGCCAATATCAATCAAACATGGGCCCTTAACAATCCTCATTTATGACACTCCAACTATCTTTTTTCTCCTATTTTTTAATTCCGAATTTACGTTAAAATAACAGATGTCTCTGTAATTTCCACTGAAACTCAAGCTATAGAATTTCTTGTTTGCACAATTATTTTTGCATATTTCAATAAATATGATGACCTTTGTAGAATATAATTAGACGTTTCATGGACAACATGTTTATAAGAACATTGCAGAACAAGGATCATAGTAGGCCACCAGTTTGGTATATGAGGCAAGCAGGACGTATTCTGCCAAGCTACAATGAACTTAGAAAACAATATAGTTTCCGAGAACTGATGACAACGCCTGAGTTAGCGGCTAAAGTGACTCTGCTTCCAGTGGAGGATCTCGGCGTCGACGCAGCGATTATCTTCAGCGACATACTTACCATCCCCACCGCTATGGGAATGGAAATAGAGTGGACCGACAAGGGCCCTGTTTTCCATAATCCACTTATTGATGCCCCAAATCCACACAAATCTTTATCACCCGACAGTGATAAACTGTCATTTGTGTACAAAGCGATAGAATTAGTGAAGCAGCAAAGCGATACCCCTCTGTTAGGTTTTTGTGGAGCTCCACTCACAACTCTTTTCTACATGCTTCAGGGCACCAGCCTCAAACACGAGTTTCCGGAAGCCCGCAAATTCATCTATCAAAATAAGAAGGAGACGGAATTGCTGATAGACGCAGTCACAGAATTCAGTATTGAATACGCGAATCAGCAGATCAGCCGTGGTGTCGACGCATTCCAATTGTTTGACACTCACGCAGGACTGATGCCGTTGGACATCTACAAGGATATGTTCATTCCTGCTGTAAGACGCATTGCTGACGCTGTCAGATCGAAAGGCATCCCATTCATATTTTTCCCCAAAGGACTAGGAGCAGGATTAAATCTGGTGACGCCGGACCTTTGCGATTTCGTAAGCATAGACTGGCAGACATCACTCTCCCAGGCCCGACAATTGGTTCATCCTCAAGTAGGGTTGCAAGGCAACATAGACCCTATGCTGCTGTTCGCGCCTAAGGAAGAGATTATCAGCTGTATGGAAAAGAACTACAAGCCATTTTTCGCCGACAATCCAGGCTGGATACTGAATTTAGGACACGGAGTCATGCCAAACACACCTTTCCAAAACATCAAGTATCTAACTGACTGGATCAAAGCAACTAACTGGATTTAAAATATAATGATACAATATATATCCATCAACCACCAAAACGCATCGCTCACCGACCGAGAGGAATTTCTTCAGAAATTGGAAACTTTATCGGTAGGTCCATCGGTCCTTTTGCAAACTTGCAACCGTATAGAGCTTTACTATGGTGATGGCAAAGTGCCCGACGACGTGGCACGCCATCTTTTCAGAGTTGTTTGTGGACTGGAATCAGCCATCATGGGTGAAAAGGCTGTTCAAGGACAAGTCAAAGACGCGTATATGACCGCCAGACAAAGCGGTCAGAAACTGCCGAGCGGAATCCACAAACTGTTTGAATGCGCTTTGGAGATCGGCAAACAAGTGCGCGTTGACACCCAAATTTCATATGGAGCTGTCAGCCACAGCCTCGCAGCCATCGAAATCATAAAGAAAGAACATATTGACGTCAAGACAGCAAAGATCACAATAATCGGCGTCAACAAACTTAACGAAGACATCATAAAGTTTCTCAAAAACAAAGGTGCAGAAAATGTGATGCTCATCAACCGAACAGTCGCCAATGCCGAGGAAATTGCCGAAAAATATTCAATAGAATGCCACGGATTCGACCAACTTCCTGACGTGCTGGGCAATAGCGACGTCGTTATAAGCGCCACATCTTCCCCCGACCATGTGATCTGCAAGGAAGATATAACTACCAGACACAAAATGCTGTGTATAGATCTTGCCTTCCCTCGCGACATCGATCCTAATGTAGGCTCTGTGGATGGCATAACGCTTTATAATCTTCACGATGTGGAGGAACTGGTGAAAGCCAACCTTTCCATCAGAGAAGACGAAGTGGAAAAAGCAGAAAAAATGATAGAGGAAGAGATTGAAAAACTTAAGGAGATTCTCGACAGACGCGATAGCAGGTCCAAACCTGTACGTGTGATTGCCAGAAGCAGCAAGCTGTCCAGACTGCAGGTCACTGAGGTTTTCAACCGTTTTCCAGACGTACCCCACACTGTGATCTATTCCGAATCGTATGGCGACAAAAACCTGAAGATTTCCCTGTTGAACGGTGAGGCTCCCGACGACATGTTCACAAGAGAGCTTGATGCCGCTCTGTTGAACGGCGACGCGGATATCGCCATCCATTCAGCTAAAGATCTTCCTGAAAAGCTGCATCCAGACCTGGAAGTGATAGCTCTCTACGAAGCGTTCGACAAAACTGACTCTCTCGTGAGCTTCAATAATCTCAAATTGTCGGAGCTGAAGCCTGGAAGCAAAATAGGCACAAGCTCTCCATTAAGACGCAAGGAGCTGTTAGCCCTCCGTCCAGACATCCAGATTGTTGACATTCGTGGTTGTATAGAGGATCGTGTGGCCCAGGTGCGACGTGGGGATATAGATGCTGCCATCGTGGCGACATGCGCGCTCAAACGTCTTGGGATGGAAAACGAGATAGCTGAGATTCTACCGTTTGCCACTCATCCTATGCAGGGCCGGCTTGCCATCACAGCGAAGAAAGGGAGAGCCGACCTGAAAGCCATTTTCCAAAAAGACAGTTTGGTATGAGCACATTATTTACAGGTCTCGTCTGCAACAACAAAGAGTATATCCACACACCATTAATTGAAATAGTGCCAGTAAAAGACGACTCACAACTTCGTAAAGCGCTGTTTCAATGGTATGACGATAAAAGCGAAAATGTCGGATACCTGCTCTTCACAAGCAGATATTCTGTAAAATATTGGAGTTTGAATCTCGACGGCAGAGATCCGCAACACATCATGCCAAACAAAAAAGTGGTGTCGATTGGAGCCACCACAACACTGGCCCTTGTTGAAGCAGGGTTTCAAGATATCGAGCAGGTGGAAGAAGACAACTCGTATGGAGTGATCGATTGGTTTTCAAATAGAGAAAGGGGGCATGTGCTTATTCCACGATCTAATCTGGCTCTCAACCTGATTCCAGACGGACTCAGAGAACTGGGCTTCCAAGTGACAACAGTCACTGCATACGAAAATATAATGCCAAGCAACCCAAAGAAAGTAGACCTGTCGGAAATCGACCGCATCATATTCACGTCGCCAAGCACAATTGATAATTTTGTGAAATTGTACGGATATCTGCCAACCGACAAAGAGCTGAAAACCAGAGGCGTTGTCACAGAAAAACATTTAATGGAAATACTAAATAAAAACATATAAAATGATCAGATATAGAGAATTCAGAAAAGATCAGGCCACTCGCGACCGATATGCTGACGTAAATGTGAAAGCTGAGGATTTCATATTTCCATACTTCGTTGTGGAAGGTACTGGCATAAAAAGCGAAATCTCAAGTATGCCTGGCATTTATAGATTTTCCATCGACACTTTGGTGGATGATGTTAAGGAGGTTTACAAATTAGGTATTAACAAAATATTATTGTTCGGAGTAATCGACGACAAACTGAAAGATGAGCGAGGATCCTTGGCATATACTGAGGATGCTCTTGTTTGCAGAGCCGTCAAAGCAATCAAAAAAGCCGTTCCTGAAGTTTTGGTCTTCACAGATGTCTGCCTTTGCGAATACACAAGTCACGGACATTGCGGATTGTTGAAGGACAACGACGTCGACAATGACGCAACTCTACCATTGCTTGCAGAGATGGCATACGTCCATGCCAAGGCAGGAGCTGATTTCGTAGCACCGTCGGCAATGATGGACGGACAGATAGAGGCTCTCGACAAGCGATTGAAAGAGGCCGGACTTCGTGACAAATGCAAAATCATGGCTTACTCCGCAAAATATGCGTCCGCTTATTACGGACCTTTCAGAGACGCTGCTGATTCAGCCCCATCTTTTGGAGACAGAAGAACATACCAGATGGATTTCAGAACTCACGATCAGGGAATCGGAGAGATAGAGGCAGACGTTGCGGAAGGAGCAGACTGGACAATGGTGAAACCAGCCATGCCATACCTTGACATCATCGCTCGTGGTGTGGAAAAATTCCCAAATATTCCTATGGTGGCATACCAGGTGAGCGGAGAATACTCAATGGCTAAAGCAGCCGCAAAAATGGGATTCCTTGATGAGAAACGCATCGTTTTCGAAAGTCTCATAGCAATCAAGAGAGCCGGAGCAAAATACATCATTACTTACTACGCTAAAGAATACATGCAGAGATGGGCATAAACAACAGAGAAAAGTCAGCAGCGGCATTTGCCGAGGCTCTACAAGTAATACCAGGAGGTGTCAACAGTCCGGTACGCGCATTACGCAGCGTAGGGACAACTCCTCTTTTCGTTAAGGAGGCCAAAGGCGCATACATCACCGATATCGACGACAACAAATTCATCGACTTTTGCATGTCATGGGGAGTCTTCATTCTAGGACACAACCAAGAAAAAGTCAGTAAAGCTGCCTGCGACGCCGTTTTGCGCGGCAGCAGTTACGGCATTCCTACTTTAAGCGAAACCATCCTAGCCCAAAAGGTTAGAGAGGCAATCCCTTCCATGGAACGTCTAAGATTCGTGAACAGCGGTACGGAAGCCACTATGTCGGCTATACGTGTGGCACGCGGATACACAGGTCGAGATATATTGGTGAAATTCGAAGGCAATTATCACGGTCATGCCGACCACCTGCTTGTTGCGGCTGGATCTGGCGTTGCCAATATCTCCAACGCATCGTCAGCCGGAGTGCCTAACGATTTCGTGAAACACACCGTCGTCTTGCCATATAACGACATTGATGCGCTAAAGAAATATTTCGCGGAGAATGGCGACAAAGTGGCGGCCCTCATCCTTGAACCCGTTGCTTGCAACATGGGTGTGGTAGTCCCAACCGAAGAGTTTTTGAAAACAACCAGAGAAGTGACATCCCAACATGGAGCCGTCCTGATCTTCGACGAGGTGATAACAGGATTCCGTCTTTCAAGAGGAGGCGCTCAACAAAGATTCGGCATCAAACCAGATATGACAACAGTCGGAAAGATAGCTGGCGGAGGATTCCCGGCAGCCGCATTCGGCGGAAGAGAGGAGATCATGCGCTGTCTTGCCCCAGACGGACCAGTATACCAGGCTGGCACACTAAGCGGCAACCCTGTGTCTATGGCTGCAGGAATAGAGACATTGAATCAGTTGTCACAGCCTGGATTCTATGAAGAGCTTGAGGAAAGAAGCAACAAGTTCATTGAAAAGTTGGAAAAGATTGTTGAGGGAAAAGGCATCCAGCTCAACCATTGCGGCTCTATGTTTACAATGTTTTTCAACGACAAACCTGTCCGCAATTTTCAGGACACAAAGAAAAGCGACCAGGAACGATTCGCAAAATATTTCAGAAATATGCTCAGCAGAGGCATATATGTAAGCCCGTCACAGTTTGAAGGCAATTTCATATCTGCCTGCCATACTCAAGATATACTCGACTACGTATTGAAAAGTATTGAGGAGAGCATAGAGTAAAAAAACTCATGCCTAGAAATAAAAAGCCAACTGGGTGATATCCAGTTGGCTTTTTCAGTTCGTTTGTTCTATCATATCATCCAAGATTTCCATCCTGCTTATTATCAAGCACTCAACAGCTTCTCAATTTCCGACTCAATCTGTTCGGGCGTTACCGTAGGAGCAAAACGCTTCACTACATTACCATTCTTATCCACAAGAAATTTTTCAAAATTCCACTTTATATCACTCTTCTTACCACTCTTGCCATTGATTTTTGACGTAAGCGAAAGAAGCGCATCCTTCACACTGAATCCCTTATTATCACGCTCCGCAATAGCATTTTTCAAGAATGTGTAGAGAGGAGACTCATTTTCTCCATTCACATCTATTTTTTTGAAACGAGGGAAAGTTGTGTCATACTTCAATGTGCAGAAAGACGAAATCTCCTCATCGTTTCCCTTAGCCTGCTCCATAAACTGGTTGCATGGGAAATCAAGGATTGTAAAGCCAGCCGCCTTATACTTGCGGTAGAGTTTCTCCAATGCCTCATACTGGGGAGTTAAACCACAGCCTGTTGCTGTGTTGACTATCAGCATAACCTTGCCCTGATACTCACTAAGCGAAACCTCTTTATCCTGAAAGTTTTCACGCTTTGTAACTTTAATGTCGTAAATTCCCATAGCTATAAATTTTTAATCGTTTGCGACTTATTTTTATTTGTTCTACAAAGGCGAAAAATCAATCCCTTACTGAACTACATGCAAAACTAACAAAAATTATATCGTGCACAACATTTATTGTTATTTTTTGAATTATTTTTTTATTTTTTTGTAAAAAGCCGTTAAAATTGCCGTTTACAGCACCATTTTTTCAAGTTTTGTGTAAAAAAATGTGGATTGCAAAGAGCCAATATCTATCAAATATGGGACTTAACAATCTCATATTAAATGCCAAACAAAAAATTAATTTTAATGATCCTTAAAAAAACGCATAAACAGAAAACAGCATTTTGATGCTTGGAAAACACACAAACAAGTTTGCTTAGGAACACTCTTAACAGAGAAAACATAAACAGCAGAAAACACGTGACGTTTTGCAGCACCGACAAACAAGTTTAATTTGTGGTGGTGCGTTTTCTGTTTATCTCTTATATTTCTTAAAATTTCATTTTTCTGCAAAACCTACTGACATAATGTTGTCACTCCACCCCTCTAATTTTGCAACGTCGATAACGAAATCGACACTAGTATTCATCTATAAAATTTAATAAAATGAGAATTACAACAGTAAAGGCAAAGAAGGTGATGAAGTTCACAACAAATGCGACTCTTAAGGATCTTGACAAGTACACTGGCACAAAGCCTTCCGAGCTCTACGCAGAAGCCCAACGATGCGGCTATCAGACTATGGAGCCTCAGGTCTGGCAATATACCGGTCCGGACGGCAAACCAGACACCGTCTTCAAACTTGAAATTATGCTCCCTATCATTGGCGACGGTAATGGATTGAAACCTGAAGGATTCGAGATCGATGAGGCCAAAGAATTCAAAGCCCTCCAGACTCTTCACGAAGGACCGTGGGCTGAACTCGGCCCCGTCTACTGCGAGCTGATGAAGCACGTAGCAGACAACGCTCTACAGACTACTGGCGTAACACGTGAAGTCTACATCCGCTGTGATTTTGAGAACCAGGAAAACTGCGTCACAGAAGTGATGATAGGATTGGTTTGATCATCTGTCGACACATAATAAAATCACCACATGCCTTTCTCTATCTTTGAAACCTTGTGGTGATTTCAACACTATCATTTGTCAAACCTGTCGTCTTAACTATTCAAATCAATTAAATAACATGAGTTCGACGAAATCAAAAAAATAGTTGGAGTGTCATAAATGAGGATTGTTAAGGGCGGAACGCCCTAACCCCTTCCTTAGTGCGAGCCGTAGGCGAGCACATAAAATTTAATAAACCCACAGAGAGAAAAAAGAAAGCCTTCGTCTTTTTATGAGAAAAGGAGGTTGGATTTCGATGAGAAAATGGAAAATGATTCACAGATTACAATTCATCTCTAAGTTTGCAGTATGATTGATTTTCGCAAAATGAGCACAGCGAAATTTTGCGAAAATCAACAAAATCAAACAAAAGAATTTGCAGATGACAACATCCAAAGTCGTCATAAAAACGATGCTTTTTTTACCTTTGTTGTATTAAGGGGAAAAGATCGGAACGAAAAAGAAAACCCTCATTCGAACTCTCGTTAAAATAGGTTATATCACATTAATTATTCTTCTATTTTATAAGCAACCATAGAATCTAAATATCTACTATGCTCTTTATCTTCATATAAAAAATGAACTTTTTTGCAGTTATCGTTATATTCAAGAAGACGGAAGTCGCTTTTCCATTTTAGCTTTTTTCCTTCTCTTTCAATTGACTGTTCCGACTGATTTTTTGTTTGCATTTCGAACACTGGATGCCTCACCCTATCATCCACTCCACCAGATTCCTCTCCTCCGTACTGAAATTCACACCAATCTTCACGACATGCTTGTCTGCGGAAGAGATTTTCTTCGCATATTTCTTCTCGTCAATCTGTGCCAACGCATCTTTAGCGGACTGGTCATGTTTGCACTCGATGATGTAGACGCTTTTTTCCGTCTCGAAGAAGACGTCGATCCTACCACCTAATACGGGATACTCCACACTCACTTTATGTCCCGTGGAGCGGATCATCAGGTAGAGCATATTGCGGAAATTAGCCTCTATCAGTTTCGGGTCGGAGCTTTCAAAAGGCACTTGGCTCATGATGAGCTGGATTTGGAGCATGAAGGCATCCACATCGTCAGCCCTAACAAATTGACGTAGTTTGACAAGGTCAAGGTCTTTTCTGTCGCTGGTGTCGGATTCTGTGTAATTGGGTATTAAAACACGAGTGAAACCTTCTGATACCTCTTCATTGGGGAATCCTAACAAATAGCATTCGTCTTTGTACCCCTTTATAGTGAGGTAACCGCTTTGGTAGAGCGCCGCTATGACGTTGCTCTCCCCATTTCCGAAAGTGGCGAGCATCTCACCCGTAGCCAACAATTTATCATCAAAAGAAGGAATGTCGAAGTTGCTTTTCCCAAGAATCTTAACCAGATAGGTAGGTGTGCCCGTAGCATACCAATAGTTCAATATTTTTTTGTCAGACAAAGCATTGAGCAAACTGAACGGATTATAGACATCCTCAGACCGCTCGCTGAAATGGTAGCCGTCAAACTTCCGTTTCAACATAGCATACATGTCCGATTTGCTGACAGAATGCTTATCAGCGAACAGCTGCACCTCGTCATCGAAATAGGAATGCAGTTCATTCTCCGTGATACCGCAGATGGTTGCATATTCATCGCTCATGGAAAGATCCTTCGGGTTGTTTGCGGCGCTGAAGATGCCCAGTTTGCCGTAGCGGGTGACACCCGTCAGGAAGGCGAAACGGATGAATCTATCGGCTCTTTTCATGATGCCATAAACTCCTTGGAGCAGATTCCTGTTCGCATCTTGAATCTCTTGAAGTCCAATCGTGTCGGTCAATGGTTTGTCATATTCATCAATCAGAAGCACTGCTTGTTTGCCGGTCTGTTCTTTAGCACGGCTGATCACACCATAAAGGCGGTCGCCAAGGGAGACTTCTTCCTCTTTTCGTCCATAGAGATCTTCCCATTGGGTTAGGTAGACATTCAACCTTTCCATCAACATGGAAGGATTCGTGTAATCAGCTCCCGAGAAGTCCAGATGGAACACGGGGTATTCTATCCAATCCTTCTCCAACCGTTCCATGGCAAGTCCCTTGAAGAGATCTTTCCTGCCTTGGAAGTAAGCTTCGAGCGTCGTCGTCAAAAGGCTCTTGCCGAAACGGCGCGGGCGGCTGATGAAATAGTATTTCCCCGAATCGATTAGTTTGTAAACCAATTCGGTTTTATCCACATAGATGTAGCCGCCTGTGATTATCTCCTCAAATGTCTGTATGCCGATCGGGTATTTCATATTGGTTGTATTGGTTTTGCACATCTCCATTTTGAAGGCACGATACATACGCAGCCTCTTGGAAATGGCACATTTGCAAAGATAATAAAATTAGATACGTTTCACAAAACAGGTCTGTTTTTTGTTCCATGGACATCGACCTTTTATACATGGATTTGCACCTACGTCTGTGTTATGTCATTTCATTGGGACAAAGATCTTGGATTTTGCACCATATCTCTTGATGAAGTCTGAGATTGTTGAGCAGTCTATATGCCGCCTTATTCCTTCCCTCGTCTTCATACCATCATAACTTTGGCTCTGTGTTTGTTTCAATGAGCTCACCTGCGACACTTTTACAATTTTGAAACCTTGTGGTGATTTATTATTTTTGCTTCACATTATTACAATAATCAAAATGAATCGCACCGACCGTCTTCAGGCTATCCTCACTCACCTTCAATCGAAGAAAGTGGTTACCGCTCAAGAACTTGCAGAGAGGTTTGATCTGAGCGTCAGAACCATTTACAGGGATCTCCGCGCTCTCGAGGAGACGGGAATACCAATAGGCGCTGAGGCTGGCATAGGATACTTCATCAACGACGGCTACACACTCCGTCCTGTGGCTTTCACCAAAGAGGAAGCCTCAGCTCTTATCGTCGGCGCCAAACTCCTTTCTCAAAATTCCGACTGCACCGTCAACAAAGATTATGAAAATGCTCTTTTCAAAATTAAAGCCATCCTCAAACCACAGGAAAAAGAAATAGCCGAAACCATATCACAGCACGTGGAGGTCATCGGTCATAATCCCGTCAAAAACCTATATATAAGCGATATTCAGAAAGCCATTGCCGACAAGAAAATATTGAAAATCAAATACCTGTCGCTAAAAGATTCAAAACCAATTGAGCGGATGCTGGAATGTGTCGGGCTATGCAACTACCTCGGCAACTGGCATCTTTTCGCATGGTGTCGGCTAAGAAAAAGCTATCGTGATTTCCGTCTGGACAGAATTGTCGAACTTAATATCACCGATTTGCCATGCGCTAAAGACGACATATTCTCGATATCTGAGTTTATCGAATCCCAAAAGCCATTCCACCAGACTCCAAACATCAGTTTCCGCATCAAGAAAGACGTCTATAGATATCTTGACAACTGGAAAGAATATTACGGATTTGTATGTGAGGAAGAATTGAGCGACTCATATATAATGCATTTCTATTCCGACAATTACGACAGCATCGCGTTTATGATTCTCAACTCAGGAATAATGGCAAGTGACATCCAGCCACCCGAACTGATGGAAAGAATCACTTTCTATGCCAAGAAGACGTATGATTGGTATGTGAAGTAGAGGCATCATATTGTGGTGTTTCTGCTAAATAACGTCTATTAAAAATTAGGAGAAAAATTGCAGTTGGAGTGTCATAAATGAGGATTGTTAATGGCGGAACGCCCTAACCCCTTCCCACGTGCGAGCCGTAGGCGAGCACATAAAATACAAAATCATATAAACCAACACCAAAATGATTTCGGTCTGTCGACCTCGATCATTTTGGAATCGGCTACCGTCGCGAGCGATAAAGGGTCTACGACCCTTAGGGTAGGGGCCATCCTGCACAATACTGATTAAAAGATTATTATCTTTACATACATCATTATTGTATGACACAGATGTATTATATCAGAAAATGAGGATTTTTTGCATTTTTATCGAATATATTCGACAAAATTCAGTGGTTTTTATCGAGTATATTCGATAATTTTATTGTTTTTTCGAATATACGCTTGATTTTACCGCTCATTTTTGCAAACTCGCAGAAGAGACGGATATTTGGACTTTCTGTCCTTTACAATCATCAAACTTTCACTTATTTTTCCTACCGACATATCTCAATCTTTAATCCTTAACCCTTAATCTTTAACCCTTAACCCTCCTTCCCCCTCTCACGAATACCACAAAACAACACTTCAAAAATTTTATTCGCAGGTTTATTTGCTTAAATTTTCGAACTTTATTATTTTTGCATACAAGTGTAATTTTGCATAGAATGTTTTTTCGCGATGTATACGGGCACGATGAGCTCAAACAACAACTCATCGACGCTGTCAAATCTGGCAGAATACCACACGCTCAGCTGTTCTGTGGCCCGGAGGGTGTGGGCAAATTGCCGTTAGCGTTGGCATACGCCCAATATGTGTCGTGCGAAAACAAAGGCGAAAATGATTCCTGCGGACAATGTCCGTCGTGCAAAAAATACGCTATGCTCGCGCATCCGGATCTTCATTTCGTATTCCCGATCATCCAAAAGAAGCCGGCGGGAAACGATGAATATTGTATGGAGCATCTCGACGGGTGGAGAAAAATGTTTGCGACATCTCCCTACTTCAATCTCGACAAATGGGTGGAGGAGGAATTCAGCAGCGTCGCCACCAAACAACCCATCATCTACAACTGCGAAGGCAATGAGCTGATACGCAAACTGCAGATGAAAGCCTGCGAGAGCGAATACAAAGTGGTGGTGATATGGCATCCGGAACTGATGGGAGCAGAGTGTTCCAACCGTGTGCTCAAAAGCATCGAGGAACCTGTCGGCAAAACGCTCTTCCTTCTGGTGAGCGACAAACCCGACGATATTCTGCCGACCATCCAGTCGCGTACTCAACGAGTGGTGATGCACGCCCTTCCAGAAAAAGTGCTGGCAGACGCGATAAGAACAAAGAACAGCAATGCCGATGACAATCAGATTCAGTATGCAGCACGCCTCAGCAAAGGCAGTATCATCGCTGCATTCGAACTGCTTGACGACGGGGCTAACACTTTCTTGGATACATTCATCCGATTGATGAGAAAGGCGTATGTCAGCGACCTAGACGACCTCATCAACCTGAGCAATGATCTTGCAAAACTGTCGAGAAAAAAACAAATCTCCTTTTTGCAATATTGCCAGCACATGATACGCGAGAATTTCATTCTCAACGTAGGCAACACGTCGCTCAACTACATGACGAACGATGAAAACGCCTTCTCGTCGAAATTCGCTCGCTTCATCAACGAGAAGAATGTATGGCAGTTAGTAGAAGAATTATCAAAAGCAGAATTCCACATTGAGAGAAACGGAATGTCTAAAATCATTTTCTATGATCTCGCTCTCAAAGTGATGGCTCTGCTTAAAAAATAAAATATATAATTAATGAGTAGTATAGACAACGGTGGAGGTTGCAACATGAATGCCCAAGGCTGCAGCAAACACACCGACTTGAAATTAGATACATTCGACTGGCTTTGCGATGTGCCCGGCGCTATGCAAACCACTGACCTTGTGGAAGTGACTTTCAAAAACACCCGCAAGGGTTATTTCCGCAACACCAACAATATCCTCCTCGAAAAAGGAGACTGGGTAACTGTTGAGGCTATGCCCGGCCATGACATAGGAAGAGTGTCTCTTCTCGGACCATTGGTGCTCCTTCAGATGAAGAAAAATCACGTCGACCCTAACCGCGCCGACATCAAACGCATCTTCCGCAAGTCGAAACAAAGCGACCTCGACCATTTTGAGGAGGTGAAGGCTTGCGAACAGGAGACAATGATCAAAGCCCGTAAAATAGCCGAAGAGCTGAATCTGAATATGAAAATCGGCGACGTGGAATTCCAAGGCGACGGAAACAAAGCCATCTTCTACTATATCGCCGACGAACGTGTGGATTTCCGTCAGCTTATACGTGTGCTTGCCGACACTTTCAAAGTGCGTATTGAAATGCGCCAAATCGGAGCCCGTCAGGAGGCAGGACGAATCGGCGGTATCGGCCCTTGCGGACGCGCATTGTGCTGCTCTTCTTGGATGTCCAACTTTGTGTCGGTGTCTACTTCTTCCGCACGCTACCAGGACATCTCACCTAACCCACAGAAACTTGCAGGCCAGTGCGCTAAACTGAAATGCTGCATGAACTTTGAGGTGGACACATACCTGGAAGCCCAGAAAGAGTTTCCTCCTCGAGATATCCAGCTTGAGACTCTTGACGGCACTTACTATCACTTCAAGAGTGATATCCTTGCCCGCACAATGCAATACAGCACAGCCCCTAATATGGCTGTCAACCTTGTGACCCTCACCGTGGATGAAGTCAAAGCTATCATCGAACGCAACAAACGTGGCGAAAAGGTAGAGCCGTTCGGAAGCGGCAACAAGGGTGAACAAGGCACTAAGACCGCCGACTATGAGAACGTGGTAGGCCAGGATGATCTGACTCGCTTCGACAAGAAGAAAAAGAAGAAAAACAAAAACCGCAACAAAGAGGATCGCCAACGCAACGCTAATGCAGCAAACAATGGCGAAGCTGATGCTCAAAACCAACAAAACGCTGCTCCTGAAAATCCGTCAGCCAACAGTATACCAAACAACACAAACGGCGAACAGGCAAAAGCTCTGGAGGGCAACCAGCAACAGGGTGAAAACGGCAATAACAACCGTAACCGTGACCGCAACCAGCAGAAAAACCGCCAGCCTCGCAATGAGAATGGCAACCAGCAGAACGGCGAAAACAACGGCGGCCAGCAAAACGGTGAGAATGGCGGAAACAATAACAACCGCAACCGGAATCAGCACCGTCGCAACAAAAACCATAACAATGGCAACCGCCAAAACAATGGTCTGCAGACCGGCGGCCAGCAAAACAATAACGGCGGCAACCAGAATTCTAACAACAACGGAGGAGGCAGCAATGAATAGAGTCATCATCGGATTCCTACTACTGCTTCTCGCCTCATGCGGAAGCAACTGCGTCTACCAGGACATCAAGGATATCCCTGAAGATGGCTGGAAAAAAGACGACGCGCTGGCTTTCGAATATGTGATGAACGACACCACAGACTGCTACGAAATTGTGGTGGATGTGAGAAACAAAGGCACATACAAATACCAGAACCTTTGGCTTTTCATCGAAGCGGAAAGCCCGAGCGGAGACATCTACAGCGACACCATCGAGTGCGCACTGGCAGACAACTACGGACATTGGGTAGGCGACGGAATAGCGTCATACTACGCCAACATCTACCATCTGCCTGTGTCGTTCATGCCAATGGTGAAATTTCCGAAACAAGGCACTTACAAAATAAAAATTTGGCAGGGAATGCGTGAAGACGTGCTTGAAGGCATCTCAGATGTCGGCTTACGCGTGCGTAAAGTTTCTGCAGAATAAAAAAACAAAAAGAGCGATGGCAAAAAACAAACTGGCGAAATTCAGCGATATGGATTCCTATCCTCACGTGTTCCAATGCCCTTTCTACAACCTTCAGCAACAGGGCGGAAGACATGAGATGAGCGGAAAATGGAACACATTCTTCGGCAACAACAATCCTATCGTGCTTGAATTAGGTTGCGGACGTGGCGAATACACCGTCGCGCTTGCTAAGATGTACCCCGACAAAAACTTTATCGGAGTCGACATCAAGGGCGCAAGAATGTGGGCTGGTGCAAAAGAGGCTCTCGAACAAAAGATGCCGAACGTTGCGTTTATCCGCACAAACATCGAAGCCATCGCAGGATTCTTCGACAAAGACGAAGTGTCTGAAATCTGGATAACTTTCCCAGATCCACAAATGAAGAAGGTGAACAAACGTCTGACCAGCACAAGATTCATGAGTCTCTACCAGCAGATTCTCAAAGACGGAGCGACGGTGCATCTTAAGACTGACAGCAACTTCATGTTCACCTACACGAATGAAATGATAAAAAGCAACCGTTATGAAGTGACTTTCAGCAACAATGATCTTTACCATTCCTCTTTCTCCGACGACAAAATCCTTTCCATCCGCACCTACTACGAGCAGCAGTGGCTCGATCGAGGACTGACTATCAAATATGTGTCGTTCAAAGTGACTCATAGAGACGTGTTTGTGGAGCCGGATGTAGATATTGAATACGACTCCTACAGAAGCTACAACAGAAGCAAACGTAGCGAAAAGAACAGCAGCCAGGATGTCGTGTGAAATTATAAATGCGGAATGACAAATGCTAAATTGACGTTTTGCCAATTTGCATGATCCGTTTAGACAGACCCCACAAGGGTTATAAACATGGACGACCACAAGGGTCGCCCCTACAAACAAAGAAACAAAGGACTTATATTATATGAATACAAAAGATTATCTACCACTTATTGAATCGACACTTGTCTCCATATTTGAGGGCAAGAAGCCATACAATCTGTATGAGCCGATTCGATACGTGCTTTCAATCGGAGGCAAACGTCTTCGCCCAACCTTCGCGTTGATGTCGTGCGACCTCTTTGGAGGCAATGTGAATGACGCTGTCTATCCAGCATGCGCGCTTGAAGTGTATCACAACTTCACCCTTCTTCACGATGACATCATGGACAATGCCGATATGCGTCGTGGCAAGCCTACCGTACACAAGAAATGGAATGAGAACACTGCCATCCTTTCAGGAGACGTGATGCTTTCCCAAGCTTACGAAGTGATGTGCAGAACTGAACACTCTCTGCTTCCATCTCTTCTGTCTGTCTTCAACCAGACTACGATAGAAGTGTGTGAAGGTCAGCAGTATGATATGGACTTTGAGTCACGCAACGACGTCTCTGCTGATGAATATATAGCTATGATCCGCTTGAAGACGGCGGTGCTTCTTGCCGCAAGCCTGAAAATCGGAGCTATATGCGCAAAAGCATCGGCTAAAGACGCAGACCTTATATATGAGTTCGGAATAAATGTCGGCCTGGCATTCCAGTTGAAAGACGACTGGCTCGACGTGTATGGCGACGTGAAGAAATTCGGAAAGAAAATCGGCGGCGACATCTGCTGCAATAAAAAGACCTACCTGCTGATCACCGCCCTTGAAAAAGCATCAGGCGACACCAAGAAATCGTTGACGGAATGGATTTCAAAAGAGTCGTTCGACAGAGACGAGAAGGTGAAGGCTGTGACAGCGATCTACGATTCTCTCAACATAGGCAAGATAGCTGAAGAAAAAATGAACAGCTACTACCAGAAAGCTTTGGAATCACTAAGTCAGCTTTCATTAAGCGCAGACAAGAAAGAAGTGCTCAAATCAATCGCAGAATCACTACTTTACAGGGAGGACTAACAGATGCCATACAGAAGATTACCAAATACAAACCAAGCCCGTCTTCGCACATTGAAGTCGGCAGTGGAGCAGGGTCAGAAAATAGGCGACATCCGCAACCTTGCTTTCTCATTAAAGTCTCTTGAAGACGCAAGATCCCTGCTCATCCGTTATGAGCGCGCGTTGGATGAATACAAACAGTGCTCGGATCTTCAGGTGAAGAGCAACAAAAACTACCAGGAGACTCTGAAGATGGCACGTCTGTATGTCTCTCACTTCATCCAGGTGGTCAACATGTGCGTGTTGAGAAAAGAGATCAAAGCAGAGTTCAAACTGCTATACGGTCTGCAGCCAGAAAACACAGTGGTGCCTGACCTCTCTACGGATGAGAAACTTCTTGAGTGGGGACAGAAGGTGATCAACGGTGAGCATGACCGCCAGATGAAAGGTGGAGCCCCAATCTACAATCCGTCTATCCAGAAAGTGAAAGTGTTCTACGAAAATTTCGCTGAGCTTGAAAACAAGCAGAAGGTGCTTCAGGCAAACACAGTGAGAAAGATGGAGGAGGTGAACACACTCAACAAGGAAGTTGACGCTATCATCCTTAAAATATGGGACGAGGTGGAGAACACCTACGCAAATAAAGAAGAAGAAGAAAAACTTGATAAATGTAAAGAATACGGTATTATCTACTATTATCGTCGCGCTGAGAAAAGAAAAATGAGCATGGCTGATACCAACTCATTGGAAAATAGCGTATCTTTGCAGGAAATTTAATGAATTTGCAAGTGGCAGAAAAATTTGAAATGGTGGCTAAGACCTTCCAAGGGTTGGAGGGCGTTTTGGCAAAAGAACTAATTGATCTTGGAGCCGAGAATGTACAGGAAGTGCGCAGAGGCGTAAGTTTCTACGGTGACAAGAAGATGTTGTATATGGCAAACTTCTTTTGTCGTACAGCATTGAGAGTGCTCAAACCTATCTACACTTTCGAGGCAGAGAGTGCGGACGAGGTGTATGAAAAAGTGAAGGCCTTTAATTGGGATGAGTATCTTGACGACAGAAAGACTTTTGCGATCGACGCCACAGTCTTTTCAGATGTATTCCGTCACTCACAGTTTTTGCAGTATAGAGTGAAAGACGCGATTGCTGACAGATTCATGGAGAAAATCGGCAAACGTCCAAGCGTGCGTCTTACTAATCCCGACCTGTATATCAACATCCATGTGGCCGACACAACATGTACTATCTCATTGGATTCATCCGGTGAGTCGCTACACAAGCGTGGCTACAGAGTGGCACAGACAGCAGCCCCAATCAACGAGGTGCTGGCCGCAGGTATGCTGTTGATGGCAGAGTGGAACGGACAGAGCGACTTCATCGACCCAATGTGTGGTTCGGGAACAATCCTCGTCGAGGCAGCTATGATAGCCAAAGGCATCGCTCCAGGTCTTTACCGCAAAAACTTCGCTTTCCAGACATGGAAAGACTACGATCCTGAAATGTTCGATGAGATATTCCAGGACGACAGCCGTGAAAAAGAGTTCGACTACACTATCTATGGCTCGGACATCTTACGCAGCAGCATCGAAATAGCCGAGAAGAACGTGACTAACGCCGGTTTGGCAAGCTACGTGAAGCTTACATGCATCCCGTTCCAGGAGCTTAAAATTCCTGAGACAGACGCAATGATAATGTTCAACCCACCATACGGAGAGCGTATCGGCGCAGGCGACGACCTTCCTACTCTTTACGCTGAGATCGGAAAGAAGCTTAAGGAAGACTGTGTAGGCAAGAACGCATGGATCATCACTGTGCCAAACGAAGTCACAGCACAGATTCGTCTTTCTCCGTCTTTCAAAGTGGAACTTAAGAATGGCAACATCGATTGCGAATTCCGCAAATATGAGATGTTCTCCGGACGCAGGGAAGACTACGTGCGTGAGGGCAAAGAGCGTCGTTCACGTGAAAGAGAGGAAAAGAGAGAGGAGAGAAGAGACGACCGCCGCGAGGACAACGAATTTTTCAATCCAATGCGCAGAAAATACGTGGACGAGGATGGAAAGGATTTGAAGGAGACTGACCGCCACGCATATTTGCGTCGTCGCCACGAGGAGCAGGCAGAACGTGAAGAGAGAGCAAAACGTTGGGCTGAGAAGAAAGAGTTCGACAAAAAACTGGATGAGCGCAAGAGACGTTTCGAAAGAAACAATGATGAAGACGGTGAGGAGAGAAGAAGAGGCGGTTTCCGCAGAGAGAGAGATGACGACAACTTCGAAGGAAAACGTGATTTCAGAAGAGGAGGACGTGACGACAGAAGAGGCGGTTTCCGCAGAGAGAGAGATGACGACAATTTCGAAGGAAAACGTGATTTCAGAAGAGGAGGACGTGACGACAGAAGAGGCGAAAGACGTGATTTCCGCAAGGGAAGCCGTGACGAAGACAGAGGTCCACGTATGCATAAATCCAAAGAAGAGCGTTTCAAAGGAACCAAAGGAAATTTCCGCAACGACCGTCGCAACAATGACGATCTAGATGATTAAAGAATATTGTAAGGGCGCCACTTGTGGTCGCCCTTTTTCATTCACAAATTGATAAACAACTATGGCAATTATAAAATCAGTCAGAGGCTACACACCTAAGATTGGAGAAAATGTATTTTTGGCAGACAACGCTGCTGTGATTGGCAACGTGGAGATCGGAGACAACAGCAGCATCTGGTTTGGCGCTGTGCTTCGTGGCGACGTCAACTCCATCAAGATCGGAAAGAATGTCAATATCCAAGACGGTGCTGTGCTTCACACTCTTTACGACAAATCACCCAAGCCTTCCACAATCGAGATTGGCGACAACGTGTCGGTGGGCCACAACGCCACAATCCACGGAGCCAAGATTGAAAACAACGTGTTGGTGGGTATGGGTTCCATCATCTTGGATAATGTGGTGGTGGGAGAAGGTTCGATCATCGCCGCAGGAGCTGTGGTGACAAGTGGCACTATTGTTGAACCGGGCAGCCTGATGGCAGGTGTGCCAGCTAAAAAAATCAAAGAAGTGTCGCCCGAACAATCGAAGGATATGATCCAACGAATCTCCGACAACTATCACCTCTACGCAAGCTGGTACGAGGAATAATTGCTGAATGCTGAATAAAAAATCCAAAGTCAGTTTTGATTTTGGATTTTTTGGCATTATCCCATTTTTGATTGATTTTTCGTCTTTCCCCCTCAAAAATAGTCGTAGACTTTCTCTGAAAAATTCTATCCTCTATGGTTTTATATATGTGCTCGCCTACGGCTCGCACTTGGGAAGGGGTTAGGGCGTTCCGCCCTTAACAATCCTCTTTTTTTAGCTCCCTCCTTTTCGTCTGAAAGACGCTACCGAGCAAAGCGAGAGCAACCCGTGACAAAGTCTCGGGATGATATGAATTCGTCTTCTGCTTTTGCCAGTTTTGATTTTTTTCTTCTCCCCTTTTTCCCTACTTTTGCACCAAATTTCAGAACAATGCAGAGAGACAAACTTTTGACCAAGTATTATAATAAGCATAAAGAGGATTTACGTCTGACTCGCCGACATGGAATGGTGGAATTCCGTGTGTCGATGCACTATATCAAACAATTTCTTCCTGAAAATTGCAATGGATTAAAAATTCTTGATCTCGGTGCTGCGACGGGAAGATACTCCTTCGCTCTTGCTGAACTCGGCTGCGATGTGACCGCTGTGGAATTGGTGAAACACAACCTCGATATCCTGAAATCAAAAGGCGACACTGTGAAGGCTTTCCAGGGTAACGCTAAAGATCTGTCGTTTCTGCCCGACAACTGTTTTGACATCACTATCAATTTCGGCCCTCTTTATCATCTGATTGGCGACGAGGAAAAACTCATCGCAATGAATGAGGCTAAACGTGTCACTAAGGATGGCGGACTTATCTTCAACGCATACGTGATGAACGACTACTGCATCCTGACCTATTGTTTTGAAGAAGACAGAATCTGTAATCTGATGGAAAAAGGTTTCATCGACGACTCTTTCCACGTCCGCTCGGATAACGAGGAACTCTACGACTATATGCGTGTGGATGATATCGACAGACTAAACAAAATTGCCGGACTTGAAAGAGTGAAGATTTTCTCTCCTGACGGTCCATCCGACTATATGCGCCCTGTCATCAACAAAATGAGCGAGGACTCTTTTGAAAAATTCGTGGATTTTCAGATGAAGAATGCCGAACGTCCCGACCTCATCGGTGCAGGCAGCCATACCGTCGACATTGTACGTGTTCACAAATAAGATTTTGACTATGAATCGCTTCGCCTATATATTATTTTCCGTAGTCCTCTTCCTAAGCATCTCTTCTTGCCGTGAAGAGGAGGAAAATCCCATTCCAAATCGTAACGTAAATGTCAATACCACCTACTCTGAGTTCATGCAACTGCGTAATGCCGGCACCCACGTCGAATATAAATATGGCAACTATTATGCTGCCGGCACTTTGCTTGGATATGGCGGAGTCCTTCTTTTCAGAGACTACGACAACAAATTGCATGCTGCGGATCTTGCATGTCCTGTGGAAGCTGACGATAATGTGACGGTGAATGTGAAGATGCCATACGCTGTATGCCCAAAATGCAACACCAAATATGATCTGACCTTCGGCTTCTGCTCCCCAGTGAGCGGACCTGGAAAATTTCCTCTGAAGATATATCAAAGTGTTTTTGAGGCAGGCGACTATATCCAGGTCAGGAACTAAATCAGATTATTTTCAGCATTTGCGACGGTGCATCTATCATCTTCGTCGCTCCAAACTGGCTTAAAAATTCCGCAGTCTTGAATCCCCACGTCACAGACAAACAATCTATTCCTGCATTGCGAGCTGTCAGGATGTCGACGTCGGAATCACCGACATACAAACATTTTCCCGGCTCCGCACCCAACTGATTGATAGCCTCATACACCATTGCCGGTGACGGTTTCCGTGGAATGCCACTCTTTTCATTCTCACCAAGAGCGACGCCGATAAACTCTGCAAAGTGTTCCGCATTAAGTTTCTTCACCTCAACATCCGGTTTATTGGAGACAATCGCCATCTTGACCCCCATCTTTTTCAGCGAGCTCAACAGCTCAAGGATTCCATCGTATGGTCTGGAATGATCCTTGCAATGTGATGTGTAGTGTTGAAGGAAACAAGAAATTGTACGTTCAATCGTATCTTCCGTCGTCTTCTCAGGCAAAGCCATTTCTATCAACGTCCGCACGCCATTCCCCAAAAACTGACGCACTTCATCAATAGTTCGTGTTGGGAAACCCATCTGCGAAAGAGCATGGTTGGTGCTGATTGTCAGATCATCCAACGTGTTCATCAACGTACCGTCGAGATCAAAAATTATAGTTGTATATTTTGACATGGTCTTTATCAAAAATCAAAAAGATTCTTCGGCTTAAAACATCTTTCAAGAAATCTGTCGACGGAATTATTCACGTCTCCTGCACCAACCACTCCTGCCTCTCCCCTCTTCTTCACCACCATACGGTTGAGAGCAAACAACGGATCATGAGCATCTGTCGCCTCATCATAAATAGCCACACAGTCGACATCATTTTCCAAGGCATAGTTCACCGCAAAACGTGATCCTCCATCTTCTCTGCTAGCCGACAGCACCACACCGTCCGACAGCATCGCCTGCAAATGGTCGCGGCGGACATAGCGTGGAGTAAGCTCCGTCTTTCCAGCCACCGTGTAGTATTCGCTCAACAGTAATCCCCCACTCCGCACTATATCTTCTGCCAGAGCAATTTTTGAGTCTGGGATCACCCTCCACACTGGCGACGGCAGGATGGCGATCGTCTTTCCTCCCTTCTCCACACATCTGCTGTGAGCTATTGAGTCACATCCGTTTGCCAGGCCAGACACTATCGTCATCCGCTTCTCCACAAGTGCATCCACAACCTTCTCCTCACGTGTCTGTATTTCATGCGTGGCATTACGAGTGCCTATCACAGCTATTTTCTTTGTATTTAAAAGTGAGACGTCTCCACGGTAGAAAAAACAAAGCGGATAATCCCCAGCAGAAACGCGAGCCCGGATCTTGGGAAATATGGAGTCGTAGAATGTGATTATTCCGTCGAACCCAGACCTGTTGGATTCCAAAATACTCGAAATCTCATCACGTCGATCCGACAACTCGTCCGGCAGGACACTGCCCTTCTTACAATTGGCATATACCCATGCCCTACCCTTGCCTTTCGACGAAAGATGCGTGAGAATATTCAACGCATCGATTATAATTTTGTCCATCATTCCATCATGTACTCCTTACGGCTAGCGTCGAGACGAAGGAAGATGAACAACAATATCGTGAAACTCCACAAAGATGAACCTCCGTAACTGAAGAAAGGTAACGGGATTCCGATCACAGGAGTCAGACCGATAACCATTCCAATATTGATGGCGACGTGGAAGAAAATGATCGACGCTACACAATATCCATAAATCCTACTGAACAATGAACGCTGTCGTTCCGCCAAAGAAATCAACCTCAGCATCAAAGCAAGGAATCCCACAACCACTGCAGTCGTACCTATGAAACCATGTTCCTCTCCTACAGTACAGAAAATAAAGTCGGTGTCTTGCTCAGGCACATACTTCAGCTTCGTCTGCGTACCCTGCAAGAAACCCTTACCTGTCAAGCGTCCACTACCGATGGCAATCATAGACTGGTTGACATTATATCCCGACTTCTTCAAGTCGTTCTCCATTCCTAGCGTCACCTTTATACGTGTCTGCTGATGTGGCTGAAGAATCTTGTTGAACGCATAGTCGGAAACGTGACCGAATCCGATTGATCCCGCCACAAAAATTGAAATCAAAAAATAACCCCATTTTCGCTGGCGTATAGCCTGGCTCAACAAATAAAGTATCAATGAGCCAACAACAATATAAGCCAAGTAGGAAAACTTAATTTTTACATCAAGATAATTATAGACGATAATACCGACAGCAAACAACGACACTCCCAAAATGGATATTGTCTTTACAAGCGTTTTGTCTTTATAATAAAAATAGACCATAGACAATGCTATCACCACCGCCATTATCATGATCGCAAACATTCCAAGGTTTTCTCCTGGAATCGAATCCACAATAGGTGTCGCACCAAAACGGATAGAGACGACAAAGAACACCGCCGCGCACACTCCCAACAACAGCACAATTCCCGTCATTCCCTGACGATACAGCACAAGGAATAATGCCAGATATGCCAATGCCGAACCTGTCTCATTCTGCGCAACAATAATCAACATCGGCACAAAAATGATGAGACACATCACAACCATTTGTCGGATATTCTTCATCGTGAAGCCATAACTGCTCATATACTTTGCCAGACACAGACACGTCGCCGTCTTTGCGAACTCCGCCGGTTGGAGACTGATAGGTCCCATCACCAGCCACGAGTGTGAGCCACGTGTATCTGGAGCTACTAAAAGTGTGACTATCAGCAATATGATGAAGAATCCATATATCACATAGGCAAGCGTGGTATAGATTTTCACGTCGAGCATAAGAAGCACGGCGGCAATCACTACAGAACATCCAATCCACACAAGCTGCTTTCCAAACCTCTGTGAGAAATCCCAAAAATCACTGTCGTCGAAATTGTAGGATGCACCATAGATGCTCACCCATCCAAAGATGACAAGAGCAATATACAGACCTATCGTCCAGATATCTATATTATTGAGAATATTTTCGTTTCTTCTATCCATCTTACTACTCCTTAATTAGGTTGGCCTCAAGCAGACGTTGCTCAATATGCTTGCGTCGCTTAGGAATTTCTCCCTTCAGATACTTTTCGATCATGAGTGTGGCAATAGGCGCGGCCCATGTGGCACCGAATCCACTGTTCTCAACAACGACACTGATCGCTATCTTCGGATCATCCTTTGGCGCGAACGCCATAAAGATAGAGTGATCCTTTCCATGCGGGTTCTCGGCCGTTCCCGTCTTTCCACACACCGCTATACTGTCGATACGTGAATAGTATCCTGTTCCGGAAATCATCACCAGTTCCATTCCCTCCACCACAACATCATAATATTTCGGATCAATCGTACTGTTGTGACGCGTGATGAACGACGAGTCAATTTCTCCACCCTTGATCTTCTTCACAAGATGAGGAGTGTAGAAATATCCACGGTTGGCGATTGTGGCTCCCAAATTCGCGATCTGCAACGGAGTGGCCAACACCTCACCCTGACCGATAGAAAGTGAGATAATTGTCAATCCCTTCCAACGGTTCTCGCCATATATCTTATTATATACACTTGAATTCGGAATATATCCACGCTTCTCATTCGGTACGTCAGCTCCAAGTTTATAGCCAAAACCAAGTGAGACAATATGATTCTTCCACACATCTATCGCTTCCGAAACGTTCTTGTATTTCCTGTTGTCTATCATCGAACGGAATCCACAACAATAGTAAGCATTACATGAGTGCTGGATACTGTGTTTCAAGTTGAGCGGCGACTCATGTCCGTGGCAACCCACCGACAAAGCTCCGGCATGAAATCCATGCTGACAACCATAAGCGGTGTTGGGTGTGATGATGCCCTCCTGCTGTAGCACAAGAGCCTGAGCAGTCTTGAATGTTGAGCCGGGAGGATACTGAGCCATCATCGGACGGTCGAACAATGGTTTCAACGGATCTTTTGAAAGTGCGGCAAAGTTGGCGCTTCTCTTTCTACCCACAAGCATAGAAGGATCGTAGGTCGGACTCGACACCAATGCCAAAATCTCTCCTGTCGACGGTTCGATCGCCGCAATTGAACCGATTTTTCCATTCATCAATTCTTCTCCATACTTCTGCAGCTCAATGTCGAGCGACAACTCAATGTCTTTTCCTGGCACCGGTTTTTTGTCATATTTTCCGTCTTCATATTTTCCCTTCACACGGCCACGTGAGTCACGAAGAAGAATCTCCTCTCCCTTTTCACCACGAAGCACTTTCTCGTAAGTAAGCTCTATACCATTCTGTCCGGCATAGTCGCCCTGCTGATAAAAATCGTCTGCCTCAATCTGTTTTTTTGAAACCTCACCGATGGAGCCGAGAGCCAGAGCAGCATTGTGGTAATTATACTCACGAAGTGTACGCTTCTGAACATAGATGCCATTAAACTTATAAAGTTTCTCACTGACAGGCCCATACTCCTCGTCGCTCAACTGAGACATAAAAAGCTGAGGAACATACGGCGAATAGCCACTTTTTCGCTTGATAATGCCCATTCGCTTAATAAAATCGGCCTTTGTGATGCCAAGGGTATTGGCAAAAGCAAGAGTATCGAATCCTCTTGCCTCACGGGGCACGATCATAATATCGTATGCAGACTTGTTGAAAACGATTAGTCTTCCATTGCGGTCGGTGAGCAGACCACGTGACGGATAAATCACTTTTCTAAGGTAGGCATTATTTTGCGACTGCTCCAAATAACTCTTGTCTACAATCTGAATAGAAAAAAGTCTGATGATATAAATCAAACAGACTGCCACCATAATCAAAGAAATGGTATATCTTCTATTGTCATTACTGTCATTAATCATCTATCCTTCGTTTACTGCGATAGTATTCAATAATAAATATAAGTAGTAAAGTGAAGAGTGTCGAACAAACACCCTTGAGAAGTACCAAATGTAACTTGTCGAAAGTGAACGCGCTCAATGCGAAAAGAGCTATATGATGCGCCAACACAAGCAGGGATGCATATTGGATGAAAGTGTTTGTGCCATACGACCTGAATCCAGGCACAATCATCTTATTGTCTTCACGTGGAGAAAAAATCTTATCCATATGAGGCTTTAAGAATCCCATTAACAATGTCGCTCCTGCATTCACTCCAATAGTGCCGCTGAAGAAGTCGATTGACAATCCAAGCAAGAATGCAAGAATCTGAACCATTGTACGGTTGCATCCTGTAGGGAGGTGAAGGATAAAAAGGACGTAGAGATAAGGGTTGACATCTCCAAGAAAATTGATGTGGTTCAACACCAATCCCTGAAGCAAAACATACACCACAAAACTGAATATATATGAAAGTATGTCTACACCCATTATTTGTTATCCTCCTTTATTATTTTACTGTTCAACTCCTGAAGCTCGGCAGAATAACCGAAATCAATCACGTCGACAAACAACAGTGACGAATAATCCTGACTCAGCCTGACGGTTATTTCATAAAAATCGTCATTGCCTTTTTCAAACGACTCAACCCTTCCGATATTGATTCCGGCAGGGAAGATTGTTGAATAACCACTTGTCTCGACGGTGTCTCCTTCAGCCACATTGATATAGTTTGGCACCTGCTCCATCGAAGCCTTGCGGACATCTCCACCATTCCACGAGATGATGCCTGTTCCATTCTTACCCTTGATGATTGACGAAGTCTTGGAATCAATATTGATGATTGGGAGCACAAGACTGAAATGCTCAGTCACTCCACTTACGATTCCAACCACACCGTTTGACGAGATAACACCCATATCCTGGCGGATACCGTCAGCCTCTCCCTTGTCGATAGTGATTATATTCTTGAAATTGTCGCGTCTCACATTCACAACACGAGCAGTATGGAATGTATATTTCTTCTCATCTGCAAATGCTTTGCGCTTCAAATAGTTGGTGTCATTTTCAATTTGCAGAAGACGCGATTCAAGACGACGAATCTCTCCCTGCAACCGGCTGTTGTGCTCAGCCAACATCTGGTTCTGCTCTGTCAACGAGAAATATTGGTTGACATCTGTGCGAACAGAATTTATGCCTCCAATGACGCTACCACATGTAGTGTTTACTTGGAAACCCTGATAAACATTGAATCTTGCCACTAGAATTAGACAAACTAATTCCAGCAACAAGAACAATATTAGATTACTAAACTTTCGTATGAATTGTAAAAGTGTATTCACAACATTCGATAATTATCGCATCAAGAAAGAGAATTTGTCACAATTCTTAAGTGCGATTCCCGTACCACGTGCCACTGCGTGCAATGGGTCATCAGCGATGTGGAAAGGAATACCTATCTTATTAGTAAGACGCTTGTCCAGACCACGAAGCAATGCACCTCCACCTGCCAACCAGATTCCACGCTGCACGATATCAGCATAAAGCTCTGGCGGTGTCTGCTCCAACGCATTTAGCACAGCAGCCTCAATCTTAGAGATTGACTTCTCGATACAGTGTGCGATCTCCTGATAAGACACTGGCACTGCCAATGGAAGGGCTGACAGACGGTTTGGTCCGTTGACGATGAAGTCTGCAGGCGCGTCCTCCAAGTTAGTTAGTGCGGAACCGACCTTCACTTTGATCTCCTCAGCTGTACGCTCACCCACCTTGATATTGTGCTGGCTGCTCATGTACTCCTGCACATCTGCAGTCAAATCATCACCGGCGATACGGATAGACTTGTTGGAAACGATTCCTCCCAAAGAGATGACAGCGATCTCAGTAGTACCACCACCTATATCGACGATCATGTTTCCCTCAGGAGCCTCAACGTCGATACCGATACCGATAGCTGCGGCCATTGGCTCATAAATCATATATACTTCACGTCCACCTGCGTGCTCAGATGAGTCGCGCACGGCACGGATTTCCACTTCAGTACTACCCGACGGAATACATACCACCATACGCAATTGAGGAGTGAACCATGAGCGCTCCGAACTTGCCATCTTGATCATGGCACGCATCATCTGCTCAGCGGCGTAGAAGTCGGCGATCACACCGTCTCTCAACGGACGTACGATACGTATGTTCTCTGGGTTACGACCCTGCATCGCCTTTGCTTCGTGACCAACCGCAACAAGTTTCTCACTCTTGCGGTCCAAAGCGACAATACTTGGCTCATCCACGACAATCTTATCGTTGTTTATAATAATGGTGTTGGCTGTACCAAGGTCCATAGCCAACTCCTGTGTCAAAGAGAAGAAAGCCATCTTTATTTTGCGAAATAAGCGTGAATATGAGTGTCGTAATTAGAAGATACCTTGAAAGCCTCAGTAGCAAACCAACGTCTCTCCTCCAATGATGTCTCTGCACCGTTCTTCTTCATGATGTCAAGAAGCGGAGCATACTGTGCTTTTGAAGCCACGATAACAACATCCTTGAAATTCTTCGCTGCAGCTCTAATAAGGCTGATACCACCTATATCTATCTTCTCAATAATCTCTGCCTCACTCTTGCCCTCAGCCACTGTCTGCTCGAATGGGTATAGGTCAACAATCACAAGGTCGATTTCTGGAATTTCGTACTTAGCCATCTGCTCCTCGTCTTCCTTCAATCCACGGCGACCAAGAATACCACCGAAAATCTTAGGGTGAAGAGTCTTGACACGACCACCCAAAATTGAAGGGTAAGATGTCAAATTTTCAACAGCCTTGCAAGGTATTCCCTGCTGCTCAATAAATGCTTGTGTACCACCAGTTGACAATATCTCGACTCCGTTTTCATTCAATGTCTTAAGGATCTCAGACAAACCATCTTTATGGAAAACGGAAATAAGAGCTCTCTTTATTTTCTTATTCGCTGACATATATTTTGAATTTTCGTTAGTATGCCAACAAAAATACTATTTTTTATTCACTAAACGAAAAAAAATCTGTATAAAAATTAACTAATTTTAACGATGTTGCATCGTTTTTTTTCATACGTTCCAACGACGGTGATTTCGGACGGGAAAACGTGGCGTCAACGATATATTTTCCACCTATATTTCTACCTATATGGAATCGCTGACGCGATAACTATTCTCATTTTTTTACCTAAATAAAGAGTGAAGAACCGAAATTCTTCACTCTTAACTCTTAATTCTTAATTTCATCTGAAGAGACATACGACCGTACGTCTCTTCAAGATTATTCCATGATCATCATCGCGTCGCCATAAGCTCCAAACTTATAGCCTTCCTTGATTGCGACGTCGTATGCCTTCATCACATGGTCGTAACCACCGAACGCTGTCACCATCATCAACATCGTCGAGTATGGCAAGTGGAAGTTTGTGATACATCTGTTTGCCACACTGAAATTGTATGGAGGGAAGATGAACTTGTTGGTCCAGCCTTCAAATGGCTTGATCATTCCGTCTGTGCTGACCGACGTCTCGATAGCCTTCAACACTGTTGTGCCTACCGCACATACATTTCTATGCTTCTTTGTTGCGGCATTGATGATGTTGGCATTCTCCTCGTTCACCTCAATCTGCTCAGAATCTGTCTTATGCTTTGTCAGATCCTCCACATCTATATCACGGAAATTGCCAAGACCTGCATGAAGTGTGATTTTTGCAAACTCACATCCCTTGATCTCCAGTCTCTTCATCAGCTCTCGTGAGAAGTGCATTCCCGCCGCAGGTGCCATCACCGCACCCTCTTTCTCGGCATAGATTGTCTGGTAACGCTCTGCATCCTCTGGCTCAACCGGACGTGTGATATAGTCTGGCAACGGTGTGCGGCCAAGCTTCATCAAAAGATCCTTAAACTCCTCCTGTGTGCCGTCAAACAAGTATCTCAACGTACGGCCTCTTGAAGTGGTGTTGTCGATAACCTCCGCCACAAGTGAATCATCCTCACCAAAATATAGCTTGTTGCCAATACGGATCTTACGGGCTGGCTCCACAAGCACATCCCAAAATCTCAACTCACTGTTGAGCTCTCTCAACAATGTGACCTCGATATTGGCATTCGTTTTCTCCTTATTTCCCTCCAAAATTGCAGGGAACACTTTTGTATCATTAAGAATAAAAACATCCTCTTCGTCGAAATACTCAAGAATATCCTTGAATATCTTGTGCTCAATCTCTCCCGTCTTCTTATGCAATACCAACAGCTTGCACTCATCACGATGTTCTGACGGATACTGTGCAATGCTCTCTTCAGGAAGATTGAATTTAAACTTTGAAAGCTTCATATTTTTTCTTTTTAATGAATTTCTAAAATAATTCGGACTCGCATGTCTTTCTTCTTGACACGCACGTCCGTGCGTCTCTACGAGTCCCTACAACAATGCCCCTTCTGGCATTTTTATTGTCGGATCGTTGTCGAGCATAGATTGGAATTGCTCAATTGTAATGCAGTCTTCCAATTTTGTCTCTCCGATTCTTGTGCGAATTAGCGACGTGAGATACGCGCCACTTTTAAGGGCTTCTCCAATGTCTCTTGCCAATCCACGTATGTATGTTCCCTTGCTGCACACCACTCTTATCTTGATCGCAGTCTGAAAATACTCCATCAACTCTATTTCATCAATCACCAATGTCTTCGGTTTGATCTCCACCTCCTGTCCTTTACGGGCATACTCGTAGGCTCTCTTACCGTTGATCTTCACAGCTGAGAATGCTGGTGGCACCTGCTGGATCTCACCCAAAAACTGCTTCAATGTCTCCTCCACAAGCTCACGTGTGATATGCTCTGTTGGATAAGTGGCGTCGACTTCCGTCTCCAAATCAAAAGATGGCGTTGTGGCGCCCAAAGCAAGTTCTGCCACATACTCTTTAGTCTGGTACTGGAAATTGTCGATCTCCTTCGTCTTCTTGCCCGTACACACAATAAGCACTCCCGTCGCCAGCGGATCAAGTGTGCCGGCATGACCAATCTTGATCTTCTTCACGCCACACGCATACCTTATCATAGTACGCACTTTGCTGACTAGATTGAACGACGACCAATGAAGCGGTTTGTTGAAACGGAACACCTGTCCATCCGCAAGATCCAGAACCAATTTCTGCTCCATCAATCAACCATCTGAAGAGAGACACCCAAATATGGAAGGATAAGAATGATAGCTCCCACCACTATTCTATACCATCCAAACGCCTTGAATCCATACTTTGTCAAGAACGATATGAATCCTTTGATCGCAGCAAGAGCCACAAGGAATGCGACAACATTACCTACAATCAACACTCCAAGATGGCTTGTGAGCATCTCTGTTCCACCACTTAAAAACAGTTTCAACATTTTGTATGCTGTTGCCGCAAACATCGTCGGCACAGCAAGAAAGAATGAGAACTCTGCCGCACGCTGACGTGTAAGTCCCTGCTGCATACCTCCCACAATTGTTGCCATCGAACGGCTCACTCCCGGTATCATTGCTATACACTGGAAGAAACCTATCTTCAATGCACGTGGCTCATCCACCTTGACATCCTCACTGCCGTGATTGAATATCCTGTCGCAGAACAACATGAATATTCCGCCGACTAACAACATCACTGCCACTACACGTACATCACCCAAAAACTCGTCAATCTTATCGCTGAAAACCAACCCTAGCACCGCCGCTGGCAAAAACGCAATGATCAGCTTCCAATAAAAATCAAACTTATGGATAAGTTTCTTCCACGCAGGAGCAGAGTCGCCACCTTCCATCGGCTCGTTGTTGAGCACAAAGAAACGCTTCCAATATAAGACAACCACAGAAAGAATTGCGCCAAACTGAATTATGACAGTGAATGCCTTTATAAACTCACTTTCCGGATTAGCATCGCTTAAATCCATCCCCAGCAAGTTTTCTGTGATGATCATGTGTCCTGTCGACGAAACTGGAAGAAACTCCGTAAGTCCCTCCACAATAGCTATGATGATAGCCTGAATAGTAGTCATTTTTCTTTTGTATTATTTGTTTATAGATTCTGTTGCTTATTCTGATACAGATACTGCGTCGTCCTCATCACGAAGAACCAGGCCAGAGGTAGAACTTTCGTCCTCGTCACGAACCCAAAGAATAGCAAAAATCTCAAACACAAAACCAAACAACGCAATCATTGGACCCACAGTCACTCTTTGTGCACTAAAGATCTCAGGGTTGAATTCCGTACCCTCGGCTCCTCCACCGATCATTAGAATAAATCCCAAAAGAATAATCACGAATCCTACTGCCAAAAGCAAAAGATTCTTTTTAGGAAGTGCATATCCTTTATCCGCTTTCATCTTTATATATTTAAATGTAATACAACTCTTTTTCTTCTCTACTCAAAAACTTGTTGACGGCAAAATAAGTCGACAACCATGAGATCACTATGCCCGACACTATTATCGCTCCAGCTACAACGTAATAGATCGAATAGTCGGAGTAATCCACGAAAAGACGCAATTGATCACGCATCAAATAACCGAACAATGCAAGATAACCTATCGCCAACAATGCCGCAATAATTCCTATCATCACACCCTTTCTTAAATATGGACGACGGATGAAACTTCTCGTTGCTCCCACAAGTTTCATTGTGTTGATCAGGAATCTATCTGAATATATGAGTAGACGCAATGTATTGTTGATAAGTACGAATGATATGAAAAACAACACTGCCGCCACAATCAGGAATAGCAACGACACTTTCTGGATATTGTGGTTGACCTCGCTGATAAACTGTTTCTGATAGAACACATTCTCTACGATTCTATATTCCTTAATCGATTTCACAACACCCTCGATCTTATCATTATCTGTGTATTCGGATTTAAGATTCACCACAAATGAAGCGCTCAGCGGATTATATCCGAGAAAGGCGACGGGGTCCTCTCCCATCTCCTGTGCCAAATCCTTGATGGCCTGCTCTTTGCTGATAAACACCACCTTTTTGGCATACGCTTGTCCTCGAAGAATCTCGTCAAGAGTGGAGATCTCCTTGTCCGCAGCATCGTCCTTAATCTCAATGGAAATAGTGTAATTTTCTCTGACATAGGCAGAAAGAGTGTCGCCTATCTTCAATCCAAGCACCACAATACCAATCAAAAACAACACCATTGAAATACTGACAATGGTGGTAAGTTTGGAATTAAATATCTTATATTTAGCAATAGAATCTTTCATTTTAATGCAAAATAAACAAAAAAACAGCCACTTATAAAATTTTTTTTGAAAAATCTACTGATTTATAGGATTTTTGATGGGATAAGAACGTGTTTCTTTTTATTAATTGTTTACTGCTACTTGATTAGAGATATTACAAATGAAAACAATCGTGACTTATTTGTCACGGTTGTTTTGTAGTGTTCGTCCGAATTCCGTCGCAATATATTGCAGCACATCCACGACGACGGAGTTGCCAAACTGCTTATATGCCTGATTTGCGTTTTTCGCCATAACGTAGGAATCAGGGTATCCCATAATTCTTGCACATTCGCGTGGGTGAAGACGTCGGGTTCTGCCATTGATGAGATAGCCTCCCGTCTTGGCGAAAGCACCTCCTCCATAGGCCGACAAAGTAATGGCAATACCTTTTGTGCTATATATACGCTCTCCTTGCCCCCCCTTGTTCACAATCCCCAATCTGATCGACTTGTTGCTGTACTTATCGTCAGGCTCTCCATTCATCTGCATGTCGTCTCTTTCGACGTAAAGTTTCTCAACCATACTTTCGTCCTTCAAAAGAAAATCCTCCACATGTCTTTCCAATGGAAAAGGAGTCGGGAATTGGAAAGCAGTATCATTCACGTCGTTGCGGAAACATACCATATATATTCTTTCACGTTTTTGCGGCATACCGTAATCGACAGCGTTAAGGACTCTGGCATGAAAACTATATCCAAGTTCCTCCATCGTCGCCTTTACCACAGCTAATGTTTTCCCGTCGTCGTGAGATGCAAAATTCTTTACATTCTCCATAAAGACAACCTTTGGCCGCTTTTCCTTTACAATCCTTGCGACATCAAAAAACAAAGTGCCTCTACTGTCACTAAAACCCAATTGCTTTCCGCTAATGGAAAACGCCTGGCATGGAAATCCCGCACAAAGAATATCATGATCGGGTATTGACTTTTCATCAACTTTTGTGATGTCCCCTTCAGGTATTTCTCCAAAGTTTTGGCAATAAACTTCCTGAGCATACTTGTCCCATTCGTTTGAATAAACACAATTCGCGCCCAACGACTCTAATGCTAGTCTGAATCCACCCAGACCAGCAAACAAGTCAACAAACGACATTCCATCAAGAAGTTTATTTTCTATATCTATCATGATAGCAATTTCCAAACCTTACACAAAAATACACCATTTAGAAGAATTTGTACAATATTTGATGAATTGCAAACATCCATTTATGGAAAATTACGATTGAAACAAACCCAAATCTTTTGTTACAAATTACTTATCACACCACAAAAAAACATCAAAATCATATTGAAAAACTATGTTGTTAAAAATGTTTTTATTTTTGGATAAAAAGTAAAAAAAAGAGAAATTTGCACCCCGGTAAATCGAAAACAACCTTTCAACCTTTTAATACCATTTGATTTTTGTAATAGGGCATATAGAAAAACACGCGTTTTTGAAGAGCATTACGGTTGCCCCGTAATTGCTCTCCGAAAACAGAGAATCCTCAATTAATATAGTTCCAGATGTTTTAGAAGTTGCCTTAAATTATTACGCTGTAATTTTTTTCCAACTAAAAAGAGGATTGTTAAAAATGTTCTTCCCTTAACACCTTCTCCTATTATATGTTCATTTTGCAGTTGTTAAACTTGAATAAAAGGCTGTCACTCATTGTATTATTTTGATAAATATTTTTTACTTTTGTAAAAAAAAACAAATTTATGGAAACAGTTACATTGCAGAAAAATACTAATAAACTTAGATTAGAAGGCATTGACATATTGCTTGAGACTAATGACATTGAAATTCTCAAGTCTTTGGTTGCCAGTCTAAAAAAAACATATAAAGAATTGACTGCAAATTCAAAAGAAAAACCTCAAATTTCAAAAGACAAACAATATCCAGATGTTGTGAATAGACTTATAGGAGTTGCAAAATATGAAGAAGACTACAAAAAGAACTACATAAAGTATTTAGAGGAGAAAAACCAATGAAAATAGTATTCCTTGACACAAATGTAGTTGTTGACCTTTTACAAAAAAGAGAAGGGTTTTATCAATATTCTGCCCAAATCTTCTCACTAGGATTAGAAATGTTCGTATCTCCTATAACATTCTCAACCGCTTCTTATCTACTAAGAAAACTTGGAACAGAAGCAATTAAAAATGTTCTTAAAGATCTTAGGATAATCGTTGATGTAGTTGAAATGGATCACGAAGTTATTGACAGTTCTCTAAAATCGAAATTTAATGATATTGAAGATGCAATGCAGTATTATTGTGCAAAAAAATGTAATGCAGATGTTATCGTAACAAGAAATATCAAGGATTTTTCTGAATCAGAAATCAATGTACTTTCTCCAAATGCATTTTTGGCTGAATTTGAATAAACAACAAAATCGACAAATGGTTTTGCTTAAATCATGTATCTTAATTGGTTTAGTCATGATATCTAAGTATTCACCTCCCAAAAATTAAGCGAGTTCCCAACATTTTTATATTTTTGTGACATTGTTTTAGAAATTTAAAGGTTCATGTTTATACTGATATTATATCTCTTTCTGACGGTATTCGTCTCTTTCCTTTGTTCAATATCCGAGTCGGTGATGTTCTCCACCTCTATTCCTTATGCGGAGACATTGGCCACAAAAAGTAAAGGGGGAAAATTGCTGAAGAGTCTGAAAGACAATATGGGCCGACCAATTTCCGCTATCCTTTCCGTCAACACTATAGCCAACACACTGGGAGCGTCAGCTGTTGGTATGCAGGTGCAGGAGGTGCTCGGAAGCGAGTGGTTCGGATATGTGTCTGCCGGATTGACGGTGACTATTCTGATTTTCTCAGAAATCATACCAAAATCCATCGGAGCCAACTATTGGAGAAACTTATGCGTCCCTGTGGCATATTTCACACAGTTCCTATACTACGTCGCATTTCCACTGGTAATCATTACCGAAAAGCTCACACAGCTGTTCTCCAAAAAAGACACAAAGACAGTCAGTCGTGAGGAGATTGCTGTGCTTACCTCCATCGGAGAAAAAGAGGGTGTGTTTGCCACAAGCGAAAGCAAAATAATCACAAATCTGATCAAACTCCGCCAGATTAAAATCAGAAACATCATGACTCCACGTACAGTAGTGTGGGCGGTGCAAGAGGATATGACACTCAAAGAATTCTTCAAGACAAAGGATTTCAAACGTTATTCACGTATTCCTATCTACTCGGAATCTCTCGACTCCATCACCGGTTTTGTGCTGAAAAGTGACGTGCTCTACCATCTTGCCAACGACAAGAAAAACATGCAGCTGAAGCAGATACGTCGCTCCATCACCTGCTGCTATGAGCATACGTCCATCCTGTCCTTCTACGACACCATGATCGCCCGCAAAGAGCACATGGCAATGGTGATAGACGAGTATGGAGGATTGGAAGGAATCGTCACTATGGAAGACGTGATTGAAACCATCCTCGGACTTGAAATCACAGACGAAAGCGACACTCAGATTGACATGCAACAATTGGCTAAAGACCAATGGGAAAAACGTCGCCAAAAATTTTTCAGCGAGAAAGATGCAGAATTCGAATCCATTCTTGGTTTGGAAGGTACGGAAGAGAATAAAAATTAACTATCTTTGCGAACAAATAACGAATTTTACAAAATGAAAGTATCAAAGAATACAATCGTATCTGTCAGCTATCAGCTCTTTTGTGGCGACGAGGGGGAGAAAGAAGAGTTGATGGAGCAAACAAAAAAGAGCCAACCATATAAATTCACCTGCGGATCAGGCACCGAACTGGAAAAGTTTGAGGAGAACCTGATGGGCAAGTCTGTCGGCGACTCTTTCGACTTCTACATTGAATGTCAGGATGCTTACGGCGAATATGACGACGACAAAGTGGTGACAGTACCAAAATCAACATTCCTTGTCGACGGCGAGATTGACGAAGAGGAGATCTACGTCGACAATCTTATCACTATGAGCATGGAAGACGGTCAGAAACGTGATGCCGTCATCATTGATATGACTGAAGACGAGGTGACTCTCGACTTCAACCACCTGCTTGCAGGAGAACGTCTACACTTTGTCGGCACAATTGTAGATGTCCGAAAATCATTCAAATAACTATAAATTAAACTATTATGGCAATTAACAAAGAAAATATTTTCGTTCAACTTAAATACAAACTTTACGTTGGCAACGACGGTGATGAGGTGATGATTGAAGAGACACCAGACGACCAACTGTTCAGATTCACAACCGGACTGAAAATGGTGCTTCCTAAATTTGAGGAGGCATTGTACGGCAAAGAACAAGGCGGATCTTTCGATTTCTACATCAATACAGAAGACGCATACGGCGATTATGTCGAGGATCTTTGCGTCGAACTTGACAAGGCAATATTCAAGAATGAGAAAGGAGAGATTGACGAGAATATTCTTTTCGTGGGCAATATCCTTCCTATGATGTCGGCAGATGGTCACAGAATGAACGGCAAAGTGGTCGACGTGACCGACTCCAACGTCAAGATGGATTTCAACCATCCTCTTGCAGGCGAGCGTCTTCACTTCGTAGGAGAAGTGATGGAGGCACGACCAGCCACAGAATTTGAGATCGAGCTTGTGAAAGGACACCACGGATGTGGCGGATGCGGCGGTGGAGGTTGCAACGGAGGTTGCGGAGGCGAAGGCGGTTGCGACGGTTGTGGCAGCGAAGGTGGAAACGGTTGCAATTGCGGCAATTAAACAAATCACCCGTAGAGACGCACGGACGTACGTGTAATAAACATACGTGTATAAACTCGTGCGTGATTTGGATCGTGCGGATGTAAAACGGACAGCCGAGTAAAATATAATGACAATGAATACAATAGGAGAAATATTCCGTCTCACAACATACGGAGAGAGCCATGGAGCTGCTGTCGGCGGCATCCTCGATGGATTTCCTGCAGGAGTGAAGATTGACGTCGACTTCATACAGTCTGAGCTAGACCGACGTCGCCCCGGACAGAGCGCCATCACGACTGCACGTGCAGAAGGAGACAAGGTGGAGATTCTTTCGGGTGTCTACGAAGGAGTGTCGACAGGCACACCTATCGCTTTTGAGGTGCGCAATGAAAATCAGCACTCGTCCGACTACGAAGAAATGAAGAATCTTTACCGCCCGTCGCACGCCGACTACACCTATCAGACAAAATACGGAATACGCGACCATCGTGGCGGAGGAAGATCATCCGCTCGCGAGACTATCTCTCGTGTGGTGGGAGGAGCGTTCGCCAAACTCGCACTGAAACATTTTGGCATTCAAATCTTTGCATACACATCACAAGCTGGCAATATCAAACTTGATTCAGACTACACAAAATACGATCTGAACCAAATCGAAAGCAATATTGTCCGTTGCCCCGACGCTGAAAAAGCTGAACAGATGATCGAACTTATCAAATCTGTGAAAGCGGACGGCGACACAATCGGAGGTGTGATCACCTGCGTCATCAAAGGAGTGCCCGTAGGGTTGGGCGATCCTGCATTCGGAAAACTCCACGCTCGTCTCGGAGCCGCGATCCTAAGCATCAACGCATGCAAAGGTTTTGAATATGGAATGGGCTTCGAAGGAGTAGGCGGAAGAGGATCTCAAATGAACGACAGATTTGCCAATGTCAACGGCAAGATCCGCACCACTACCAACCACTCAGGAGGAATCCAGGGCGGTATTTCCAACGGTGAGGATATCTATTTCAGAGCGGCATTCAAACCAATCCCTACACTGCTTTTCGAGCAGAACACTGTCGACAAATCAGGTAATGACGCCATCATCAAGGCAAGAGGCCGCCACGACCCATGTGTGCTGCCACGCGCGGTGCCTATCGTAGAGGCAATGTCGGCAATGGTGATTCTCGACGCGTTATTGGCAAACAGAAGTGCAAAACTATAAAATATTAAAACGAATTGATATGAGGAAAGTTATTGGTATAGGAGAAACAATCCTAGATATCATTTTCAAAAATGAGCAACCCACTGCCGCAAAACCAGGAGGCTCAACATTCAACTCCATGATCACTCTTGGTCGTCTTGGTGTAAACACTGAGTTTATCAGCGAGGTAGGTCGTGACCGTCTAGGCAAACAGATTAAAGAGTTTCTGGCAGAAAACAATGTAAAGGCAGATAATGTATATGATTACGACGGTGGAAAAACAGCGTTGTCGCTTGCATTCCTAGACGAAAACATGAACGCTGACTATCTTTTCTACAAGAATGACGCGGCGCAAAAACTCGACTATGTGATGCCAAAGATAGAAGAGAACGACATCATCGTGATTGGTTCATTCTTCTCTATTAACGACGCATTGAGAGAAAACCTCACATATTTGCTTGACGAGGCTAAAAGAAAAAAAGCCATCATCTACTACGACGTCAATTTCCGTAAAAACCGCAAGAGCCAGGTTCGCTTCCTGATGCCAAACATCCTCGACAATTTCGACTATGCGACAATCGTGAAGGGCAGCGACGAGGATTTCGACAATATCTTCTCTGAAAACGACCCGGATCTGACATACAAAGAGCATATCGAATTCTACAGCAAGAATTTCATCTACACACAGGGCTCTGATGGTGTGACTGTGTATGGCAAAGGATTCAAGAAGCACTACGATGCCAAGAAGATTGAGGTGGTGAGCACGGTGGGAGCCGGCGACAATTTCAACGCTGGTGTCGTATACGGATTGCTTGTGGCAGGCGTCACTTTCGAAGATTTGAAAAACGGAATCAGCGAAGACAAGTGGGATATTGTGGTGAAGAGCGCTATTGATTTCTCATCTCTTGTCTGCACCACTCTCGACAACTACGCTCCCAAAGATTTCTGCGAAGAATACAGCAGACAAAATCCTATTCCTGCTGATGAGGAAGTTAAATCAAACGACCCTTCTATTTGGTAACAACATTGCCAAATATAAGGAAGATGAGGAGTAGACAATAAACGATAAACTTAAAGGCGACGCGAATATATAATATACTCACGTCGCCTTTCATTATAATAAAAATCTGCTCCTGGTTCTTGACTTCTCTATTTCTGCTTTATCATCACCTTATATCCAGCCGGCAATGCCATCTTTTTGTCCGTCATATCCAATCCTTCCATTCCGTCAAGATCGTAAACTTCCGCATTGAACGGATAATCCTTTTTCTTATATGTGACTGTTTCTGTCGCGAAATATACTCTGTCGGCAGATAAACGCGCCGTCGCAAACACAACTGTGTTCTTAGATATGCTGACTCCCTCTACCGTGACTTCATCCATCAGCCTTAGCTTTATCTGGCTCCCCTCGTTGATATTCTTCAGCCTTTCATGTATGACGGCATTTATCAAATTGTCTGTTTTTTTATCGTTGCTCTCACCCATCCGATGAAAACCCGCACTTTTTTCAATATTTGAAGTCGACGACGGGATTGCCGATTCATTATCTTTTGACTCCGACTCCTCCTGCCTTTTTCCACCTCTTTTAGAATTAGCTTTTAATGGAGCTTTGGAATCAGACATAGCGACCTCAGCATCGTCTTCAGCAATTGTGGATATGAATTCTTCCTCCTGCAATTCCGTCGACTGATCTATAGAATCATTTTCTTCTACATTTTTCTGCACCTCCACCGCAGCAAGCTTTTCAGCTGCCGGCTGTGCCACAATCTCTTCCTTATTATCGACGTGATTATTTTCAGGCTCTTCTCCGCCTACAAACAACCAGAATACCACACATCCGCCTACAAATATGAATAGGCAATATAAGTGAGTCGCAAGTGTTTTGTTGCTCATAAATGTTAACGTTTTATCTCAACCAAACAGCATCTTTACTATATCTGATGTCTCTTGCTGAAGTTCTGTCAGCTCCACCTGATCCTCATTTTCACATTCAACAATATCATCCTTCAGCACCGTCTCCTCCTTCAGTGTTATCGCCTCTACCGATCTCATCGTTGCCCGACGGATCACAGTCTCATAAGCGACATCATCCCTGTATGGAGTGTTAAGCTGCTTGATTTTTTCTTTTCTTTCCTCTGCCACAGAATCCTCTTTGGTTCCCCTATTCCTGTTGAGATACAGAAGAACTATATCAATAAATATGCATACGGAAAGCCATATTATAATGAATTCAGACCAACTGATCTTGCTCATTTTTCCTAAATTTTCTGCAAAAGTATAATTTTCTTCCGTACAATCTGTGATTGCAATTACTTTTGTTTGTGGGGATTTATAAAAAGATGCAGAGTTAACAAGTAAATAATTAAGGCTCCACCTTAGTTTATGACTGATTTTTACGAGGATTGTTAAGGACGGAACGCCCTAACTTCCCCTCTCTCCGCGAGTCCGCAAGGACGAACGCATATAGAATAAACACAGAGACTTCGTCACGGGTTACTATCGCTTCGCTCGATAGCGTCTTTCAGACGAATAAAGATAGAAATATCCGTCATATAAATATGACAAAGCCATAATTAAACTATTTCTTAATTTATTTCATCGCTATCTTCTTGTTTACGTGTGCTTTTGCACTTGCTAAATTTGATTAAAAAGATTACTTTTGCAACCAAATATTTTACTGACCGTAGATAATTTATAAAATATGTATATACTACTGATACTAGGAGGTGTTGTTGCCTTAATTATCGGAGTGTTGTTGTTTAAGACTGCTCCCAAACGCAACCTGTCTGATGATGATCCGTTCAACCTAAAGGAACAGTCTGATTTTCCACAGAATGAGAAGTTTTACACGGATGAATATACCATCAATTTCCCGACTAAATATTTCCGTCAAGGCAAAGAGCATCAAGGATGGATCAACCTGGAAGCACCGTTCCGCGCGACTATGGTGGTCGGTTCTCCCGGTTCGGGAAAATCATACACAATAATCAGCAACTACATACGCCAGGCATTGGCAAAAGGATACGCAATGTACCTCTACGATTACAAAATCCCTGATTTATCGGAAATCGCATACTCCAATTTTATGTGGAATAAACATCGTTGGAAAGAGATCTACAATGGAGTGGAGCCGAAATACGGCATGATTGATTTTAATGAGCCCCGCGTCTCCCTCCGCTGCAATCCTCTCAAAGCAAGCCTTTTGGAGACGAAAACCCACGCCGACGAAATAGCGCAGGTGGTGTGCTACAACCTTGCTCGCACGTGGGCAGACAAACAAGGAGATTTCTTTGTGGAGTCGGCAATCAATTATCTAGGTGCATGTATATGGTTTTTACGCATTTATGAGGATGGCAAATATTGCACATTCCCCCACGTCATCGATTTTATATCACAACCCATAGACAAAGTCATCCCGATATTGGCAAGCTACACCGACCTGTATGTAGCCGTCGCCCCATATCTCAACGCATGGTCGGCAGGAGCTGTCGAACAAATTCAAGGACAAATCGCGTCGATACAAATTCCATTGGCACGACTCTCCTCCATCTATCTCTATTGGGCGATGAGCGGCGACGACATCGACCTGGATATCAATAATCCACTCGAACCCAAACTGCTTTGTTTCGGCAACGACCCGCAAAACTCCAACACGTATGGCACCGCTTTGGGCGTATACACTGCACGTATTTTGAAACTGGCAAACAACAAAGGCAAACACAAAAGCGCCATTATCATCGACGAGCTTCCAACTATGTTCGTGCATGGACTCGACAATCTCATCGCCACAGCTCGTTCCAACGAAGTGGCTATACTTCTCGGTTTTCAGGATTTCTCCCAACTCAAAGCTGATTACAAAGAGTCGAACGCCAATAAGATAATTCAGACGGTGGGAAACTTCTTCGTCGGACAATGTTTTGATGAGACAGCGGAAAAAATATCTAAACGTATAGGAAAAAACAGACAGCAGAAAGAGTCGGCATCCACATCCGGAAAAAACGCATCGTCGTACCAGATGGACTATATGATACCACCAGAACGATTCTCACAAGCAAAACAAGGTTGGTTCGCAGGACTGGTTTGCGACAACAACGGTTCCGACAACAACGACCGTGTGTTTGCAGCACATATTGATATAGATGTCGAGGCATGTGAAGATGAGGCTGCCCACTATCTCGAACTGCCTGAATTCTACGACTTTGATGATGATGTCGTCGACGCAAATCTTCGCGTCTACGCAAAAGAAATCGGATTCGACCATTCCAAATATAAAGAGACAAGAAATCTTGTCGACGCAATGATTCGCCACTGGTTCGACCGCAACGACGTAGCATCCTTTGGTTTCGATCACACCAAATACAAATCAGTCACAACATTGATCAGCAAGGTGAAGAAACCATCGAAAGAGATGAAAAAAGTCTTTCCACAATTTCTTGAAAAAGACAACATGCTCAACCGTGTGATAGAGATCCGTGACGCGAGAATGCGTGAATATCTGCAAAACAACCGTGAGAATATCAGACAGGAGGTGGAAAACATCTGTACAGCCGAACTCGACCGAATGCGTAAACTGGCACAGCAGGGAGTGCAGCCATACAGAAGATTGTGGGACATCAGGACACAGATAACCGGAAAAAACACCATTTAATGGATGTACGTGTAGATACGACGTCCCTACGAATTTTCACATTTTTAAAAAAAATTCACAAAATATTTTGCAGTTTATGATATTAGTTATATATTTGCACATGTAAAGACATGACGAAAGGATTTACACTACGTAAGGTAGAAGGTAATGAGATTCGTAAATGGAAATAATTAGATTTTTTTGTACTGTTACTAATCCTATTTTCCCTTTATCTTTAAAGGAAAAAGAAGTAATGAGTGGTATTGGTTACCGCTCATTATTTTTTTTAAATAATTCGTAGAGACGTTGTGCACAACGTCTCTACTACAATGACGCGTCTCTGCACAAAAATTTCGCCTATCTTGCCCTGGAAATCATTTTTATTTATAATTTTGCGTTGAATAAAGCAACGAAATCTACTGATAAATGCGAAAATCAGCAATTTATGGTTTTTTTCTTTGTTTTGTTTAGTTGGGATAACAAAATATAATTGTGAAGTCTGAAAATCACAAACTATAAACACATATTGATTTAGTCCGAAATGAGCAATAACATACGTTTTGCATACGACAAAAAGTCTGAGCAATACATGCTTATAAAACCAGTATCCGACAACCCAAACGATACTGACGCTAATTACGTACCCCTGAATGAAATAGATAAAACTCTTGATAACGCTATAAGAAACCTTGCAGACGCCACAGAAAAAGTCAATAAGTTTAAGCTGGAGCAAATGAAATTTTTCTTCATGCACAGAAATGATAACAATGTGGCGCCTGAGCTTTCACGTTTCAATGAGGAATATCTCTCTTCTTTAGACAAATTCATAAACGAAGCCGAAAAGCAGGAGGCTTCAAAAAAGAACGAAGTTGTAGAGGCTCTGAAAAATGCGACATATATTTCTATCGACCCAATTTATATATTCCTGTTTTCCTTTTTATCTGTCGTCTCCATGCCAATAATGGAATCTTTTAACGACTGGAGCCTGGATTCTTTCTCCTTTGAGAAAGAGAACTACATCACCGACAATATGAACACGTTGAACTTCAATGAAAACGAAGTGAAAATCTTCCTGACAGAAAAAGACAACAGGGAAACCGTGAAGATTGTGACGGACAGGGAAACGTGGGATAATATTGCATATAATAAAGAGTATCAGAAAATGCTGACAGACAAAGATACCCGAACCACCGTCTATTCTCTCTCGTATGAAAGATTTGCAGAGATAGAAAAAGGGCTGAAGGCATCCACGTCGGCAAAAGATTATCTCAACGAAAAACTTGGTGGCCCAGCCGCCATCAAACAGAAAGGGATAACGACAGAATGCACCATGAATCTCGAAACCATGATGAATGTCAGCTCAATTGAAAAACTCTTGAGCAAATATGTCAAGGACAAAGAGATTTATGCCATCAAAAGCGACGGGAGATTCGACAAACTGCAAAATGGTGAGAAGATCTCCATCCTGAACCACGACGGAAACGTGAGTGTGGATGTCTGCAAAGGTATCGGCAAAAACGGAAATGAGACTCTTTTGTTTGGCAACCTGCGGGTGAAAGATGAATTAAAGATAGACCAAGAGACTCGTGTCAAACTGTCGAGGATCAGAGAATGTCATATTCTTCCATTCCGTGACACCGACAAACCCACATGGATGTCTGTGACACCAAACTGCATACCAGATAAAATAAAAGGACACAACGTCAGCAAAGCAGAAAAAGAGGCTCTGCTTAAAGGAGAGACCGTGATGTTCACCGACTGTAAGGAAACCTCAAAAAAAGAGTATGAGGCATCCGTCAGTCTGAGCATACAAAAGACTCCCATAGGAATCAAACCAGTGCTGAAAGTTGCTCCAAAAAATTTCAGGCAAATACAGGCTGACAAAAAAAGTATGGGAATATAAATCCATAAAAAGTATTGATAATCAGTATAAAGAGATAAAAGAATGTTGAGTAAAGAAAAATTGGAACAGCTGAGAGAATGGTTCTTGAAAGAGAGCCCCATAGACGCTGTGCTAAGTTTCAAGGATAAATGTGGCAGATTATTGGAATCTCCCAAAACATTCATAGAGATGATCTCCGACGACGAGGTCATCAACGCCATGAGCGCAGACCTGTCTAAAATATTGACTGTGCAACAACAGCTTGTGGAGATCAAAAACTTCCTAAATAAACACCAAGAGTCGGAAGGTGGATTTTCACCATTCGAATATCTGTTTGTCTCAAAGACAACACTCAGTGAAGAAAAAATAGACTTCATCAAAGAGCAGTATGTCTTCTTCAAAAAGATTAATGCAATCGCGTCGCAGATCAAACAAAACAATTCACAGGAAGATTATGAGGCATTTGTAGCGCAAGTCGTCCCATTTTTGGAGAAGACGTGTGAGAACAGAGAAAAACTCAACAACTATCTTGAGGAATACGCTGAATTTATGTCCGACTGCCTTACTGTAGAGCAAGCCAATGAAAGATACAAGCAGCTTGACGAAATCGTCTACGTCATGGATCAAAACGCATACGAATCATTCCTTCAGAACGGCAAGGTGATTATAGACCAAGTAGACGCCTATAAAAAGAAAAAAATAAAGATACCAGATGACGGTACTTGATATGAAGATAAATTTATCACAAAACTAAGGATTGTATCAAAAACGGATACAATCCTTTTTTTATGCAGAATGCCATTTGCTGTAGAATCTCATCCCGCATTTTTACCGCTTGCCCTTTGGGCTCGCGGAAGAGAATGGGTTAGGACGTTCCGTCCTTAACAATCCTCAACTCTATAACCAGATTCTTTTAAAATAACTTCCAATACTCCTGAGTTTCCCCTGTGTATCATTAATGAAAAAAAAACAAAAAATACGTCGTCAGGCGTTAAATATTGGTAGATTTCATGGTCGAAATTAAAAAATTCAACATTTTTTTGAAAAAAATTCCGTTTTTGTTTGCATATATCAAAACGAACCTCTAATTTTGCTATCGCAAAACAAAAATTAGTGCTTTGTAATAAAAACAACGAAAATCGAGGTTAAATTTAGTCCAAATATGGCAACAGAATTTAGTCATAACAAGGAGCAAGAAAAAGCTCAAAACAACATATACGGAGAAGGACAAACTCCGAAAAATCTATCGGTAGCCGAGGCGATCGACAGATTAATTGAAATTGTCAAGAAAAATGAACAATGCATGGCTCAGGCATTCGCAAACGCACCAGAGTGGCAGTCGAGAGCACAGATGACCATGACAACGTTCAAGGATGGCGAAAAACAAAAAGCCTCACATGTGGTGGTAGACGTACCGTCGACATTCTCAAAAGAGCAGAAAGAAATCTTGAAAGAGTATGTGACACAGATGGGCGGAACTTACACCAACATGAAGATAGTGGAGACTGGTCCGGATGGAAACCAAAACATCTCTTTCCCAGCTAAAATCGAGTTTGGAAAAGATGCCGCCTACACACCTGAGGTTTGCGCCAAAATGCTGCTTGGCGAAGGAAAGGAAAACCTGATTAAGGAGATCCTCGAAACAAACGCAGCATATAACCAAAAGCGACAAATAACACAAGATAAAGAAAAGAAGATGAGTAACAGTAACGACAACCAACAGATTGCCTTTGGAAAGAAAGGCGGTCCTAAGTTATGAGACAAGAATGACTTTCTAAATGTTTATGTTTAGTCTTAGGGGGTATCCGATGATACACCCCTAAAACGCATATATCAACCTCCTTTTTCATTGAAGACAAGTCATTCCCCATCTGTAAAACCAATCCATTCAACATCTTGCTAAACAAAATTTATTTAACTATTTTTGTAAACGATTTGCTGAAAATAGCATAGAGTACAGTCAAGATAATGGCAGGGAAAGAGAGTCAAAAAAAGATAAATCAAATTTCTGAGGAGTCGAAGCAACCAGCTGAAGTGACAAAAAAAGTCACCAAACTGGATGTTACGGAGGGTCTTCCATTAGAAAGGCTTTCCCTTGGAGATGCCATTGCCAGGCTGACTGACATTGTCTCAAAGAATGAGGAGAACATGGAGAAAGCTTTTTCCGATGTCCCCGAATGGCAGGCTCGCACACAGCTAAGCATGTCCACATTCAGAAAAGAGACTGAGATGGGAGCCAAAGGAAAACCCAAAAAAGAGATCCACACTATCGTGAAAGTACCGTCGACCTTCACCAACGAACAAAAAGAGCTCCTTAAAGAGTACGCCATTGAGATGGGCGGAACCTACACAAACATCAAGGTGGAAGACACCCTTCCCGACGGCACTGTGGAAGAGTCGTTCCCGGCACAAATAGAATTCAGCAAAGACTCCGCCTATTCCGCTGAAATATGCGCGAAAATGCTGCTTGGTGAAAATAAAGAGAATATCCTCAAAGAACTAATGGAAAGAAAAGCCATCCAGGAAGAAAGACAAAAAGCTATCGAAGAAAGAGAAAAGGGCGGAAACGGGAAATAAATAAGGTTTTTACCCATATTTATGACCGGTTGTGGAATGATGAATCCATAACAAAATTTCACTTAATTTTAACAGCTTTTTATTAAACAACGTGAGTTCGACGAAATCAAAAAGATAGTTGGAGTGTCATAAATGAGGATTGTTAAGGGCCCATGTTTGATTGATATTGGCCCTAACCCCTTCCTTAGTGCGAGCCGTAGGCGAGCACATAAATTTAATAAAACCACAGAGAGAAAAAGTTCACAGAGAAAGACTTCGTCTTTTTATGAGAAAAGGAGGTCGGATTTCGATCAGAAAATGGAAAATGATTCACAGATTACAATTCATAGAACTCACGTTATATAAAAAGAGTGAAGAACCGAAATTCTCCACTCTTAATTCTTGATTAATTTTTCAATAATGTGTCACACTTGGCAAGTGTGGAATCATCAATGAAATAATATCTACTTATGTTTTCTCCAGAAGAGATTTCTTTGTATTTCTCATTCCAAAATGATCCATAATTAACAGGATAAAATAAATATTTTCCTGTTGAGTTTTTAATTGATATTGTATCAGCCCGACTGATATCATCAGGATATTCTTCAAATAAGAAAGACATTGTATCTCCAGAACCTAAAGAATATGATCTGTAACCCTGTTGTAATTCATATTTATAATCTTTGTAAGAATAATGAAAATCCACAAACAAAGAATCTGATGTATCATTGATGTAAAAATTCGAAATATACATATTGGGTTCTGTTTCTCCGTCGCAAGAAGAAAGACTACATAATAATGTTAGCCCAATAATCAAACAAAGTGCGAATGTTTTTTTTCGTTTCATCATCTTTTGCATTAGCGTTAATAAAATTGTTTTTAAAATCTTCCCAACTTTCTGCTCCCTTTAGAGCTTTCTGAACATCCAGCAAAGTAAAACCTTTTACTTTATCTGAAGGACAATCTTGTATAAAACTTGGATCTTCTCGTGCATCGTCTCTCAAATCATTGACAAGACCTGTATACTGACGACTATAAGGTTGTGCAATAAAGTAATATGTAATAATTCTTCCATATTCACCATATTTTCGCAATGAACAATAATCTTGAACGCCCACAGCCCATGTGTCTTTCACTGTGTCGTCTGTATCACTAAATGTAGATCTTCCAACATATTCTCGGTGACAAGAATGAGCAAGTTCATGGATGGTTGTTCCATAGTAAGAAGCGGAATTCTTTTCTACACTTTTATCACTTTTATAGTAATATCTAAAAATTCTGATTTCTTTAGGTCTATATCCTTTGTGACCACCACTGGAATAATCATCATCTATTGTTTTTGGAGTGATATCAATATCCTCTTCTGGTCTTTGGATTCCACACATGTCTTTATAAAAAAACTCATGTGCAGGAATAAACAAACTCGCATAGATCCATTGATTCACATCCTCACTTTTTCTGAAGATTTTATCTACTCTGCTTTTATTCTTTTGAATGACGTAGTCGGCAGTGACAAATAGTTTATGTTCCGGAATAATCCTAAACACTGCTCTTTTCCACTCAATTGAGTACTTACAGTCTCCTCTCTTTGTAGTGGAACATTGGAAATATCCACTTTTGTCGGTACAGTTCTGATAGGTTATTATATGATAACGCATTCTGACAGGAACACCCTCCAACGGCACTATAGTATTCGTATAGTTGTCCTCGTAACGAAGTCTTCCTCCTGCTCTCCATTGTGACCCTCTTGTCTCTGGTGTTGAGATTATTGAACTGTCTCCTGCCAACAGATAAGCTTTCTCCTCAAGCTGTTCCCATGAAATAGCACTGCCTGAACGAAGTCCAGCCTCTTCATCTTCTTCATAATAGACCTCGTCCAACACTTCATACTCCACTTCTGGCAACGGATGGTCAATAGGCACACATACATACTGATATGTAGGCACAGTGTCTGGAAGTGAAGGGTCGTGGTATCCTCCTCCTTCTCCTATCAGCTCCACGTCGAGCGGATAATTGTAGAAAAATAGTGTTGTGTCTGACTCAAGAAGTTTCACTTCTTCAAGATTTTTAGGTGCAAACTTCAGATACAAGTGAGTGGGAGCGAGGGTCTCGCATGATCTCAATCCTGACTTTTCCGCCAACTCGTCATAGGCCTGCTGAACCACTTTCAATGAATAAGGGTTTGGAATCTTCTTACCTAATTTCAGAGTTCCATCACTCGCGTCAAATTCCTGCATCTTCGCATTGTTTTCTACGATTTCATTTTCAATCTCATCCGTACAGGATGGCACACCACACAAAACAGACAAAACCAGGGAAGCATAAATCACCAGTTTCGCATTACCGCCCCCCCCATTTTTGGGAGGACAATTTTTCGGATTAATCTTAAATTTCATATACATGTTTTTAAAAATATCGTTGCAAAGATAGCAAAATTCCGACAAATCGTCTCGACGATTATTAAATTCTCTCTTTCTCTCAAAAAATCGTTGACTTTTTTCTGAGAACTTCTGGCCTCTATGGTTTTATTAAATTCTGTGTGCTCGCCTACGGTCCACCCCTAATTATACACCTCTATCAGCGTCTTCAATGATTTGACATCCCCGAATTCCGGAATATGGAGCTTGAAATATTTGATGATTGTCTCGAGGAGAAATTGGCGTTCTTTCCTGTCGAGACGGTAGAATTTCATATTTCGGTAGTTAATTCTCAGCAATGTGGGAAGGAATGCCGTTTGCTGATGGTTCAGGTAGAATGCGTGCAACGGCATATTATATTCGTATTGGCTTGTGGAAAGGTCGAAATAGGCATTGTCACGATGTTTTTCCGTGTTTGGCTGGATGCCCAGCAGACGACTCAGACCAACCAACGTGGCGATGTGGAAATTGGCAATATTGCGCTGTGTATGCTCGAGCGACGCTACTGTCTGCCAACAATAGTCGAAAATCTCCCGCGTCTCCTCTCCCTTATGAATGCTTCTGGCAAAAATCTCAGCCAAAAACATCGCTATTGTCGATTTCTCCGGCTGAATGAAAAGATCCAATAATGGGTAAGACGGTGCTGCTTCCTTCAACGTCGGCAATTCCTTGTTGGGACGGTAATCCCACGTCACATCCACAGCAGACAAAGGGAATATATACGACGCTTTGTGCCCCGACCGTTTGCTCCACGCTCCGTAGACAATAAAATCCACCCTGCCCGCCTCTTCAGTGAGCGTCCGCACCACAAGTTTATCCCCAGCAGTACGCACCGCGCCAAGTATGATCGCACGAGTGGTGATGAGCATCGTCTTACTGCAATTTTGACATGAAACGTTGTTTGTCCACCACGAATCTCTCATGGTATGCTGATCCTATCACGTCGCCAGCCTCATCTGTGGCTGTGATCTCAAAACAGATCTTTCTGCCGTCGATCTTGACGATCTTTGCCTCAACAGTGACAGTCTTGCCTATTGCCGTCGCCTTCACATGCTTCACATTGATCTCTATTCCCACTGTGTCGCTGTTGTCGTCAAGAGTCGGGCGAACCATCTCAAGAGCCGTCTGCTCCATCTTTGCCACAAGAGCAGGAGTGCCGAACACATTAAGGCCGCCACTTCCAAGATTCACAGCTGAATCCTTATCCGTGACCGTATATTTCTTTTTTGAAACGTCGTTGATATTCATTTTGTTTTTCTCGTTTTATCTGTTTTATTGTAAAAATGTAAGAGACGTGGCAATGCCGCGTCTCTACAGTTATTATTTTCTTTGTCAAAAATCAATTGTCAACCTCAGGAATCATTGGCCATGGGTTGTGGATGATTCCGGCAGCGTCGAGCATCTTCTCGTAAACCTCCTTACGAAGCTTGTCGACAGCGGCTTTTCTTGGCAACGACTTGTCAGCATACATAGGCTCAAGCACCTTTAACGTCATCAACGGCTCCCCCTTGGCAAACAATTTTCTCCAGCCTGTTCGCTCTCGGTGGACATACACCATCGGAATAATCGGCATGTCGTACTTGTAGGCCCAGTTGAACGCTCCCTTACGGAATGGCTTGAATGGTTTGTAGAAATCCCAACGCACTCCCTCTGGAAATATATGGAACCACTCTTTTCTCTCGTGCAAAATGTCGAACGCCTCGTTAAACTTCTTTATTCCACCCATATTCTCAGGAATAGGAATACATCTTGCACCACGAAGATTGAAATAGTCGCTTGTCTTGAATGTGTCAGCCCACGCGGGAATCCAAAGACGACGGTAGCCAACAGCTTTTCTCACTCCTGGCACATCCCAACGATACTGGTGGTTAGCCACTGTGATGGCACCGTTGCTGAAATCCTTACCGTCTAACACATGCTTGTTCTCAATCTTCAAACCATATATCATCCAGTTCAGGAAATTGCAAAGATACGTCTTCAAATCGCAAAGGAACACATTCCTCTTGTAGTCTGAAGACTCGTCAAGGTAAGGATAAGTCTCATCAAACTTCAAATCCCTCACCACCTCCACTTTCACCATGCGGCGAGACGGATCGTCATCCGGGAATTTTACAGCCAAATCAGGCACATAAACACCTTCCTTCACCTTCAACTCTTTATACTTCTCTCCGTCTAAGCAAGAAATTCTCTCCATCACCGTCGATTTTATTTTTTAGTATAGTCAATATTAAATTTTTCAAAATGGATTCCGACAAGCGGCGAGAACAACGCTACATCCGGAAATTTCGCCGGACGCACTCCTATCGCCTCAATTTTGGCGAAACTTGCAGTGCCGCTTCCATTGTAATCCCACTTCACAACCTTTCCGTCCTCGACAGATACAAGCGGGAACTTCACCATATCGGATGTCATCGGAATGTTGAATCCCCACGACTGCACCTCTATTCTGAAAATTGGTTTCCCATCACGCGTCACAACAATTGTCTCTGTCTTGTCGTCTACCTTCTCTATATTGAAATCAGCAAGTTCCTTCTTGCAGAACACCTTCTGCTCCATCGCCTTCGCAGATGAACAATATGCTTTTGATACCACGTAGGATTCATCTCCATCAATGGCAAACTTACCAGGTATGAACAAAAGCTCCTGATATGGTCCTGCCGACGAATTTGTATAGTTTGCAAAAATTACTGCACCAAAACCTCCCTTAAAATTTTTCTTTTGATCTTTTGAAAGAAAACAATCTTTCTCTATAAACTCCTCGTCAAAATAGTAGGCAAATATGTATCCATTGCCCTCTTTTACTTGCTTGTTAGCTTCCATAGCCCTTTTACCATTTGAATTTCAGCCCAAAAATACAATTTTTTCAATTGTGGAGCAAAATATGTGAGAAGATAAGTGGTGAATTTTTATTATTAGCTTTTCACACAGTTATCTCCAGCAGTCTCGCTCCCTTCTCATCGCTGAAATACCATGCCCATATTGTCGACGGAATTTCGCCGTCTCTGGCTGTTTTATAATCTATTCCGTACGACTGGCAAATTCCTTCTGCCTTGAATCCATGACTCTCAGCCACATAATTCTTCACCGTCTCCGTCTGTTTCATCGCAAGACGTGTGAAGATGCTTCCTATACCGTCGTTCACAAGAAGAATTCGCAGATTGGTGTTCGCCGCGCTCCACAGTCCGCTGACATCATAGAAGAAACTCAAATCTCCAATCACAAGGTAGACGGGCTTATCCCCCACTCCACTCGCATATCCGATCGCCGCAGACATGCTTCCTTCTATTCCATTCACGCCTCGGTTGCAAAAGAACCGCAGTCTTTTGGCTTGTGCTTCTGGCATATTCCAATAGGCGTAATCGATGGCTCTGACAGTTGTGGAATTGGCAATGAATATTTGTGATGACGGTGCTATACGGCTAAGAAACTCACTGTATACCGACGGATATTTTGTGGAATCCATCGGTGTGTGGATACTCGTAGAGACGTAGCGCGCTACGTCTCTACAAATCATCCATTCCTTATCCGAGACGTTGCGTGCATTATCCGAGACAGAGACGTAGCACGCTACGTCTCTACAGTTGTCCACATACAAATGTGTCATACATTTGAATGTGTCGGCAAATTCCATCGTTTTCGACACACGGACCACCGTCTGTGGTTTGATTCTTGTGATCGCCGCCTTCGCAATCTTGCTGACAATATGTCCACCGATATATATCACAAAATCAGGATTATACGCCTCTATTTTGTCGTCTGGAATGCGATTATTATTCGTCTGACACGCACGTCCGTGCGTCTCTACGTGTGGCGCAAAATATTCCATATTTGACAATACCTCTGTGTAGAATGGAGCTCCGAGACGGATGAAGGCATCAATGTAAGATGGATTAATTCCGTCGTTCTGACCTACCATCACCAACGGACATTTGGATTTTTCCCACAATGGCTTCAATGTGTCGCCAAAAAGAGAAGCGTCTCCAATGAGCGATATTTTTCTGAACTCTGGAAGAGCCTCGACGGTGCACTCGAAAAACGGTTCTTTAATCTGCATATTGATCTGCACCGGACCGTTCTGCCCTGCATACGCAATGTTCAAAGCAGCATTGATCTCACGGTTGGCAAACCACATGCCGTCGGCACTCTCGTCATCCTCCACGTCGACACTATATTTCACAGCCGAAGCCAACGCAGATGTCTGCCACATCGTCTGCCCCATCATCTGCCCTATCATCTCCTTCGGACGGTCGGCAGTGACCACAGCCATGCCAATCCCCTGATACTGAGCCTCAACCAGTGCCGGCAAAAGATTAGCCACCGCACTTCCACTCGTGACACATACCGCAACTCTCCTGCCCGTCTGCGCCAATCCAAGCGTCATGAATCCCGCGCTCCGCTCGTCGAGTGCCCTGTGCACATTGAAATCCCCGCAACACATCGATTCCACAATAGGCATGTTGCGACTGCCCGGACAGACAACCACGTCTGAAAACGAATGAACTTTAAGCAGATATATCAGCTGCTGAATATGTTTCTTTATCGAGTATGCCATCTCTATTTCGGATTATGAATACAAAATTAGCACAAATCATAAAAAATAAGAAACTGTTTAATTAAAGGATTTTGCCTCTTGCCCATATATCAATTAGAATTAAACCACAGAGACTCAAAGATCTCAGAGAAAGGCTTCTCCTTTTTATGAGAAAAAAGAGACGGTAGGTCTGTCATAAACTAAGCAGTGCAAATAAAAAACAGTGGAGAATCCGTAGATTCTCCACTACCTCATAACTTCTCACCATTTTTTCATTTCAATTGCAACACCTCATCAGTCAGCAGAAGTGTGCATCCAATAAAATCCCCCTTGTCCTGTGTATTTACTGTCCAATATTGGTCTTGGAATACCAGAGATGAATCAGACCAGAGAGCTAAAGTGTCGCCATCAACATTTTTTACCAAAAGGTTTTTGTTGAGAAAACGTTCTCTCAATGCAGAAATGGCATTATCCCCAATAATATCATCGAAGCCTTTTTCACACAATTGAGAAATTGAATCTGGCAAAACAGAGTCTTTTTTATAACTCCACTTGCTGGATCTAAGTTCAAAATTAAAATCCACACCTATTGTCTGGGATGATTTGTTGTGAATATAGATATTAATGCGATCTCCGCTATTGATATCCTCCATAGGAATACACGAAGAAAAAAACAGAAAAAAAGCCCCAAAAAACAAAATCTTTTTCATTTTTAATCACAATAATAGTGGAGAATCCGCAGATTCCCCACTATTTATAAATCATTTCAACTTCAGTACTTCATCGGTCAGCTGGAGTGTGCAAGTATATCCATCTTCATTAGGTTGAATTAACCAATATGTTTGGTCGTTAAACACCATAGAACTATCATTCCAATTAGCGAGAGTATCGCCATACAAGGAAGTCACAACAATCTGCTTTTTGATACATTCTGCCATTAAGAAATCAAATGGAGCCTTTGGTTCATCTACAAATCCAAAACCGTCGACAATCCAAATCGAATCAATATTCAAACTGTCTTTATTTACATTGAAACAATGTCCAGACCAAGAAGGAATTTCATATTTGACATCTAAGTTTAATACTTTAGTCGATTTATTTATTATTTGAAAGTTCAAATTCTCATCATAAGTGTCTTCCATAGGACAAGAACAAAAAAATACTGAAAAACACAGAAACGGAAATATCTTTTTCATATCATTATTAATAGTGGAGAATCCGTAGACCCTCCACTATTCATAAATCATTTCAATTGCAACACCTCATCAGTCAGCTGAAGTGTGCAATAAGTGAATTCATTTTCATTATCTGGCACTATTTGCCAATATTGGCTGTTGCAAAAAACCAAAGATGAGTCTGTCCAAATAGCCAATGTATCACCGTCAATACTTTTAATTAAAAGATGCTTATTGTGAACACGTTCTTTCAAGACAGAAAATGCTTTATCTCTAATTTCTTCATCAAAACCAATTCCACATAAGTGTTTAATAGAATCAGACAAAATTGTATCTTTTCCATGATTCCAATTAGTAAATTTAGAATCAGCACATATCGTTTGTGATGTTTTATTGTGAATTCTGATATCAAGATATTCATCACATGTGACATCTTCCATAGGACATGAACAAAAAAATACGGAAAAACACAGAAAAAATAATAAATTTCTCATAACTATTTTACAAATAAAGACATTGAAATATTATTGTCATAACAAGACAATGCAATGTTTAAAGTATGTAAATTCACACAATGGCTGGCCATGCAATTAAGAAATGTCAAAGGAGGAATTTTGGAATTGTTAATTATTTGATAATAAGTAGCTTCTGGTGCAAACCAAAAATCATATTCATCTGCAGGATTGATGTTTGTACCAAAATACTTATTGGCCATATAATATCCCATTGCATATCCCCAGGTCTCCCCAACACCTATATATCCAGAAAAATTAGAATCCTTATCCGAATATCCATATAAGCCTTTGTTTCTAAGCTCTATGATTCCATCAATGTATTTGTCCCAATAATTTTTTCCAACCTTTTTGAAATGCATTGAATGTGCTAATTCATGACAAGTCGTTTCATATAGTTTCCATGCACCTTTCCCTTCAGATCCTACTATTATATCTGGAGCTAATGCTGTTAGTGCAGGGATAAGAGTCTCTACAGCTGCCGAACCAAGTCCTAATGATGCTCCCATAACAGCCAAAATTTTCTGCTTTGAAGCTGTTTTGTGTCCAAGCATAGCGGCACTTCCTTTTCCAGAATTATCAAGAACCCATAGCCTCATGTCAGAAGGAATGTAGGACTCATAATTCTCATACATATAATATGTGGCATTATTCACAAGGCAATGAGCCCACATTTCAGATCCTTTTTCAAAAGCATGGCTGTAGCCTTTGTTGGAGTGTTTGCCCATAGCGCATAGCCTTGCATTTGCAAAGACGCTCCACGATCCTATCTTGAACCCTTTCTTGTTGTCGAAATAGATCCAATAGTGTGGGTCTGTTCGGAATGTGGATTTTGTAAAATAGTAGCCGTCCCTGTCGGTGTAGACGTGAAACCACTTAACAAATTTACCCATTCTAACAGCTATGCCGGCAACTCCTTCATATTTCTTAGTTTTATCATTGTAAACAGTGAATGTTCCACAAGGGGAATGCTTGGCTCTCAATTCATCCTTCACCAGCATGTCTCCGTTGCCGGAATGCTCATAAGCGGCATCCTCCAGCTCTCCCAATGAGAAAGCGTTGCCTGCCATACGTGTCTCCACCTCATCCTCGTCTTCCGGAATGAAACATGTGTCCAATATCTCATACTGCACATCCGGGAAATCATAACCCACCGGCACTCTGGTGTATTGCCATGTCGGCTGGTCTGCCGGAATGGATGGATCGTGGTAATAGTCGCCCCACTGCTCCACATCGTAATCCAAAGGATAACAGAACAAATCAAGCTTCTCCTTGTCGAGTCGGTTGATGTCGACGGAATCTTTTGGAAGAAAACGGACATAAAGATGTGTAGGCTGCAACATATCCACAGATCTTGTCGCCACTCCCGATGCCATGCATAGCGAATCGTAAGCCGCCTGCATATTCTTCAGAGAATAGGGATTGTTGAGCTTTTTGCCCAAGATGATGGTGTTGCCAAACTTCTCGTTGTCGACTGATACCGCTTCGGCAGATCCCAAATCATCAGGGGATTCCTCCACTAACTCATCCGTGCAGGATGTTGTCGCGTTAAACACTGAAAACAGACAGAAAACATTTACCATAAGTTTTGCACTGTTTTTTGTCAGACTAAAACTTTTTAATTTTACCCCCCCACTATTAACGGAGGTAAATTTTTCGCTTGTTTTTGACATAATTTGATTTATTTTTTCATTAAAACATTGCAAAGATACAAAAAAATCCTTTGGGATGCTAGAAACAAATTATCAAATGTGCCGGTTTTTAACTTTTGTTAAGAATATGTTTCATTGCGAAAGCAACTTGGGTTTAGTAAGAGGATAAATGCTATTTAACGTGAATTCGACGAATTTAAAAATAGGAGAAAATGACAGTGGAAGTGTCATAAACGAGGATTGTTAAGGGCGGAACGCCCTAACCCCTTCCCACGTGCGAGCCGTAGGCGAGCACATAAAATTAATAAAACCACAGAGAATTAAAGTTTACAGAGAAAAGCTACGCTTTTATATGAGAAAAAGAGATGAGAATCCAATCAGAAAGTGGAATATGATCAGCAGATTACAATTCATTGAACTCACGTTATTTAATAATTGGGAAAAACGACAAAACAATTTCACAAAATCTCACCATATTATTCATTTTTACTCATTTAAATGCCTATTTTGACAACAAAATTCATCAAAAAATACAACCATTTAAAAATTTGTTTAAATTTGATGCGGTTTAAACTAAAGCGTTAGTTTACCATAGTTTAATACTTAATTCTAATACATTACAATATGATAACTCTTACTACAACTCAGACGGGGAGCATTATGTCTGCTCGTCAAATATTTATTTTGTATGAAACTTCATACTACAACATAAAAACTCTATAAACACATTAAACTTGTTTGGTTCTCTATGAAAACACAAATATTTTTTACAGTTGTTGCTGTTCTGCTCTGTCTGCAGGCTAGTGCGGCAAATAATCTAAAGGTGATTCTAAAAAGCAAGGAATCAATAACGTATGCTCTGGCGGAAAAACCAGTTTACTGGACTTCTGCTAATGCTCTGTTCATCAAAACATCTGGTTTGTATCAGGAATATGATCTTGATGATGTGGAGAAAATCTCTTTTGACGGCAATGCGAGCGGTGTTGCGTCTGTCGACTCCGACAATGGCACTTCCGTCTATCCTTCCCTTGCGTCCGACGCTATCTTCGTCTCTTCTCCTTCCGCTTCTGAAGTGGAGGTGTTCAGTAATGATGGAAAATTATTGAGCAAGACACGAGTGTCTGGTTCTGATGAAGCCAAAATCAACGTAAGCAGTTGGGCGCCAGGTGTCTATCTAATCAAAGTGAATGCGAAACCCTTCAAAATTATCAAGAAATGAAAAAATTTTTACTTACTTTTTCAGCTTGTGTTCCTCTTCTTGCTTTTTCGCAAGGGGAAGTTAAGGTGACTTTTACAAACAATAAGACAATCTCTCTTCCTATGGAGGCTGTCGACTCAATGATGAGCGAACCCAACCAGCAGGTTTTTCATCTGTCGTATTCATCGGATGACGTGAAAAACCTCTCTTTTTCGGAGACGGTGTCAGAAAAGGATGTCGACTTGAAGGCGAGTGATAAACCCCAGCCATTCAATCAGCTTTTCTCAATGTCTGCAGAGACAAAAGAAATAAAAGTTTATGCCTCTTTTGCAGACGGTGCTAATCCGATTATTCCCCTTCTACCTAAGACAGAATCATTTGTCCCATCATTCTCTACGTCCGGCTCATACATTTTTATAAATGGTAAGGCGTGGAAAGAGGGCGACGAGGTAAAGATTGGTAAAAATATAGAGGTGAAAGTGGTTGCTTATAATGGTGACGTCCGCACTTATCATTTTGACGCTGTCACTCCGTCTTGCCCGATTATTGAGCTCAAAACTAATGGTTTGTCAACAGATTGGTCGGATCTGAAATCAATCTCGGTGGATGGAAAGAGCCTTGATGCTTGCAAAATCAAGGTGAAAGGAGACAGTTATGATTCAGGTAAGAAAAACAGTTTCAACATCAAGTTTGACAGCAAACAAGAGATTCTCAATATCACCAAAAACAAACGCTGGACTCTTGAAGCCAATGCTGGTGATCATGCCTGCATACGTGGTTTGCTTGGCTACGAGATAGCTAATCGCGTCAGCGGATCGTGGAATCCACAGGCAAAGAAAGTTGTCCTTGTTATGGACGATGCATATATGGGATGCTATTTGATTTCTGAGCAGCCTCGTGTCTGCAAGGGAAGAGTGGAGGAAGGAATTGTGATGTGCATTGAAGACGCTCCTGATGAAGGAGACGACTACTTCCGAAGCCAACTTTTCAATTCCGTCTTCATTATGAAGGATCCTAACACCGGTATGGATGGCGCGAAACTTGTTCGTACGCGTGAAGTGGTGGAGAAACTTGAGCAGGCGATCGCCGCTAAAAAGTGGAGCCAGGTGCACTCGATGCTCGACATCCAGAGTGTGGCTGAATGGACGGTGATAAATGAAATCGCAAAAAATGACAAGTCATTCGGAAGTGACACATATATATATATGGACGACGACAAAAAGATTCATTTTATTCCGTCTACCCAATCAGCAAAGGCTTTCAATGCTGATTCCGATACGGAAGGATTCACTGCCTACGATAGAAACTGGGTCTCTCTGTTGAAAGATGATTCGGATTTCAACTCCGCGTTGAAGAAGGCTTTCGAGAAGGTCAAGTCGGCTGAAACTGACATCCTCGCTTGGATAGACAAGAAGGCGGATCAGAATGTCGGTGATGCTCTTGCCAACTCTTATTCATCTTCTTATAATAGAGAGACTTACAAAAATGAGATTGCTAATCTGAAGGATTGGTTGTCGGCAAGAATCAAATGGTTGTCAAGTGAGTGGAAATAACGGATAAATGAAACGATCATGAAAAAAACGATATATGCGATAGCCTCGCTACTTTCAGTGGCGGGCACAATCCAAGGTCAAACAGTTGATTTTGGTGGAGATAGTTATAAAGTCGGCAATGTCAATAATTTTAACATAGAGGGAAACACTCAGTCGTTCGACTTGGAATATCCAATTTCAGAAATGAAGGAGATAACTTTTTCCCGCAGTGCTATAGATTTCAACAAAGCTGACAAAAAGACGTCGGGAAATGAGATCAAATCGTTCTCATTCAGAACGGAATGCAATAATGGCAAAATATTTGATTATAGTGATGGCAAAATCAAAGGAGATGAGATTAGTGTCTTCATTCCTTATTATGATGGAGGTGCCATCAAAGCATCTTTTACAGCTACGGGAACGGTTTATGTCAATGGCATACAGCAAAAGAGCGGTGTGAGCGGCAATGTCTATAATGGTGATGTCGAATACAAGGTGGTTGATAATGACGGCAATATACACACATATACAGTGAAGGTATACAACAGCGGTTTGCCAATCATCCGTATTGATGGCCCTGCTGATATGGCTTCGAAGGTGTGGAACGGAGAATATCCGTTGACGATGACCTCTGCAAATGGAAAAACACTTGCTAAGACAACTGCTGAAATAAAGCCTAAGGGAGGTCAAGATTCTCACACAAAACGAGATTTCAACATCAAATGTAGCAAGAAAACAGCGTTGGGCGACATGACAAAAAACAAGCGCTGGATTCTTCTCTCGAATGTGGATGATGCCTCTATGCTTCGTGCTAAAGTTGGATTCGACCTTGGAAAAGAGTTGACGGGAATGTCGTGGACACCATCGTCTGAGTTTGTTGAGGTGGTGATGGGCGACAGACATCTCGGCACATATTTGCTTTGTGAGCAGATACGTGTGTCAGAAGGAAGAGTGAAGGAAGACGCAGTGTGGGAAATCACAGATGATATTGAGGCAGACGATGTGTGGTTCGTATCAGATAAGGGAACAAAGATTCGTCTGGTAGACTCGGCTGAAGATGATGCGTCGAAGGAGATGGAAAACGCGAAAACCGCTGTCAACAAATTTGAGTCTGCTCTTTACGGTGGCAAATCGTTTGATTCCTACATAGATGAGAACAGTTTCGTCGACTGGATTTGGGCTAACGAGATATGCAAAAATGAACACTTATTTAAGAAAGACTGCTATTTCCGTATCACAACAGACGGTAAGATAGCGATGTCTCCAATCTTCTCAAACGAAGAATGGCTTGGCAACAATGGACAGTCGTACGAAGGCTTCTCAACGATTAATGCCGGATGGTGTGAGAAGATGATGCAGGATGTGGATTTCTCATCGGCAGTTTGCAACCGTTTCAAGGAGATCGCTTCCACAGAGAGTGTCATCACTTCAGCAATAGAGGATTATAAAGATATGATTTCCCTTTCCGCAGAATCCAACGCTGCATTGTGGAACAACAATAAGAGTCTGGGCAGTGAAGCGTCGTCGCTAACATCTTGGATAAAAAATAGATACTCTTGGTTGTCGTCTGTAAGCGACGGAATTTGCAAGTGCGCGAAGGCAGACAGGGCTTCAAGCAACAACGAAATCAAATCGTTCGACATCAAGAAGAGTTCCAACGGAAATGCTTTGCTTGAGGATTATTCCGCAACAATCGCAAACGACAGTGTGAAAATATTCGTGCCTTACTTGGTCGACTTTAATCTGAAGGCAGACTTCACAGTAGCTAATGGAGCGAAAGTGTATTGCAATGGTGAGGAGATCCAAAGCGGAAAGAGCACCGTCTACTACCTTAAACCACAGCAATTCAAAGTGGTGGCAAGCAACGGTGATGTGCGCACATATACGGTATGCATCTACAATAGCGGTTTGCCTGTCGTATATCTCACCACACAAGGCAACAAAAATATAACAGACAAAACAACATGGCTCGACAATACACAATTCACTGTGTATGAAGCAGATGGAACGGTCAACTATGATGCTGCGCCAGATATGGCACAGGTGAAAGGACGTGGAAATTCCACTTGGGACGCTACGACAGAAAAACGTCCGTATGCTGTGAAACTTAATAAGAAAGCTCGTGTCTTGGGTATGCTTGAGCATAAACGTTGGGTGTTGATGGCAAACTTCTACGATGCCACTTTCATCCGCAACGCAATGTCGAACTACATAGGCAAGAGATACACCAACCAGGATTGGGTGCCAAGCGGATACAATGCGGAATTGGTGTTGAATGGAGTTCATAAGGGCAACTATTATTTATGTGAGCAGGCAAAGATCAACGACAATCGTGTGAATGGAGAATATCTGATTGAAGCCGATATCAAGGCAGGATTGGGCAACGGATCGATTGAAGGTCCGAAATCTCACAATGCTTTCTTCACTAAGGATCCGGAATTGCAACCTAATTCACAAGAGTATAATAATGTGAAGAGCATCATCGAGAAATTTGAGTCGGCACTATATGGCGGCGACTACAATTCTTTGATGAGTATGATAGATTTGGAAAGCTTCGTCGACTGGTATCTAGTAAAGGAGTGGTCGCGTGATGTCGACGGAAATATGCACACAAGTTGCTATTTCACCATCATGGAAGACGGTACTATAAAGATGGGTCCGATGTGGGATTTCGACATTGCCTGGGGAGGCAATCCGTTTGGAGCTATGGGAGGCTACAACGATATAGAGGGCTACTACATCACTACCAACCCAATCTCACAACCTAGAAATGGAACAACTTGCACAAGCTGGTTTGGTGAATTTATCAAGATGCCGGCATTCAAGCAGATGTTGAAAGAGAAAGTGCTTGATATCAATTCACATTTGGATGAGATCCTTGCCTATATCGACGAGAATACAGAATATTTGTTATTGTCTGCGACAGCCAATAAGATCGGATACGGATCTGGAGGAGGTATGTTTGGAGGAGGCATGTTTGGAGGCTGGCCTGGTCAGGGTGGAGGTGGATCTTCTGCCACAACGCCAGAGTCTTACCGCAAGAGCATGAGTGATTTGAAGGATTTCGTTAAGTCACGTATGCAGTGGTTTGTGAGGGAAGTTAACAAGTTTTAATTGATATTTCCCATTGTTGTTCGGATGATGGAGAAAATAAAGTTTTATGATAGAGACGTGGTTATGCCGCGTCTCTATTTTTATACGTTATGAATTTCCCATTCAGCATCGAAATTCGTATTATACAATGAAATAACTGATTAGATGGAGAGGTTTTTCAGGAAACTTCTATATATTAGCAAGCATAAACTGAAAACTTAGGATAACATGAAAAATACAACAAAGAATCTTTTCTCTGCTTTACTGTTGAGCACATTAGGGTTAGGGACAGTCCAAGCCAAAGACAACCGTGGACTATGGGCATGTTCGGACGGAAATGTGTTCGTAAGCTGGCGTATGCGTGCGACGGATTCTCCGAAATCTACCACATACAATCTGTATGCGGACGGAAATCTTGTGTTCTCATCCAAGGATCGTACCAACACGTCGCTTTCATCGAATTATGCCAAATCGACATTCTCGCTTGAGGTTTTGAATAAGGCTGGCGACGTGATTGATTCCCAATCAGGAGTCAAAGTAGACGCATATCCATACCATCATATCAAACTTAATCATCCGGGCACATACAGACTGCCAAGTGGTGATGTGGTGACATATCAGCCATACGATTGTTCGGCATACGATATGGATGGCGACGGTGAGCAGGAAATCATCATGTGCTGGTCGGCAGGTGAGGGTGCTTTGGCCACTCCAACTGCTCCTCCTATTTTGGACTGCTTGAAACTGGACGGCACTTTGGTGTGGCGAGTGAACCTTGGTCCGAATATCTTGAGCGGATGCCGCTGCACTTTCCTTTGCTACGATTTTGATGGCGACGGTTATGGAGAGCTGATCACGAAGACTGCTCCTGGCACAAAAGATGGAAAGGGCAATTTCCTTAGCAAGGGTGCGGCTGCTGGATCTAATCCAAACCACTCTTCAATCAACAAGTCTGGGGTTATTACAGACGGCGGTCCGGAGTGGATCACATGTTTCAGCGGAAAGAATGGTGAGGAGTTGGCTACAATCGACTATTGGCCATACTTCAATATCCAGTCCGACTGGGATGACCGTCCTACAAATTCTGATGGCAACACTTACGGACACCGTGGCAACTGGATGAAAGGTTGTGTGGCGTTCCTCGACGTGAATGGAAAGGCAAAACCATGTGCTGTGACTACACGTGGAATCTATACATATTCATATGCTGCGGCATACACTTGGGATGGAAACTCGTTGAGCACTCTGTGGAGACACACCTCTGACAGACCGGGACAGGGAATCTATGCACAAGGAGCCCACAGTGTCACTTGTGGTGATGTGGACAACGACGGATTTGATGAGATCATCGTCGGCGCGGCATGTCTCGACCACGATGGCAAAACTCTTTGGAGCACAGGTTTGGGTCATGGAGACGCCACTCACTTGGGTGAGTTTGATCCGTCTAATGAAGGAATGGAATATTTCATGATCACAGAGGAGACGACAGCCAAATATGATTGCGCTATGTTTGATGCCCGTACAGGAAGAGAGATGTTCTCAAAAGCCCAGACGGGAGGCGATACAGGCCGTGGCTTGATTCTCGACTGCGACAGCACATACGATGGAGCTGAGGCGATGGAGTGGAGCTGTGACAACATTTTCACATGCAAGGGAAAGGAGTTTGCCAAGTGGCATACCGGAAGTACAACCAGCAGTTCAATCAACGGACGTATCTTCTGGGACGGCGATTTGCTTGAAGAGTATACAGACCGTGGTCATGTCGACAAATGGGATAATGTGAATAAGACGTGGGTGCGCCAATACACTTTCGGATACAATATCATGGTGAACGGAGCAAAGGTGCAGTGGGGAGCCAACACCAACAATGCTACCAAATACAATCCATGTCTGCAGGCCGACCTTGTGGGCGACTGGCGTGAGGAGTCCATATTCTGGACAGAACAGAATGGTCAGTATTATCTCACCGTCTACACGACAACAATGCCGAGCGACTATAAGCTTCCTTGGCTACGTGACGACCACACATACGATATGGCTGTGGCTTGGGAGCACTGCGGCTACAACCAGCCTCCTCACTTGGGTTACAGCCCAATTGAATATTACAAGAAGCTTCGCAATATGGTGGAGCCTACTCTGACAAAACATGGAGGCGGATCAAGCAAACAGACTGTGTATGTCAATAATCCTATCGCTGAATATAATCTGACATGGGGTGGAGCGTCCACCGTCAACATCACTTGGGAACCGAACGCTCCAGAGGGAATAGAGACGAGGATAGACCAGGCTTCGAAGAATATCTACTTCAGTGGAACGCCAACTGTCGATGGAATATATAATTGGACAGTCACAACTGTAAGTGATGCGGATCCGGAAGCCACATATACAGGTTATATAGAGGTGAAAGATCCTACCGATGTGGCAGACGTGAATGCTGGCAAACAGTCGGTTTATCCAAACCCAACTGATGGAGATCTGTATATAAGCGACGCGGATGGCAATCTCTATGATGGAATCGTTACCGTCTACGATAACAATGGCAAGATGGTGATGGAGAAAACGATCATTGGCGGATATTTGAATCTGAGTCCGCTTTCATCCGACGTATATAATGTGGTGGTGAAAGATGCGGAATATAAGGTTGTGGTGAAATAAATTCGAGGATCTCTTGAGGATGTTCATCAATGTCCATTAAATCCCATGATGTCATCCAATAAAAGAGACGTGGGGGCAGGTTTCATACCTGCTCCTATTTGTTTTTGTATATCAATCATAGGTTCGCAATCACATGAGCGTATGCGTCGTTGATCTTTGCCATTTGAGCTTCACAGGATTTATTATTGGCGTTTTGTGGAAGATCTGGATGGTATTGAAGAGCCAGAGCATGATAGGCTTTTTGGATTTCCTGTTTTGACGCTCCGATTGACACACCAAGAATCTCATAGTATTGCTGGAGTAGTGACGATGATGTTGTGGAAGAAAAATCTTTTTTGGCTTCGTTGTCGTAGTATTTTGAGTAGTCGTCATATTCCGTACGCAAGGGAGCATAATATCTTATAAAATAATCGTAGCTTCTTTTATTTAGTTTCAGCTTGTCCATCATTTCCAGGAGATAATACCATTCGTCGTTTTTTATTCCGTCGCCATCAGCCGCGAGTTTGAACAATAATCTTATTAAATCTTGACGGAAAAGGAGATTCCTTTTTTTTGTGACAAAATCATAATCAACCATAGTGTTTGGGTTGATATTTTTAGACCGCCAAATCACTTTGTTTGCGAAAGAGTCAGCTTCAGACCAAAGGGGGATTGATTGTTTGTTATTATCGGGAAACTGTTTTTTATAAAAGTTTTTTAGCAGTTCGAAAGTCATTTTTGTTTTTTCTCCTTTTTGAAGAGATTTTGCTATAATTGAGCAACACAAGTCTTTGATTTTAGACTTTTCCTGATATTCCTTTATTGATATTACAGTGACAGTTATGGCTATGGCCCCTAAAACAATACACCCTATTATCTCAAATAAATAATCCATAATTTATCCTCTAAGTTCAATTTTAGTTTCAAAATCCTTCACTGTGAAGTTGGGAGAGATGCCGCCTATTCTGAAGTTGTCGGAAGTGGTTTCGCAGTAGACGTATTTGCGTCCCTCATATTCTGTCACGACAGTGCTCATGGAATTCTGCAGCAATGCTTTCCAGCGGTCGTCGTATTCTATGCAGATTGCTGCATGCTGAATTTTGTATGAGATGAGAAACAGCACATTGTAGCCCATCAGATGGAAGAGGGTGGCGGCGAGGAATGATTTGCAGTCGCAGTCGCCATGTCTGTCGTAGAGAGTCTCGTCGGGGAAACGGATATACTCTTTTGGATACTGTATTTCACTGCAGACGTGGTCGTAATTGTATTTCACATTCGGCTCCTGGACGAAATCCAAGACAAATTGAAGTTTGTCGAGTTCATCCACACGGTTTTTGCTGCATTCACGGTTGATATATTTGACAATCTCCGCGCAATGCATCAGTGTGCGTGGATTGTTGAGCATGTAGAAATACATTTTCCGCAGATTGCTTTCCACGCCATTTGTGTTGGAGTTGTTGAAAGTGGCGAACGGGTTGTTCAGCCGCTGCTCTTTTATCTCGTCAGGGTTGAATCGCAGAGTCAGATGACCTTTCAGTTTGGTCTTTCTTGCAGAGTCTAGTTTCCAGCTGTATGTGATGCTTTCCCTTTCATTGCCATAGCCGTTCAATAGAGACGTCGCCTCCTTCACCTTTTTGTCTTTGGATAAGAGGGTCTTGATGAGCAGTATGATAATGGCTGCTTGAATGATGACAATGATTTCCATAGGAGCTGCATTATTTTATCCACACAAGAGCGTGATCATGCTTTGTGTGGTCTACTGAGCAAACTCGTCTTCAGGAATATGGGCTCCGCCCTTTGTGAATTTCAATATCACGGGATCAGGTTTGTTGAGAGTCACCTCATATCCATATTTCTTTCTCTCCACTTTTCTTATCACACGTCCTGGATAATTTTTCGACACGTAGTTGTTTATTTGGTTTGGAAGCAGTTTCTTCAATGATTCCGACATTCCGTTTCTCTTTGTGTTGATTTCCTCCCATGTGCCGCGGCGGTCGAATCTGATACGGATTTTATTTTCAAGTGTCACCTCCACGTCGCTGTCGTCATCGCTCTCCACAGTGCTTATATTGACATCTGAAAAGTGTTTGTTCAGAAAACTTTCTGCTCCGCTTGGCAAATTAGATTTTGGATCATCTCCTACTGTGCAGCCTATAAGTGATGCGCAAACTAATGTGTTGAAAAATAAATTTCTTATCTTCATAAAGTCCTTCATTTTGTATTACTGAATCCAAAATAAGTAAATAAACGTCAAAAAAGCAAATGAAAATGTTTTTTACTTGTTATATTTACATTACAAAATAGTTTGGGGAGTTTATAAATGGACATCATATCAACATTATCTGTCAAGCCGTTGCATAAAAGCAGTGTAGACGCGATTGTCGGCGACATTCTCACCGGCGTCACGGATATCTCCACGCTTTGGGAAATCACGTGTGGTGATGATCCTCGTTTGGCATGGCATGCGGTGTGGGTGATGGAGGTGTTGTGTAAGAAAGAGAGGAGTATGCTTCTGCCATACCGTCGGGAGATAGTGGAGAAAATATTGGCGAATCGTGGAGAGGAGGGGGAGCTTCGTCTGTGGCTCAACATATCTTTGATGCTTCTGCCTGAGATGGAAGAGATTGACGTTGATCTGCTCAACTTCTCTCTCGACAATATCTGCAATATGCGTCTGCCTGTGGCTGTGAGGGCGGTCTGCATCAAGATCGCATACCAGCTGTGCCGACGTGAGCCTGATTTGCTGAAGGAACTGCAGGCAGTGTTGTCGATGTTGGATCTGAAAGAGGAACAGGCGGCGATCAAATGTGTGGTGAAGAAGGTGATGGGCGGATAGGAGATTGACGATTGATGATTGATGATTGATGATTGACGATTGATGATTGACGATTGATGATTGATGATTGACGATTGATGATTGATGATTGACGATTGATGATTGACGATTGACGATTGACGATTGATGATTGATGATTGACAATTGATGAAGGCATAAGGCTTAAAGCGAAAGAGGTTAGCTATATCCATCTGCAAACTGCCAATTGCCAACGTCATTTAGTATACCTTACCGATTTGCATCCCTTAAAAGCATCTTCTCCAACTACCACATTATCTTTTGAATTATCTATTACGACATTAAGATTATAACATCCGGCAAATGCCGAATATCCAATATTGATAACACTTTCAGGGATTTCGATATTTTTTAAGTTCGAACAGTTCCTAAAAGTTGAAACTTCAATTTTTTCAACCCTTACAGGAATCTTGATGTTTATCAGACTTGAGCAATTCTCAAAAGCCGAATAACCAATGCTGGTTACACTTTCAGGAATTTCGATGTTAGTTAATCTACGACAATAACTGAATGCTTTTTTTTCGATTTTCGTGACTGTATATTCATTTCCTCCTATACACGTTTTTTCCGGAATGGAAATATTTTTTATTTCAGTAAGACGGCATTTATTTACAGCAGCGGTAGAATCAGTTAAGATTTTATATTCCAAAGGATTGACGGGAGTATCGTTACCATCAGAGAAAAAATGTGCGAGAAACGTAAACCAATTTATGCTTATCGGTATCAGTAATGCAATTAAAGCAATTATTGCATACGCTTTTATTTTTGGATTTATTTTCATCGCTTTAATCTATCATTTAGTATACCTTACCGATTTGCATCCTCTAAAAGCATCCTCTCCAACTACCACGTCATCTTTTGAATTATCGATTACGACATCAAGATTTTTGCACCCCTCAAACGCAGATTCTCCGATGTCAGTGACACTTTTAGGAATTTCGATATTTGTCAAACCGGAACAATTTTTAAAAGCCCCATATTCTATGTTATTGACATTCGAAGGGATCTTGATGTATTTCAAATTGGAACAATTATAAAAAGCAAATCCTCCAATTGTATTGACATTTGAAGGGATCTTGATGTATTTCAAATTGGAACAATTATAAAAAGCAAGCTCTCCGATTGTATTGACACTTGCTGGAATTTCAATGTAATTCAACCTTGAACAATCCAAAAATGTCGAATTTCCTATGTTCTTGACACCTGTAGGGATTTTGATGTTTTTCAGACTTGAACAACTTTCAAATGCCGAATTTCCTATGTTCTTGACTCCTGTAGAGATTTCGATGTCTTTTAGACTCGAACAATTCTTAAAAGTCGAGTCTCCGATGCTCTCTACACTTACGGGGATTTTGATGCTTTTCAGACGGACACAATTTTTAAAAGTTTCGTCTCCGATTGTTTTGACACTTGCCGGAATATTGATATTGGTCAGTTTACGACAAGAACTAAAAGCTTTCTTTCCGATTTCTATTACTGTATAGATATTTCCTTCAATACGTACCTTTTCAGGAATGGAGATATTTTCTATTTCAGGATGGCATTTACTTACTGCTGCGGTAGAATCGGTTAAAATTTTAAATTCCAAGGGCGTTTCTGAGGCATCTACAGTATCATAAAAAAAAGAGCGTGCGAGAAACGAAAACCAATTTATGCTTATTGGTATCAGCAATATGATAGAGACAATTATTGCAAAAGCTTTTATTCCTGAATATGTTTTCATCACTTTAACTATTATGTTTTTATGATGCCAACCGTCAATCCTCAATCATCAACCGTCAACCCTCAATCATCAACCATCAATCCTCAACCATCAATCCTCAATCATCAACCGTCAACCCTCAAAACAATCCTGTGAAATGTTCCCAAACATAGCTGATCAATTCTCCTACGAATTTCAACACAAGACAGATGAGGAATATCAATATCGCTATTGCAATTCCACAAAAAATGGCTTTTTTGTTTACCTCATGCTTGATTTCCTTATCGTCTTCTATGAATCCTGTCAGCAGTTTATAATTCTTCTTGTGGTTTTTATTGAAAATATCGATGATGTCTCCGAGCACTGGGATGGCTCCTATCAACATATCTACCAATGAATTATAGATTATAGCCAGTGTCAACGGAATGGATTTGATCTTCGTCGCGGCCACATATATGAATGGCACAGTCAATGTCAGGCTGACGATGTCGCCCACACCTCCTGGAATTAGTCCAATGATAGGATCCAGATAAAATTTGTCCATCCACCTGCTGATCTTGGAACAGAAATTATATGTAGGATCTTTCTCGAGTCTCTCTCTCTTCTCTCGTTTCTTACGTTCTATCTCTTCTCCTTTTGCGGCTGCTCTTTCTGCCTCCTGCTGTTCTTTGTCGAATGTGTCAGCCCCCATGTCCTGTCGTCTGTGGCTGCTTGTATATTCTGTCATATGTGTTGCCGATATTAATTTCCTACGGGAAAGATGGTGGAATTAGATGTTTATTGTTAGGGTTCCGTTGATGAAGTTGTTGAATTCATCTTCGTCTGCAAATATTTTGCCTCCTTTGGTCAGCTTGATTATGGCTTTCTTTCTTGCCTCTGCATCGGGAGCAGTGTTGAGATCTTTGAGCACATTGCCGAGCACATCTGCTTTGGCGTCGATGTCTGCCATCTGAGAATTGAATTGTGATTGGATCTTCTCCAGCTCTTTATCGTAGATTTCAGACGACACTTGATTCTGCTCTTTCAACGCTTCAAGCGACACAAGCGCGTCAGTAAGTTTGACGCTCTCATTATATACTCTCTTCAATTCGGCGATCTCTTGTTCGCTGAAATTCTTTTCCAGATTTTTCTTCATGTCTTCCTTCAGATTTGGAGCCACTTCTCCGACAAGATCTTTGAAGTTTGCCACAGCGGATTTGATATCTTCTGGAAGTTCATTTGAATGATAAGTGTCGATATTGATTGCCTTTATGCTCTTTGCGTCGAGTCCGCTCTCAATAATCTCTTTGCCGACGTGGAGCATCTTGATGATATCCTCCAGATGAGCGGCAAGTTGTTTTTTCATGTCAGCGTCGACGGAAATGGTCTTCAGGATTTTGTCTGTCAGCTCTTTCTGTCTCGTTTTAAGTTGGACAAGTTTCTGTTCTGCCTCACGTTTTGCGTTTTTATTAGATTCCAATTCAGATGTGTCAGCCTTCTCGTCGACGATAGCATTCTCATACTCCTTCACCAGATTGCCATAGACGCCTTTCCATTTGAACATCTTCTGGCTGTATTTTTTGTCAGCAGAGCCAAATGTCAGCATATTGACAATCACTGATGGTTTGTTTGGACGCAGACTCTTGGCGTTCTCGTAGTCATCCTTTTTGTCTGTCAGGATTCCTTGGCAACGTCCTATTTGCTCATCATAGAAGATGATATTGTTGTTGTGGTCGTTGAGCTGGTCAGACACAGCACGGATCTCGTCCATCACTTCGTCACGCTCCTTCACAAGTTCTGCCACACCTGCCTTGGCATACAGTGTGGAAACCATCTGCTCAAACTCGGCAGAAAGGAGTTTGCCGCCAAACTTGAAATATGCGTCTGCTTTAGGAATATACAGGTCGTTGATGGTCTTGTACACCGTCGCCAGACGGGTGTAGTCCGACTTGATATTTGTGACATCTTTCTTGATATTCATCTTGAAAGCCTCGAGATCGGATTTCATTCTGACGGTCTTTTCGGAAGCGTCGAGATAATGTTTGATTGCCTCGACAGCCGCAACAGCGAGAGCTCCGCCACCCAAAGCTTTGCTGCTTTGTGAGGCGATCTGCACGGATTTAGAGAACCCGTCGCTGATCTCCGACATCATCACCGAGCAGTTTTCAGAAAGCAGGTCATATTGCAGTTTGACTTTTTCAAACATCTGTGTGGTGTCGAGATATTCGATTGAATCAAAATCGAAAAGAGATGGGGCGACGCGTTTGATGGAGTCACCGTAGAAATCCACAAGCATCTGTGCGTATTTCTCGTAGACGTGAAGGATCTCCGTGCGTAGGTCGACAAAATCGTGGGCCACCTCCTTCACACCATTCTTTGCCTCATCGTAGACGTTTATAAGCTGACCATACAGTTGCACAGCATGCGATGCTTCATTCTTCACATTCTCGATGCCCCTTGTGCCCATGATGATGCTCATCAGACTGCTCATCTCGGATGTCACAGCCTCCGACATCTTCGTCTTCAGCATATTATCAAGCACCGTCAACGCATTTTCTCCATTTTCAAGATCCTTCGACAAAGCGTTGAAATAGCCATCTTTATTATCGGCTGCGATAAGTTGACGCAATTCATAATCATCCACGATTGAAGTGTTGCTGTCGTTGTTGACGAAAGTAGACTTTATCAGAGGATCTTTGCCATAATGGTTGTAGGCTTCCCAAGCCAGACGGCTGACCTCCAAAGAGTCAGTCATTTTCAGGTCGTAGGCAAGGTCGGCGCGAGTAAGTTTGCCACCCTTTGCCTCCTCTGCGATTTTCTTGATTGTCTTATAAATTGCTTCACTCATATCTGTCATATTTTATTTGCCAACTGCTATTTGCCTTATGCCAACCGTCAACGTCATCTAGGCATATATCTCTGCTCGTAAGGAATTTCAGGCTCCTCTTTTTTCTCCTCTTCCTTATTTGTGTTTTCTTCAGGATCTGTCACGATAACATTTTCTGGAACAGCAACAGGAGTTTTTCCCTGATCATTTTGATCATTATTGTTATATCCCGTCAGCTCAGAGTATAACACAGAGAATGGCAGAACCATTCTTGTTTGGATAAAGGCAGCAAGAAAGAGCATAATGATCATGTAGATAAAAAGGAAAGTCATGCCAAACGAAGATGCTGGCAAATTAGAGAAATCATATCCGGCTCCAGCGGCTGCTATTCCTCCGATGAGTGCTCCCATAAACACAAATGAGAAAGCAATACCCAAAACAATAAGAATTGCGAATGCTGGCAATATAGCGCGCAACATTATTTTGAACATTGTCCACTTATAGCCCTTTGACAGCATAGCACTTTTGTCGAGTATCTCGTTATCTGTCAAATCTGGATTATCATTGTGAATGAAAGGAACAAATATAAATTCAAAGGTTTTATAGATGTATATTATACCTAAGGCAAACATACTCAATGAGGCGATTCCTCCATATTGGGAAGATGGGTTCATATCTCCATATTCCATAAAGCCTTTAAATATGCAAATCAAATAGATTACCAATGGGATAGCAATGAAAACAAGTATTCTTAACGCTATTTTGAGTTCTAATACTATATATCTGCTAATGTTTTTCTTGAATTTCTCAATCATCACATCCAAAGGAGATTCATTAGAGATGTGCATCTGTCGCAATCCTACCACACAGGCAAACAAGAGAGGAGAGGACACGCAAAATGCCCACGCAAAAGAGATAATATAAAAGAGAATTGTAGCAGAAGACAAAGGAAGCGTTTGTGTTGTGGGGTCTATAAACAAAAGTTGAATGAACGACGGTACCATAGTCACTGCAAACGCCACCATACATGCGCTAAATGCGCTTCCCCATTTTCCAGAAAGAGCCATCTTGCCCTCTCCCATGTAGATTGAACTTGATTTTGCCATATTACCTTAATATTGATATTTTTTTCAAAATTAAATAATTTCTTTGATTCTCTTTTGTTCGGCTTTATTTTATGAATGTTTTTCTTTTAAAATTCGCAGACTTTCTCTGAGATCTTTGCATCTCTGTGCTTTAATTCTAAGTGCATCTTTATTTATACACCCAATCATATTCTTAACAAAAGTTAAAAACGGTACATTTGACATTTTGTTTCTAACATTTCAAAGGCGTTTTTTGTATCTTTGTAATGTTTTAATGAAAAATAAATCAAATTATGTCAAAAACAAGCGAAAAAATTACCTCCGTTAACAGTGGGGGGGGTAAAATTAAAAGGTTTTAGTCTGACGAAAAACAGTGCGAAACTTATGGTAA
>DGHQ01000050.1:88505-99574 GCA_002392915.1 Bacteroidales bacterium UBA3844 | reverse complement strand
TTGACTTTGCAAATCTAAGGTTTGCGTAAATTCTCTCTGGAGTCTGAGATAATAGATGATAGTTATTAAGACATTATAATTAAAAGTAATGGTACAAAAATGGACAAAGAAGAAAAGACAGAGATGTTGAATCCGTTCTGTGACGAAGGATTCAAACGAATTTTTGGAGATAAAATCCTGTTGATGGATTTTCTGAACTCTTTTGTTGACGCAGGGTCTCCCATTGTGGATTTGACGTATGAAAACAAAGAGTTGGTGTCAGTGGAGAGTGATGGTCGGACAATAATCTTTGATTTGTTTTGCAAGTTGGATAATGGCAATAATGTCATAATAGAGATGCAGAATAAAAATCAGGATTTTTTTGTAGACAGAGCGGTATTCTACCTTTCAAGAGCAATCTCAGCGCAGGGAGAAAAAGGAAGAATATGGAAATATGGGATTAATTCAGTAATTGGAATATTCATCACTCAGTTTAGAGTGTTCGACAACGATGATGTGCTTTCCGAGATGAAACTGATTGATCCAAAGACAAATAAGATGGTTTCTGATAAGATGCATGGTTATTTTATACAGTTGCCTAAATTTAAGAAGTCAAACAACGGATGTGTGGACCATTTTGATGAGTGGATCTACAATCTGAAAAATATGGAGCGTATGGGGAATATAGAATTCAAGGATCAGGAAGTGTTTGAGAGATTATGGAATCTGTCAAACTGCTCTATGCTTTCCATAGAGGAACGCCGCAAATATGAACGCAGTTTGAAGGCATACCGTGATTATGTCAACCAATTGGATTTTGCTAAGAACGAAGGACGAGAGGAAGGACGAGTGGAGGGGCGAGCAGAGGGAAGAGAGGAAGGAAAAGCGGAAGGCAAAACAGAAGAACGTTTCAAAATAATATCTACATTAAAGAGAAAAGGAAAGAGTGACGAAGAAATCGCATCTCTTTTGGATCTGGATATAGAGGATGTGAAATCGGTATAATTATTTAAAGACGGGGATTATCTCCGTCTTTTTGCATGGATCTACAATCTGAAAAATATGGAGCGTATGGGAAATATAGAATTCAAGGATCAGGAAGTGTTTGATAGATTATGGAATCTGTCAAACTGCTCTATGCTTTCCATAGAGGAACGCCGCAAATATGAACGCAGTTTGAAGGCATACCGTGATTATGTCAACCAATTGGATTTTGCTAAGAACGAAGGACGAGCAGAGGGAAGAGAGGAAGGAAGAGAGGAAGGAAGAGAGGAAGGAAGAGAGGAAGGAAGAGAGGAAGGAAGAGAGGAAGGAAAAACTGAAGAACGTGCCAAAACAATATGCACGTTGAGAAGAAAAGGAAAAAGTGATGAAGAAATCGCATCTCTTTTGGATCTGGATATAGAGGATGTGAAATCGGTATAATTATTTAAAGACGGGAGAAATTCCGTCTTTAATTGAGAAATATGAATGTTATCTACCTGATTCTCACCCCACCATCACCTTCTCTCCATTCACCACATACACTCCTCTTGGCAATGGGATTTCTTTCTGATCTCCTGCTTTCAGCTCGAAACTATCAAGCATCTGTCCGTTGATTGTCCAGATGCGGATATCCACGTCGTCTTCTGATGAAATGACAATGCCTTTGTCTGTGCTGTAGACGTGGATGTTTTCGTCATTGTTTTTATTCTCGTTGGTGTGATCCTCCACGTCTGTCAACTCAAATCCCATGCTTTGCATCCATCTGTCGTATGTGCCGTCCGACTCGTCTGTGATGGTTTCCATATTATATTTTTCTGAGTCGAAACAGAATGCAAACTGGCATGAGGTGGTCTTAGAGGCATTGTTAAGTCCTACCACTCCATTTGATGTCGGTGTCGCACTGAAGTTTGTCAAGGCAACTTTGCTGTCGCCTGTTGGAGAAAGATAGAAATAGCCGTCGTGAGTGCTGCTGTCTGTTATTTTCCATCGCTGAGATGGGGTGTTGCTGACTGGAGCCATTGTCAACTGTCCGTTTGTAGCGTCGAGAGCCATATTTTTATCCTCGTCTGTCAACTTATAGAAACCGTCATCTGTCCTCGTCACTTTAAGCGAAAGGTTGATGTCGTCATTGTCTTCCGTCAACTGCATCTTTCCATCTTTCAGTGATAGGATTCTGTTGGCGTTCTTTGAAAGCAACACGTATGTTTTCCCATCTTCGAACTTCTTCACTCGTCTGTAACGGTTGATCTTGTCGAAAATGCTCAAATCCCAATCGGAATAAAAACGGATGATCGGATAGCCTGTTCGCATATCAATTGGCAGCCATATATGCCATGACTCTCCCACGTTGGCATCCGAAAAATAGTCGCCGCCTTTCCACCTGTCGCCCATATAGATGTAGGCATCGTATTTGCCTGGCACTTTGAAGACGTAATTGCTCTGCGAGTGATAGGTGGTGGCTTTCTCGTCGTCGACGCATGGATTGCCCAAGTCCTCCCATCCGCTCAACGGCATCTGAGAATATGAAGAGTGGGCAGGATTGGGATCCCAGCCTGTGCAGCCAGATGTGATTGCCACGAAACGTTTGTGGTATTTGAAGATGGCAGGGGCTTCATACTGCTTTTTCACAAACATACGCTCCCACGTAGGCGAGAGATCAAGATAGTCGTTGGTCAGCAGTGTGCCGTGCATCGTCATATTCTCCTCGGCTGAACCGAAATGGTAGCCGACTTTGTAGTCTGGATCATACATCAGAGTCTGGTCGCGTGAGCCGGACGGTTGCGCGTCGCCTCTCGGACGCATCGTCTTCACAAATGTATAAGGTCCTGTGATTTTGTCGCTATAGAGAATGGCGACGCGGGAAGCCGCATAGCCAGATCCGTTTTCCCAGTGGACCCACATCACATACTTTCCAGTGTTGGGGCAGTACATCACTTTCGGACGCTCAAGAGTACGGCCGTAATTCATGTCCTGGTTGTCGTTCCTCAACGGTGCTTCCGGACATTTGTATGCCATACATTCGTATTTCCAGTTGTATAGGTCGGTGGATGTATAGCAGACGATTCCGTTGCTCTTCACTGGATTCGCACGGTAATTCTCTCCAAACCAATAGTATACGCCATCTTTGTAGAGCACGCATCCTCCATGGGCATTGATGTGTTTGCCATCCGCATCATTCCAGTTCACTCCCAGTCGAAGAGCCGGACTGCCGATGTGAAATTGCGTGTATGGCTGGCCGATCTGTGAGTCGACAGGTATCAGCATCCAATAATGTTTGCCGTCGGATCCGCTCTTGTCGCTATACACTCCCTTCCCATCGCTAGTGCCGTCGGTGCCAAGATATTTGTTGTTGGAAGAAAACTGTATCCTCACATATTTGTCTTCATTGGGAGCGTAGGCAATTTTCAGATGAGCGGATGAATTATTAGAAGAATTTGCAAAATTAGTGTTGTATTCTCCCGTCGCATTCAGATAATTATTGCCAGAGACGCTTTTGAGTGCGTAAGTGCCGTCGGAAAGGGTCTCGATTGTGAATTGTTGCGACGCGTTGTATGCCGCATTCTTGATAGAAACCCCGTTGCCAGTGTTGGTCAGGAAACGGTTGCTGGCATGGACAACGTAGTATTTCTTGCCTGAGCTGAACGGAAGGTTGCGGCTGCCATTGTAGGCTGTGATGGCGGAGTTCAGGTCTTTTGTCGCCGACACAATATTCGTCTGGGAAGAGGCGTTTTCCAAGTCTGTTTTAGCCTCATCTATGGCATTCTGTAGAGATTTTCGCGCGGACGACGGATATTCTCCACCACCGTCGCCTTCAGAAGTGGATGCAAGACGGTCTTCCGCTTTGTTTATGATGCCTTGCAACCCGTCTGTCACCAGCACAGAGGAAGAAGCCTCACGCAAAAACCAGAAGTGGAGAGTCTCCTTTCCGTTTTTATCCGAGTAGACGTAGCTGCCAGGAGCAATCGCGTCGGTGCCGAGATAGAGATTGTTTGCGGCACATTTGAAACGGACATATTCCCCGCCACAATCCTCAATTGTGAATTTGGCTGCGTTGCCGGTCGTGGAATTGTATTCCGTGTCCCAGTCACCAGTTTTAGCGACGTTTTTATTTTGCGATACACTCTTGATAAAATACGTGTTGCCAGTAGCGGAAAATTGAAAGACCTGTCCGTTTGTGGCATCAAATGTATGAAGATTAGGTCTGCCGTCTACAGCAGAGAGAACCATTCCTGAAGAGTGGAAAATGTAGTATTTTTTATTTGTGTCTAATGCATTTGCCAAAAAGAAGACACAGCTGAACAATGTTGTTAGTAGTACTTTCATAATAATAATGTGTTATCATGTCGCTAAGATACAGAGTTTTATGTGTAAAATAAAAATAAAATTGGAAAAATCGACATTTAATATGTGATTATCAACCATCAATCATTTCCGATTCTCCAGAAACCAACTTCGTCGGAATCGACTACTGTCACACACCGAACACCTCACAAGAAGGGTCGTAGACCCTTTATCGCTTGCGACGATAGCCAACACCAAAATGAATGATGTCGACAGACATCGTCCATTTGGGTGTCGGTTTAATCGATTTGTATTGTCGGTTTAATCGAATTTTGTATCGACATCGTCCATTTTTTGCGTCACCCATCAACCATTTCGCTATCGGTTTCATTACGTATTGGATAATGCTTTCGAATGATTTTATGCAAAAGAAAATTATTACTAACTTTGCCGTCCAAATGATTTGAAAAATGACGAACACTAAGTCAACACCTACGGAACTTGGAACTGAGCCGATACCTCAGTTGCTGTTCAAATATGCAGTGCCTGCCATCATTTCGATGGTAGTGGCATCTTTGTATAATATCATCGACTCTATTTTCATCGGACATATTCCGAATGACGGACCTCGCTGTATCACAGCGTTGGCTATCGCATTCCCGTTGATGAACCTTTCTGCTGCGTTCGGCTCGCTTGTCGGTGCAGGAGGTTCGACGTTGGTGTCGATCAAGCTGGGGCAGAAGGATTATCCGTCGGCAAACAAAGTGCTTGGAAATGTGACGACACTGAATGTCATTATCGGTATTGTCATAATGGCTCTTGGCTTATTTTATTTGGATAAGATTCTGGTTTTGTTCGGAGCCAGTGATGAGACTATAGCTCCGGCACGTGATTTTATGACGGTGCTGTTGATTGGAAACGTCTTGACTCACCTGTTTTTCGGACTCAACCACGTGATGCGAAGCAGTGGCAATCCAAGAAAGGCAATGTTCACCACTATTCTCACTGTGGTGCTCAATATTATTCTTGCTCCAATTTTCATCTATCAGTTTGAATGGGGCATTAAGGGAGCCGCACTTGCCACAATCACATCCCAGGCTATCTCTTTGGTTGTCATCTGCTATCATTTCTATAGTGGCAAGGATGTCCTGACATTCTCTCTCCCAGATTTCAAACTGCAGAAACAGATTGTGAAGAATATTTTCGCTATCGGAATCGCGCCGTTCACACTCAACGCATGCGCATGTCTTGTGACGATGATGCTCAACAATACTCTTTATAAGTATGGTGGCGACAATGCGATTGGAGCGTATGGAATTTGCAACCGTGTGATAATGGTCGCGGCACAGGTGGTGTTTGGCTTTAATCAGGCGATGCAACCGATCGCAGGATACAATTTTGGAGCACAGTTGGTGGATCGTGTGGATAAGGTGTTGAAGATGACGGTGCTGTGTGCATCATGCGTCATGGTGGTCATGTGGTTGTCGTGTGAGATTTTTGCTGATAATATAGTATCCATCTTTGTCAATCAGGATGAAAGCAATGCAAGAGCGTTGATGGAGGCAGCATCACATGGATTGCGTATTGTGGTGATAATGATGCCGATTGTTGGATTCCAGATGGTTGTGGCGAATTTCTTCCAGAGCATCGGGCGAGCTCCCGTCTCCCTATTTATGAGCTCTACCCGTCAGTTGCTTTATCTTATCCCGCTTGTGTGGCTGCTGCCGCAGAAATTTGGACTCGACGGTGTCTGGATGGCGATGCCTGTATCCGACACACTCTCCGCGATCACCGCAGCGATAGTATTGAAGCTTCAATATAAGAAATCGTTGATGTTGCCAAGCAAAGAGCAAAAAGTGGTGGACGTGGAGAAAAATACAGATGACAACCATGTGGTGATCAGTATCGGCCGACAGTTTGGAGCAGGAGGAAGGTATATCGGCAAACTTATAGCCAACCATTATGGCATCAAGTATTACGATAGCGAATTGCTGGTTGAGGCCGCTAAGGATATGGGCTTCGCACCTGAGATATTTGAAAAGGCGGATGAAGTGCCGTCTCTGCAGACATCATTTGGAAATTTGGCAGACCTATCGTCGCCAAACACGAGTGAGCCAATGCTTTCCGGAGCCAATCTTTTCAAGGCACAGAGTGAGACGATGCAGAGGATAGCGGAAACAGAGAGTTGCGTGATTGTGGGACGAGCATCCGACTATGTGCTTCGAGAAAGAAAAGATGTGGTGACGTTTTTCTTGCGGGCTCCGATGGAATTCAGGGCGGAAAACATTGCGTCGCGACATAATATCGACATAAAAAAAGCACAAAAACTGGTGGAGGAGAGAGAGACGGCGAGAAAGGAATATTACGATTATTACACCGGAAAAGAGTGGGGAGATTCCAAAGGTTATGACCTTTGTGTCGACGTGTCGAAATTGGGCTTTGAGAAGACTGCAGAAATGATGATAGCCTTTATCGACTCCGTTTTTAGCAAAAAAGCGGAAAAATAAGATTGATTTTTGATACTAATATTTATATTTGTAGTTCAACGAAGTATCGATGATTACGAAAGACGACATAATTGAAGTTGGATATGTTAGTAAAACGCATGGTTTGTCAGGCAATCTGGAAGTTGTGATTACTGTTGATTGGCTTGATGAGTTGGGTGTGGATTTTATTTTCATTGATATAGACGGGTGCTACATACCGTTCCGTATTGCAGAAGAGAGGACGAAAAACAGTGGCCGACTACTAAAGCTCGACAATATTGACACAAAGGAGGAGGCGGAACGCCTGATTGGAGCGACGGTATACCTTTCCACAGAAGATGTTGATGAAGAGACGTTGGCAGAAGCGGAAGGAGTGGACTATGAGGGTTACTCAATCTACGATACAAGCGGGAAAAAAATAGGAGTCATCGATTATGTCGACTATGACACGGAAAACGTTCTGTTCTGCCTTGATGCGACAGACTCTGCAGGTTTTCAGATTATGATTCCAGCGGTGGACGATTTTATTATAGAGATTGATGATGACAAGCAAACCATATTTATGGATATTCCAGACGGATTGTTGGAATTAAATACGAGTGGCTCTTGCGTAGAAGACGAAGATGATTAAAACCTTACTATTTAATGGTTTTGAGTATGCATATAGTAAACAATATAAAGACGCTTTATGCGATGATAGTTATGCTTGGAGCTGTAGGGTGCGCCCCACAGACCGAGTTTGAAGTGGCTACATGGCACGGATTTAAGCAGTGTGCTATATCATATACCATGGAAGATAGCTACGATAATCAGTTCACTACGGCTCTGCCGATATTCTACGAACATGATTATCCATGCACTTTCTTCGTGACGACACGTTGGTGTGACAGAACGAAGTGGGATGCATTGCGAGTCGCCACAACGGAGAGAGGATGTGAGGTGGGCAGCCATACAGTAGACCATGCGGTGTATGACACATTGTCGAGAGAGCGTCAGAAGCAGGACATACTTGATGCTAACGCCAGAATCAATGTCAAGTTGCCGATGTATAAGTGCAACACATTTGCTTATACCGACTGTGTTGTGGGAGACACAAGCATCATAAGCAAACATTATTTCGCGGCTCGAGGATGTCATGGATATGTGGAGCGTGCTACTCCGAGTGACTATTTGAATATAAGTTCCATAATGTGTGGTGCGAATGAAGCGGTTAGGACACTGGATGATTTCATATATGCGTTCAATACAGCAAGAAGCAGTGGCGGATGGTGTATATTCTCATTGTATGATTTGGACGATGGAAAAGGCTATTCTCCATTGTCGTCAGCAGTGCTGAGCGAGAGCCTTGACTACTTGAAACAGCAAGAGAAGTCGAACTCATTCTGGGTCACCACATTCAAGAATGCGGCAAAGTATTCAAAGGAGCGTGATAGAGCAAAAATTGAATTTCCAAAGGAAGAGATAAAGAAAGAACGTGCAGACAACAACAGACTGATTATCTCTTTGGAAGACGGGTTGGATGACGACTTATACGATTATCCTTTGACATTGAGATGCCCTTTGCCATTTGGCTGGAAGGATGTCGAGGTGCTACAGAACGAGGTTGTGATCAAATCAGAAATTAAGACTATCAACGGCTGTAAATATATTATCTTTGATGCTGTGCCAAACGGAAATAAAAAGATATATCTAATAAACTTAGGATAATGATTGATGTTGAGAAAAAAGCACAGCTGGCTTGCCAGTTGAAGGCGGAAGGATATAATTGTGCTCAAGCGGTATTTGCAGCGTTTGCAGAGGATTACGGTATCGACAAGGCTACGGCAGTCCGTCTCACCGCAGGATTAGGTGGCGGTGTGGCCAAGATGAAGGACGTGTGTGGGGCATACCTTGGTGCGGCAATGTTGTCGGGATTGGAAGAGGGCTGCGTCGACCCGGGAAATATGGAAGGCAAGGAGCATGCATATAAAGTGGCTCAGAGTTTGGCCATGCGTTTTAAGGAACAGAATGGAAGCACAATCTGCGCCGAACTTCGTGGTGTGAAGCCAAATCCAGACGTTAAGGAGATAATCCCTTGCTCAGTGCTTGTCGAGCGCGCCGCACGTATCTACGCAGAGTATCTAAATGCTAAAAAAGCATAAAAAATCATTGTTGTTTAGAAAAAGAACGATTTATAAGCAAATAAAGTGTATTTTTGCGTAGGTTTTCGGATAGAAGACATAATTGATAATATAAAAAACTAATATAATATATGGGATTCGGGAATTTTTTATCCAAGATATTTGGAAATAAAGCCCAGAGAGATAGGGAACTGATTCAGCCATACATTGATAAGATAGAGCTGGTATACCCTTCAATAAAAGCGTTGTCGAATGACGAACTCCGTGCACGTACGGAGGAAATCAAACAGAGGATACAGGATTATGTGTCCGCTGAGACAAAAGAAATAGCAGACTTGAAATCACAGATCGAGTCGCAGGAAATCGAGCAGAGAGAGAAAACTTATGCCCAGATTGACAAATTATCCAAAGTAAAGCTTGACAAATATGAGGAAGTGCTTACACAGGTGCTTCCTGAAGTGTTTGCTATTGTAAAGGATACAGCACGTCGTTTCACAGAGCAGAAGGAGGTGGTCGTTACTGCTAACGACCTTGACCGTGAGTTCGCTGAGAAATTCGACTTCGTTGATATTGATGGCGACAAGGCTGTTTACCATAACGAGTGGCAGGCAGGCGGTAACCCTACGGTTTGGAACATGATCCACTACAACGTTCAGTTGTTCGGTGGTGTTGTGTTGCATCAGGGTAAGATCGCTGAGATGGCTACCGGTGAGGGTAAGACATTGGTGGGTACATTGCCAATCTTCTTGAATGCATTGACTCATAATGGAGTCCATGTCATCACCGTCAACGACTACTTGTCTAAACGTGACTCTGAGTGGATGGGACCACTATATATGTTCCATGGCTTGACTGTCGACTGTATCGATAAGCATAGACCAAACTCAGACGAGCGCCGTAAGGCTTATATGGCTGATATCACGTTCGGTACAAACAACGAATTCGGCTTCGACTACTTGCGTGATAATATGGCTGGAAGAGTGGAGGAACTTGTGCAGCGTGAGCACAACTACGCTATTGTCGATGAGGTCGACTCAGTCCTTATTGACGATGCCCGTACTCCATTGATCATCTCTGGTCCGATGGACAGTTCAAAGAGTAATGAGCAGTTGTTTAATGAATATAAGCCACGTGTAGAGCACCTTGTCAATTTGCAGAAGGTGATGGCTACAAACTATTTGACAGAGGCTAAGCGATTGTTGAAGGAGAGCGACAAGAAGAGCCAGGAGGAAGGTGCTTTGGCATTGTTCCGCTCTTACAAGGCATTGCCTAAGAACCAGCCATTGATCAAATTCTTGAGTGAGCCAGGAATCAAACCTCTTTTGTTGAAGACGGAAGAGATCTATATCGCTGAGAACAACAAGAGAATGCCAGAGGCTACAGATCCTCTATACTTTGTGATAGATGAGCGTCACAACAGCATTGTCTTGACAGATAAGGGAGTCGATGCGTTGACTGGTGTCAGCGAGGACCCTACATTCTTCGTGTTGCCGGATATCGGTAGCGAGATGGTCGATTTGGAAGCATTGAATCTTCCAGCTGCAGAGTTGGCGGAGAAAAAGGAACAACTTATCCAAAACTATGCTGTTAAGAGTGAGCGTATCCACACAATCAACCAGCTTTTGAAGGCATACACATTGTTCATCAAGGACGACCAGTATGTCGTGATTGATGGCAAGGTTATGATTGTCGACGAGCAGACAGGTCGTATTATGGATGGCCGCCGTTATTCCGACGGTTTGCACCAGGCATTGGAGGCAAAAGAGGGAGTTCAGGTAGAGGCCGCTACTCAAACGTATGCGACTATCACATTGCAGAACTACTTCCGTATGTATCACAAACTTGCTGGAATGACAGGTACAGCAGAGACAGAGGCTGCTGAGTTCTGGAATATCTATAAGTTGGATGTCGTTGTGATTCCTACGAACCGTCCGATTGCGAGAATCGATATGAACGACCGTATCTACCGTACACAGCGTGAAAAGTATAATGCTGTGATCGAGGAGATTGTATCGTTGACAAATCAAGGTCGTCCAGTGTTGGTGGGTACAACATCAGTTGAAATATCTGAGTTGTTGAGCCGAATGTTGCGTATGCGCGGTATCCAGCATAACGTGTTGAATGCGAAACTACACCAGAAGGAGGCTGAGATTGTTGCTGAGGCAGGTAAGAGCAAGACTGTGACTATCGCCACAAACATGGCAGGTCGTGGTACCGA